>NZ_JBVVBK010000009.1:0-129222 GCF_055786205.1 Thalassotalea coralli | reverse complement strand
GAGCAAGGAAGTGAGCTTAACGTCGAGTGAAACTTATGTGGCAGCACGTAATGCTGTGGAAGCTCAGTTAGTGGAGATATGGTCGTCTGTATTAGGGATACCCGCTGGGGAACTGGGCATATACGATAACTTTTTTGAACGTGGTGGCCACTCATTGCTCGCCGTTAATTTAATGGCCAAAATTAATAAAGCGTATGACAAGTCAATTCCATTAGCATCATTGTTTACTGAGTCTTGTATTGCGGAATTTACATCTTTGATTACATCGAATAACGATAGTGAATTAAGTTTGGCGGTACCAATTCAAGCGAAGGGTGATAAAACGCCTGTGTTTGCTGTACCAGGAGCAGGAGGCAATATTTTGTCCTTTAAGCTCTTAAGTGACGCACTCGGACCAGAGCAGCCATTTTATGGGTTACAAGGGGTCGGGTTAGTTCCCGGACAAGAACCATTAACGTCAATTGAGGATACCGCGAGAGAAAATATCAAAGCACTGAAAACCATCCAACCTCACGGGCCTTATCGATTAACTGGGTACTCTTTTGGTGGTGCGGTGGTTTATGAAATGGTGAATCAGCTACTTGCACAGGGTGAAGAAGTGGAATCAATGATATTGATAGACTCTTTAGCCCCTGCAATTGTTCAGCAACAAAGAGAGTACAAGCAAACTGATTTATTCCGTTCTATGTGTGCTGCGATGTCTAATTTATATCAAGTAGATCTTGATATCGATACTGAAAATAGAAAAACGATATCGATTGAACCATTTGCAAAAGCAATTGCCGAACAATGCACGATTCAGGGAGTTGATATTACAGAGCAACAAATAAATTCGTTTTTTAGAGTTTATTTGGCGAATGAAAATTGTTACCTTAAATACAAACCGACAAAACTTTCTAAACCTGTAAGCATGATTTTGGTTTGTGCAACTGAAGACAGCAAAGGTATAGATATCAGTATTAATAAGAATAGTTGGCAATTATTATCTACAGCGCTGATTGAACTGCACAAGATAAATGGCAATCATTTTTCAATTTTAGCAGGTAATCATGTAGCCAATATCGCTGAAATCATTAATTCAGCAGAAAAAATTTGTATACCGGAAACTGATCTTCCCGTATTGCATTCGAGTAAGGATATCAAAATATAATGAAGTCAAAATGGTTTTCTAGTTATACTAAAACGAACACGCAAGATATGACGCTGTTTTGTTTTCCATATGCTGGAGGTAACGCTTCTACGTTTGCTAATTGGCACAATTATTTGCCAAGTTCTGTCACTGTTCTGGGAGTACAAACACCGGGAAGAGCATGCCGACTTGCAGAAGAGCCAATCGATTGCATGGATAGATTAACGTCTGAGATTGCTGACAACATCGCGTCAGTCATTTATGGAAAATATGCTCTTTTAGGACATAGTTTAGGTGCGAGAGTTGCCTTTGAAGTGGGGTTAAAATTAACGGATAGAGGGGTTGCTCCTCCAACTCACTTTATTGCTTCGGGCAGTCCTGCGCCATCAGCTGAACGAAATGTAGCGCCGATTTATAATTTGCCTGAGTCACAATTTATTGAAAAGCTCCGAGATATGGGAGGAACACCTGAACAGGTTTTAGAAAATAGGGAGTTAATCGAAATATTTTTACCTGCGATACGAGCAGATTTTAAGATCGTAGATAATTATGCTGGTAATAAACGACAACTGAATACTAAGGCACATGTACTGTATGGAACACGTGACGATTCAGTAATATTTAAAGATGTAAAAAGTTGGCAACAACACTTCACTTCAAACTGTGAAGTACATAAGATAGAGGGCGATCACTTTTTTATTGATAGTCAACCTCAACGTATGCTTGAGCTAGTAAATGAAATTTTTATATCTCAATAACGATAGTAAATTCAGTTTATTTAGCGATAGTCAATATAAATTGCCCCGTGATAGGAGCAATATGAATTAACACTGAAAACCATAGTGATTAGACTCTTTTTCGCAAGTTTTTTCGCTAGAACACATTTAATGTTATCAGGTTGTGGATTACATCACTTCTGATGAAATGGACAAATAGGTGAACGCTTATCTAGAAGTTGAAACTGAAAAGCCAGCAATTGAATGTTTTAATAAAAATGTAAATTACAATAAAACTTAAAATAGTATGCTTATTGCGGATAAATAGATCTCTTAAGTGGTTTACCAAGCTGCATATAAAAGATTGAAATACCGTAAAGTATCAAAAGGATTGAGTGGATGAACCATAGTATTTATCTATTAAAAGAGGCGTGGGCAGGCTTGCGTGCCAAAAAAGGCTTTTTGTTTACGATTGTTAGTACCTTAGGCTTAACCTTAGGGGCACTTTTATGTATTTTAACATTGGCAGATTTAGTTATCTTTAAACCCTTGCCTTATAAAGACCAACATCAGCTCTACAAACTAAACACCATTGATATCAATGAACAGGGAGAGAGTCGAAAAGGGCGTTATGCTTATCCCAGTTTAGTTGACATGTACAAAAAACAACAACAGTTTAGCCAAATAGCGATGTTGTATTACGGTGAGGGAGCAATTAGTTCTTTACCGACCCAACCAAATGTAGCTGCAACTTATGTGACACCTGAGTGGTTTGATTTATTTGGTAATAATATCGCCGTTGGTCGAGTATTTGAAGAAACAGAAGGATTAGATACTTATAACCCTGTTGCTGTATTGAGCTATGACACTTGGGTAAAAGAGTTTGATAAAGATAATGATATTTTAAACCAATCCGTTACCATTAATGGCGATACATTTAAAGTTATCGGCGTTTTAGCAAAATCGTATGTTGAACCACAAATTTTTTCTAAAGGTGCAACGACGGACGTTTTTATCCCTTGGGACTATAATGTTACACCTTCAACAAGCAGAGATTCATGGCGTTTTGTAAGCTCAAGACGTGTACTCGTTGGTAAGTTAAATAATTCTGTAAGTGTTCTACAAGCTGAACAAAGTTTAACTACACTGCATAACGATGTGTGGCAAGAAAATGTTGCAGGTTTTGCGCACTTAAAAGGGTGGTCAAAAAAGCTAGAAATTCAACCGCTAAAAGAAGCTATCCTGGGAGATAATCAAAGCACTGTATTAATGTTGCTCGCAGGTGTTATTGGTTTAGTTTTAGTGGCTTGTGCAAATATTACCAATTTGTTTATGTCCCGAACGGCTGAGCAGAGAAGACAACTTGCCATCCAAGCTGCATTTGGTGCTAGTAGAAGCCATATGTTTAAAACATTATTGGCGCAATCAGGGCTCGTTGTTTTTATTTCTGTTATTGTCGCTCTTATTATTGCGACGGCGGGTTTTTGGGTATTACAACAATTTTTAGCAGAGCGAATTGCGCGAGTAGAGGAACTTTCCTTGAATGCGACGACCTTTGGTTCAGCAATATTAATTGCTGTGTTTCTCGGTTTGTTTTTTGCTCGCCTGTCTGCCAATATGATTAATTACCGCGTACTTAATGCATCACTGCAATCCAGTGGTAAAGGTACAGGTATTCAGGTGTCCAAAAATGTTCGAAAATGGTTGGTCATTTCACAGGTGACTATTGTCACTATTTTGGTCTTTATCAACATGGGCCTAATTCGAGACTCATTGAAAGTTATTAACAATCCGTTGGGTTTTGAAACTGAGAATATCTCAGTACTTTACATGAAAATTAATGGATTTAGAGAGCTAACTCGAGAGCAAGAAAAGGCAATTATTGATGAAGTAAAAACTAACTTGTCAGCATTACCGCAGGTCGCTGACGTAACACAATCCATGACACCTTTGCCTGTCTTTGTTGACGGTAACCGATTTGCGCAAGTTGTTGAAGCAACGCAGGAGCATTTGGAAATTAGTACACGACCCGTTGATGAACGTTACTTTCAAATGGTAGAACAGCCGTTGATAGAGGGGGACTTCTTTACCGCTTCTGACATCAAGTCGCGAAATAATGTACTTATTATCAACGATGTTTATGCCGAGCATATTGCAGGAAATGGTAGCGCTATAGGCCTGAAAATTGAAATAATGAAAGAGCTTTACACTATCGTTGGCGTAGTCAAGGGTGTTCAAATGCCTGGCGCTAAAGATATTCCGATGCGCTCATATATGGTTTCTTCTTTATGGCCAGAATATTTGATTAAATTAAAGCCTAATCAAACGCTAGCGCGTGAATCAGTTGTTCAAGTGCTGCAAGGTGTCAGTAGTCGATTAGATTTGATGCGCTTACACACATTGGACGAGCGCAGATATCAAATATTGTTTACTCAATACACGACAGCAATTACCAGTATGGTACTAGCAACATTAACCTTTTTACTTGCGACTATTGGTCTTTACGGCGTTATCAACTACTCAACTCAAATGAGAAGGTTTGAATTAGGGACTAGGCTCGCGATTGGTGCTAAACGACTTGACGTTGTTTCGCTTATCGTCAAGGACAATACCGGTGCAGTACTGGTGGGCATACTATTGAGTATCGTCGTAATGCTAGCTTTGTATGTTAGTTATGCTGAGCTTGTCGTTAATTACGTTAACGTACAGCTTATTAGCCTGTTTGTGCTAACTCTGGTGCTAATTTGTGTGATGACGCTGTTTGCGTGTTATTGGCCGCTAAGAGCCATCATTAATACGCCTGTCATCCGTATTTTACGTGGCGATAATTAGGCCATTAGTCCTTGCATTAATAGGTATCAATTAGATAGGAATAAAATAATGGACGTAGTCAAAGCCAAAAAAAAGCAAGGTACTTTTTTGCAAAATAAGAAAGTACAAATTGGCGGCATACTTGTTGTTATAGTGGGCTTAGTCTTGTTAGCTATGCGCACGTCAGGCGGTGTAGCTGTATCTCGAGATAACCTGCTGATTGAGCGGGTCGCCAAAGGAGACTTAGATGTAATCACTGAAGGGTTTGGTGTATTAAGTTCACATAAGCAACAGTTGCTAACGACATTGTCAGCTGCCACGGTCAAAGAAATTGTGTTAAAACCTGGGGCTCAGGTTACTGCAAACAGTGTGATTGTTAGGCTTGAAAATACTGAGCTGATGCAAGAAGTTGAAAATGCACAGCAAGAATTAGCGCAAATCAAAGCAAATCTGCGTCAGTTAAAACTTAATAACCAACGTGAAATGTTGAACGAGAATGCTAGTTTAGCTGAACTTTCTGCGCTTTATGAAACAGCTTCGTTAAAGAGGCAAGCAGAAGAAGACTTGGTTGAAGAAGGGATTGTTTCGCAGCTTACATTCCAAGAGTCAGTTGTTAATGAAAAGCAATTGGCGAAGCGTATTGATATTCTTCAAACTCGTATTGAACAATTAAAATTAGTGCATAATGAATCAGTTAACATTCAGAAGGAACGAATTAAACAGCAGCAAGGCCAGTTGAATATCAGACAAACTCGGTTAGACGCCTTGGAGGTAAAAGCAGGTTTTGATGGCGTATTACAGCGTTTATCCGTCGAATTAGGACAAAGTCTGGTGGCGGGGCAAGAAATCGCATTGATTGGTAGCGTTAAAGACCTGATCGCTTTAGTTCAAGTTCCGCAAAGCCAAGTTCTTCAAGTTGCTGTTGGACAAATCGCGATGATCGATACCAGAAGAGACAAAATTGAAGGAAAGGTTACTCGCATCGATCCAATTGTGCAGAACAATATGGTTGAAGTTGAAATTGCCTTACCACAAGACTTACCTGACAGTGCAAGGCCGCAGTTAAATGTTGATGCGACAATTATTGCCGAGAAATTACAGCAAGTTGTTTATATTAAGCGCCCGGCGAATGTTAAGCCTTTTAGTGATATTTCGCTCTATAGGATCGACAACGAAGCTTCTACCGCACAATTGCAGCCAGTAAAATTGGGGCGTCAAGCGGGACGATACATCGAAATTGTTTCAGGGGCACAGCCAAACGATGCATTTATTATCTCTGATGTGTCGAACTTAAAAATGACTGCTGAACAACTAATTATTAAATCGTAAATAAGAATAAATTGAACAGGAAATCCTGACTATGAGCCAAATTAAACTACAAATGAAAAATATCAGTAAAGTCTTTGAAACGGAAGAAATGGATACTCACGCCTTAAAAGACGTTAATTTAACGATATCTTCAGGGGACTATGTATCTATTTCTGGTCCTTCTGGGTGTGGTAAATCGACTTTACTTTCTCTTATCGGCTTATTGGATGAGCCTACCGGTGGCGAGTATTTTATTGAAGGTGTTGATGTATCAAACCTAACGTTGGACGAAGCCGCTGAAATTCGAAATAGTAAAATTGGGTTTATTTTCCAGTCTTTTAATTTAATTGATGAATTATCTGTTTTTGACAATGTGGCGCTGCCATTGAGATATAGAAAAGAGAAGTTGAGTCAAGCAGAGATGGAAAAACGAGTAAACGAATGTTTGAGTTTAGTCAAAATGGATCATCGTGCCCAGCATAAGCCGAATCAACTATCAGGTGGACAACAACAACGAATCGCAATAGCACGAGCGTTAGTTGCAGAGCCTGCTATTTTACTCGTCGATGAGGCGACTGGAAACTTAGACTCAAATACTGGCGATCAAATTATGGACGTTTTAGACGAGCTTAACAAAAGCGGTACAACGATTTGTATGGTAACTCATGAGGCACAATATGCTGATAGGGCAACTACTCAGTTGAAGTTGCTCGATGGAGAAATTTTATCGATGCCAGCGATAGATGAAAAGCGTGCAGTTAATGGGTAACTCAACCCTATTGACTCAGTCTAAAGTGTTATTTACAACAACGAAAGAAGCCTTTTGAGGACAAAATGAAAATTAAATTGATAGCGTATGCCATTGTGGCAATAACTCTAACTCCTTTACAGCTTATCGCTGGAGACAAAGATACGGTATGGCAAGCGGTTAATGACAACGCGTATAGAACCGAAGCAGATCAAGTTCGAGACGAATATCGCAATCCAGAACAAGTGTTGAAATTCTTCGATATTAAAAGTGATTCTGTTGTAGCTGAAGTTGCTCCTGGCGGAGGGTGGTATACGCGTATTTTGGCGCCATTATTGAAAGATAAAGGCACTTACATTGGATTAAACCACGATCCTGACTTCTACGCTAAACGTTTCCCTGATGATCCTGAATGGGCAAAAATATTGCGAGAGTATCCAGAAAAGATAAAACAAAATGAAGCTCTATACGGGAAAAATGCCATTGCTTCATGGATCCCAAAAACTGGTGGGTTAGGTATAGACAAAGAAACTGTTGATGTCGTCTTTATTGCTCGAACTATGCACAATTGGCAAAATCAAGGTCGGATTGCAGAAGGATTGGAGCAAAGTTGGCAAATGTTGAAACCTGATGGTGTTTTGGCCATTGTCCAACACCGAATTGGTGAAGATTATGAGGGAACTATAGAGCAGGCAGCCAAAAAAGGTCGCTTTAAAGAGTCTGAGCTTATTCGTTTGGTTGAAGCCCAAGGTTTTAAATTGGTTAAGACATCCGAAATTAACGCTAATCCTAAAGACAAAGGTGGTTATGAAAAAGGCGTTTGGACATTACCTCCAGTATTAAACACCAGTGACGAAACTAAGCAAAAATATGCGGCTATTGGAGAGTCAGATCGCATGACACTCAAGTTTGTCAAAGTGAAATCGTAGTTCTACTTACCATTGCCGAACGTGTAGCCTCTGCTGGGAAGTAAAGCGTTCGGCCAGCAAAAACTTAAACGAGTTTTGTAAGCCATTGACTGTATTTAAGGTACGTAAGTTAGTTTTAATGAACCTTGATTAAACATATCTATTGAGAGATTCAATTGTTTGTGAATTTAAAGGGTAGAAACTCGTAGGTAACTCACATCATCAAAAAGTCTCACGCGTGAGCGAAATTTGCATCAGTCGATAACCTTAAACAATGAAACTTGATAAACGCGTGATCATTTATTGTGTTGGCGGCTCTGAAAAGTTGAACCATTAACTCTTTTTCCAAGTAAGTTGGACTTTAGTGTAAATTTTGAATCAATTTGACTTTATCGGCTTTGGTATTTGTAAAAGTAGAAGTGAATTGGACATTTTTACTATTTTAATCATTATTACGTTTATCGTTTTGGCTTATTTAATGAAAATACCTGACACTCTTGAGTCTTGAGTATGTTAATAAGTGATGTGATAGCGAATGAATACATTAACAAAAAACTTTACCTTGTCGTTAGCAATATGAATTACATGTTTAAAGGTGGCAAGAATTCGATTTAACACAAGTAAACGTAAAAAATGACTAGCGCTGTTACTCTTAGGGTTACAGTAGTCTAATTGCCGCTACTTGGCCCTATACCTATGTAGGCGGTAGTCATGGAAAAGAAATTCGTTGTCGCTAATGTCAAAAATATTAGACAGGCAAACCAGATATAGATTTCTAAGGACAAACTTTTTTAATAAATTAACGTGATTAGGTGCTGTTCAAATAGTGCAAAGTGGCAGGTGTAATTATTGGAGAGCGAATGTTGCTCTGCAAACCTATTATCAATCGATATTGATAATGTTGCGTTAGACAGCGAAACTTCAGAAACGGTTGCTACTTCGAAGCCGAAAAATTGATTTACACTTGGAAAAAGCGCCTTATAAAGCGCTTCTTTTGCCGAGAAAATTAACGTTGTTGCGACGATTGGGCTGAGGCCAGCTTGCAACATTATCGCGCTTTCTTTCTCAGTATGTATTTGGTCAGCTATCTCTTTTTGTGTACTTTCAGAGATTAAGTCCTCGATATCAATGCCTAAATAACGACATTTGTCACTGGGGCCTATCACTGCAGCAGCCACATTAGAAGCATGAGTAACAGAGCCAACAATGCCATTTGGCCACAGCGGCGCTCGATTTTTACCAACCCCTACTGTTGTATTACGTGTTCCTGGGAAGGTAAATTGCATATTTTGCTGTACACAGATCCTTCCTGCTAAGTATTCTGCTTGGCGTTTATTAACCGCTTGCAAAATTCTATCTGGCGCTACCACGTTGTAAAGCTTGAATAGGGATGATGAAAATTGCTCAATATGGTAGTTACTCAGGCACAATGTAATTGGCAGTGTTTCGTGTTGCCATATACTCTGCTGAGTTAAAAATTGATGTTTATCATTGGGTACTTGTTGTTGTGTAAATAAATTGAGTGGCATGTTTTTTACTTCAACATGCCTCAATCTTAACAGTGAACTCTCTGTTACAAACGTTTATCACACTTTCAGGTCTCGTCTTGCTTCTTTGTTGGGTCATTTTCACTTAAGTAAGAGATTAATGTTCTTAATGACTCATTAAGCTCTGTAGGGTCTTGCCAATTGACAGAGTCCCAATCGACACCACAATCGATGTCACAAACATTACCTTTTAAGAGCGTTTCAATAATGTAAGGTGACTCAATTTTACCAATTTTGTAATGGTCATCTTTAGCGCCTTTTGAAGACGTTAGATCAGCGAGTTTGACCGATTTATCCTTAGGGTTAAAGAAGGCGGCAAGCTTTGTATTTATCTCTTTTTTATCGTGGACGTTTAGCTTGCTTATATTATGTTTCTTTTTATACGCTTTTTCCGTTCTTAGTATCAACTTTTTTATTGTTACTAAGGGTTCCGAATTTCCATTTTCAAATGAGTCAATAACCGCAGGATATCGAGTTAACACATTGTAATTATCGTAAGCACCCATGGAAATGCCCAGTAGACTTGCTGAATCTCTTACTGTTAATGCCTTTTGTCCTAAGCGCTTTTTGGATTGATTTAATATTTCTACTTCTCTTAGTGCGTCTTGGAAGGCTTTAAGTTTACCGTATTGAGGTAATTCCTCACGGCTTGCATTTTCTTGAAACTGCTTTGTTTTTAACAATAAAGGTTTAGATTCATAAACTTTAAAATGTGCTGCGCCGTCTATGCCGTCGTTGTATACCATGGCGAAAAAACGTCTGTGGCCAGTCAATATTCGATAGGCGTTATCTTCTATTGGATAAATCGTCGGAACTTGGATAATTTCGGAAACTGCGACGTTGTCGGCAAGTTCAATGATCGATTCTATGGTTTGATTTGCTTTTTTCCATTCAATCGAACCGTATTTACAGCAGTTAACCATGCATGCCTTGCCAATAAGCACTTTTCCATTAGCATTGTATATATTCATCAATTGCTGTTTTGATAACTGCCTAGAAACAAACTGATATGCATGGATATCAGAAATAGTGATCGCAGGTAAAAATCTAGGGTTGGTATCATCAGAAACGATTTGTGCCAAAAAAATGGATTTGTAACTGTACTGCTCTTCTTTTACAAAATTATCTGAATTTTTGCTGTTCAAAACAGACAATAATTCACTTTCAAGTGATATTTGAACCAACTTTCAACCCCATTAAAAACCCAACACACATATTTACTTTAGCTTAACATAGTCAGGCAAGAAATGACTATTATTCAATATACGAAAAGAGCCTGAATTTCAGGCTCTTTTCTAATGAAGTTTTCTAAACTCCAGTGACACTTTTGAGTGTTTCTGTGTTGTGAGGTTAGTTTGGGGGCGATGAACTTACCATTAGAGGTTTAAACGACATTATATTTTGATTTTTTTGTTCGTTTTTTAGTTCTAGTAAATCTTCAGTAGCCAAAAAGTGCTCAAAAAGCACGTCGACATTGATATGAACTCCATCTCTAGAGTCAATTTTTCCCATACTATAGGCTTTTGTAAACGTAGTTTTTAACAGCTGTTCTAAATCCTTACGTTCCATAGGTATGTTCCATCTTATCAAAATGAATATATGGGGTGTGTTTATTCTTCTTTGTCGTCATTTTCTGTTTCTACGGGTGAACCAGGCACAACGGCAGTACAAAAAGGAAAATCTTTACAGATTGGATTGTTTTGTGCTGTAGGAGAGTTCCCATTGTTTGCTTGTGTGATACTTTCCGTAATGATCCAATTTTGAAAATTTTTAAAAATATCAAATAAGGGATTTGCATTTGCTTTTGCAGCAAAAACGGCGAATAAAGCGGTAGTTATAATTAAGCGATTTTTATTGGTCATAGTTAACTCCATGTTAAGTGCTTGTTAATTGCGTTAGATTTATATTTTCATTTTACCTTGAAGTATTTATAAAACTATTATAAAGTTTTTATATAGTTTTTTTATTACCGTAAGGTATTGTTTTGTCTTGCTTTATCCTGGAAGGACGTGTCAAGTTTGATAGTGTAAATTCAACTGTTAATTCACTTGATTACACTTCTGATGTCCAAAAAATAAAGTTAGATAACCTTGAATGTACCGTCTTAAGCTTACTTGTTACTAAGCCGAAAACCTTAATCAGTTATGAGGATTTTTTGCGACACTGGCGTAGTAGTGAAGCGGGTGAAAACTCTCTCAGTCGTGTTGTCTCTTTGCTGCGAACAAAACTTAGAAAGCTAGGTATCGAAGGTTCTATTATAAAAAATACCCCAAAAAAGGGGTACACTTTTGATTTAGAGGTCGAAAACATAAAGGACGTACCATGCGCTCCTGACGATGAAAAAGTTGAGCTTGAACTCTTAACAGAAGAATTAGTTGTACAAGGCCCTGATAGTGTTAATTCGAACGGTAAGCAACCAGAAAAAAGTTCACCAAAAAAGTTCGTTTTTCAATCTAAGTATTTGCTATTAATGCTTTTTGTTGTTGTCTTGGTGCATATTATCATCGCAACTTCTTATTTGGTGCCGCAAGAGAAACCAAAGCCAAATTTATTGAATAATGCTAACTTTGTTGAACTTTTAGAAAATAAAAACTTTAAAATGGAGATAGCTTACAACGATGATGAAGATTTAATCGCATACTCATCTAAGCATGTAAGTGAACCATTCTGGAAAATAAAGATTGTAGACAGGTATTACGCTAATAGCTTGATATTAGCGTTAGAAGATAGAAACCTTCGCGAACCGACGTGGCTCAGTAAAGACGAATTGATACTAAGATCGTACAATGATTCGCACTGTAAGATTGTTAAAGTTAATATCGATCGAGAAGGGCAGAATCATAAATATACTAAATTATTTTCGTGTAACCCAGAATCAGTTGCATCGTCGATAGCCGTTCTAAATAAGCAACAAATCCTCTTTTCAGATGCTGAATTAGGAGGGTTAAACTCCAGACTTTATCTTGGTAATTTGTTGACCGGACAAAAACAAAGAATCGAACACGAAAGTTCTAACGGGGTGGGAATTTATAACATTGCTACTGCGAAAAACTCAAACTATGTCATTCTTTTGTCCAGTATTGGTGGATTACACTCCGAAATACATATGGTTGATATTACGAATGATTGGGAAACTGTGTGGAAGGAGAAGCTTACTAATGTGAGTTTTTCTACCGCATGGAATGGAGAAAAGCTAGCTTATAAAAACCATATCGGTGGACTGACAATAGTCGATTTTGATGAAGACAAAGAAGTACAACGAACCCACGTCCCAATACAAAGTAACATATATAACATTACTACGGCTAAAGGAGGAGTAGCGTTCGTAAATGGTAATTTTTATAACAGAGATCTTCTTTTGGTTGATATGGAATCAGGCAAGCAGATAGATTTCACTCCTGAAACAAATGTAGATAGTAAAATCGCGAGCTTTTATTCAAACAAGTATATTATTTATGTTTCAGATGAAACTGGAATTGCTCAGTTGTGGCTATATGATATTGATAAGAAAGAAACTAGTCAGTTAACTTCTTTCAGTGATAACCTTGAGATTGATAGCTTGGCCGTGAGTTATTACCATAAAAAATTAGCTGTAGAAGTTGATGGACGGATACAGTTAATTGATTTTAAGGACGACCTAACAGTTGAAAGTGATCAAGTTTTGTTAAAAGGGTATTCTCCTGAATTTACAAAGGAAAAATTGATATTTATTAGGTATAGCCAAGACATCCCACAAGTTTTCCAATCCAACGTAGACTTCGATAATAGTAACATTGCAGCATTGGGTCCTACGGGAACTGTCTTACTTGGCACTAACGATACTCATATTTATTACTTCAAAATTTATGCTGATGGTTTATGGCGTTATGACGGCTCTGGTCAAGAATCAAAAGTTTTCGATGATATTTCTAGTACTTCAAAATGGCTAATAGATGATGATGTTTTGATTTACGAGAATAATTTGGGAAGCTTTTCATCATATAACCTAAAGACAGAGACTCAAGGGCCTGATATTAATTCCGCTTGTGCCGACCCTATAGATATTGAAAGCAACTTATGCGTTTCAATGGCGCAATCTATTGGTTCAACTAAACTAGTTATCTTAGAGTGGTAACTAGGCGGAATACCACGGTTAAAATTATCGAATATTTTTAGAAGCTAACGCTGCAATTGTTTTACTTGCTCCCGCTGTTTGGGTTGGGAGTAACCTATATGTACTCACTCAAATAGGCTAAGTCTATTAGTGTTCGAAAATAAGTTTATAAAAATCAAAGAACAATGCTATCTTACCGCGCCATAATCATTCGATGTGTTAAGCCATATGTTGTACGAATATTTTATAAAGGCCGTTTCTCTATCCCCCGTTGAGCAAAATCAATTCTTAACCCAAGTGCGCGCTGAACGCCCTGAGTTATTTGATGAACTAGTGGAGATGATTGGTGATGACCAACGCCATATAGAATCAGGTACTAAATTTTGGTCGTCATTGCTTGCTAAAGAAAGTTCTACAATACTTGAGCCAGAACGAGATCTTGTTGGTAAAACAATTGCTGCTTTTACCCTCAAGGAGCTAATAGCTCAAGGGGGGATGGGGAGCGTTTATAAAGCATATCGAAGTGACGGTCAGTTCGAACAAACGGTCGCGATTAAAGTACTACATCGCTCGCTAGAAGAGCTGGTCGGTGAACAAGCGCTTATCCGAGAAGCCGGCTTTATGGCTAAACTTACTCACCCTAATATAGGTAAGGTCTTTGATGCTGGCCTTAGTGAAACTGGTGAGCGCTATATTATTATGGAGTTTGTCGACGGTAACACGATAGAAGAGGTGTTTGCTCAGTCGACCATGCCTTTAAGCAAAAAATTAGCGCTGTTTAGCGATATATGCTTGGCAATTAATCATGCGCATCAAATGCAGGTTATTCATGCCGACTTAAAACCGTCTAACATTCTTATTGATAAAAACAATGAAATAAAAGTGCTCGATTTTGGTATCGCTCGAATGTTTAACAGCAGAGAAAGCGATCAAAATTCTATTTATGCGATGTACTTAAATGCATTAACCGAGAGTTATGCAAGCCCTGAATTACTTACTGGTAGTCGGCCGACTGCGTTGAGCGATATTTATGCATTAGGCAAAATATTGGAAAAACTAATTGTCGCCTCGTTACCTAACAATTTTCGTTATCTTGGAGAGCTAAACAGCATAGTCGTTAAGGCTACCGCTGAAAGGTTAACAGACCGGTATGCGTCAGTGCTTGAGTTACAGCGAGACATTGAGCTATTTGTTAAGAATAAGGTAGTAAAGGCATACAATGCGAGCCCTTGGTATCGTATTAGTAAGTTTGTTTTTGCTAGAAATCGCGCGGCATCGCTTAGTGCGACTGTTGGCACTGTGTTTATCGTTGGGCTGATGCTTGGGCTATTTTTTCAAAATGAAAGTTTGCATAAAGCCAATGAACAATCAGATTTGATGACGCAAAAACTGACGCAAATACTGGCACTAATGGATCGAAAAAAAAATAATGATGCAGACGTTAGCCCTGAAATATTGCTTGAAAATACATTAGAGATTTTAAAAGACGAACGATTAAATCATGACTCAGTCGCCCAGCTAACTTTAACCGTCGCCAATAATTACAACAGTAATGGGTATACGGTTGAAGCTCGTCGACTTTATAAAAAGGTAATCAACGGTGTTGAACGGTTAAATGATCCTAACATTGCCTATGAAGCTGCGTCTAACCTTATTCAAATGGTCACCCACTTATTTGATTTGGATCTCATTGATGAAGATACCAATCAACTGGTTAAACGGCTTAATTTTATTGATGATGAGCAGGTTGTGCCTGACTCCATTACCAAAGCAATTTTTTATCATCGTTACATGGACGGCATTAAATATACCCAAACCACTTCTAAGGCTAGGGTGGAAAGCAGTTACAAACATACGCTTTTGCTGCGTGGTACGATTGACCATTATTGGGATAACTTATCTTTAAAGCAACAAGCTGAAGTAACAGGCTTCTTAGCTCGGGGATTGCTAACCGAACTCGAATTTACTAACAACACCATTTATCCCTATGAACAGCGAGATGACAGTGTTTTCAAGAAAGATATCGAACCTCTATTGCATGAAGGGGTAAAACTACTCAATCAGTCATTGGCTTTACATCGAGAAAATAATGGGTTGGATGATATTGCCCGCGGCGAGTTGATTCTAGTCAGATTCTATAACCATTTGAACCAGCCAAAAATTGCAGATCAACATGCTCGGGTTGTTATAGAGTTCAGTGAAAAAGTACTGGGGGCTAATCATCCTGTTTTAATAATGAGATATGGAGAGTTAGCTAAAGGTTATTTATATACGAACCCTCAACAAAGCGTAGCTTTCGCTGAAAAAGCGGTGAACCAAGCCGAGCAATATACCGATATTACCGGTGCACAATATTTGCAGGCGATGAACGTTTTGCTCAACACATTAGAAGCGGCTGGTGAGTTCGGTGAATATCAAAAAGTGGCACAGCGCTATTTTGATTATTATTTAACATCGGCTGAAAATGAAAGAACTTCATTTGTCGTCGGGTTAGTTGCCAATACTATTAAGGACTACTATCTCACGCTAACGTCACCGCCAAAAGATACAGAGTTACTGCTGGCTAACATAAAACGTGATTTACAGCGACTGAACACAACATCTTCTAGAAAAAATGTCGATTATGGTGCAATCATAAATCAAGGGCTAATGGCCGATTTAGACACTATCGCGAACGTTTCTTCTATTGATTCTCCTAACCCTATTTATTTTAAAGGCTATCAAGAAGTATTGCATGATAAATCGGCGTTATCAGTAGTACGTAAACGTATCGAACTCTTGTGGTATCAATCATTATTTTCTCAATCTGTCGATATAGCGAGCGTTTCTCAGTACTACAAGTTAATACCATGGAGTGGTTTTGAGAGATCGTATTCAGTTTATAAAATTGATTTAGATTTAAAAGTAGCAATGATAATGATCAATGCTAATGAACTTGGTTATGCAGAGACCTTGATAAATGAAGCTAAGTCGATACTGTCTAACAAAGCGTTATTGCCTGACAACGCTTGGCGAACAAAGGTTAATATCGTCGAAGCTGCCTTTGCAGCAAGAGTGCAGGACAACCTGAACACGCGTGAAGCCTTAGCCACGGTAAAGCAAGCGTTGAATAAACATTTTCCTGACAACTCTTTGTATCATCAATTTGTTGGGCAGCTAGGAAAATAATAAATAAAAAATGTAAATTTTTATTGTGGTTATTTTGAAACAATACGTCAGTACTTTTTAGTTTTGGTCATTTGATACCTTTTTGACGCGTAAAGTCGTACTAGGGAAATCAAATGATTAAAACATACAACAAGGTGATTTTAGCTAGCGCTATTTCATTATCTTTAATGGCATGTGGTGGTGGCGGTTCGTCATCAAGCTCTGATGACAATACTCCAGAGCCAACACCTCAACCAACACCAATCACATATTCTCTTTCATTAGCGTCAGCTGAAAATCAAAATGTTGCTGGTGATGAGCAGTCAACAATTACCCTTGATTTAGATGAAAGTACTAACAGTACAGAAAGTATTAATTATACTTTTGCTACTGAACCTGTGCGTTCTTATATATCTGCAGCTGTAGTTGAACAACAGCTTACTATTACCATTGATGAGCTAGAAAATGACGAACAAACAAGGCTAACCGTAACTGGTGAAGTTGAAGGGCAAGAGGCAACTGTTGAACTTGTTTTAACATTAACAAATAGTTCTGCTGAAGCTGTTATCGATGAAGCTACTATCTGGCAGGAACAAAGCAAGGTTTTTAAATTTGACGACTTAGAAAATGTCGCACCTAAATATATTCAAGCAGCTTATTATGCTGGCGCTATAAGCTTGAACAAAAAACAAACACTCGCTGAAGAGTTTCAGGCAACGCTTCAAACAGCGAGAGACAGTGCTAATGCCATTGGTGAAAACCAGTTGCTATCAACTGCGCTCACTCAATATCAATCTTCAACAATGACAGAAAGTGAGTTAATTCAAGCGTTAGCTCAACAAAAGACAGTCGCGCAAGCGCAATCAGATAATATTCTTTCGGCACTAAATTTAATTGCAGCGCTAAACGCTGATGCACCTTCTTTGCCAATCTCAACATATCAGTATATTCCTGAATACGACGCTTTTTCAGCCATCATTGGCAACGATGATCTAGGTCAATTTAGCGATGGAAAGTGGTCTTTTACCGGCAATTATCAATTTTTAAACCAATTAGTAGGTGTGCTAGGTACGCCATCTACTTGCGACGCAGAGTAAAAGGGAAGCATTATGAAAAAAGCATTATTAACTAGTTTAATTCTTGCGTTAGCGCCCGTTGTTTGTGCTGAACAAGCTGACACTTTATCAGGAGTTAATAAAGAGCAATGGCTAAAGATACCAAAACATTCGTTTACACCATTAATTAACCGTTCAAAGTTAGATAAAGAAAGTGAAGCTGATAGCGTTAAAAGTAATGATAGTGGATTAACGCAATCAGTATCAGAGCCAAATGATGAAGATTACTTACAGATGTATTACTGGCATTCGCAAGATCCAAGCCAATGGCCGAGTAATGTTCCTTACCAAACGAATCTTGGCTCGAGTGAAATAAATGCTGCGGTAAATACGTCAAATCAAAACAAAAAACTGCGCATCGCAGTTATTGACGGCGGCTTTAATGAACATGAGGACATTCAATGGAAAGCAGACGAAGGTCATAACTTTTTCCAAGCATTCGGCCAGGTTATTAACCCTGAGTGGCGTTCGTTAGACGATCCAAATGAGTGTGAAACCGGGCATGGTAATGCTGTTGGTGGCGTTATAGGTGCGACTGCAAACAATGGTATTGGTATTGCTGGCGTGCTAGATGCAGAGTTAATTCCAGTCCGTGCTTTTGAGTGCAATATGGCTCGTAACATCGATGTTGCTGATGCTATTCGCTACGCTGCAGGCGGCGTAGTAAAGGATGCTCCTGTTATTGCCAAAGTCGATATTATTAATATATCCAGTGAAGTTATGAATGGCGAGTGTAGCGAGTATGTGCAAGATGCCATCAATTTCGCCGTTGACGCTGGCGTGCAGATATATGCCTCAGCAGGAAATCATAATATTGAAGTCGCTTCTAAATGTGACGGCGTGGTGTTAGTGGGTGGAACGAACCAACAACGCACTAAATGGGTTGATTCAAATTTCGGTGCAGCTGTTGACTTCATGACCGCTGGTTACGATGTCATGTCATATAGTTTCCAAGGAACCACGGGGTGGTGGGAAGGTACGTCTTTTGCGACACCGCTTGCCGTTTCAATTCATGGCTTAGCTTTACAACATGATTTAACGATAAGTCATGATGAAATTATAGGCTTGATGAAATCAACCGCTCAGCCAATGAACACTAATATTGAGCTAGCTGACGAAGACTGCTCTGGTGATCGCTGTGGTGCAGGTTTAGTTAATGCTAAGCGCATGATGAACTATTTAACTGCAACCTCTGGTGAGTCGCCTTACAAATTAAGACACGCTTTATCTTCTTTAAACGAGTGTGATCAAACTCTTTACCTTTCAGACTTGGGTAACTCTGCACGTATCTGCGAACTATATGAACTGGTTCTCGGTGAGTCGGGCGATTCACTGGAAAACGACATTCAACTAGTACGCGTCGCTAAAGGTGAGCTGCTGTTAGAAGAAAACGCTGAACTTGTGCTTAGCTCAAACCAGTCAATTGTCTTACTCGACAATATCAACACCGAAGAATACGACTATGGTGTGAAGCTTTGTAGTACAGAGTCTTGCAGCGATGACCTTATTTATCCTGTTGATGTTTCAAATGCAGAAAAGCCAAGCATATGTCCGTAAAGCTAATCGGCTCACTAACTAATTTACATTCCATCGAAGAAATCAGAAAAAGGAAAACGAAATGAATTTACTAAGAAAAACCTTGCTTGTTGCCCCGGTATTTCTACTAACCGCATGTGGCACACCAACGGTTGAAGAACTTGTAAAAGATCCTGAATTATTGGCTGAAGTTCTGGAAGAGTGCCAAGAAGAAATGATGCAAGACGAGCTTTCAGAAAAGTGTAAAAACGCACAAAAAGCAATGAGCAAAGCGGGCTCTAACCTGCTGAAAAACATGTTGGGCGGTTAATCAAGGAGTATGTCTATGTTAAAGCTTAAATTACCACTTATGATCTCTGCAGTATTGTTGACTCAAGGCTGTCAATCAACAATGGATTCAGTGAGCGCCAGCGTTTCTGATACGGTTGGCTCCATTAAAGAGTCTTGGCAAGAAGCACAAAAACGCAATGCAGAAAGCCGCGCTAAATGGTGGTACAACGACAAGCCTTTGATGGCTCCAAAGCATAAAGATGGCAGTGAGTTTAATGTTGGCGGTAAAAGGGACACGATTGGCGGTTTTCGTCAGTTCAATTGGAGTCAACCGTTAAGCGAAGATATGACGCTAATTAAGCGAGATGGCTTAATTACTATTTACAAATACAAGGGTGATTTGGACAAGCGAATTGGTGGCGCAAAACTGTCGGACATTCAGTTTGGTTACTTTGATAATCGTTTATATTCAGTCACATTAAAAACCAACAATGGTGCTGACGGACAAGCATTATTGACAGCGCTGGATCTTACATTTGGTCGAGGGATGGCGCCTAACTCACCGAGCGAAAAACCTTGGCAGGCACAATACGGATTAAACACCAGCCCGTTATTTGTTCATTCCAATGTATTTCACTACAACAAACACTATGGCTGGGCTGAATATGACTGCTTTAGTGATGACAAGCCTTGTGAAGCCACACTCTACTCAAAACTAGAAGAGTATAAGCGTCAAGAGGCATTTATTCAGCAAGCAAATGAATCCGCAAGTGACTTTTAAAGTGCTACAGCGAAACCTAAACACAGCGAAAATTTAACATTTATAGAGAAGTATGAATATGTATAAAAAAACAACTTTGTCAGCGCTAGGCCTTCTAACATTAGCTGCTTGTGGTGGCGGTAGCGGTGGCTCTTCGAGCTCAGACGATATTGTTAAAGAGCCAACCCCTGTACCAACGCCTGAAGCGATTTCCGTCAAAGTAATTGATGGTTATTTAAGTAATGCTGAAGTTTGCGTGATCCCAACCGGTGAAAGTGGCTGTCAGGCTGTTGGTGTAACTGATGAACAAGGGCAAATTACTTTACCCGATAGTTTCTCAGCAGGTACCGTACAAGCAACGATTACTGCAGGACAAACTAAAGATCAAGACAGTGTTGGTTTTGTTGGTAATAGCTATCAATTAGTCGCTGAAATTAACAGTGACAGTGAGAAGGTAGTAACGCCGTTTACGACCCTAGATTATTTAGACTCGAGTAAAACGATGGCAGACATCGCTGCTGAGTTAGCTTTAGATGAAGCAACATTAAAAGGCGACTATGTGAGCGATGAAAGTAATGACGCTGCTCATGCTCACGCGATAGCTCGCAGTTTAACTAGAGTGTTATCGGCTTCTTTAGACGACAATGAATCCGACTCTTTATCGTCCTATGCAGTACAAGTTTCTGATTATATTAACGCTGAATTAATTAATTCAGGTACCGATCTAGATACCGTGAATATTGTTATCAATGGCGGTCAAGTGTCACATGTCAAAGCGATTACGTCTTTAGAAGATTATTTAGACGGCGATCTACATATGTTTAGTACTAACTTTGATGCTTATGCTAGAGAAGGAATTCAAACGGTTACTTTTGACCAAGGGCAAGTTTCTATGAACGGTGGTACACCAATTTCATATACCATTGACGGCGACACGGTGAACTTTGGTGGTGAAGGCGATGTATTTTTATATGTGTCTGCTGACTTAGCACTGCAGGTACCAATTGCTGATGAAGACCTAATCGTTACATCACCTCACAGTATTCAACATGCTCTGGATTGGTCTACGTCAGACTTTAGTGGCAATACATTTTACTTTTTGAATGATGATAGTTTCTGTGACGCAGATTACTGTTCGCCAAGCGAGCTTGAGCCAGATCCTATATTAAATGAAATCACTTTTAGTGCAACAGAAGCAACTGTGGTAGAAAATGGCGAATCTATGTCGTTCCCTTGGCGTATAGAAAATGGCAACTTAATTTTAGAATTAACTGCGGTAGGTAACAAAAGAGATATTGTTTTTTCACCGAGTGTTACTGATGGCAACATAACCATCGCTAACGATATTGGCTATGGCCGTGCTCCATCGTTAATCTTTAAAGACAAAGCGCTAGCGGAATCTATCCACTATAGTTGGTTAAAAATCTAGTCAGCCAACATTTTTCGAAAATGAATAAAAAGGGATAGCGTATTAGCTGTCCCTTTGTTGGGTTTAGTTTGAAATGATAAGTTTTCAAACTTTTTCATCAATGCTGTGATTTAAAGAATGCTGATAAAACCGTTTTTATCACTCAGGTTAAATTGCTTAGCCTGTGACGCAAGCGTTCACATTATTTAGTTACATAGAGACAGGATAAATATAATAGCCAGCTCTAGGTGCAAACATTTACTTTTCGATAGTCTCTCTTGAAAAACCAATTCCTGTCCCAATATCTAGTTTAACAACGGAATTTATTTAGCATTATGTGGCGTAGTTTAACGGTAGCTCTGTTTTTAATCGTATTAGCAAATTCAGCTAATGCGCTGCCGATCTCTAAATCTGGTTATGAAATTACCTCGCATGTGGTAAAAGTGTCGAAAGTTGGCACAACGAATGTTTCTGTTGATGAAGAGCAACCGGAAGATGTGTTTAATCTGCCGCGTTCGTTAAGGGCGAGTGCTTCTGTTTTTAACTGTGAAGTGCAAACGTCTCCAAATTATGTTCTCGAAATTGAGTTTTTCGAGATCAAGCTGTCGGCAGGGCAGTTCAAACATCTTGCCAACCCACCATTGGTTGTTCATTGGTATGAGCAATTAAGTCATAACTCTCATTCATCTCGTATTTCCGGCTGGAAAGACGGGAACTTACAATACAAATCTCGAATTACCTACGCTAGCTAGTTTCATCTTTCTCTTGCGTTTGGTTTTGTCTGCTAGATGTTTTTAGGTCTAACAGGTTAAAACTCGCGCTAAATATTTACGTTTATTTTTTGCTAATGCTCACACTCGTTATGGGTTTGATAACAGTCCCAAACTGGTGGCATTAGTGGCTTGCCGCAGGGTTTTATATAAAACGGCGGTGGGCATTATTTTCGAGATTTTAAGATGAATCCAACTAAAACAATGCCAATTACGCATAATCGTTATGCGAAATGGAAGTATATCGTTATCGCCATCACGTTAGTGTGTTTGGTGCTAAGTGCGTTACCTAATATTTTTCCTGACAAGGTTAATATTCAACTGTCTGCCAACTCACAAGGTGCTCAAGCGAGTACCGATAGCAGTGATCAATTTACCCCTCATTCGATAAAAAGCTTACTCGAAGCGCAAGGCGTTAACGTTGAGCAGATCCACACCCTTAATGGTGAAGGCTCAATAGTACTGTCAGATAAAACACAGGAATACCTCGCTAAAAGTGTATTAAATGAGTCGCTTGGCTCAAATTATTCGGTGGAGAGTGAAATAGTCAGCGGCGCGCCTGCTTGGCTTAATTCTCTAGGCGTAAAGCCAATTAAACTTGGTTTAGATTTAAGCGGCGGTGTGCTGTTTGTACTTGAAGTTGATACAGAACAAGCACTTGAAGACAGATTAAAAAGCATAGGCTTAGAGGTTAAATCTCTTGCGATGGAACAACGTGTGCGCGGCGTTCGTGTGTCGCATCCTAATGCTAATACTTTAGAAGTTAACTTTGCTAAAGCAAACGATAATGCAAATGCAGCGTTAATTAATAAAGTGCTAAAAACCTATCCTGAGCTTGCCAAGCAGCAAACGGGCGAGCAGCAATATGCGTTAACTTATACTCAGCAAGAGCAGCAGGCATTTCGTCAGGAAACGATGGCGCAAACGTTAAAAACCATGCGTGGCCGTATTGAAGAGTTAGGTATTACGGAGGCGGTTACGATAAAACAAGGTAAAAACCGTATTCGTATTGAATTACCGGGCGTACATAATCCTGAAGAAGCAAAGCGCATTATTGGTGCCACAGCATCGTTAGATTTTTACCAGTTAGCGGATTATTCAAAAGCTGCTGGCGTAAAGCGTATGACAGATGAGAACGGTCGTCAGTATCGTCTGAACAGTAAAGTTATCTTTTCTGGTAGTAATATCAAAAATGCTAAAGCGGGTACAGACGAGATGGGTTTGCCTCTTGTCAGCCTAGTATTAGACAGTGTTGGCGGTAAAAAGATGTCTAACTTTTCTAAAAAGAATGTCGGTAACCCTATCGTTACTGTGTTTTCTGAGTACTATCGCGATAGTAAAAACGAGATGGTAAAGAAAAGTAAAATTATCTCTGTTGCCACCATTCAGCAGCATTTAGGTTCGCAATTTAGTATCACCAATATGTCTAGTCCGCAGGCGGCTCAAGATTTGTCTTTGTTACTAAGAGCTGGTTCGTTAAGTGCACCTGTCACTATCGTTAAACAGCGCAGTATAGAAGCAACATTAGGTGCAGATAATATTAAACATGGCGTTAAAGCTTTAACGATAGGCGTATCTTTTACCCTGTTGTTTATGGCGTTTTGGTATCGCTCATTAGGGCTTATTGCAAACTTAGCTTTGGCCTTTAACTTGGTCAGCTTAATTGGCTTAATGTCGCTATTACCCGGTATAGTGTTAACCTTACCTGGTATTGCAGGGTTAGTACTTACTGTCGGTATGGCGGTTGATACTAATGTACTTATATTTGAACGGATCAAGGAGGAGTTAAGGCGCGGACGCAAAACCTTGATGGCCATAGAGCTTGGGTACAAAGGCGCATTTACCACCATTTTTGATTCAAATATTACGACGCTTATCACCGGCATTATTCTTTACTCTATCGGCTACGGCCCAGTAAAAGGTTTCGCTATTATTTTATGTCTTGGCATTGTCACTAGCATGTTTACGGGCGTATTTGTCTCTAAAGCACTCACCAGTCTCGCCATTCGAGAAAATAAACCTCAACTGTTAGGTGTAAAAGAAGGAGTAAAAGCATGAGCACACAATTACCTTTAGAGAATCATTCAGATGCGCCTTCTAACAACCAAACAAGCGCTCAGCCGTTAACTAAGTTTCGTGTAGCAAGCTTTTACTTTGCCGCAGTATTTGTAGTGATCGCTTTATTCGGCTTGTTCACTCGAGGCTTAAATTTGGGGCTAGATTTTACCGGTGGCTACTTAACAGAATTTACCACCAGTGAATCTGTTGCCAAACCTGAGATGGAAAGTGCCTTAATGGCTTACCTTCCTGATACGTTTAAAGTTGATTCTGCAGAAAATGGTAGCCATTGGACGGTTCGTCAGCCTGATACCGAAACAAGTTTCAAAGGTAAAGCGTGGCTAGCAGATTTTGCCGAGCAAAGTGGTTATAACATTAAACCGCTAGACGCTATATACATTGGTAGCCAAGTAGGAGATGAGCTTATCAATCAAGGCGGTTTAGCTATGCTTACTGCGCTGTTAGCTATTATGGTTTATTTGTCGTTTCGTTTTGAATGGCGCTTGGCGATGGGGGCGGTAGTTGCGCTGTTTCATGATGTGATTGTTGTACTAGGTGTATTTTCTTGGTTAGGTTTGTCTTTTGATTTAACCACGCTGGCGAGTTTATTAGCTATTATTGGCTATTCACTGAATGATTCGATAATTGTTGGTGATAAGGTTCGTGAGCTTATGAAAATGACCAGCAACAAGACCATTGAACAGGTAATAAATCTCGCGATTAAATCTACCTTAGTGCGCACGATGATAACCTCCGGTACGACACTCGCGACAATTTTAGCGGTATGGTTTTTCGCTGGTGAATCGCTAGCGGGTTTTTCTGTCGCGCTGTTTACCGGTATTTTGGTGGGTACGTTTTCTTCCATCGCTATATCTGCAACCGTGCCACAGTTAATGGGGTTAACGGCTGATTATTATCAACGACAAGAAGAGGTGGTTTGCGACTTACCTTAAACGGCTTCATGCTAATTTAGAATAAGTTTTTAATAGGCTAGGGCATTAGTTCTAGGGCATTAGCTCTTGGCTAATATCCTAGCCTTTTCTGATATTCTATTTTTGTATACAATTCTTGGCATTATCGACTCATTTAACAAAACTTACTCCTTTATGAACAAGTCATTTTTAATTACCGGTGCAGGAAGTGGCATAGGTGCGGCAATCGCGCGTGAGCTAGCTTCACAAGATGTGACGCTTTTTTTGCATACTCGAAACAATAAAAAAGGGCTTGAGCTGTTAAAAAGTGAATGTGAGCAAAAGGGGGCAAATGTTCATTTGATATTGGCTGATCTAACCAAAGCCCAAGATGTTGAAGCGGTAATCGATACTGTAAAAGCCAAAACAAATGAGTTAACCGGACTTGTCTGCAACGCTGGATTTCCTGATTGGCGTAATTTTGAAGAGCAAACGGCAGAGAATTTTAATCAGTCTTTAATGAGTATAGTTAACGCGAACTTTTTATTACTCGCTGAGTTAACGCCCTTACTTAAACAAGCCCAAAACGCTAGTGTTATCACAGTGAGTTCATTTCTTGCGCATAAGTATTTGCTAGGAGAAATGGTTATGCCTGCTTCTAGTGCTGCTAAAGCTGCCCTTGAGGCTATGACTAAATCCTATGCAGCGCAATACGCAAACCAAGGGATATCCGCTAATAGTATTTGTCCTGGTTATATTAAGAAAAACTCGCCAGATCATACGCCACCAAGCGAAGATACATTAAAGCGCATCATCGACAGAATTCCTATGGCACGTCTAGGTATGCCGCTTGAAGTAGCTAAGTTAGCTTCGTTTTTAATGAGTAATGATGCACGTTACATTACAGGGCAATGTATTCACGTCGATGGTGGATTACTATTGAAGTAAGGCTTGAAGTAAAGCGTTATGGCTAATCCCTTATGCTTTTCAGGCTTATAAAAAGTGGCCAGTTACGCGTATCTATAAGCAAAAACTATATACATGCTTAACAGAAGTCAAAGAGGAAATTATCAATTTATAGCTAATTGGAATAACTAATTCTTTGCAAGCATTAAAAGCTCTACAGTACTTTTCCTATTTTTAAGGTATCCATTTCACCTTGGCTAGTAAATAGACAAGGTAGATTAGACTACATTTTTCGTAGTTATAAGCACGGTGCTTTTTGGCTAAATGATATAATGAAATAGTATCTCAGATACTATATGAAGTATGTTTAAGTTGTGTTAATTATTTGTGAATCACAAGTGTTATTTAGGGGTTTGTACTTGTGAGCTAGGCCGAGGTAATCGGCAAAACAAAAACAAATAATGAGAAAAACATAATGAAAATTACAACCAAAATAGTAAGTAATGCTGTATTGACGGCAAGTGTTGTCGCCAGCAGCTTAGCTATTGCTCAGTCTCCTGAAGGTGTTGATATTAACGCGGAACAACGCTTTATTGTTAAATTTAAAGCATCTACAAAGGGCTTCAAACCTGGTAAAGATGGTATTACTAGCGTTGAATCTTTAGATAATGCCCTACAAGCAGTTACTAAGGGCATGGATGTTGAGGTTTTACAGAAAGTTCCTGAATTTGGTGTTGTCGCTTTGCGCTTAAACAAAAAACAACACCAGTTGATGAAACTGAATGCTAGTATTGAGTCTATAGAAATAGATCCAAAGCGTTATTTATACGCAGAATCAACGCCATATGGCATAACCATGGTTCAGGCAAATCAATTGTCTGATGCTGGCACCATTAATCAAAAAGTATGTGTTGTAGATACGGGTTATATGTTAAATCACCCGGATTTACCGAGTTCAGGTGTTACTGGCGATGATGGCTATGGTTCAGTTGATTCTGGCAATTGGTATAACGACGGTAATGGTCACGGTACACATGTAGCCGGCACTATCGCTGCAATTGGTGGTAACGGACAAGGGGTAGTGGGCGTTAACCCATCTGGTCGCTTAGGCTTGCACATAGTTAAAGTATTTAATGATGCTGGAAATTGGGCCTATGGATCTGACCTTATTCAGGCGATAAGCCAATGTCGAGCAGCTGGCTCTACTGTTATCAGTATGAGTTTAGGTGGAGGTGGCTCTTCGTCTGCAGAGCAAAGTGCGTTTGATCAAGCATATGCTGCTGGCGTATTAAATATTGCTGCTGCTGGTAACGATGGCAATAGCAGTATTTCTTACCCAGCGTCGTATAGTTCAGTTATGTCTGTTGCTGCGGTTGACTCTTCGGGAAATCGAGCAAGTTTCTCTCAATATAACAGCCAAGTAGAAATCGCGGCTCCTGGTGTCGGTGTTAACTCTACTTATAACAATGGTGGCTATAGTGCGTTAAGTGGTACATCAATGGCAACGCCTCATGTATCCGGTGTTGCGGCATTGATTTGGGGAAACAATCCGCAGTGTTCTGCCTCACAAATTCGTGAAGCGATGAATCAGTCAGCTCTGGATAAAGGCACTCCTGGGCGTGATAGCCAATATGGATATGGTATTGTTCAAGCGAAAGCAGCGAGTGACTATTTACAAAACTCTTGTGGCACACCTCCAGAAGATTTGCCACCTAACGCGAGTTTTTCTCACACCGCAAACAAACTAAGTGTGTCATTTAGTGATACCTCTACTGACGATAAAGGCGTGCAATCAAGAGCATGGTCTTTTGGCGATGGCACTAATTCATCGCAAACTAACCCCAATCATATTTATGCCGCTGCCGGTACATATCAAGTGACTCTTACGGTAACCGATACAATCGGTCAAACAGATTCTACATCAAAGTCTGTAACGGTAAGTGACGATATTATTATCGGTGATTGTGAAGTCGCATGGTCGGCGACTACGAGCTACCGTGCAGGTGATAAAGTCAATTATGATGGATATGATTATGAGTCAACATGGTGGTCAACTGGCGCTCGTCCTGATATTTACAGCAATGTTTGGAGACGTTTAGATCAATGTCAGGGATCTGGCAATGGTCAAAACTTACCGCCACAATCAGGTTTTAATTTTCAAGCGAATAAACTTCAAGTCGCTTTTAACAACAGCGCAACAGATGATAAGGGAGTAACTTCTTATCAGTGGAGTTTTGGTGATGGTAACGGCTCGTCTCAAACCAACCCTAACCACACATATGGTGCTGCTGGCACCTATACGGTTAGTTTAACTGTTTATGATGCGGAGGGCCTAAGTGATACCGCTAGTCAACAAGTGACGGTAGAAGATGATGTTCAAACGGGTTGTAATGGGGTAAATGCTTGGTCTGCGACACAGTCTTATAGTGTCGGTGATAAAGTAGCTTATAACGGAAAACTCTACGAAGCGACATGGTGGTCAACGGGCGCTAGTCCTGAGATATTTTCAAATGTTTGGCAATATCAAGGTCAATGTCAATAGAGCTTTGAAGTTGACATTTTGAAAATGAGTTAATCAATGAAAAGCTAGCAACAATGAGATTCTGTGCTAGCTTTTTTTCGATTAAGGGGGTTGATGGCTTATCTTTCCAAGTAAATTAAACAGAAGTCTGAAATGTAGGTTAATTACCCAAGTATTGAAAAATTAAAGAACATTAATTCTAGATAACGACTATGCTAAGAGTAAGATCAAGTAACATATTCTTATAAATGAAAAAAATATTGCTCCTTTTTCTTTTGCTACCTCTGTCAGTAGCGGCAGAAGAAAAGGTTGTTTTACAGCTAAAATGGTTTCACCAGTTTCAATTTGCAGGCTTTTACGCTGCAAAAGAGCAAGGCTTTTATCAAGACGCTGGCTTTGATGTTACGATAAGAGAAAGGGATATCAAATCGAGTGCTATTCAAGATGTGCTTGACGGCAAAGCTGACTTTGGTGTTGCAGATTCTTCTATTGTTGTTCAGCGTTTAAATAATCAGCCATTGGTTATTGCCTCTACAATTTTTCAAACCAGCCCTCTCATATTTATTTCCAAGAAAGATGCCAATATTACTAGCCCTTACGATTTGCAGGGTAAAAAGGTAATGTTTCAACGCAGTGTTGATGACGCATCGTTGCAGGCCTTGATGGAGTTGTTTGGTTTAAGTGTTAACGATTACAGCTTTATTCCTCATAATTTTGATGATTGGGCAATTTTGAATGAAGAAGTGGATGTAATGTCTGCTTATCGCTCAGATCAACCATTCAAATATGAAAAAAGAAACATTGAAATAAACATAATAGATCCAGCAAGTTATGGTATCGATTTTTATGGTGATTTGCTCTTTACCACGGAAAATAGAGCTAAAAATGATCCTGAAAGTGTCGCTCGATTTGTCGAAGCTACACATAAGGGGTGGCAATATGCGCTTAATAATCAAGAAGAAATCGTCAAGCTTATTTTAACTAAGTATGATCAAAGTGCCTCTAATGACGTTTTACTCCAAGAGGCGAGAGTTACCCAATCTTTAGTCAAAGCTGATTTGGCACCAATAGGCACGATAATTCCTGAAAGATTTAATCGTATTGCTCAAACCTATATTGATTTAAATTTGGCACCAGCTACGGGTAGCTTGGATGGTCTTTTTATCGAGGAATATATAGACCAGCCCTATATGATTGATAACAATGTACTTTATGGTTTGGTACTTCTTATCCTAGTTTCTTTAGGTTATATGGGGGTTCAGGCACGCTTTAATAGTCGATTAAAGAAAATAGTGGAGCAGCAAACTAGAGCACTAGAAGCGAAAAATCAAAAACTGATTGAGCACAACGAATTACTTTCTAAGCAAAAGCAAGAAGTTGAATCGGCCAAATTGGCCGCTGAGGAAGCCAATCACTCAAAAACGATGTTTTTAGCGAACATGAGCCATGAAATTAGAACGCCAATGAATGGTGTTTTAGGTACGTTACAGATACTTCAGCAAATGCCACAGAATGGTGAAGCTGGCGATTTACTTAATAAAGCCTTGTTCTCTTCAAAAACCCTATTAACTATTATCAACGATATTCTCGATTTTTCGAAAATTGAAGCCGGCAAACTTGAGATAGAAAGTAGACCCTTTAGTTTGGCTGATATTACTGATTCAATCATGCTATTACTTGAACCAGAGGCAAAGCACAAAGGTATATCTCTTAATCTTAAACGTGGTCATAGTTATCACAACGGCTGGCGAGGAGATGCAGTTCGCGTTAAACAAATTTTGCTTAACATCAGTTCAAATGCAGTCAAATTTACCGAGAGAGGTGAAGTAACAATCGAAGTAAATCAGCATAGTAGTGGTGCGTTGCAATTTATCGTGCGAGATACGGGAATCGGTATGTCTAAAGTGGCGATAGATAAACTGTTTAATCGTTTTGAACAGGCTGACAACTCGACCACCCGAAAATTTGGCGGTACTGGCCTTGGTATGGCGATCACTCAAAGCTTGATTGACATTATGAATGGCAAAATTTCGGTACGTAGTGAATTAGACAAGGGCACTCAAGTAACTGTTGAACTGCCACTGGAAAAAGTAGATGTTATAGAAACTACAAATAAGCCAGAGCAAATCAAAGCGCCTGATCTTACAGGGAAGGTCATTTTACTTGCGGAAGATAATCGCATTAATCAAACTATATTTTGCTCGATGATGAAACCAACCAATGCTGAAATAGTTGTAGCTGTTAATGGTCAAGAAGCGGTAAATAAAACAGGGAAACAACAGTTTGATCTCGTTTTTATGGATATACAAATGCCGATCATGGATGGAGTGCAAGCGTGCAAAATTATCAATGAGCTATATCCTGATATTCCTATTGTTGCTTTAACAGCAAACGTATTCGAAAAAGAGAAGAATTACTACCTTGAAAATGGTTTTCGGGAGCATCTTGGTAAACCTATTGATATTAATGAAATTTATCGCAGCTGTTGCGAGTTTATTCGATAGATTCATTCCACCTAACTTACTTAAGTGTTCGCGAACACATACCTAGGTGTTCGGTCACTCCTCTAATTTAATAAATGCTAATAAAAACAGTATATTAAATGTTGGTTGGTTTTTTGCTCTGTTCTCACATTAACTAAACCGGAGCCTTTGTCATGTATAAATTAAGCTGTCTCATCCTTACGGTATTATTGTTTTCATGTTCAGATAAGAATACGAGCCAACAAATTCAACTAAATGATCAAGAATATGTAGACTCGGCAGAGAGTCGCTTATCTTCCCTTTTCTCTAATATTGAAAATCAAGAGCTGTTTATGGGGAGCTTGAGCGCTGTAAATCAATCTGGAGTCTCTTTACATTACTTCCTTGGTTATGAAAATGTTGAAGAAGGTGAGCTTATTGATGCTGAGTCACTGTTTAGAATTGGTTCTATTTCCAAAAGCTATACGGCCACGTTAATTTTCAAAGCAATAGAGGAAAAAAAATTAACATTAGAGACACCACTTAGCCAGTTTGTCGATGACTATCCCAATGCTCAGCATATTACTATCCAGCACTTATTACAGCATCGAAGTGGTATACCAAGTTACACTAAGGACAAAGATTTTTTTGCCTACCACACGGAATTTACGTCAAAAGACACAATGTTGTTGAAGATTAAAAAGTACAATAGCGACTTTTCGCCAGACACCCAGGCACAGTACAGTAACTCTAACTATTTTCTACTAGGTTTAGTGTTAGAAATGGTTTTTGATATGCCCTATGGTGCTCTTCTTCAGCAATACATTAGCACGCCACTGTCGTTAGAAAATACATTTGACGCCAGTGATTTAAGTAGTAGGCAAGTTGAGGAAAAAGAAGCGTACTCCTATAGATTTAAAGAGAGGTGGCAGCGTCTTCCCGAAACTGATCTTTCAATTGGATTTGGTGCTGGTTCTATTATTTCAACTCCGCGTGAAGTTGCTAAGTTTTTAAACGCTTTATTTAGTGAAGAACTTGTTAACAAGGATAGCCTCAATAAAATGATGAAAATTCGAGATGGGTATGGACTCGGCCTTGCTCAATATACATTAGCAGGCAAAACCGCTTATGGTCATAGAGGGACTATTGACGGCTTTAAATCTGCCGGTGTCTACTTTCCTGAAGAACAAGTCGCGATTGTACTTAGCTCTAATGGGGCAAATGATAATTTCGCCAGCGTATTTGCTGCTATTAGTAAAGCCTACTTCAATCCTGAGGTTAAGTTACTTTCTGATGAAGAACTAGATAAATATCAAGGTACCTATACGGATGAAAAACGCCCTGAACAGTCTTCTCAATTCACAGCTGAAAACGGGAGTTTATACATTGTTTTTCCTGATGGCTTTAAAGATAAATTAGTATCTAAAGGTGCTGGAGTCTTCGTCTTGGAGCAACTTTATGCAGATCCAATGTTTTACCATTTTACCGATGACGGAAAAATGCTTTACTTAGAGCAAAGTGGCAAGAAGAGTGCGGTGCCTATGATAAAAACCGCTTCTAGACAATAGAACTTTAGTCGTTCAGTGACTTTCGTCATAAAAATACTGACTTTGGTCATTTTTTTCATGACAAATAATGTAGCACTCGTCACTATAATAGAATGACGTCATTTTTAGATAAGATAGCTGGTTATTTGTCGACTCGTGAAGAGTGGGTTTATTTGACGCTGATCGGCTGGAACTTGGTTGGTGGTGCTACTCAATATAGTTTCTCTCCATGGGCTGAATTTCTTACAGCTTTTTTGGTTATCTGTATTGAGCTATGCCCCATTTTGCTTTTTGTTGCTTATCAACAAAAGTTAAAAGCGTCGATTCAATATCGCGCATACCTATGTTTTGGTTTGTCTGTGTTTCTGTTGTGGCCAGTAGTCTTATACGCAATTGAATTGTTGTCTAAAAACTCGATAACAATTCAATCGCTAGATCACTTTTTACCTATTCAGTTTGTTGTCATCTCTTTATTACTGTTCATCAATCAAAAATTAAAAAATCGGGTAACCAAGCGTCAATTGGTTGTGTTTTTTAATCTAGAGTTTTGGTTACTTTTGAGTATGGCGATTTTAGCCGTTATTGTCGCTCTTTGGGTGACATCAGATTTATCACTTTGGCGAGAAAAAAACAGTGTCAATGTTGCTATTAACCTGAATGAAGTACTGCAAAATTTTCCTACCTTTTTAATGATTGCTTTGCAGTTCTTTGGACTATTTTTTACCGGGTATCTATTTTATTTTGTTAATCATTACCTACTTGTTAAGCGTGTATTGAAGAGTAATGGCGCATTTGTGTATTTTCTAGCGGTGTCAGCTTGCTTGATCGTGCTATATCCCATAGTTGCTCAACTTGCGTTGTTAATGCCTATCAATTATATGGGGGAACCAATATTACCGGGTCATGGTAGTAATGCATTTGATCTAAACAATGCTCGTGTTGCCTTTGCTGTTATGATTGTAAGCCTACCTATTGTTTTAAATCTGCAGTGGCATAAAAATGTTGGCAAGCTAACGGCACTGCAGGCAGAACAAACGCAAACTGAGTTAAATTTACTAAAGCAACAAGTTGATCCGCACTTTTTCTTTAATACATTGAATAACCTTTATGCTTTAACCTTGACCAAATCTGATAAAGCTTCTGAGGTTGTGTTGCAGCTGGCTGAATTAATGAGATATGTTGTTTACCAGGGAAAAGAAGATCGTGTTAGCCTTGCAAGCGAAACTAAATATTTACAAGACTATATCAACTTACATTTAATACGAAACAACAAGAATCTAGATGTGTCAGTCGAGTTAGCTGATGCACCAAATGGCGTTATGATTGCGCCGTTATTGTTAGTTGTTTTAGTAGAGAATGCGTTTAAACATGGTGTAGAAAAATCTGAAGGGGATTGTTTTATCAAGATTTTTTTAGAGGTCAAGGAAAAGACTATGTTTTTTAGGTGTGAAAATAGTTTCGAAGAAGATTACACATTAGCTTCTGATACCATTAAAACTGAAGAGGCAAAATCTTCTGGTGTTGGGCTTGCTAATCTTCGTAGAAGGTTAGAGCTTATCTATCAGGAACGTGCTCGATTGGTTGTATCCAATACCAATAATATTTTTAGTACAACGTTGGAAATAGCGTATGACTAAAATACTTTCTGCGGTGATTGTTGATGATGAACCATTAGCACATGACGTGATCATTCAATATGCTAAAGAGTTAGAAAATCTAGATATCATTGATAGCTATTATTCCCCAATAAAAGCATTAAAAGATATCCCTAGTAAAAACGTCGATATTGTATTTTTAGATATTAATATGCCTGCAATCAAAGGATTAGATTTACTGGAGCTATTACCAACTAACCCGATAGTTATCGTTACTTCGGCTCATCAAGAATACGCTTTGAAAGGGTATGATCTCGATGTGTGCGACTATTTATTAAAACCATTTAGATTTGAGCGATTTGTTAAAGCTGTACAAAAGGCGCATAAATGGGCTATTTCTGAGAAAGAATCGTCGTTGGAGCGCTCTGCTAACCTCATTGAAAATAAAACTAATAAAGACGCGATATTTGTTAAAGTTGACCGCAAAAATATACGAGTGCTACTTTCTGATATCGATTACCTTGAAGCCTATGGGAATTATGTAAAACTCTGGGTTAATGGGAACTGTCTTCTTACTCCAAGAACATTAACAAGCTTTGTAGATGAATTGTGTGATTCACATTTTGTTAAAGTGCATAAATCCTATATCATCAATAAAAACAGTGTGCTGAGTATAGAAAACAATTCAATTACTCTAGACTCTAATACTAATATACCTATTGGAAAAAGTTTCAAGAATACCATTCCTTTAATATTAAGGAGTTAGCTGGTACCTGTTATTCTTTTGTCCGTAAAAAGCGTCCATTCATCACGACTTTATTAACCTTTATCATTTCTCATTATTTTCGGTTTCTAATTTAGCGTAATTTACCCTCTGTCAGTTAAATGTGGAGTTAAAAATGAAACTAAATCATCAAATAATCGCAATGTTTATTGGGGCCTTTATTAGCGGGTGTGCAAACTCTTCTGATGGAGAAGTATCTTCATCTTCAAAAGGGTCAGCAAATACTTTTTCTGCGAGCGAAGTATTTAAAGCTGATATGTGTGTTGTGCACAAAAACAGTGTGTGTAAGACAGATTTACATCCAAATAATGAGTTATTAGCAATAGGAAGTTCCCAGCCTGGAGTTACGATCTGGAACAAAAATGAGCGTGAAATCGTCCATATATTACCTCATCCAGAAGGGGTTCCTGCTGTTGAATTTAGTCCAAATGGGAAGCTGTTAGCAACAGGAAGCTATGATTATGGCGTTAGAGTTTGGCGTGTGTCAGACGGTAAATTACTCAAGACCTTTTTGGGCCATGAAGGCTTTATAACGAAATTATCGTTTAGTTCAAATAGTCTGTTGTTAGCGAGTGTGAGCACGGATGATACCGCTAGAATTTGGAATGTAGAGACTGAAGAGCAAACAGTACTAGGTCAGCATGAGGGCGATGCTTGGGGAGTCGCCTTTAGTCCAGACAATGAATATCTACTAAGTTCTGGCGAGGATAGTCTGATTAAGGTCTGGAAAGTCGCAACAGGCCAGTTATCGCACACATTAAAAGAACACTCTGAAGCCGTGCTAGATTTAGCGTTTAGTGATGATGGTAAAGTGTTGGCTTCAGCAGGTGATGATTACACAATCAAGCTTTGGGATGCTCATACTTGGAAATTCATCAAAACACTTAAAGGTGAATCTTACTCAATTTATAAATTAGCTTTTATGCCAGATAGCTCGGTACTCGTTAGTGGTGGTCGAGATAAGGGGTTATTTGGTGAATTCCTGCAGTATCATTGGCAGGTTAATGGTAGTGAGAATGATATTACAATGAGAGCCTGGAATGTTGTGACAGGAGAACAAATAGCAACATTCAATGGACATGCAAATGATGTTACTAATTTGAATTTTACCACAGACGGGCATGAGCTTATTAGTTCTGGTGCAGATGGAAGCATTATAGTTTGGCGTTTATAAGTCGTTTCACATAACAAACTCAAGGTGTACTGCTAAATAACGCTTGGCAGTATACCTTTCCTTTTATAGTATGTAAGCTTATCTTTTGTGGTACACCAGTAAAGTTGAATGTCGTATTTCACTCGAATCGCTGTAATATTTTTAGTGTTTGTTTCTTATATTTCTGCTGCTCAGCAATTAAAAGTAGCAGCTATAGATTGGTGCCCTCAAATCTGCCCTGAAGCGAACGACAAAGGGTATATTATCGATACTATAGACGCGGTTTTTGAAGGTAGCGACTATCAACTCACTATTGACTACTTTCCTTGGTCAAGAGCAATTAAAGGTGTGGAAGACGGCAATTTACATATGCTACTTGCCCCTGCAAAAAAAGAAGCTCCTCATTTAATTTACCCTGAGCAACCTGTCGGCTTTCAGCAAATGTGCTTTTTCACGCTAGAGGGCAGTAACTGGGAATACACGGGGCCAGACTCTTTACTCAATCAAAGAGTTGGCATAGCGCAAGATACCTCGATTGTTGAGTTAAATGACTGGCGCTTAAAGCACCCAGAAGTGTTTCAGTACCAGCCTTATCATGAACGCTTTATAAAACAAAATGTCGGCAAATTAGGCAAGCATAGAATTGATAGCTTTATATTCACACGAAACTCCACCAACTATTTATTGAGAGCAGAGAAAATTAGCAATATCAGGAATGCAGGCTGTGTTAGTAAAGAGCCCGTGTATGCTGCGATAACACCGGCTCTCAACTCAAACATAGATACCAAAGCATTAATATCCTTTATTGATAAACAATTGCAAGCTCTTGAACAACAAGGCCGAATAGCAGAAATAAAACGTAAATATTTGGTTGAGTAGCGATTAGTTATGTATGCGCTTTTTCACAGGAAATTCGTTAATAGGTTCCACTGATTTTCGCCATAAAGCTTCGATTGGCCCTTGTTTCCAATATTGTAGCCAGTTCTTACTGAATAGATACTGAAAAGCCAATATCGATACCCCGAATAGTCCAATGCTCCAAAATGGTACTTGTCCCATTAGGCCTAATCCATAGCCATAAAAAATAAGTACACAAAGCGAAGTTTGCATTAGATATATGGTTAACGACATTCTCCCTAAATAAGTGAGCCACTTAAGAGTGAATGGAATAGCATTTTTGCTTATCTTGAAAAGCAGTGCCAAGTAACAAAGCGCTAGTGTTATGGCACCAAGATGGTAGCATAGCCCTTGAAATAATCCTTGCTGTGTTAATGAAAACGGGCTTCCTGTAAGTGCTTTGATGTAAGCATAAATAAAGTTTAACCCTAGTGCCGCGAGAAACAGAAACACTAGGTTTTTAGTACTAATAAAACACGATAATTTGTCGCCCGTTGATAACAAGCGCATAAAGTAAATACCCAGTAGGAATTGTGCTAGTACTTGAAATGGCCTGCCAGTAATAAGGTATGACATTGGGCGCGGAATTGAGCTATAAATATTAGCGATAAAAACATCAACAGGGTCACTTGATATCCGCATTGCTAAAAGCTCAGTTGTTTCGTAGCCCATACTGTTTTTGAAGCTAAGCGCTACATTTCTAAGAGAAGACCAAAACTCACTGGCTGCCGTAAAGTAAGCTACCGAGTGAATTGCCAGTGGCACTGTAAATAAAATTACCGCTGAAATGAGCAGATTTCTATTAGAAAATTGAATAAAAAATGGCAACAGCATACCCAACAAACTATACAGAATGAGGATATCGCCGTGCCAAACCACCCCCAAGTGGCAAAAACCTATCAATAACAAAACACTCATGCGTTTTCGCCAATATCTGGCAAATGATGTACTTTGTCGTTTTTGATAAAGCAGCAAGAAACTGGCACCAAATAGCATGGCAAATATGGTGTAAAATTTACCTTCAATTAACCAGTCGATACTGAATAATGTTGCTCTATCTAATTTTGAAAGTGCATGTATCTCTTGTAGTTCTAACGAATAAAAACCTGTAAAGCTCATGAGGTTGGCGAATATGATGCCGCATAACGCAAATCCTCTGATCATATCGAGAACTTCTATTCTTCCTTTTGATAATGCTTTATCGCTATGATTAAGCATTACTGCACTCCCTTTAATATTCTTTTTTATTATCAAACGTATGATTTGTGATGTTATAACATATCTTTTATGAGTTGCGCAAAACTTAATTTAACAATCTGATAATTAATTTCGCTTAACAGAGGTTGTGGTTGAGGGTCGATAGTCGAGGATTAGGCTGAAAGGTAGGGTTAAATAATTACTAAAGTTAAAAAAAAGGAGCTTACGCTCCTTTTTGTTTTTATATCCAGAGAAAATTAGGAACTATGGCTGGTAACTAGCATCAAGTGTAATCCCTGAAGAGTTTCTGTAGCCGTAGATTCCTATGTGCCACGTGCCAGCAGCAGGCGAATTGAATGAACAAGATTCTGTATTACCTGAATCCCATGAGCGACAATCAAATGAACTTGAGGTTGGTTGTGAGCCTTGGCGAATGTAAAGATCTGCATCGCCAGTACCACCGCTTAAATTAAAGTCAAGTGTCGACATTCCAGCGGGAATATCAATTGAATAGTATACCCAAGCTCTGCGGTTTACACTAATATCATTAACTGTTGCCGTACCGCCAGTAGCGCCGCCGCCAGTGCTATCTTCAGTATAATCAGCAGTCAATGATGCGCCGCTAAATGTACTATAAGCAACCACGTTAACGTAGTAGGTACCAGCTGTTGGTGCGGTAAATGTACATGATTCAGTGTTACCTGACGCCCAAGAGCGGCAATCATAAGTACTTGTTGTTGGTGCAGAGCCTGAACGAACATATAAGTCAGCATCACCTGTGCCGCCAGACATATTGAACGTTAAATTCGTTGCGCCTGCTGGAACATCAATGGTAAATGATAACGTTGCATCTTTAGCTGCAGCTAATCCTGTTTGAGGTACACCTTTCACTAGGGTATTGCCTGTTGGAGGTGTCGTTGTGCCACCACAGTTAGCCGCTAGGTAATCTGAAGCTGCTTTTGCTTGCACAATACCGTGGCCTGTGCGGTTATCTCTGCCAGCAACGTCGATATCTAGTGCCGTTGCATTTAAACCATTTCTAACTTCAGTTGCAGTACAGTCAGGGTTGTTACTCCACACTAACGCGGCGACACCTGCTACATGTGGAGTCGCCATAGACGTACCGTTATAGTAAGCATAGTCTTGGTTTCCAACAACAGAAAGATTAACGCTATTGCCGATTAAACCCGCTAATGTTTGACCAAGTGCTCGGTCAACAGACACTGTAGGAACAGTTACATCTGCTGGACCATCTACTAGGAATGGGTTTTGTAAGCCTGGGCGTTCTGTATTACCGTAAACAATAACACCAGATGCACCGGCGTCAACACAGGCTTTAACGCCATTAATTTCAGGGTAAGAGCTACCTGCTTGGTTAGCGTTACGTTCAACTAAACAAATGTTTCCTGATACGTTAGAAGCACAGCTGTAGCTTGAACCACTAATAGTACAGCTAGACAAAATACCAGAACCACTACCGTTAATGTCACTAACCACGAAGTTTGAACCACTCTGTACAAAGCGTGTTTGTGGCACTACTTGATCATTGCTATAGGTTGTACCGTTAATGGTAATCGAGCCTAAACGACCATCGCCAGCTACTGTTGATAAAATTGCTTCACCTGGCGCAGACAACTCAACTTGATCTGTGTATTGTGAAAATTCTGCGTGTTGGTTGTTTGAGTCTAAAGCGCCAACTGCAACGACAGAGTCATATGAAGCAGGGTAAGACTTTGTGCTATTACCATCGTTACCAGATGCAGCAACTAGCAAGATCCCGCTGTCTGCTGCAGCTTGTAATGAGTTTCTCTCTGAATTACTAGAACCAGAGCCACCTAAACTCATGTTGATTACTTTTGCACCGTTGTTTGCACACGTATTTACCGCATCAACTAAATCGCCAGCATAACCCCAGCCACTTTCATTAAATACTTTAACGATATGTAGGTTTACATTGGTATTTGGCATAACACCTACAACACCTTCAGTGTTGTTCACGCCGGCAATAGTACCAGCAACGTGAGTTCCATGTGAGCCGCCTGCTTGGTACCAGTTTCCGGTGCCAGAGTTATTTGTTCCGCTAGCGTTATTTGCCGATAAATCAGGGTTAGTTTGCTCATAACCTGAATCGATAATACAAACGGTGGTATTGGCTGCGTCAGCATCACTTACTTGATCAGACTGTGTTTGAGCGATACCCCAAGGTTGGATTTGCGAATAGAAACGACGTTTAGGGTCTGGCTCAATTGACTTAATTGAAGCAATTGAGTGGCCAACCGTTAGTAGCTCTTTCATGTTTTTCATGTGCATAGGCTTAGCCATTTTTAACACATGCTTACCGTTTTTAAGTACTTTTACGTGCGTTAACTCAACCCCCATTTTTTGCGTTAACGAACTTGTTAAAGAGTCACGACTAACTTTACCGTGGTACTCAACAATAAAACGGTCTGTGTAATCAAAGTGTGCCTTTTCAGATTGCATCCAATTTGCAAAGCTTTCTTGAACTTTGTTACCTGCTTTAGGTGATTCCATTTTTTTTAAATCGCTTGCAAAAGCTTGGCTCGATAGTGTCGCGACAGCTATAGCAGTTGCAAGTGTTGATAGTGAATATTTCATCTAACATTCTCCCAGATTTTTATATTTTGCTTGATTTACTCAAGTTCTAATTCTTGACTATGTTGTCGTCATTCATCTTGCAAAATTACCTGAATATTAAATAGCAAAGAGGCGACATAAGTTGTCACAGTTGCGTCTAAGAGTTAAAAAAATGTTACAGTTTAACCTGTTGAAATTTATGGGAAAAGTCATTGTTTGTCGTTTTTGTGTGAAAACTTGTCGCAAAATTACTAGGGACTTTACGAGGAAGAATTAGTATCAGCTAACTTGGATTTAGTTTTGATAATCCTTAGTCGATTCATAACAAAAATAACAATGACTAATACGTGACCGAAACTGTCCACCAATTGGAATTAACATGAGAAAGAGATCAATGAAAAAAATCTTAAGCGCACTCAAATCGCTAGTTCGTATTCGGCCTTCAATTAATTCAGTACTAAAGGCTTATCGTGCAGCAATATTAAACAAGGGAAAAATGAGATACGCCTTAGACATTCTTGAAGTGGCCAAATAAAAGAAAGTGAAAGGCAAATTAAACCTCGTTAGTTAAAGAATCTAGGCTTAGCTAATTTAAAGTCTTTTTATCTTTTAACTTTGTTTTGTTGAAAAAGCAAAGTAAGCCAAATAGTTATGGCTGAAGCTCTTTATCTTTTTCAATTTGTTGTAACTATTTTGTAAAAAAATTATTGACTTTTTTAAGGTGAATACTCATGGTGTCACTAGTTCAAACACTTGTTTGATAGCTGGAATGATTGTGCACTGAAGAAAGGTTTCTCTTAAAAATATAATTGCTCAATCGTTTATTTGAACAGGGGGAGAGCATGTTTCAAACCAAAAAAAATCCGTTAAAACTCGTTAGTGCATCACTAGCGTTTGTATTGTCTATTGTGTTGATTATTTCTTTAAATAATAAAGCAAATCAAGCACAAGAAAAAACGTCTTATTTGATTTCGGCAAAAAATCTAAATGACTTAGAGTCGGCTCTAGGCAGTTTGTCTTTAGAACCAACACACAGGTTAAATATCATTAATTCTGTCGCTGTTTCATTGACTAATGAAGAGTTAAAAACAATCAAAGAAATGGTGGATGTTAAAGTTACGCCAAACTATCAGTTACAGGCTAACAGCGAGGTAACTGATTCAACATCTCATTGGCGCTCAGGGCAAAGGCGCTGGCAGCCACTGGCAGATGTAAATCGAATGATAGGTGCTGATCAAGCTCATGCTGTTTACAATTTTGGTGACGATGTCACTATTGGCTATTTAGACACAGGCTTAGATCAGCTAAATGGCTTGTCACATGATTTATATGGCAATGACAAAGCGTGGGGCACCTATGATGCCATTAATGATACTCTTCATAACTATGATGACGAGGCTAGCGGACATGGGACGCATGTAGCAAGTGTTGCTAACAACAGTGATTATGATATTTATGGTCGAATTTATGGAATTGCACCTAACGCGGCAAGTGTTGGTATCAAAGCCTTTGATCATGAAGGTAAAGCTACGTATGCCGATGTTATTCGCGGTATTGAATGGGCGCTTGAGATAAAAGATGCCATCAACCTGCGTGTACTAAATATGTCGTTTTCAGGGCCTGTGCGTTCATTTTATTGGGATGATCCTTTAAATATTGCCGTGATGAAGGCCTGGCAAGAAGGCATCGTCATTGTGGCATCTGCAGGTAACAATGGTCCTGACCCAATGACAATAGGTGTGCCAGGAAACGTGCCTTATATTATTACTGTCGGTGCTGTGTCAGATGCTTATTCGATTTACAATGAAAGTGATGATTTTCTGGCAACTTTTAGTGCTGCCGGTCCTACTGTCGAAGGGTTTGTAAAGCCAGATGTAATCGCTCCAGGTGGTCACGTTGCCGGTTTGATGTCGTTTGATAGCCAAATCGTACAAGAGCATCCTGAGTTTCATGATGGTGGTCGCTATTTTGAAATGTCTGGTACTTCACAGGCCGCAGCAGCTGTTTCTGGCTTAGTCGCGCTATTGTTAACGCAAGAGCCACACCTCACGCCCGATGAAGTAAAATGTCGAGTGATGAGTGGTGCCAAGATGGCTTTTAAGTCAAATGGTGATCTTGCTTACAGCGTTTTTCAGCAGGGTGCAGGCATCGTTAATGTTAGGGAAACCTTGATTGGCTCTGATAGATACTGTGCTAATCAAGAGTTGGATATTGAGCAAGACTTAACGGGTACAAACCACTTTTATGGGCCGGCTAATATAGATGAATCTGGTAACTACTTTATTGAAGGGTTAGGTGATAAATATAAATGGAAGACAACCGAGTCTGCTCTTGACGGCACAGGTTTTATCTGGAAAAACAACATTGATGTTGATGGATTTATCTGGAAAAATGCGGTTGTAACAGACGGTTTTATATGGAAAAACGCTGTTTTTACCGACGGTTTTATCTGGAAAAATTCTTTGGCATCAGACGGTTTTATTTGGAAAAACAACGTCGATGTTGACGGCTTTATTTGGAAGAACAGTATCGATTTTTCACAAGCAGAAGGAATTTCAGTGAACCATTGGGTAGACCAACAGTAAATTTAACAGCATTCGATTGATACTATCGAATGCTGGCATTTAAGGGGATAACCAAATAGATGTACAGATTAATGCTCGCGCTATTGTGGTTAATCCCCACTTCGTTATTGGCAAAGGATCTAAATCTTTTGCCAAATTTTAGTTCAGAAAACCCACTTTCCTATCAATTTATTCGTAGCATTACCCAAGATAAACAAGGCTTTATGTGGTTTGGTACCCAAGAAGGCCTGCATCGCTATGACGGATATCAGTTTGTAAGCTTTCACCACGACTCGGCTGACTCTAACTCCCTTGGAGCTGATGTTATTAGCCGCGTTTTTGTCGACTCAAAAGGGCGCTTATGGACAGCAACCAGAGGTGGAGGCATTAATTTATTTATCAACGAAAAGCAGGGTTTTTTTAAGTTTCAAGAATCTAGTGAATTTGCAATTGCGCATAATAATGTCAACGCATTACTGGAAGATAGCCAAGGTAAGATTTGGGCGGGAACTGAACAAGGTGTCTCAATTATTTCGGGTGAACAGAGTCTTTGGCAAATTAAACACCTTGAGCACAAAACAGATAAGTTTAATGGGCTTAAACATCATGTCGTTCATACTATTTTGCAGGTTGGCGTCAATGAGATTTGGGTCGGTACGTTAGGCGGGGGAATAAGCGCATTTAATCTTCAGGGCGATTTTATCAAGCATGTAGAGCTAACTTACCAAGGTAAACCTTTGTTGCTGATTAACACCCTATACAAAGATAAAGATAACAATGTTTGGGTAGGTACCGTTGATTTGGGCCTTCATAAGTACAATTTGTCTTCAACGGACATAGAGCATTTTGTCTTTAATTCAGACGATAAAACCAGTATCACCAGTAATACTATCGAAGCCATTATTCAAGACAGCACAGGTCAGATTTGGATAGCTAGTGATAAAGGGTTAATGATATACAACAAAGATAAAGGTAACTTTTGGCAATACCACCACTTAGCGTCTAATCCATATAGCTTAAAAAATGATTTCATTCTCACTCTGTTTGAAGATGATGAACAATTGATGTGGATCGGTACTTTATCTGGCGTTAATCGATGGGATCCTAAATTAACTACTTTTACCCAATTTAATGCGCAAAAGTATCCTGAGTTACAAAACAGTACTGTTACAGACTTCACCGTTTATAACGAAGAAAGTGTTTTGTTCAGTACCTATAGCGGCGGTATTTATCAGTTAAGTAAATCTGAAAATTTGATCAAACCTGTTACTCTCCCACGAGAACTCAGCGACCTTCGTATCATGTCAATTTTGTATGAAAATCAACATTTGTGGATAGGAACTCGTTCTTCAGGTTTGTATTACCTAGATCTAGATTCGTTGAGCTTCAAACACTATCAACATGAAAAGGGTGATGGCGCTTCTTTGTCAGCTAATAGTGTCACCGATATTTTAAAGTCGGGGGCGGGAGATATTTGGGTAGCAACTTTTCATAATGGCATTAACAAATTGGTCAATGAAAAGTTTAAGCGTTTCGTTAAACAAGATGTTACACCGAAATTAGGACCTAGCTCTAATCATGTAATGAGAATTGTAGAAGACAGTTATGGCATGTTTTGGCTCGCAACTTATGGTGGGGGGTTAAATCGTTTTTCTCCTGTGCATGAGACTTTTAGGCATATTCAGCATGATGAGCAAGACGCTAGCACTATCAGTAGTGATTTAGCTTGGCTAGTGTTTATCGATGCCAAAGAAAATATTTGGGTAGGGACACAAGCGGCAGGCTTAAATATGTTGTCTTTAGCTGAACAACAAAGTGATAGCTTTAAGTTTGCTCGAATGAACTTAATCGATGGAATGAAAAGCAGAACCGTTTATGGCATTGCACAAGATCAACAGAGTGGCATTTGGATTAGCACCAATAAAGGTATTTCTCGTTACGATTTCGCAACAGAAAACTTTAAACATTTTGGTTTAAGCCACGGTTTAACCGAACTAGAGTTTAATCATGGTGCGTATTTTACTGATGAAAGCAATACCTTGTATTTTGGTAGTGCTAACGGTGTTACCCGAGTAGATCCCGATAAAATAAATCAAAGTCACGCTGCCCCTAAAATCAGGTTAATTGGCGTTTCTCGATTAAATAAGCCCGTAACTTTCGACCAGCCCCTCAGCTTAGTTAAGAAAGTTTCTTTTGGACATACAGATCAACTCATCTCCTTTGAGTACGTCGGTTTAAATTACAGTGACCCTTATACGACAGAGTATGAATATAAACTACAAGGCTTTGATGAGCAGTGGATAAATGCAGGTAAATCGAGAAAAGCGAATTACACCAACTTACCTTCGGGTGAGTATGAGCTAATAGTTAAAGCGAAAAATAGCGACAATGTTTGGAGTGAACCAACACCGCTAATAAAGGTGTCGATAGCGCCGGCGCCATGGAATACTTGGTGGGCATATACTATTTACGTGGTGCTGATCGCAATTGCGTTGTTGTCATATTCTCGTGCGATAAATAGAAAATTGGTTATAGAGAAGTTAAGACAGCAAGAATTAGAACGACAAGTTATCGAAAAAACAAAAGAATTTGCTGAGAAAAATGAACAGCTTGAAGCAGCTAATAATCAACTCGAAAATTTAGCTATCAAAGATAAGTTAACTAACGCAAAAAGCCGACGCTATATGGATATTTATATCGAACAGGCGTCGCAGCTTTTAACCCAGATTCATGGCAATTTATTACCTGTGCACAGAGGGGTGTTACCGCGCCTCTATGTGGTGCTGATAGATTTATCTTCGACACAGGAAGTAAAAGCGCACCATTTGTTAGATTGTGTTGAATTGCTGAAATATACTGGGAATAAAAATGATATTGTTGTTCGGTTATCAGATCATGTTTTCGCTATCATTGGTAGTGAAAGTGAACAAAAAGCAGCCGAGCTTAGCGAAAGAATAGCCAGTCGAGCTTCGGCAATTGATATAACAATAACAGTCACCGTTGCCTATGGCTTTTTCCCGTTTGATATTGAAAACCCTGCTGCCATTGAGTGGGATAAAATAAACGTTATTTTAGAGCACTTAATATTCTTGATGAAAAAGAGCGGCCGTTATTCGTGGCTAGGTGTTTCTGGCTATAAATCAGAAGCCTTATCTATGATAAAAATTCTTCAATCACAAACGATTGAAGAACTGGAGCAGCAATTACATTTAGTAAAACCAACCAATTTAACGATTAATTAGTTGGCTTTACTTATTGGTTTTTCTGTTGTTGTTGAAATTGTTTTGGTGTGCAGTTAAATGCTTCTTTAAAACATCTGCCGAAATAGGTTTGAGAAGAGAAGCCAACATCCATAGCAATTCTTCCTACTTGGCTGCCACTGAGTAACATCTCTTTAGCTTTAGACAAGCGAAATTCTTTAATGTAATTACTCGGGGTGATCCCAAGTAGCATTTTTAATTTGCGTTGTAATTGCCTTTCACTGGTTGCCATAAGTTTAGCGAGTAGCGATATATCGAGAGAAGGCTCTACGTAATGTTTGGCAATCACAATTTCGAGCTTCTCTAAAAACTTGTCATCTTGAGATTGCATTACCATTGGTGATACCGCCAATTCTTTGGTTTTTTCCTGACTTTCTTCTTTGCGACTTTCTTTAAGTTTCTCTTTGAATTCAGATAAATAGGACTGTTTTAGACTTTCTCTTGTCGATAATAGATTACCCATGCGCGAGAGTAACTCTTGTTGATTAAAAGGCTTACACAAGTAATCGTCTGCGTGCAGAGATAAACCTTTTAGTCTAGTGTCCAAATCGGAGCGAGCCGTAAGCATGACAATGGGCACATGAGAAGTGAGTTCATGTTGTTTTAAATATTGTAACACCTCAAAGCCGTCTATGCCGGTTAACATGAGATCACAGACAATGATGTCAGGAATGTAGTTGATGGCGAGCTCAATACCTGTTTCTCCATCGTCGGCAAAAATGCAGTGAAACTTTTGTTCTATCACTTGTTTTAAATGCAACTGCATGTCTTTGTTATCCTCTATTACTAAGGCTACTAGGTTATGCGCTTTGTTTTTCCTCACTGGCATTTCTGTTTGGGATTGCAGCAGGGCAGTAATATCGTCACTTAACACACTGGAAGGGGCATGATCTTCTTTTTCAATAGGTCTCGCTTTAGGGATGATTAAGGTGAATTTTGTTCCAACGCCTTCTTCACTGGTAAAAGAGATATCCCAATGGTGAGCTTTAACTAGCTCTGCTACTAACGATAACCCGATTCCTACGCCAAAAGCGCCTAATTCTTTATTTTTTTCGTCGCGCTGGAATCGATCAAATATTTTAGATTGCGCTTGTTCGCTAATGCCAATGCCAGTATCTACCACGTCGAGTAATATATTGTCGTTTGAGCTACTCGCTTGCACGCTCACTTGTCCGCCCGAAGGTGTGTATTTAAAAGCATTGGATAACAGGTTGAAGATGATTTTTTCAAATGCTTGTGCATCACTATTTAGCCATAGCTCTTGTTCAAGTGAATAAGAAAAATCTAATTGGTTTTGTTCTGCTAGCTTGCTAAACGAATCTAGGGGCAGTTTCATTAAGGTTGTTAGCTTGAATCGTCCAAGTTGCAGACGAGGGTTAGCAGACACACGAGACAGTTCAAGCAATTGTTCAACCATTCTAACTAGGCGTAAGCCATTCTTCTTAGCTGTGGTTAAGTCTTGAATTTCTTCGCTATTTGTTGACTTCGACAGGTATTGGTCGAGTAAGCCATTAATGATAGTAAGAGGTGTTCTAAACTCATGAGATACATTCGCTAAAAACTGATCCTTCTGATCAAGCGCTTTTTTCTCAGCAAGTTTTCTGTCGGTTAAATTAATGATAGTAATAACCACGACCGCACCTTGTTCACGTTCGGCCCATTGCAATTCTACTTGAGCTGGAAAGGTACTGTTGTCCGAGCGTCTAGCGACAGACTCTGTGGTAATTCCATGATCCTGACGCTCAAGTTTATTTAAGTTACTTTGGTAATTAAAAAAGAAATGCATTTCGTCATTGTTATCAAAGAGTGATGAAACATGCTGGTTTAAAAGCTCTTGTTCTAATGCTTGAAACATTTGAACCGCTGCTGGATTGGCTGACAATAGTTTACCATTTGGCGCACTGGTTAAAATGGCATTGTTTGATGCTCTAACTATGGCTTTTTCTTCACTGTTTAACAGTTGCTCGGAAAGGTTTTGAATCTCTTGCTTTTGACGGTAATAGGTTTTTTCAAATCTTGAGTTCGTCTCTTTTGCGTGCGTTAGCAAAGCATGCTTTCGCTTTTGAAAAAAGAGTAAAAATAACGCAGAGAATGCTAACCAGCAAACCAAAATTAAGTGCTGCGACGGATTTACTTCGATAGATTCCGACCAAGCTATAGCGGCAATATGACCAGAAACAAATAATACTGAACATAGGATGATAAAGCTTTCTTGGCTAATTTTTTCTAGCCCTTTGCCATCAAATTGGTTGACGGCTTTCAAGTCGATAATTGCTTTTGAGACTATCGTAGCTGTGGTAATACACAAAATTAAACTTAAAGGAGGAATATTGGCCGCTAACGGGCGTTCTATGATGGTTAACACATTTACTAGATGCAAAATTGTTGCAGCAATAAATAGTACATAAACCTTTTTCCAATCGTTAACATTGGTTTGTAAAAACGCCAGAGCCAACCTCATAACAAGTAGGCAGGTTGCTAGACATTGGAAGTATAAGGTATTTTGAAAAAATGCGTTTTCATCATTGCTTACTTCGGGGGTAATAATAAGGTAAGCAAAAGCAAGAACCACGGCTATTAAGCTCGGCAAGTAATCGCCTATTTTCTCATGACTTGTGTCGTCAGTGCGGTGAGGACGTGCTTCTAGTGAGAAAAATAAAAATAAGAAAACTAATAAGTTTAATAAGGTGACTATGTTTACTTGATGGCGACCAACGTTCAGCAAATGCGACACAGATAACAAGAGCAACATGAAGAGTGCTATCGAAAAATAACGAGAAAAAAGTCTTTTGCCCGAGTACTGTGTTGATTTTGAAATTTGCCAGGTTAACCCTGTAGACAGCAACAAGGTCACTGGCAACATGAACGCAATCTTGTCTGAATAAATATTGAGTGTTAAAGACATGCTAGAAACTATCAAAATGGCTAAACAGCTGAAGAAGGCATACTGGTAGAGTTTTAAAGGCAAAAGGGAAGTCTCCAACTTGATATTTGTTGTTATATTTATCGTTGTTTTTATCCTCTATTTATAGCAAAAAATGGTAAATTTTTATAGTTGTGAAGATCAAAGAGATAAGGATATTCGACAACAATTCTATACACTCAAATGTCCCGATAGCATTGCTGGAATGGCTAGCTAGGTCAGGGGGGAATTTTACACTAACCTAGCTGGATTTATCTGTTTCGATATTGGTGAACTTATTTGAAGTTGAGTTATTTTAAGTTATTTATTGTTGCCAGTGTTAGCTGCTAGTTTCATCTTTAAAAGACTTTGCCGCCTGGTTATTAGGATCTTGCCTTAATACTTTATCGATAATTTTACGCGCTAGTTTGGGGTTATTTTGCTTCAAAGAGTGTGAATAGCTAACCCACATGTTGTGATCTTGTTGAGTAAAGTTTTCTAACGCTTGGTTAAAGCCATTATTTGCCTTTTCAAAAAGTGCGGTGTTGTTTTGTTCTCTACTGAGCTTAACTAGCTTTTGCCAGGCAAAAGGGGAGTTTGGGTAAAGTTCTGTCAGTCCATACCAGGTGCGTTTCGCCGCCTTGATATTGTCTAGGGCGTAAAAACGGTCCCCCCAACGATTAATAAAATAATGCTTAAACCTACTTTCACTATGTTGCCATAAATCAAATGCCTCGCTGAAGTAGCCAAGCTTTAAACTATGCTGGGCGGTATTTGTTGTAAGTGAGAGCAAATCTTCAGAGCTTTGCTCAAGTTGATAAAAATGACGGCTTGTCTGATAAGCTTCTTTTAGTTGCGCATAATCTACCTTTTGCTGAGCGATATTGAGTAATGAGTAATCTAAAAAAAACTGTGTAATCGCTTTATCGAAAGCAAGTGGCAAAATGGATTGATGGGTAACAGAGGCTTCTTCGGCAATTGTTAAATAACTATTGTCGTTAATGTTACTAAGAGCCGACTCTTGATTAAGCTTTTTCAACAGGATTTGTGTATCAGTAGGGTTTCGTTGCTCAGTAAAAAACAATATTTTGTTGTCACCACGGTAGTATTTTAACGTCTCTGCTGACTCCTCAATGTAACTAACGTCAGGAAAAACGGGTGAAATTGCAGATATCGTCTGAAACTTTGGTAACAAAACATCGCTGTTGTTTAAGGTAAAAGCGGCTGTATACGAATAGGCGAACAACATCTTTTTATTGAGTGTGCGATACTGTTTATCGAGAAAGGCTGTTAGCTCATCAGCGATAAATTGACTGAACGTATCACCTGCACTTATCGCTGAACCGTACCAGTTTTCTTGCTCTACTACTGCAATTATCACGTCTGGCATGAGCTGTTGTTTTTGCAGTAATTTAACCGAGCTTATTAGCTGATTTTCTAAATTATCGAGATAAAAGGAGTTGCTGTTTAACAAAACCAAAAGTGGGTAGTGCCGACCACTATTTTTAGCATAGCTTTCAGGTAAGTGCAGCGTAATTTGTTGAGCTTTTCCTAACAGTTTAGAAGGGATTGTTAAACGTAATCCTTGATTATTGAGTGGATGGTCAAGTTGCGGCCCTGCAACAGCATCCTTTGATTTAGCTAACGCGATATTCGAATGCAAAACACTAAAAAGCAATGCAATTAGAATCAGCAATTTATTGGTATACATTTTATTGATAAACACAAGGTAATCCGTTATTTGAAACAAGTTGGTATTCGTTGTTCTAGCCTGTCGTTGTCGTGAATAAACTGCAATAAGATAAAGCTGATGTTTAGCTGATGTTAATGTGTTGCCAGCTAATTTTATTGATAACAACAAGTTAAGAGGTGAGCGTTAACTAGACACTGCTAACGACCTCTGGGTAAAATGACAGACATAACCACCTGAATGTTGCTTTATGAATACACATCGCTTTTATATTAACGACAGCTTTGTCGATTTATCTCGTTCGATCATTGTTTATCAAGAGCAAGACATTTCGGTAGAACCTAAAATGTTAAAGGTTTTATTGTTACTTGCTGAAAATGCAGGTGAAGTGGTTACGCATCAAACGATAAAAGAGCAAATATGGCCTAATGTCGAAGTAGTACCAAATGCATTGCAACGTTGTATTGCTCAATTGAGAAAAGCATTAGGTGATGATGCCAAAGCGCAACAGGTTATAAAAACACACCCTAAAGTTGGTTATTCGTTAGTAGGAAAAGTTCGCTGGCAAGATATACCTAAAACTGATACCGAGTTAGCCGCTGATAAAGTTAGTGAGAAAAGCAAATCTACTGTGACTCAAGGTACCGCACTTCACTATGTTTATTTATGTGTTGCTATGGTACTTTGTATTGCTCTCTGGGCGTTTTTATATACAGATAATACCACCAAACCTAATGTATATAGCCAAATTAAACAACTTACACAAAGTGATGAAAACGATCTATTCCCAATATTCTCACCCGATGGCGAATATTTGGTTTTTTCGAGAAATATGGACTTTTGTCAAAGCCATATTTGGGCGAAACATTTAGCCAGTGGTCAAGAATTTCAATTAACGAAACAAGCGGCTAATTTTGGGCGTGCTAGCTTTTCCAAAGATGGCGGCGAATTAGCGGTTGCGCTTCAAAAAGCCTGTCTTAAACAAGTTGAAAATGACTTAACGGTAGAGCAGCAAAAGAAACCTCAGCAATGCTGGTCAATTCAAACGATGGATTTTGCTCAGGCAATTAATGGACAGGCGGATATGGTAGAGCGTTATCAGTGCTCTGAAAACCCTATCGAACTTGTTTATGCTCTAGATAACAACCGTTATAGCTTTTTAAGTCTACAAGATAACCGTTATCAGCTTGATGTTTGGGATGGCAGACAAAGTAAACTTGCCAGCTTTCATCAACAAATTGACAAGCGCATCTACTTTTATGCTTTTCATGGCGCTAGCCAGCGTTTTGCCGTGATAAGTCGAGATAAAGATAACACTGACTGGTTAACTATGCTTGATCTTCAAGGAAACCAGGTTAGCCAAGTTGCTATCGAACGACCGGCGATTCAAGGTACCTATCAGTTTGTTGAACCTAGCTTTGCACAAAGTGGAAAGTCGTTAATTTATTCAAACGGTGCTGGCGCTTTTACTTTATCTTTCAATGGCAAAGTTTCACCAATTGAATTGCCTGAAAACGGTTTGTTCTTCTTATCAATGCACCCTAATAAGCACTTGTTGGCAGCTATACGCGGGCAGGTTGATAGTGATATAGCGTTGATAAAACTGAATGACTTAGCTGCGCCTAATCTAGACTCTAACGCTAGCTTTAGCGGTGAAGAGTCTACAAAAGGAAAAGAAACTTCAGTTGCATTTAATCAAGTGTATTTGCCTTACCCAAGCCTTTCTCGCACAACGGCACAAGAATATTCTCCTAAATTTCAGCCAAACGGTGACTTGATAGCATTTGTTTCTAACCGAACGGGTGAAGATCAAATTTGGTTATTAGAGCAAGGGCAAGCGCGAAAGCTAACCTCTTTCGAAGGCAACAGCGTTATCGACGTTATTTTCTGGTCGCCTGATGGTAAATCTATCGCCTTTGTTCAACACGATAGTATTAAAATTGTCGATCTAGCAGGCAAGCTTTCCAGTGTAGAACCCAATGTAGCCGTTCGATATATCAGCCACTGGTATCTCGACAATACCATGCTTGTTATTGCTAATGGCGAAAAAGTCAGAGAATTGTTTTTGTTAGACCTTACAACGGGAGAAGCTAAGTCTTTAGGTTATGATCAGCTGGAAAAAGCATGGTTTTATCAAGAAGGCCTATTGCTGTTAGACAGAGAAAGAAATCTTTGGCAAGTGGCAAATGATCAAGCATCATCACAAGGGATTGATAAGCAACTGCTAGCACAAGGTGCGCGCCTAGCGATTTTACCAGCCGACAATGTATTATCTAATAATAACAACTCCGCCAAGAACAAGCATAGCCTTTATTGGATTAATCACGAGCAACGTGTGTTGCATCAACTTGATTTAAGTGATTTGTCGTCAAAGCCAATAATGACTTTAAAACCCAAGACCTCATTTATTTCCGATATACGGGGTAATTTATTGCTAACGGAACAATATATAGCCGCTAAAAAAGAAGTAGTGTTGGTAGAATAGTGATCAAGTAACTTAATCTACCTTACTGATTTTGTTATTAATAATTAGGCAACATGAAAACCTCAGCTATTCATCAGCTAAAGCTAAGCTAGTTCACTGGTTGTTAGCTACATAAGACGATAAAAAGCCTGTTCGACGAAAAATTATTTTTTGATAAGTACAGGTTTACTATGTTTTTTAACAAAGCGCATAAATTTTTAAAAATAGCCCTCCCTAAAGTTATCTACTTCAAAAAAAGACTTCTTAAGGACTGTTTTGGTTTGACTCGTTTACTTTCTTTGCTAGCTATAATGTTCTTGATAAGCAAGTCAGCTATAGCCAGTGACCTTACCATTAAGCCTGTGAGCAACGGCTTCTCTAGCGTTAAAATTAACGAAGATATTTCTTTAGATATTTATCAGCCCGAGTTGAGCTCCCCAGATGAAAAATTGATCACACTCTTTGTGATGGACGGTCAGCATTATTTCTATAACGCGATTGGTTATCAAAAAGCACTAAGACCTGGTGCTATGGTGTTTACTGTTAGCCCTAAATATTTAGTGGTGAGTATCAATACCACAAAGATTTCTGAAAATTCCACTAGGGGCAGAGAGCTTACCAGCCAAGCGCAAGGCTTTGCTGATCTATTAGCAAACACAATCGTGCCTTTTATCGATAAAAATTATCCGACGGCAAGTGAGAAATTTTATTTTGGCTGGCAGTTTGCGGCGATGTTTGGCTTAACAGTATTTAATGAATATCCAAATTTGTTTGATGGTTACTTGCTTGCTAGCGGTCCGTACTACGGTGAGCAGCAGCTAAAAAATACAGAGCAGGTATTAAAAGCTAATAAAGACTTAAACACTAAGTTTTATTTATCTTTAGGTAAACAAGAAAAGCACGCAATACCGGGGCATGAGTCACTCACTGCGTTATTTGAAAAGTATCCTGAATCAGGTGTTCATTGGAAATATAACTACTTTGATCGTTTTTCGATGCGCTACGATCATTTCACTTCTCCACTAGATGCACTAACCCATGGATTAGAGTGGTATTTCGACGGCTATTCCGAGATCTTGTTTTACTCTATGGCCGACTTTGACGAGTTTGGAGGAATAGCAGCTGTTAAAGGCTATTACAAGGAGCGTGCCAAACGCTTTAATATCAGCGACCAAGTAGCTGGGCCAACACAATTCAGTTTATTCCGCTATGCCGTAGAAGAAGACAATATTGACAAGTTTAATCAATTTGAACAGGCGTTTGGCACATATCAAGTGACTGGCTGGCATAACTTTTTCGCTAAGTTTTTTATTAAACACGGTATGACAGAACGCGCTGAAAAAGCTTACCTAGCTGCGCTAGAAACACGAGCAGATGATCATAGATATTGGGCAGCACTCGCCAAGTTATACAAGAATACGGGAAAGCCACAAGAAGCGATAAATGCTTATCAAAGTGCGATAAAAATTAATACTATCTCTGAAGCGGTGCTCGAAGAATATCGACAAGAAATTGAATTGTTGTCAGAAAGGAATTAGCGATTCTTACATACGATGAGTATTAACTTTTTTACTAAATCTATGCTTTTAAGACCGGTACACGAAGGACTTTTAATACAAAAGTTGCTTAATGAAGACAGCTACACTATAAATGCAATTATCTTTTTTATCGTCGACTTAGCAGGTTTCTTTTTCAGTGCTAAAGTTAAGATATTTCGTTGAATAAGGAGCGTTTAAGGGTGAATAAAGCTACTAAAAAAACACTTAAAATCGTAGGTTTTACTATCGGGCTAGCCGCAGATATTGTGGTTAGCTCAACAATAGTGCAGCAACTTTTTCATTTATATTACTCAGCGTAATCGTTATGCACGTTTCACCCAGTTGGAAAGGTGGCGCTTTAGATCAGGTAATTGCTCTGGACCAAAAATTTTTACACCAAGCTCGTTAGCACGAAGCCAGTCATTGTGTGATACAGGCTTAAGCGTTACTAAAGCTCCTCTTGCACTAAACCCGCCGAGTATTTCTGCTAAAGCATCCAATTGATAAATAATAGATTTAACTTCACCACTAGGAAATGTTTTCGTTTTACACTCTAGAATATGGAGTTTGTTATTGGCAAGCAGAGCCACATCTAATTCATTTTCCAACATTTCTTGGTTGCGCACGACTTCTACACCCCAGCTCACGTCTTGAATTGTTGTCACGGTTTCTTTTAGTTGACCTATGAATGCGAAGGTAACGTATTCTAACCAACCACCAGCAATGATTTTTTTTAGCTCATGATGACGGAAATGAAGACGGTTTTTGTTGTCTAATTGAGCCCAGCCGAGCTTATTAAGGTCATTAATAAGCCGGCGGAAAACCGGTTCTTTATTCAAGTAACGCGTTAACGGCTTAGAAATATTGGCGCTGTCGGTTGCCATGGTAATTTTGTTAAGTAGCCCAAATCCATGCTGGAAATTCTTTGCTCCTTTTAACCATTTTTTAAGTGTTGGCATACACTTGTTGCTTAGGTAATCGACAGATTCTTGTTGATTATTTATTTCACTGCCATAGGCACGAAAAAAGTTTCGCAAACAGATCGTATCTGAAACATTTAACGTTCGCTCTTGCTCTAATGTCAGCCAACTAAGCTCATCGGTTTGTACGTCTATTAGATAGCAGTTTATTTTGTGCCTTAACGCAAAGGTATGAGCGGCCAGCACTTGCCAGCGATTTCCGCAACTTAAATTGAAATAGTAATGACTTTGCTTGTCTATAGTTAACTTGGCTAAAACTGAATGTAGCTGTTGTTGTCGCTCTGTAACGCTAGCAGGTTTAATTTCGATAAAAGAAACTTCAATGTTATGTTCGCTGGCGACTTTAGTAAAAGCACTTAGCTTAGGCGCCATGAGTGGTTCATATAAGTAAACGGCTTTAACAACAGAGATTCTTTTATCAAGCAAAGGCGATATAGCATGGATAGCATTGTTATCTAAAAAGCCGATATGAATAGCTGGCGCTATTTCTGAATGTGGTAACTCTGAGTCGCTGTTTGCATTTGTAAGCCTTTCCATGTGGGGGCTTTCGAGCCTGTCGAGCATAGTATGGTCTTTTATCCCTTTTGAATTTAATCACTATACAAAAGGAAAAGCATTTATCCCATAAAAAGTTACTTACTTTTTAAAGGTCTATCGACTTTTTATATTAAAACTTCTCATTGAATAAATTTATATTCTCCGTCCTTTTGTAGGAAAGAGCCGTTGTACCAATTTAGTCATCATAAAGAAGACGCAGGCAAAAACTATTAATTTAATCCCTGAAAAGATTAACCCTTCAGATAAGTGAAAAGGGTTGAAATCGCTTTCTAAGCCAAGTGAGATAACTTTGAAAAAAGCGACAGTTAAAAAAGTTGCGATGATAAGTCTCATTTTAATTTCTCCTTAAGGTTTTGGTCAAAACTGGAAAGGCCATGAAACATAAATAACTTCTTGTTCCCATAATACGTTCCTTGCGACTAAAGAGTTTAGAATTGCAAATAGCTATCTGGTGCCAAATACTTAGACGATATCAAAACACCTAGTACTAAACTTAAAACTAACACGAGCGGTTTATTAAGTTCTTTTCTCGTGAAACGGGACCAAACAAATAGAGTCACCAAAAAAATTGTTAATAGGTCTTTGATTATTGCGAGCATTTATCGAATCCTTTTAGTTATTCCTTTTCTGTTTTTCCTCTATTTTTATGTCATAAGTTAGGCTGCTTAGCTCATGGCATAAAGGTGAAGAAGGTTGACAAGCATGTGCACAATTATCGCTAGGTAAAGGCCGTTGCTTTTATCTGCGAGATAACAAAACACGAATCCACTCAAAAATATTGCTAGGTAGTAAGAAAAGCCCGCTTCATAGCTGAAATGTATCAGCGCCCAAAGTAAGGTACTGATAAACATACCTAGTACTTTTAAAGACTCTTTTTTAAAGCGTTCGTATAAAATCCCCCTGAAAGCAATTTCTTCTAATATTGGAGATAAAATAACTAAGGAAATAAAGTTTACAATGTATGACGTTTTATCTGCGGGAAATGCTGATACACCTGTTCCACCGAATACAGTAAAAACGATTTTGTCTATCCCGTATATTGCCATGAAGCCATAAAAAATGATTATTAGCTGGTCTCTATTAAATGGCTTAATCCTCTTGAACTGAGTATTGCGACCCAGTAAAAAAATAGCTAAAGCAAAAGCTAAGTAATAAACAAACAACTTATATTCAGAATCTAAGGATTCGATAAATTGGAGTGCAATCACGTAAAGTAATATGGGTAAAGTAACTAGTCCCATTGATAAGAGTGTAAGATTTAAATATTTCATTACTCGAGAAAATCTAAGGTATAAATCCTGAACATGGAGATGCAGCTTATTCTTGTAGCGCGCTATTCTTTATATTTGATTGAGACAAAAGTTAGCGTGCTAATAAGGAAAAGCCAAACAATAGGTGCAGCACTAAAAATCCAGTCATCAACCCAAGTTACTTTAAATTCACCAAATTGGTTCAACGAGGAGATGCCCGAATATATCCACTGCATTACTAACAATATTGAGAAAACGTCTAAAAATAAGCGGATAGAGTGTCGTAATTTGTGCTTTTTTAATTTATTTATTTCTTTACGGATAAAAGTGTTCATTGGTTTCCTTTCCTTAGTTAAAGTAAATAGGTGCGAATGTGGAGTTGGCTTGTGCGCTTTGATTAAACAAGTAAGACTTGTAAACCCAAAGCGTTTAAAATCTTACTTGCGCCTAGCGGCCTAAAACTTGGCTATCAGGCTATTACTCAAGTGTTTTAAAGTAGAGGATCATTTGGATTCTCGGCTCTAATGGCTGCTGGATCTGAAGTTAGAATTCTAATGTTTTCTTCCGAGTATGCATGATCAGCCATCCAACGCCCAACTCCTCGCCAAAAATTGTCCCATATGCCAGCACCTGTAACTTGTGATATTTCTGCACTGTTTAATTCTTTCATTTGGCTGTTCCTTTTGCTGCAAGTATTTCCGTCTTTCTTTCTATGAAGCCTTGTTCAAGGTTTTCTGCAGCATCATCTATGATAAAGGCTGCCCCAATTGCTTCGAAAGCGGCTCTTACCCAAATCCAGCCCCCGTTAACTTCTTGTAATTCATTTACGCTTAATTCACGCATTTCTACTCTCCTTGTATTCGACGTTTTTCGTCGAGTTAACCTGTGTTGGCATGTTTACCAACGATTTTGTTTTTGACCTTAAGTTAGTCGAATTTTAATTTAGCAGGCGAGAGGATTAGCGCAATGGGATAAAGTTGCACCTTAATGTTGAACCTTTTTAAATCAATGATTTTTATGGTAAATATGAATGTTGTATTTATGTTGTGAAAATGTTGTGGCGATTTTTAGGGGGTAATTTTGATAACTGTAGCCCCTAATAAAGCATTAGGAGCCCATGAAAATGTTTAACTAAAGTTTGGACAAACTGTAACGTTGAATAAGGTGTTTAGTTCGAAGACAAAACACCCGCAATCACTTTCTCACGTTGTGCTTCAATCGCTTCTTTTATCTCTTTTCCTTTTAAGCCCTGTTCAACAAATGGTTTCGCAATAACTTTTGTCGCTTGCTGATAACAGTTTCTTAGTAAATCAATTGTAGGCTTAAGGTGTTGTTCGAAATTTTGCTCTGTCGTTAAACTTGAGATCAGAACGGCGGTAATCACCTCAAAGGCATGTTCGGGCTTACGCCAGCTATCTAGTCGATTAAATAGAGCATTTATTGAAGTAGCATCACAAACATTAATAATCTCTGCTTTATTTTTCTCTGCATCTAGAGCAATTGATTTAGCGTGATTAGGCAGCTTTAAATTTTCTGACACTTGCTTTAATTGCTTTGCCGATTGCTCGGTTAATAAGGTGAGTAGTGCAAAGCGAATATTGGCATCGCCTGAATATTGGCATTGATCCTCGAATAGCTCGCTAATGTCGAGCCAACTATTGGCGATGCTTGGGAGTATCTTAGTTAAGGCACCACAGTGATAAAGGACATGAAAAAATACGCTAGGGTCAGTCTCTGATATAGCTCGGCTGACTTCTTTCCAGACTCTTTCTGCTGAAAGGTACTGTAATTCGCCTGAGTCGCTAATTTCCGTCATTAACGCCATAGTTTCATCTGCGACAGCAAAGCCCAAGTGATGGTAACGTGCGGCAAAACGCGCGACGCGAAGCACGCGAAGCGGATCTTCACTAAATGCAGGTGACACATGTCTTAGTGTTTTGTTTCCCAAATCAACTAAGCCTTGGTAAGGGTCATGAATTTTTCCTTCTTTGTCCATGGCCATAGCATTAACCGTTAAGTCGCGGCGTTTAAGGTCTTCTTCTAAGGTTACTTCTGGAGCGGCATAACAAACAAAACCTTGGTATCCTTTACCTTGTTTTTTTTCTGTGCGCGCAAGCGCGTATTCTTCTTTTGTTTCAGGGTGAAGAAATACCGGAAAGTCTTTACCTACAGGGACGAAACCAAGCTCAAGCATTTGCTCAGACGTAGCACCAACCACCAAATAGTCTTTTTCGACAACAGGGCGTTTGAGCAAAGAGTCTCTAACTGCGCCGCCTACGAGAAAAGTATTTAATGTTTGTTCAATTGTTGGTGATTTATTCATTCGTTTGCTTGGTGTATTTTCAGTCGGCATAGCTTATCATAGGATGGATAATAGCTTTAACGATTCATTAACCTTAAGGGTTAGTTTTTCAAGTTACCGAATAGTTACGGACAATATTTATGTATACGGCTTATTTTTCGCTAAGTGAAGCGCCTTTTACTATCGCGCCAGATCCGGCGTATTTGTTTTTGAGTAATCGCCATAAAGAAGCGCTAAATCATTTAAGCCATGGTTTGGGTGACCATGGTGGCTTTGTACTGCTCACAGGAGAGGTTGGAACTGGGAAGACCACGGTAAGTCGCACTGTAATGGAGCGTTTACCTGAAAACACTCAAGCTGCATTTATTTTAAACCCTACACTTTCTTGTGAAGAGTTACTGGCAACCATTTGTGATAATTTAAAAATCCGTTATAAGAAAACAGGGGCAACCCTTAAATACCTTACCGATAAAATTCAGGCTAAGCTGCTGAAAAACCATGAAGATGGTATTAACACTTTGCTGATTGTTGATGAAGCACAGCATTTACAACCAGAAGTTCTTGAACAGCTTAGGTTACTAACTAACTTAGAAACGAACACTAAAAAGCTTTTACAAGTTATCTTAATTGGTCAGCCAGAGCTGCAAGTGCTGTTGCAGAGACGTGATTTACGACAACTTGCACAACGAATTACCGCACGATACCACTTGTTGCCCTTAAACAAACAGGAATTAAAGCAGTATATTGAGCACCGTCTTAATGTGGCAAAGTGTACAAGAGATCTATTTAACAGCTCAGCGATTAGTCAATTACATAAAATATCTGGCGGTGTGCCGCGTCTTGTCAACTTATTGTGTGACCGTTCCTTGATTATTGCCTATAACACTAATCAGTCTACTGTGAATGGCAGAATCGTGAAGCAAGCGGCTGTTGAAGCACTTGGCAGCGAGCCCGTTCAGCAAAGTAATCGTTCGCTTTCGTTTAACTTCTCTTCACCTATGGCAGTTGCCATGACGACAGTTTGCGCAGTTGCTTTAGGCGTTATTCTCGCAAAGTCATTTTTATACCCACGACAAAACGTAGCTTCACAAACAATTGAGGCGAAAACTGATGATAAAGAAGAACAGTTAGCCACTAACGCAAGTCAATTGCAGCAAACAAACCAAACAGCTCCTAACCAAGAAACTCAGCCAAGCACTGAGCAAATTCAAGCTGAACAGGTAAATGCGTTAGTTAGCAAGGTTGAGCAATTGTTGGCACAGAATCAAGCAAATGCGAACTACAGCGCTCCACAAAATAAGATAACAAATACAGAAGTTACCCAGGAAAAATCGCAGCCAGAAGAGGAGCAGCAGCTTATTCTCGGTTATCGCCCCGATCAAGTAGACGAAAATTCATTTGATTCTACCGATCTTGTACAAGCAGATAATGTATCTAATGAGCTTTTTGAACGATTTCAACAAGCTATTGAAGAAACGGATAGCAGCAGTGACTTTAAAGACAATGAGTTGCCAACTAATCAATATGATGTAAACGATGGTGAAAATGCTGCAACAACCGAGAGTGCCGAACAAGAAACTCATTTAGTGCCTGTTCATCAGTTGCCGGCTGCAATGCAAGATAGTTTGCCTAGCTTGAACTTTGATCAACATGTTTTTGCCACCAACGGGGAAGGGTGGGTTAAGGTAAATGGTATTGAATTAAGAGAAGGGGATGAGGTTGCTAGAGGTGTCGTCTTAAAGTCTATTTTGCCACAATTGGTTGTTCTAAAATATCAGGGTCGAATGTTTACTATGCCAGCGTTATCTAGCTGGTAATGTGTTCATTTTCAATAGAAATAAAAAAAGCACCTTAGGTGCTTTTTTTATTTCATCAACTATGACTATGGAGTGGTCTTAAATTGACCTTGTCTTCTAAGCCAAACCATTAGCGTTAATAATGACATCAGCCAAGTAGTGCCACCGCCACCACCTGAGCTACCAGAATCAGTCGGTGGGTTGACTGGTGTTACTGGTGTATCAGTGATAGTAATTGCTACGGTATCTGTTACCGTATCCGTTCCGTCAGAAACACTTATTTGAAACTCTAGCGTTGTTGAAGAGCTTACTTGCGGTGCCGTGAAGCTAGCAGTTAATGTTGACGCTCCAGCTAATTCTACTTCTGTACCCGACAACTGAGTCCAAGCAACTGTCAGAGCATCGTTATCTAAATCAGTAGCAGAGCCTGTTAGGGTTACCGTATTTCCTTCTTGAATGGATGCATTGTTTCCTGCACTGACTGTTGGCTCGCGATTAACTTGTTTTACCATTACAGCTACTGTCGCAATGCTTTCGTCCAAGCCATCAGAGACGGTTAGTTGAAAGGTCAGTTCGGTGTCTTGTTGAACCTCTGGCGCATCAAAGCTTGTTGTCAGACTAGTTTCATCGCTTAAGGTAACAGTTGTGCCAGAAAGCTGCTGCCATTGGTAAGTTAGGTTATCTCCATCAGCGTCGTTTGCTTCAGCTTGCAACGTAACTTGCGTTCTTTCTTCTGCTGTGATGTTGCTTGCTAGCGTCACTGTAGGGCTTTGATTAACAGCAATGGTAGTTGAAGAGCCCAAATACTCCATGTAGGTGTTATATGCAATTGCAGCCGACTTAGCGTCAAGCTGGTTCATTATACATGTCGCAAAAACGACTTTGGCACCGTTCGCAAATTCTTTACCTTGTGAACAGGCGAATGTTTGCTCATTGTCATCTGTATCGATATAAGTAGCATTGAGAAACGGGGTTGTTGGATCTGATGACGTGTTTTCAAATATGTAAGCTTGCATTGGTCGGCCAGCGTTTTCATAAACGCTAGTATCAAAATCGATAGCCATGCCGTTATATAAATTCTCTCCATAAATAGAAGTGAAAACGGGTCCGATAAGATAAGAATTAATGCCTAGTCTGTTTTCTAGGCTCGGACTCCAATAGAAGACTTGTTGCCCTTCAATGATTAGCTTTCCACCAAGATCTAAGTAATTTAATAAGCGGTTTTCAACATCGTTTGACAAGTCAGGTCTCGCGTAATTAGCGCGACCATCAGATTGCCATTTGTCGTAAGTGAAGCCAAAATTTACTTTTACCACCGGAAAGTCTTCCGGCGTTAATGGCACAATAAAATCGCTCATTATAGCTGAATCTTGGCTTTCATGAAGCTTGTTCAGCAGAGCGGTTTCGTCGTCATTTCCTAAGTTTACTAAAAGCGTCGATACAGGCTCACTTAAAAATAGAATGTCGCGAGACTCAGTAGAAGTGAAGCCGTCCAAGTTTGTCGTAACGGCGTCGATCACATAGTTATTAGATGTCAATGAATCACTCGTAATTGTCACCTCGAATGGAGGTTCAGTTAATGTTGCAAATAATTGACTGTTAACGAAAATCTCTAACTTTTCCAATTCAGAAGCGTTATCTACGGTAAAGCTTTCCGTTATGCTGTTTTTGATTAGGCTCTTATCTTCAATGCTATTAAAGTTACTTCCGTTGATTGAGCTGTATACTTCTGCATTAAGGGATAATTTATCGCTGCCCAGGCTAATATCGGAAATAACCACACCAGTATGCTCACCGGCATTGTTTCTAGACTTTACCTTAGCGTTGGGAGAAAATTCATCGCCTGCTATAAATATGTCACTTGATCCCGCAGAGGCCCTACTTTTTTCAATATCATCTCGACCATCGGCCTGAACTAAGCGAATAAATTTGTCATCACTGTAGCTGTTGTTATTTTCAAAATAGCCCCATTGGTTTAACGTTGCATCGATATGCCATATGGTCAGCCCTTCGCCAGGGAAATGAATGTCGTTGCCTTCTTTGTTTCTATACTCAGCGATAAAAAACTCGTCGTACTTAGTTGTTTCATCCGCATCCTTGTAGACAATAACAGAGTCTCCCGCTACCGCAGACGGAGATAATTCAAGATCCAATGGTGATCCCGATACAACTTTCGGGGTCGTCCAGCCTAAGATAAATTTGCTAAATGCATTGTGGTCATGGTCACCACCCATTTGATCTAATCCACCAACTCCGCCACGAGGACCAATAGAATCGTCATAATCATAGAAGTCCGGTAAGCCTAAGGCATGGCCTGTTTCATGGATTAAGGTTGAAGGGTTAAATTCTTGTGCTGGCGTACTATAAGAAACTTGTTGCCAAGAAATGGTACCAACGGTTTTTCCATCGACGACAAAAGAATTATCATAATAACCAGAAAATGTACCCCACCACAGTGATGCCCAAGCACCAGTTGGGCCTGTCCAAATAACGGCAACGTAATCTATTTCTCCATCACCATTATTATCGTATTGGCTAAAGTCATGGCCTAAGGCGTCGTGATATTCGATAGCATCGCGAATTACCTTTTGTTTCACTTCCCAAGAGTTGCCGTTATCTTCAGGCCTATTATAAGGCGCTTTGTACCAATCTAGGACATTACCTTGAATATCTAATTGGTTATAAGAAGAGCGTTTGTAAAAGGCATTTTGGCTGTCGTATGGAAATAGGTTTGAATCGCCTTCTCCAAAGATCTTACTTTCAATAGATTCTTGGCTGTTTAAGTCGGTATGGGGGTAATCTTCAAATTCCACCAACAGAACTAACATTTTTGGCGTGCCTGTTGATGGGAAGTAGCCATCAAGTGGGTCTATGTTTGCGGAAAAGGTAAACGTGCCGTCAGTGTTGTTAGTTTTAAACTGGTGAGAGTGGCGTTTAAGTCTCTCAACTAAATTCGGATGAAAATGATGAGTTCCCGCAGCCTTTGCTGCTTTAATACGATCGGCTAACGTACCATCTTTACGGTATTTTTCGATCTGTTCTTTCGTTGGGGGCTGAGTAGCTAATGCTGAAAACTGAACAGCAATAAGGCATAGCGCTAGAAGTTTTTTAAACATTTTTTCAGTTTCCTTTTAAATGACTTCTTCTTGTGTATTTTACCGCTATTTTCCAATTTAGCGGTTATTTTTTGATAATAACAGATAATGTAATTGTTAATACAGTGTTGCTTTAAGTGATTTTTAATTGGCTTATTCGATTAATCGATAAACGCGTTTTTGAAAAAACCGAGCAAATTTAGGTTAAATTCTTCAGGTTTGATACAGCAGTCGATTTGATCTTTGTATTTACTTTTTGCCAGATTTATTTCTTCAATTGGTATGGCTTGACTAAGACGAGTGTTATAAAACACTTTAACGTGAGGGTGCAGTGGCTTTTGTTTGTTTAATTGGCTAATCAAACCTAGCTTTCCACTATTGAGCTTGACCAATGTGCCGACAGGGTAAACGCCTAAGCACTGGATAAACTTTTCTACTAATTCTTCGTCATATTGCCCAGGTGATTCTGCTACTAAAGTTTTGAAAGCCGAAATAGGATGCACTGATTTTTTGTAAGGTCGTTCACAAGTCATCGCATCATAACTATCAACGATGGCGATCATTTTTCCATATTTTGACACATCCTTTTCATTTAACCCTTGTGGGTAACCACTGCCATCGTTGCGCTCGTGATGTTCTCGAATCATGCGCATAGCGATGTGTGAAATGTCAGGGCTGTCCTCTAACATCTTTAACCCTAATGCCACATGACTGCGCATGATTTTGTTTTCTTGCGGTGTTAATGCGCCTCGCTTGTGTAAAATATCGCTTGGTATCAACACTTTGCCTATGTCATGCAGAAAAGCACCCAACGTAATTTCGTGAATAAGTCGTTTATCAAAGCCTAAGTGTTTCGCAAATGTACTCATAAGAATCGAGACGTTTAACGAGTGCTCTAATAAGAATGAATCTTTTGATTTAATACGCGTTAAGCAGGTGAGGGCATCAGGGTTACGAAAAATGCTTTCAACTAATGCGTCGGTAGTGTTTTGAACTTCGTCAATGTGCAAAGCCTTTCCTAGCTTTACATTGTCTAGTATCGTTGCTTGTAGTGCTTTTGCCCCTTTATACAGGGAGTTCGCTTTTTTTAGCTCTTGTTCTATCGAAACTTTTCTTTCGCTTGAATCTTTTGTCGTTTGCTTGGTAGACGAAGTTTTCTTTTTATTCTTTTCACCTTGTTGAACTGTTTTTATATCGGAAAAAACACGATCAACTTGTTCCGCTTTTTTAGTTCTTTTAGGGTCGATGATTACTTGTTTAATGCGGGCTTTTATCAGTTGTTTGATAGTCTCGCTTTGGGTGATGTAACCCTCTGATTTTATTTCTAAGTTATCGGTGTCAACAATCGCAACGACATACATACCTAACGATAATTGATCGATGGCAATAGTGGTTAAAGGTTGGGAGTGCTGCTCATTCATTTAAGAAAACTCTACTAGTGATAACTTACCAATTGTCGGTAAGTTATCACAAAAATGTTACTACATTCGAGTTTTTTATTACTGCCAGGCGGGTAATTTGGCTTCGAAATCTTCTATCGTTTCTAGCTTGTTTAATGTCCAACCAACACTGTCTATACCTTGCTCTAAACAGTATTGATGAAATTTATCTAAGCTGAATGAAAAGCTAAGATCACCACTAAATACTTTATTATTGATAAGGTCAACAGTTAGGTTAAGCTTTCCGCCGTCGGCAGCAGCAAAGAGTTGGTTTATTTGCTCTTCTGGTAATTTTACTGGCACGATACCGATATTAATACAGTTGCCGTAAAAAATGTCAGCAAAGCTCGGTGCGATAACCACTTTAAACCCATACTCTTGAATCGCCCACGGTGCGTGTTCACGACTTGAGCCGCAGCCAAAATTTTCACGCGCGAGTAAAATAGACGCGTCTTTGTATATTGGAGCGTTTAAAATAAAGTCTGGGTTGTCTTTAGTGCCATCCCCATCCAAGTAACGCCAATCATGAAACAAATGTTGGCCAAAACCAATACGTTCAGTTTTTTGTAAAAACTGTTTTGGAATGATTTGGTCTGTATCTACATTGGCTGCGTCTAAAGGAACAACCAAACCTGTGTGTTGGGTAAATTTATCCATTGTGTTGCTCCTTATGCGTTTAAATCTACGAAGTGACCCGTGATAGCTGCAGCTGCCGCCATTTCTGGGCTTACTAAGTGTGTACGACTACCGCGACCTTGACGGCCTTCGAAGTTACGGTTACTGGTGGATGCACAGCGATCGCCTTCTTTAAGTTTGTCGTCGTTCATACCTAAACACATAGAACAACCAGGTAGTCGCCATTCAAAGCCCGCGTCTTTAAACACTTTGTCTAAACCTTCACTTTCCGCTTGTTCTTTTACGCGGTATGAGCCTGGTACAACAATAGCTGTGACTTTGTCAGAACATTTTTGGCCTTGCTCGGTATATTGAGTAACAACGGATGCGGCAGCACGTAGATCTTCAATACGAGAGTTTGTACAAGATCCAATAAAGACATTGTTTACTTCAATGTCAGTAATTTTGGTACCAGCTTCTAAGCCCATATAAGCAAGTGCTTTTTTACATGAGTCACTTTCTACAGGGTCGCTGAAGTCTTCAGGCGAAGGCACAACTGCGTCAATTTCGATAACTTGTCCAGGCGTAGTACCCCAAGTGACTTGAGCTTTAATGTCTTTTGCTTCAAGGGTTAAAACTGCATCAAATTCTGCATCATCGTCTGAGCGCAGTGTTGACCAGTCTTCTACTGCCTGTTGCCAAGTATCGCCTTTTGGTGCGTACTCTTTACCTTTTAAGTAATCAAAAGTGGTTTGATCAGGCGCGATTAAGCCTGCTTTAGCACCAAACTCGATACTCATGTTACAAACGGTCATGCGCTCTTCCATGGTTAACGAGGTGATAGCTTCACCACAGTACTCTACAACGTAGCCTGTTGCACCTGCGCTACCTGTTTTACCTATGATGGCAAGGATAATGTCTTTTGCACTAATGCCTTTACCAACTTGGCCTTTTACTTCGATTTTCATCGTCTTTGCTTTAGTCTGGCGAAGCGTTTGTGTGGCAAATACATGCTCAACTTCTGAAGTGCCAATACCAAAGGCTAAAGCACCAAATGCACCGTGGGTAGCTGTATGTGAGTCACCACAAACGATTATAGTGCCCGGTAAAGTTAAACCAAGCTCGGGGCCCATAACATGCACTATGCCTTGGTTTTTATGGCCCATACCAAATAATTTGATACCAAACTCTTTACAGTTTTTCTCTAAAGTACGTAATTGATTAGCCGCACCTTCACCCGCAGCATTGATCTCAATAGATCGAGTTGAAATATTGTGATCCATGGTTGCGATAGTGCGCTCAGGGCGGCGAAGAGGGCGATTATGAAAACGCAAATTCGCAAAAGCTTGAGGAGATGTCACCTCGTGGATTAGGTGACGGTCAACATAAAGTAAAGGAGTTTCACCTGCTTTTTCTTCAACTAAATGGCGTTGCCATAATTTTTCATACAAAGTTGTTGCCATGATTAGCTCTCCTTAATAATGTTGCAGATGATGTCACCCATCTCTTGTGTGGTTTTTGCTAATTCCGTTTGATCTGCGCTAGCTAGATCGCGAGTGAAGTTGCCAGCGTCTAATGCTTTACCTACTGCGTTTTCGATTGCCGTCGCCGCTGCATCTTGATTTAAGCTATAACGTAATAAAAGTGCACCAGACAAAATTTGAGCGATTGGATTGGCTATTCCTAAGCCTGCTATATCAGGGGCGCTTCCACCTGCTGGCTCATACATACCAAAGCCTTGCTCATTTAAGCTTGCTGACGGAAGTAAACCCATAGAGCCTGTGATCATGGCGCAGATATCAGACAAGATATCACCAAATAAATTAGAACAAAGCATGACATCGAATTGAGCAGGATCGCGAACTAATTGCATTGCGGCGTTATCAACATACATGTGCTCAAGAGTAACTTCAGGATATTCTTTTGCGACTTCGTTGACGACTTCACGCCATAACTGTGACGTTGCAAGTACATTCGCTTTATCAATTGAAGTCACTTTATTATCGCGTTTTTGAGCGGCTTCGAAAGCAAGTTTTGTGATGCGTTTGATTTCACCTTTGGTGTAAATCATGGTGTCGAAACCTGCTTCTTGTTCCGTGCCTACATCTTTACGGCCTTTTGGCTCACCAAAATAAATGCCGCCGGTTAATTCTCGCATGACAAGAATATCAAAACCTTGTGAAGAAATATCAGCGCGCAGTGGTGATAAAGTAGACATTGCTGATTGTAATTGAGCTGGGCGCATATTACAGAATAAACCGAAATGGCCACGTAAACCTAACAATGATGCTCTTTCTGGCTGCTCTGTTGGTGGAAGATTTTCCCATTTAGGACCACCGACAGAGCCGAATAAAATAGCGTCAGCCTGCTCACATCCTGCAATGGTAGATTGCGGCAATGCGGTACCGTGATTATCGATAGCACAACCACCGACATCGTAGTGTTCGAATGTTAATGGAAAACTAAACTTGTCGGCAGCTACAGACATTACTTTTACTGCTTCATTCATTACTTCTGGGCCGATTCCGTCACCGGCTAATACTGCAATTTTTGACATTATATTTTGCCCTTAATTTCTCTATTCGTTTGCTTCGCGAGTTATGCAAACGTGATTATTTGCCATTGGCTTCTTTTTGTTGTTCTTTCATTTGAGCAATTGTTTTTGCTCTGTGAATACTATTTAAACAGTGGATCAGTGCTTGGCCAGATGCTTCAATAACATCTGTAGCTAAACCATAACCATGGAAGTTTCTCCCTTGCCATTTAACGACTAAGTGAGCTTGACCTAAGCCATCTTCGCCTGAGCCTTTATTAGAAATTTTGTAATCGGTGACTTCAATTTCAACATCCACTGCTTGTTTAATTGCTTGATACAGTGCATCTACTGGGCCGTTACCCGTTGCAGAAGCTTGTTGCTCTTCTTCACCAACAAATAACTTAATGCCAGCAGTGGCGAAGTCGCTGCCACCCGATTGAACGTTCATCGTATCAACACGATAAAAATCTTTGTTGTCTTGTTGTTGAATGTTAAACAACAGGGCTTCTAAATCATCGTCAAAGACTTGCCCCTTTTTGTCTGCCAAGGCTAGGAAGTCAGCGTAAAGTTCATCTAAGTTAAAATCTGATTCTTGATAACCTAAACTTTCCATACGGTGTTTAATGACATGGCGTCCACTGCGTGAGGTTAAGTTTAATTTTGTTTTCGCAATACCAACACTTTCAGGCGTCATAATCTCGTAAGTATTTGATGCTTTTAGCATGCCGTCTTGGTGGATGCCTGAGGAGTGACTAAAGGCATTGCTACCTACAATGGCTTTATTCGGTTGTACGGGCATATTGCACAACTGACTGACTAATTTAGACGTTTTAGCAATTTCTTGGTGTTGAATACGTGTTTGAACTTCTAACAAGTCTGCGCGTGTTTTCATGATCATGGCAACTTCTTCCAAAGAACAGTTACCCGCGCGCTCACCAATGCCATTTATGGTACATTCAATTTGACGTGCACCAGCTTGAACTGCCGCCATTGAGTTTGCAACGGCCAAGCCTAAGTCATTGTGGCAATGTACTGAGATAATGGCTTTGTCGATATTAGGAACACGATTGAATAACGTGCTAATAATGCCACCAAACTCGTTTGGTAGGGTGTAGCCGACGGTATCAGGAATGTTAATGGTAGTAGCGCCTGCGTTAATGGCATTTTCTACCATGCGACATAAATTATCGATAGGTGTTCTTCCTGCGTCTTCACAAGAAAACTCTACATCGTCAGTAAATCTGCGTGCAAATTTAATCGCGTTAATGGCCATGGCTTCTACGTCGTCAAATCCTTTACGTAGTTTTTGCTGAACATGTACATCAGATGTTGAGATAAAGGTATGAATTCGAAATTGGTCTGCTACTTTTAACGAGTCAGCACAGGCTTGAATATCAGCTTCGACAGCGCGAGCTAAGCCACATACGCGAGCATCTTTGACAGTTTTCGCAATTTCTTGAACTGAATGAAAGTCGCCTGGTGATGAAACAGGGAAGCCTGCTTCGATTACGTCAACGCCAAGCCTTTCAATAGCTTGCGCTATTTGTAGTTTTTCGTGAACCGATAAACTAGCAGTTAATGCTTGCTCACCGTCTCTTAATGTTGTGTCAAAAATGATGACTTGATTGTCCATTAGGTTGTCCTTTACGTTAACGCCAATAAATACGAGCATAAAAAAACCCGCGCTTATTAGCGCGGGTTTTTCTAAATTACTGTAATTAGTTTCTTATTTTACAAACAGCAATATCCTATCCGCGCACAGTTAAGGCGAGGAGGAGGAGGTTAGTTAATGTGCTGTTTATTTTGTTCATTTAATACGTATCAACGTTAAACTTTTCTAAGATGTGCATATTAATAGCGTATTTACTCAAATTTTGTCAAACAAAAAATGAGAACTCATTATAGATAATTGCTATGAGTCATAAATTTGAGTAATTAAAAGCGCTTTGTTTTTACTACTTCTATGATTTCGGTTGTTGAAATAGACGGGGTTCTTGGTAGATAAATGACTTCACATATATCCTTTAAATGATCAAATTTTCCTTGCCAATCGTCGCCCATCACTAAAATATCGGCATTGTAATATTTGATATATTCCGCTTTAAGTTCGAGAGATTCTTCAACAAATACCTCATTAACGCACTTTAAAGAGCGAATGATGTGTTGTCTGTCGTCCTCGTTGTAGATCGGGTAGCGCCCCTTTTTTTCCATATTTAGCTTATCGGAAGAGACACCAACGATCAGGTGAGAGCCATGCAAGCTAGCACGCTCTAGAATATTGACATGTCCAACGTGAAATACGTCAAATGTTCCAAAGGTTATTACGCGCATTTTGCAGATTCCTTGTTTATAAAGTCAGCAATTCTTTGACTGCATTGTCCATCAACAACGCCAGTTAATAATTCTTTCATCTCAAGACGCTGCTGTTCTTTTAGTTGAGGGTTGTTTAAATGCTCAATCACAGTGGATGATAAGTCTCCAGCATTTTTAACTTGCTGAGCCACTATACCAAAATATTTTAGATCATCGTCTAATCGCTTAGTAAATCGTTTTTTGAAGATACCTCGGTAGCTCCAGCGTAGTTTATAAAAATCACACCAAACAGCAGGTTTATTGAGCGCGGTAAATTCAAATAAGGCTGAAGATGCGTCACTAATCATCAAGTCGGCAAGGTGCATGAAAGGTAGAATATTTGTGTCGACTACATTGGTTAGATAAGCGTTACTAAATTCATTCCATGCTAATAAACGGTCACGTTGCTTTTTGTATTTTGCTTTCTGTAATGAAAAAAAGTGCGGCTTGATGATCAAGTTAAACTGGCTCAGTTGTTCAGGCCAATTCTTAGGTAGCATTTCAATACTGCTAGGATAAAAAGTTGGTGCGTAGAGAATGGTTGGTTTATTAGGGTCTAAGCCTAACTCCTCTAATTTCGGGGCGTCAATAGTTCCATTGATGATGGGATCTAGCTTTGCGTAACCAGAATCGACAAATATTTTATCAGGAAACCTATCTTGTAACCTTTTAAGGCGATGCTCTCCTTCGACAAAGCGGTATTGAACTTCGCCTTCAGATACATCGTAGTAGCACGATTTAGGACCTATTCCATGCTGCATTAAAGCCGTTTTACTATGCTCGTGTACACCAGACAAATCATCCATGCGATTGCCAAAGATAACCCAATCGGGTTTGTCTTTTTCGTAAACATATAATGCTTGTTTGTCGTCTTCGACACTTATATAAAAAAGCCCTAATTCTTGAACTGTTTTTTCCAGTAACTCATTGAATTCTTCTTGCTTGTGTAAAACAAAAACTGAGTTGATGTTCTGAGCTGCTAACGCTTCTTTTACTGGAATGTATTGCGGTAGGTAATAAAACTGTTTTATATCGAAATAGACGACCATATAGCTATTTAACTTTTGAAAAAGACACTTTACTCGGGTAGAAGAAAAAGCGGTCCTTGCCTAATAATCACCTAAGCGATAAAGTCCGATATTATATAGATTGTTGACTACCGTGGCAAAATTACCATCGATAGCCTAATCGAATACCGTAATAACTGTCATTTTCTTTCGATTCGCCAGCGGTCAGGTCCAGCGTAACAAAGTGTTTATTAATGAGTCGCGTAAAACCTATATCTACTTGATGCCCTTTTTCCGTTAAATTCGTTGTTTCGTTTTTAACTTCAGCTTGTTTGAACTTTACTGAAACAACCGTTTTATCAGAAATTTCATAATTCGCATTTAAGCTTAAGCTATTGCCTGGGCTAGTATCGCCTAAGTCTTTGAAGTCACCCCACCAGTGGCCCATTACATTGCCACCAGTCGTATAGCCGTCACCATAAATATGATGTCGATACCAATGACTGTGAAATTTAGTATATTCAATGTTTACAGAGGCTTTTTCGGTAACATAAGGCATAAAAATGCCAAAGTTCTGCGCAATATTGCCAAGCTCGTAATTACTGTATTCTTTTGTATCTTCTCCAGCATACTCCCAGTTTATCGTCATAGGGAAGTTAAAAATGGATAAGTTGAATCGATTTGAAATAGACGCTATTTGGTTACCGACTTCTTCGCTACAGTCTTGCAAATCAGTGCCGTCGCCACCACAGTTATCGCTGTTTACTGGATCAATAATGGCGTCCCAAATATCGCCAAGTGAAACGCTTCTACCACCGCCACCAAACATGTAACTGCGATTAAAGCCGACTGTCCACCAATCAAACGGCTGAAAGCTCAAATGCATAGTCATAAAGCCAGGCTGCCCAGTCGTTAATTCCTCTTGGTAAAGAATTTTATCTGTTTCAGAAAGCAAGCCAACAGAAAACTCATATTTCAGATTCCAGCTGGTTAACAATGCTGAATTGCTGATGGTCAGATTGATATTAGATTCAGCTTGGGTAGAGCGAAGCAACGCACTGTCAATGTGGGGGGACATCCACGTCTCTCGATAGCCTACATCAACTTGAAACACATCCCAGCCCATTGATAGGTAGGTATTACCTAAAGATTCATCCGCCTGAGATATTTGACCGCCAAAGTTACCAATAAAATGTTCGTTGAATTGATAAAACGCGTGTACCGATGCGGTGAAATCATCATCTAGCTCGACTCCACGACTATTGTCTATCGTTATGCCACTTTCGTTGCCATACCCGACAGATGCACTATAGTGTGTTACTCCACCTTTTCTTTTAAAGCGTTTTAAATAATTGTTGATGCGCTGGTAAAGCTGCGGGTGACTGTCTTCTATCTGTTCAAGATATTTAACAACAGTTTTAGCATGATATGGTTTCGTTAGTACTGGCATTTTAGCAACACTTGCTAATCTGTCTAATTCCCGTTCAAGTAAGGGGTCGCTTTTTAAAGGTAAATAGGGTGAAACGCCTTCGGCGTGTGATTGAAAACATGTGCCAATCGTCAGGCTAAAAAGCAGAGCTGTTGAAAAAACTTTTATCGTTGAGTTCATGAAAGTGCTATTCGTTAAAGGTTCTAATTTTACTTAGATTTTGAGGAGCTATGTTAAGAAAGGGAGTATAAAAAGCAAGAGTTAAAATGTACAAAATTTGTTTGTCTTGCTTTTTATTGTCTATAGTCGAGTAATTTACTTCCAGCTTTCCATGGAAGTGCGGCGACGAATAGCAAGTCTAGGTAAAAGTAAACCTAAAATTAGGCCTATACCAAGCACGATGGCGCCATTAAAAAAATACTGCTTCTTTAATTCTAAATCTTGGCTACTTACTTGAGCTTTAGTGCTTTCTAACTCTTGTGTTAGTTGAGCTACTTCTTCTTGAAGCGATTTTTCTTTAGATTGTTGGGCAGAAAATTGGGACTGACTGTCTTCCAAAGATAGTTTAGTTTGTTCGTGTTGTTGTTCTTGTTCCGCTAATTTGGCGTTTAATTCTGTGATAGCCGCTCTAAGCCCTGCAACATCAGATACAAACTTTGACTCTACCCAGGCACTGCGTCCTTTGGAGTCAACAAAATTGGTGTAACCGTTTTCCTGTTCGCCCGTTAGTTTAATTTCATCGCCCGCATTTATGCTACCAACGATGCGATAGTTCGTACCAGGCCCTGCGTGCATATAGATAAATAAATTATCGGAAATGTAGGCGGTTGTCATTGCCTCAGTATTTTCGACAGCTTCAACAGCTTCTGTGTTTTCAGCGTCTTGACCAAATGCTGTTAGTGGAAGAGATAAACACAATGCACAGAGTGTTAGTTTTAGGATTTTCATTTATTTTTATTACCGACCCAACAAATTGAACTGACAGAGATATTAGGACTTTGCCTGTACGATAGCAAGCGAAAAATATTGCGTCTTTTTCGTCACTTTTGTATCGTTATCAAGACATTTACAACCAGATGGTTATTTTTACCAATTACTTCCCATGACAAGCAACACAACGACGGAAATAGAGCTTAAATTTTTAGTTTCTTCACAATCAGTAAAAACAGAGCTTGAGCACTTTTTCACTACATTAGGGCTTGAGCCGGAATGTAAACACAGTCACTTACAAAATTGTTATTTTGATACGCCAGAGCTTTCGCTAAGAAAGTTAGATATGGGGTTAAGAGTAAGACGTAAAAATAATGATATTGAACAGACAATAAAAACCTCGGGACAGGTTGTCGCTGGCTTACATAGTCGACCTGAGTATAACGTAAAAATTTCTGAACCATTCCCAGAGCTTGCGTTGTTTCCTGAACTCTTATGGTCTAGTCAGCGCCAACGCGATGATTTGCAAGAGCAAATAGTGTCTTTATTTTCAACTGACTTTCAGCGCACCACATGGACATTTGATTATCAAGATAGTCAATTCGAGCTAGCTTTAGATTTCGGAAAAATTTCTGCTGACGGAGGAGCTTCTGATATCGCAGAGCTTGAAGTCGAACTCATTGAGGGTAATGCAGCTGATTTAGTTGATTTTGCTAACCAATTGGTTTGCTCATTAAAGTTAAGACCTGGTAAACACAGTAAAGCGGCACGAGGCTATCGCTTGTTTGCCTCGCAAACAGATGTCATTGTGGAGCCTGTATCACTGGTAATGGCTCCTAAAGATCAGCCGAATAGCGAAGGTGAACTATTTGAGCAGGGCATCAACTTTTTTTTAGGGCAGCTACAACGTGCTATCGACAATTACTTTCAACAGAAAAAATTGTCTCATTTATCCGATATGGTTGATGTCTTGTCCATGCTAAGACACGGTTTTTGGATTTTTGATGAATTTATGGATACGTCGATAGAGGAAATTAGAAACGAACTGAGCCACTTTATTCAAGAGTTTTCTTGGGTGGACAACGCTGTTTATGTGAAAGAGCTGGTGAGTAAATCTGGCATATACCGTAAGAAATTAGATTACTGTCAACAACTTGTTGACGAACTGAAGATGGAAAAACAACATTTTCCACAAGAACAAGAAGTCATCAATATTTTAACTAGTGAGCGCTTTAATAAGCTGCAATTGAGTTTACTATCCCTACTATTAAGTCATCAAAATAGCCTGATTGTAAAAAATGACCAATCTAATTTGGTTGGTTTTGCTAAGGTTAAACTTTCTGCCAGCCTTGCGACCTTGTTAGACGCTATGCAAGATGTAAAAGACGAAGGAGATGGAGAGAGCTTTTTAGCGACTCGCACCATTTTGCATCGTAGTTTGTTATCTGGAAATTGGTTTGGTTTTCTATTTGACAGTGAAAGCCGCCAAGCGTATCGAACGCCATGGATAGACTTACAGCAAGGGTTAAGAGAATTACAGAGTTTGTGGATTGTTAAAAAGCAACTCGATAAGCTAACGGAAGAAACCTCTGACATTAGAAAGGTAACCAACTGGCATCACGGTAAAGTTGAAAACTTACTTATTGCTATTAGCCACACAAGACAAGCAGCGTTAAATACTACGCCTTACTGGCAGTTATAATGAAAACCCTAGCGTCTGTTATTTTGGCCTTTGTAGGTTTAGGCTCAATTCAAGCAAGCGTTTATAAGGTGCCAGAGAAGGGGTCACGTTTACTGGGTGAGCCTAGTTATTATCAGGTTGAAGAGGGCGACTACTTTCAAGCTATTTCTGAATATCATGATATTGGGCTACTTTCTTTAATAGCAGCTAATCAAGGTGTAGATCCGTTTGCTCCTAAAACAGGCAGTAAATTAGTGATCCCTTCTAATATGATACTTCCATATGGTGCTACAGAAGGAATTGTCATCAATTTAGCCGAACTCAGGCTTTACTATTTTCCACCCAATGAAAATCTTGTTTATGTATTTCCTGTCGGTATTGGCAGGCAAGGGTTGTCTACACCTATTACCACCACTCGTATTGGTGAAAAGCGAAAAGATCCCGTATGGCGACCAACTGAGGCAATGCGCGAAAGATACCTCAAAGAAAATGGACGACCATTAGCGAAAGAAATCCCTCCAGGGCCAAATAATCCATTTGGCAAATATGCGCTTAGGTTGGGTACTAGTGAGTATCTTATTCATGGCACCAATCAACGCGTCGGCATTGGTTTACGTGCCAGTTCTGGTTGTATTAGGATGTATGCCGACGACATTGAGTGGCTTTATTATAATGTTGCTAAAGGCACGCAGGTAAAAGTAATGAACCAGCCAATTAAAATGTCTTATGAGCCAGATGGCAGTAAATGGATGGAAGTACATACACCCCTTCAAGAAGATGCTAACGCTGGAAAAAATGGTTTTACTGAACAAGTGGTTAATTTTGTCGGTGAAAATATCAAATTAAAAGAAAAGGCCAAGCGAATGCTTGACCTTGCTACAGGTATTCCTCAAAAAATAAATTAACCAGAGCGAATTGAGCTTTGCTGCAAAAGTATCGCTAAATCAATAAGCCCTATAGAGCGTCCTTATTTTTTATATGTTTTAGCGACATTATCCATACGCTTGTTTAATTCGCTTTGTTTCTTTTCTAATTGAGCAACGGCATCGTTGTTGTTTTCTTGTTGTCTTTTAAGCTTGCTAACTTCTGTCGTTAACTTATCAACCTTGTTGGAAAGGGTGTTGACTTGTTGTTCTAAAGCCGATGTGTTCGAACAGCCAGAGAGAACAGCCGAAAAGCTTAATGCGAGTACTAGCGTTTTTTTCATGATCTTTCCTTAGTAAAGAGTCACCATTGATTCTGTATACAGCATAAAAACTTTTGTCGTAATTTCAAGTTGTTATTTATCTGAAATGAGTTTTTCAACTTTTTCTACTAATTGATCAACTTTTGCTTCAAGCTTTTTATTGTGTTCAAGAATCTCATCGTTTTGCTTACGAAGCTCTCTATTTTTGACATTGGTATCGGAAAAGCCGACAAATTTATTTACAAACTGAGCGCCAACAAATCCAACCATGCCCACACCTATGTAGAACATTGCCGCGACGATTGTTCGACCGGTTAGCGATACCGGGTAAAAATCACCAAAACCTATGGTGCTAGCACTCATTTGTAATGTCCAAAAGGCATCGCCGTAGCTCTTGATATTACTTGATTCAATAGCGACTTCCGCTTGATATAGAGGAATAGAGAGTAGGGCGATAATTCCGTATAAGACAACAAGCGTAATGATGAGAAGGTAAAAAGAGTTGTAGTTTCTAACGCCAAATTCGTCGACGGTATAGGTTTTTAATTGTTCTTTCATTTTTCTATGCTTGTTCTTGGTTGACGTGTTCAATTAAATCGTCCATCAATTTTCGTTTTATTTCCAGCTGCTGATCTGGTGCTAATTGATATTTCTCTGCGAGCACGACATAGTCATCAGGCGACAAACTAACGGTTAGGCGAGGTCTTTTGGGACGTCTATTGGTTTCTAAACCAAGTATTTCGCGAATTTTGTCAGAAGGGCTTAAGCCTGATTCTAATGCTTCACGGCGAATATGCATTTGGAACTTCTCATCTAGATCAAAAGCCACTTGAGTGGCTTTTGCGGCTTTGACGGAAGATTGCCATTTATCTGGTACTTTTCTACTCATCTAACTTCCTGGGAACATGTCGACAATATCGGTAGTAGGGCGATATAAAGTAAGAAAAACGTCGGTATCGCCATCTTCCCATACTTCAACTTCCAACCCTCTGTCTTGATCATAGCTAAGAAGTTGATATAGCTCAAATTGTTCACCAGCATCTTTGCCTTCGTATTGAGACAAACGCTCTCTGCGATGATCTTTACGGTGAAAGTAGCCAACTTTAGCAAACAGGCTTTGACGGTAAGCTTCACTGCTCCAGCCTGATGTGGTTGCGTTGTCTTCTTGACGAGTTAACTCTGTGTCGCCAGGCTCATCAAAAAGTGTGGAAAACTCATCCAAATCAAATAATGTTTCCACATCGTCACGTGATATCTTCAATGCTAATTTAAGGTAGGTTTTGTCGTCTACATCTAAGGTTAAGAAAAGCTCTTGATCTTGTGTGCCTGACAGCACCCATTCTGTGTCTGTAGAGTGCTCATATTCGTAACTGTTAACTGCCGTTACTTCGAACTGCTGACCACGCAGAAGTTCAGGTAAAGCAAAGCTGTCGTTAAGCGCAATAATATCGCCTTTCTCTAGGTCATTGGCACGACTAATTTTGCGGGGTGGCTTATCGCTGTCACTTTTACTACCAAAAATAGATTTGATAAAGCTCATATAGTGATCCTAAAAAAAGACCACACATTGTTACATGTGTGGTCGTTACTTTTATTTTTACTGTTTCTTCGCTTTTAAACGCGCTAACACAGCATTCGCATCATTGTCTGACTCACTAATGCCTGCTTCTTTTAAACGCGCTTCAAGCGAGTTATCAGAATTTTCTGACTCAAGCGTTTCTGCTGCTTTCATTTGGTCATCAAACTTTTGCTGCTTGGCTTTAATACGCTCTAAAGAGTCTTTCGCATTCAATAGCTTTGAGTTACTAGATGAAAAGTTGTCAGTGATGGCTGACGTTGCTTTTTGCACGCTTTCAGTTGTTTTTACCATTGAAAGCTGACGCTTGTACTCTTGTACTTGACGCTCACTTTTCTTCACTAACTCTTTTAAGCGGTTGGCGTTGGTATCAAAACTATCTAATGCTTGTTGTTGAGTAGATAATTCAGATTCAAGCGCTGATATTTTTTCAGCAACGGCTAACGCTAATGATTCGTCGTCTTTTTCTAACGCTTGAACCGCATAGCCTTCGTGTTCTGTAATTTCGCGCTTGATACGGTCAACTTCACGGCTTGCAGCCATTTGTTGTGCCATAACACCCGTTAAATCACGCTTTGCTTTTGTTAGGTGGTTTTCAGCATCACGAATTTCCTGTTCAAAAATACGTGTTGCGTTTGCATCTACCACTGCTTCACCGATTTCAGTGGCTCCACCACGGATAGCGGTCATAATTTTCTTAAAAATACTCATAGTCTTACTCCAAGTTGGTGGTGCTTAAATTAAAAAGTCGCTCATATCATCGATAATTTCGATGGCATTGTTGTTCAGTACTGCTAGCTCATGTTCGATATCTTCAAACGTTGAATTAATAGATAGCGCACCGAAGATTACGTACTTGTCGCCGATTTTTGAAAAGGAAGAAAGCGGCATTGGAATGCTCATTTCTAACATAGCTGTATGCATATCAGCTATGCACTCTGGCTTAACTTCCTCTTGGCCCCATAAGTAGGTAATACATAGAATCTGGTCATCAGTTACCGAAACAAAAATCGGTAATTCTTCACGTCCGATAACGGTCGTTTGCAATACATCTACTTCACCTGAAATAGGCTGGCAGTCAAACACCATACCTGTTTCTGAGTTGTCCGCTAATGCATTCAAGTGATTCGCAATTTTGTGAATATTCATGTGCTTCCTCTTTGTTTTTAGCAACGAAAGTGTAAATCGTTGACGACATATTATGTCGGTACGCTAACTTTAGCATTGAGACATAATATGTCAAGCGTCAATTTAATAAAATTTGTATTAATGATTATAGGCGTTGTTTAACCCTTGTTGTTTTTGCCATGCTTCTTGGTGCAGTTGATAGATAACATGACTACCCAAGTGGTTCACCGGGATATCCGGTAGAGGTGTATAAAAGTTCTCTGAAAACGCAAACGAGCCTAATAGCATAGGTAAAGTTAACCAGTGTTGTTCAACAGGAAATTCTTGCAAAGCCATTAGTCGCACAGAAGGTGATTGCCCTGATTTTGCGGCTATGGTCCACCCCCACTCGCCAAAACTAGGAACATTGTCATGGTATTGCTCGACACTTGAGTACCCTGATGCTTGCATCGTTTTGCCAATGGATAAAAAGGCCTTTTTAGCGTGATAAGGACTCGTAGATTGCACCGAAATAAGGCCATCTGATGCAAGTAGCTGGTTTAACTTTGCATAAAAATGCACAGAATAAAGTTTATTTAAGTCAGGATGACTTGGGTCGGGTAAATCGACAATAATCGCGTCAAATACTTGTGTGCTTTTTAATAGGTCATCGACGGCAATAAACGCATCTTGGTGAATTAAAGTGACGCGTTCATCAGACAGGCTATTGTCATTCAATGTTAACAAACGCTCTGATATTCGAGCAGATAGTTTATCGTTAGGTTGCTTAAACAGATCCACTAGTTGTTTATCTAGATCGATAAGTGTGACTTGCTTGGGTTGCCAGGTTAATACATCTCTTAAAGCTAACCCATCACCGCCACCAACGATAAGTATATTCTCTTGTCTGGCAGAGCCGGCCAGCGTCGGAGTCACTAAATAACTGTGATATATCTGTTCGTCTGCCGAAGAAAACTGCAGACGCCCATTTAGATACAAGCTAATAATCGAGTCTTGCTCTAACCCTAGTTTTCGTTCAGTAATGGTAATTTGTTGATAGCGGGTTTTTTCACTGTAAACCACTTTGTCTAAATACAAGGTGTTACTTAAGTTGTGTAACCAGTTAGCCCCGTGCTTGTAAAAAAATACTAAACAGATAGCAACTAAGATATGACCTAAAACTAACAGCTTTGGATGCTTTAGCTTACCCTTGTACGACCATATAAAAAATGCACCAATAACAAGGTTGAGCATAGCGGTTAACGCCGCAGCTTGATTTATGTCAATTGAGAGTAGGTAGATAACCCAAATAGCTGCACCTATACCAGCACCAATATAGTCTGCTCCATAGATGGTACCTAAATTATTGGCTAAGTGTCGCTGGTATATATGTTCGCGAATTTTGGCGATTAACGGTATTTCCATACCAATAAAAAAGCCTAACAACAAGCCGAACAGATACGGGCTATTGAGAGCGGCTGCGGCTAAACTTTTAAACGCGCCGCCTCTTGGCAGAACTTCAGGTGGCAACGAGAATGTATCTGCTAGAAGCTGTGGTAACTGCTGTGTAGCTGCCACTAAAGCACCAATAATAAAGATAGAGCTTGCACCAAGAAAAGCGATGATTAGCTCTAAATAGACAAATCCATTAAAAGGGCAGGAGACTTTTCGTGCGGCAAAAGCGCCGAGCCCCATCGCAACTATCATGATACCTATCATGGCATAGATAGTACTTTCCATAACGCCAAGTACTCGACCAGCGTATAAGGAGAGTAGGTATTCGTAGATTAAACCACAGGCGGCTAAAACCGCCATGGCAAGTATTAAAAAACCGTCTTGAAAGACAAGACGGTTTGATGCAGAACTAGTCAAAAACTGAACCTCTGTTGTTTCGCTTTTATCGTTTACGCCATAAGTGCTGTTAATATGAGTGCAATTGAAATACTTATTGCCATTTCCACACTCGCTACACCGATGTTATGTTGTTGATCAACTTCTTCAGTTAAGTTAATGCCCCATAAAATAAGTTTTTTAGCAATTAGGGTTAATAAACTCACTAATAATGTCATGACAACACTAAATGCGAACCAACCCACTAAACTAATGGCTAATGTGTCAGGGCTATATACCAAGAAGTAACTTGCTGCCGTTACTGCTAAGGCTGTGCTAATGACTTGTCCAGAATAACGAATAGCTAGGGCTACTTGACCATTGGCAAAAGCTTCTTGCATACAATCATCTTGGTTTGCATTTGCGTATTGTTTTTCTTTAATACGAGTAACCAGTACTAGCATTAGCTGAGAAACTGCAAAGCCGGACAGAATAGCGATAACCGTATGAAGGGTCATACCGTGAACCCAAATTAACACGGCACGAATGACGATTGCAGTTGCAATAGCACCAGCGGCGTCAACAAGGCCTACTGTGATGTTTCGTTCTTTAATTTGCGCAGTTTTATCTATGTGTTGAAGTGCTAATCGGTCATGAATAAAACGACCAACTTTAATCAGAACTAAGCCCAATAAGCCATAAGAAAACATACCGATAATTTCCATGCGGAAGCTTTCAGCGTTTTCGCCTGTAATCGCCCCGGTAAGCACTATACCTAAAGCCGCAATGCTGCCTGCAACGCTAATACCAAAAGCAAAGTTATCTTGTTTTGCTAGTTCTTCCGTCGCGTTAACTTTTGCCGATAAGCCAGCAACAAACTTCATCGTACTAAGTAAAATAATGGCAATAGAAATATCGATGGCAAGATAAATCAATAATTCTGAATTTAAACCAAGGTTTTCAATCAAAGTGTTCATAAGGTTTCCTTGCATTGTTGCTTTTATTTTCCGCGGCGAAAACTACGAGATGTGTTACGCGAACTATTTCTAAAACTAGCACTTTTACTACGGCTAGCTGATTTTTTCGCATAAGAACTGGTATTTCGTGATTTTGAGGCAAATCGACTTGCGCTAGTTTGTGCTGATTTACTTTGACCAGATAAACTAGATGCGCCCGTTTTACTCTTGCTGTAAGGGCTGTTAAAACGCTGGCCTTTACTAGCAAAAGATTTCTTTGTACGTGTTTCTACTTGCTGCTGTTTTCTTAACTGATTCGGCGAGCTATAACGAGTACGGCCATAATCGTGGTAGTAGCTGTAGTTTCTGCCTTTGCCCCATTGATGATAATAAGTGCGCTTACGTTTGATATCGAATAGATCGTCCATTAACGAGAACATACCATACCAAGCCCAAAATGACATACCGCTGCTGTCGGTTTGCCAAGAGCCATAGTTAGGGTTACCAATTAATTGTTCGCCAATCCCGAAATCTTGAGCGTTGTTAGCGGCCAAGCTTGCGGCTTTACCTAATGCATTTACTCGAGGTAATTCGCCTCCAGACATATCTGCCAGTACGTTCAAGGGATCACTTAATGCGTCAGAGAACAATACAGGGTCAGCGGCTTGGTAAATGTTGACGAGCTCTTCAAACCTCGCTTGCTCTGATGCAAACATTTGCGGCTGATTTTTCGCAGTATCTAAGCGGTCTAAAAGAGATTTATACATCGGCCCTTGAACCGTAGTATCTTTTAAAAATTCGTTAGTTAATTGCGATAACTCAGGTTTCTTGCCACTTATGTGTTCTGCATATTGCTTGATAAGCGTTGCGTTGCGTATGTCGCCGCCTTCTAATGCAGAAGCCAATTGAGCAATTCGTTGCTCTGTGACAGGAATTTGTTGTGCGATTTGCTCTTTTACTGGATCTGAACATCCTGACAAGATCAATAAAAGTACAAAAATGCTGATAATAGTTTTTTGCATTTCTGCCATAGTTCCCTCAAAAATGCTATGGTTATGCTTCATTAATAACATCGTTGACATAATATGTCTATTATTTCCTACGAATTAAATGCAAGAATTCGTAACAACTATTGACCAGTGTACACTTCAAATAGGAAATTTGTGTGAATAAGCCTACAACGATTCATTCCCCTTTGTTAGAAGAACAAAAACATAAAGCTTGGCAACAGTTTAGTGAATTACATCCAGCAAATTCATTAAAAATAGAAAGCGCTGATATTAACATTAAGGCAGACTTTAAGTCAGCTATAGCGCTCAGTGATTTTATTTTGTCCAGTGCGATGACAAGCCCAGATTTAATAACGGAGTTGTTTCTATCAAACGAGATTTATCAATTGGGTGTACCTCAATACGACAAGTTGTTAGAACAGCATTTGGCAAGTTGCAGTTCAGAGCTTGAATTACATACTTTACTGCGTTTGTTTCGTCGCAAGCATATGGTCGCAATTGCGTTTGCTGACATGGTTCTTGATATTAGCCTTGATATTAGTTTGGCTAGATTGTCCCAATTGGCAGATGCCTTAATTCTCGCCGCAAGAGATTGGTTAGCCAATAGCTGTTATCAGAGGTGGGGAAGGCCGTGTAATAGCGACGGTGAAACCTTACCTTTGCTAATTTATGGTATGGGTAAATTGGGAGGTAAAGAACTTAACTTTTCCTCTGATATTGATTTGATTTTTGTTTATCCAGAATCAGGTGAAACACATGGAGGAAATCGCGTATTAGATAATCATTCTTTCTTTACACGGCTAGCGCAAAAGCTAATCGCTGCTTTGCATCAAGTTACCGCTGACGGGTTTGTTTATCGAGTTGATATGCGCTTACGTCCATTTGGGGACAGTGGTCCTTTGGTTTTAAGCTTTAATGCTATGGAAGATTACTACCAAGAACAAGGGCGAGACTGGGAGCGATACGCGATGTTAAAAGCGCGTTTGATTGGCCAAGGAAAATATCACGGGCAGCTTTCTTCTTTACTACGCCCCTTTGTATTTAGACGATATATCGACTTTAGCGTGATAGATTCATTGCGCCGAATGAAGTTAATGATTAGCCAAGAAGTAAGGCGCAAGCAACTTAGAAATAATATTAAACTGGGTGCTGGTGGTATTCGAGAAATTGAATTTATCGTGCAGGTTTTTCAGCTTATTCGTGGTGGAAGAACGCCTGAACTGCAAGAACGTAATTTGCTCACGGTTCTACCTCTTTTAGTGGAACATGCAGCCATTAATGAAACGACCAAAGAAACGTTAGCACGGGCTTACTATTTTCTACGTCGACTAGAAAATTTAATACAAGCACTTAATGACCAACAAACTCAAACGTTACCCGACAACGAATTAGACCAAGCACGTTTATTGGCGATATTTGAGCAAGGCAGGTTTAACGATTGGTCGGAATTACTTGATGCAACTTTGCAGGTTATGGTTAGTGTTCATCAAGAATTTGCGTTAATTATTGGCGAAGAAGTGCCTAATCAGGAGTCTGATGACCCTCATTGGGTTGCACTTTGGGACAGTCAGTGGAGCGACGAAGAGTCGATTGATTGGATACTCGCAAAGCAACCTGATTGGCCAGCACAGCGTGTGTGGTCGACTCTAGTTGCTTTTAAAAATGACATCGATAAACGAGCTATCGGCCTAAGGGGTAGACAAGTTTTAGATAAATTGATGCCGAGGGTACTTGTCCATCTAAAAGAAGTTCGCGGAAATGACGAGGCCTTGGAGCGTTTAATTTGGATTTTGAATAAAGTAAGTACCAGAACCGCTTATCTTGAGTTGCTTTATGAAAATCAAGGTGCGCTTATTCACCTTGTAAAACTCTGTGGCGCCAGTTATTGGATTGCCGAACATGTAGCTAAATATCCAATTATTCTCGATGAGTTGATAGATCCTAAGCTATTAAACAACCCTCCTGAGTTAACAAGTTATGTGCATGAACTTAGGCAATATATGTTGCGGGTTCCTGATGATATTGAAATGCAAATGGATAGCTTACGTCAGTTTAAACAGGCTCAACAATTAAGAATAGCGGCGGCAGACGTGGTCGGCGTATTACCTATCACTAAAGTAAGTGATCACTTAACCGCGCTGGCAGAGGCGTTAGTAGAGGAAGTTGTTAATCTAGCGTGGCAGCAAATTGTTGAGCGATTTGGTAAACCACAATCGCTACAAGGCACAGATAAAGGGTTTATAGTTGTCGGTTACGGTAAACTTGGTGGCATGGAACTTGGTTATAGCTCTGATTTAGACTTAGTTTTCATTCACGATCGTGATCTTAATGAATATACAGATGGTGACAAGTCGATATCGGCAAGCCAGTTTTATGGCAAGCTAGCGCAAAAAATCATGCATATCTTCAATACGCGTATGTCGAGTGGTCAGCTTTATGAACTCGATATGAGATTAAGGCCTTCAGGAAATTCTGGCGTTTTAGTGGTCAGTATCGAAACATTTGCGCAGTACCAGCTTAATGAAGCTTGGACCTGGGAGCATCAAGCATTGGTTAGAGCAAGATGTGTTTATGGTAGCGAAGGATTGATCAGCCAGTTTACCGGTGTACGTCAGCAGGTATTAGCTAGTACTAGAGATACAGCGAAGCTTAAAGGAGATGTACTCAGTATGCGGCAAAAGATGCGTGATCATTTAGATAAGTCAGATGAGCTAGAGATAGATATAAAGCAGGGGCAGGGAGGCTTAGTTGATATAGAATTTATGGTGCAGTATCTGGTGTTAAAGCTAGCCAATGAACACCCTGAGGTATGTCGATATTCAGATAACTTGAGAATATTACAGTCATTAGCTGGCGTAAATGCAATTGAACAACAGGAACAAATTACGCTGAGTCAGCGGTATTGTGAGTTACGAGACTTCGCTCACCGACAAAGTTTGCAAAATAGTCACTCACTAATGGAAAAGCTGCTATTTGAAGAAAAGGCTACGCCTATCAGTGAGATTATTGGGCGATACTTAAATTAACTAATAAGAGCTTACTTTTTTACGAGGGAGTTTTATACAGCGCTCATCTAAATAGGAAAGCTCTTTTTCAATAAATACGAGCGTTCGTTGTTGGTTACAAAAATAGGTCGACAGGCCATTTTGAAAGTGACCTTCTACTGCTAACCCCACTTGGTGAGCAGTATCAATAATATCTTTATTTATGCGAAACGGGTCTTTGATAATGAAGTCTCTATCTAACCACCATATAACATCAAGTCCTTCTTCTTCTGCATATTCTCTTACTTTTTGATGTAAAGTGAACGGAGGTCTGAACGGGCGATTGACTTTATTGCTACGCCAATTAGAGCGCAAAGGGCGTGTGACCATGCGCTTAGCTTCTAATAATTCAACGAGATCACCGTCGGGTTCGTCGAGGTAGACAATATTATTTCTAACACGAGGGCCTTCGCCGTCATCTTTTCCACGCAAATTAGCGTAAAATCGAGATAAGCCTTCAGCAGCTGCATTGGTTTGTTTTTTGTCGACACTAGGTTTTTTTTCAGGTTTCGTTTGCTGTTGCTCTTCTACAACCTCTGAAGAAGAGCTACCAAATAACTCCTCCTCATTAGCTATGAGATAATAAGCAAGAGCAATTAATATTGCGGCAAAAACAAAATTTTTAATCCAAAACAACATAAATAACCCAACAAAAACAATTAACTTTCACTTTACCTAAGATATAGCAATATGACTAACTATACAATGAGGGAGCATTTTCGTCTGGACGCGTTTTAAACCTGCGGTGCAACCACATGTATTGTTCAGGGTTTTCCAAAATATTTTTTTCAAGCTCTTGATTTACTCTGGTTACATCTGCCGTATCATCACCACTAGGGAAGTTCTCTAATACGGGTTTAATTTCTAGCGTATACCCTGAGTTATCTGAATTTCTCGAAGGAATTAACATGTGAGTTTGCGCGTTTTTACTGCGTGCAAAAATTAAAGTACCGGTTGTAGTGGCTGTATCTGGTACTGCAAAGAAAGGAACAAAAAGGCTTTTATTTCTACCGTAATCTTGATCAGGTAAGTAAGCACATGATTCACCGTCTTTAAGTGCTTTTAATAAGCCTTTAACATCCTTTTTTCCTAACATGTATTTATTAGAGCGCCCTCTGCCTCTGAACTGAAAATATTCCATCAGCGGATTATTGTGTGGTCGATAAAACACAACTAAGGGGTGGATTGTTCCCATGCTTCTGCAACAAACTTCAATACTTAAATTGTGCATGGCGAGAAGTAAAATGCCTTTTCCTTGCGCTTTTGCTTCAGCGATATGCTCTAATCCTTTCACAGTGACTTTTTGTTTGATACGCCATTCTGGCCACCACCAACCCATGCCAGTTTCAAGTAGAGCAATGCCCGTATTTTCAAAGTTCTTCTTCGTTAATCGTTCAATCTCGTTGTTGCTTTTTTCTGGAAAGCACAATTTTAGATTTGTTTCAGCAACGCGTCGACGTTTACCGCCAATTTTATACATTAAGCGTCCAATAGCTCGTCCGAGTATTAGCTGTACTTTATAAGGAAGCCAAGAAATGCTGTACATGATCAGGGTGGCGAACCATACCAACCAATATTTAGGCAGAAGAAAAGATAATTTAAAATTAGGCTGTAAAACTTTGTTTTTACTCACGGCAACAATTCAACTCAATGATAGACGTATGATACACTTACGCCATTATATCTGTTATGGAATACAGGATGAAAGTAGATATTCCGGCTTTTAGCCAAGCAAGTGTACTCGTCGTAGGCGATATTATGTTAGATCGCTATTGGCATGGGCCAACTCAGCGCATTTCACCTGAGGCTCCAGTGCCTGTTGTAAAAATTCATCAAGACGATGATCGCCCTGGCGGCGCAGCTAATGTTGCGTTAAATATCGCTTCTTTAGGTGGTAAGGTTGCGTTAGCGGGCGTAACTGGAGAAGATGAAGCTGCGCAAGCGTTACAAACTCAATTGTCAGCAATGGATATTGATTGCCATTTTGTCAAAACGTCAGCAGTCCCAACGATTACAAAATTGCGGGTGATGAGTCGCAACCAACAACTGATTCGTCTTGATTTTGAACAACCGATTCATCACGTGGATAAGACGCCATTAAATGAAAAAGTCGAAGAGCTGATAGCTGAGTATGACGTTTTACTTGTGTCCGATTACGATAAAGGAACACTGTCTCATGTAGAGCAATTAATCCAGATTGCGAAAAAACACGGTAAAGCAATATTAGTTGATCCTAAAGGAACTGATTTTAGTAAATATCGTTACGCTGATTTGATCACGCCAAACATGAGTGAGTTTGAAGCCATTGTAGGTGATTGTAGTGGCGAAGCAGATATTGTCGCTAAAGGACAAAACTTACTTTCAGAGTTAGATCTTGCCGCGCTTTTAGTAACTCGTAGTGAACAGGGGATGACTTTGCTAAGGCAGAATAAAGAAGAATTCCACTTACCTACGCAGGCAAAAGAGGTCTATGACGTCACAGGTGCAGGCGATACAGTTATCGCTACTTTAGCTCTGGCTATTGCTGCAAATGCTGACTTCTTACAAGCAAGCGCATTAGCTAATATGGCCGCTGGTATTGTCGTAGGAAAACTAGGAACATCTACCGTTAGCGAAGCTGAGCTTCTAAATGAACTATCTTCAGGTAGTGAAAGTGGTTTTGGTGTAGTTACCGAAGAGCAATTAAAAATTGCCGTAGATCTAGCAAAAGCTCGCGGTGAGAAAATCGTGATGACAAACGGTTGCTTTGACATATTGCATGCTGGGCATGTTTCTTATTTAGGTCATGCTGGCGAATTAGGTACACGTTTGATTGTTGCGGTAAATGACGATGATTCAGTGAAGCGATTAAAAGGTGAAGGTAGACCGGTAAATGCTGTCGATAGAAGAATGGCAGTTCTTTCTGGTTTAGGAGCCGTTGATTGGGTTGTACCATTTTCTGAAGACACACCACAGCGCCTTATTGCCAATATACTGCCAGATATCTTAGTTAAAGGCGGTGATTACAAAGTGGAAGAAATTGCTGGCGGAAAAGAAGTCATGCAAGCGGGCGGCGAAGTGAAAGTTTTAAACTTTGAGCAAGGTATTTCTACAACGCAAATTATCAATACTATTCGCCTAGAGGATTAATCTTTCAACCTTCGAATCTTCGAATATATTCAAGTAAAGAAAAAGGGAGCAACAGCTCCCTTTTTTAACTGATGATTAACCTACATTATTCTGCTTCTTTTAAGCCTTGGTTAATTTGCGCGATGTCTGCTTCTGAAATCGTGCCACCAGCTAGTTTTAAGTTCAAAATTGCTTGAACGTAGCCATAGCGAGTAGAAGACAAGTTACGTTTTGCGTTATACAAATTACGTGTACTATTTAATACGTCTACGATTGTACGAGTACCAACATCAAAACCTGCTTCTGTTGCTTTTAATGCACTTTCTGCTGAAATTACTGATTGTTGTAATGCTTTAATACCCGAAACTGACGCAATAACTGTGTTATATGAGTTACGTGCATTGCGAACAACATCACGGTGAGTTCTTGCTAAATCTTGGCTAGCGGCAACAAAATTACTTTGAGCTTCACGAACACCACTTGACGTTGCACCGCCTTCATAGATAGGTACATTAAGAGTAAGTGAGATAGATTGCTCATCTAGGTCTTCGCCATTGTAATTATAAGGCTCTGTTACATCTCTACCCGTTCTTGATAAACCACCGGACAAACTTAATGTTGGCAAGTGACCAGCTTTTGCTATGCCAATATTTTCTTTCGCTATGTCCACAGCAATTTTTTGTACAATTAAGTCTAAATTCTTTGACTCCGCAGTTTCTTGCCATTCGTTTGCACTATCAGGGAATGGACGTGAAGCACTGAAGCGTTCTGTATTTAATACATTCAAGTTCTGAGGATAAACATTGGTAATTACACGTAGCGCTTCTTCAGCGTTAAATACCGCATTTTCAGAGCGAATTACTTCAGTTTCAGCGTTATCGTATTCAGCTTGTGCTTCATGAACGGCTGTAACAGCTGTTAAGCCAACAGAGTAACGTTGTTTTGTTTGTTCAAGTTGACGCTCGATCGCAGCACGCTCTGCTTTAGCAAATTCCAAGTCATCTAATGCACTTAACACATTAAAGTAGGCTTGAGTTACGCGAACTATAAGGTTTTGTTTTGCTGACTGATATGCAACGTCTGCTTGATGAGCTGATTTCTTAGCATTGTCTAAGCGTAACCAGCTGCTATGGCGATAGATGTCCATATCAAGTGAAGCACTATATCTTGTAGTCTCTGTGCCTGTGTCGTAGATAGAACCAGCTGGTAAGCCAATTTCATTATCTGCAGTTGCTACACTTTCTGAGGTAACATCTGAAAAACTAGCGCTAGCTTTAATAGTTGGTAATAGTAAAGCGCGAGTTTGAATAATACCTTCTTGAGCTGCATTAAATTGCGCTTGTGCTTTTAATACAACAGGGTCGTTATTTTTGGCTAATTCATACGTAGTCAGAAGATCTTGTGCCGATGCCAAGCCAGCTGCGGTGGCACAATACAATCCAACGACTAGTGATGTGAGAGTTTTTTTCATGCTGTAGCATTTCCTTTGTAATAGGTATACTTTGTCTTTGTTATTAGTACCCAGTATCCTATCTTCTATTATTGATAAGCTAAATAGTATAAATGTTTATCAAGCTATTCTAGTGTAACATTTTGTGTATTGCTATGTTCTTATTGTAAAAAATTGTGGAATAACAAAACTGTGGAAGAAAAGAATAATCAGCATGTAGCTGAAATTTTAACGATGTCGGGCGATGACTATACTGTTCACAAGAAAGAAAAGTGCTTTGATGGCTTTTTTAGTGTAGACAAGTACCAAATAAGCCATAAAAAGTATGATGGCGGCACGACAGAGCTCTTTACTAGGGAAGTATTTGAGCGAGGTGACGCGGTAGTGCTAATTATTTATGACAGCAAACAAGATAAATTGGTATTACTCGAACAGTTTAGGGCAGGGGCGGTTCGCACACAAACAGCTCCTTGGTGTTTAGAGTTTGTAGCGGGAATGTTTAATGAAGGTGAAAAGCCTGGGGACGTTGCCATTCGTGAAGCTTATGAAGAATCTGGTATTGATGTAAAACCTCATCAGTTATCAAAAATTATGACTTACTTGTCTAGCCCTGGTGGAATTAGTGAACAAATACACCTGTATATAGCAAATGTAGATATTCCTGAAAGCAGTGGGATATTTGGGCTAGATGAGGAACATGAAGATATTCTGCGGCACATTGTATCAAGAGAAGATGCGTTACAGTTTCTAAAAGAGGGAAAAATCATTAATGCGGCAACCATTATTGGGTTACAATGGCTGGCATTAAACTATCAATCTTTTGGTAATGAAGAAAGGTAATCATCCGTTGATTAAGAATTCTGCTAACACGACATACCGACCAAATTTAAGTAGCTTGATGAACCTTTGTGAAGTCAACTACATGATGCTTTTGCGCTTGCTCGCAGATAAAGAAGAAGCAGGGGAAAGCTGTCAATTTTTTATATCGGATTTTCTTTCTTACCGAATTGTCGTCAATGAAGTTACTCGCTATACCTCGCTTATTACAATGTCGCAAGACGCAGTTGTTCATGGCTGTAAACTTTCTCAGTTTATGTCACCGAAAATGGTGATTCGTTTGTATCACGACGCTAGAATGGCTGAAGTTATTAGCAATCAAGATGTCAGGCAAGTAAAGCCTAGATATCAATACCCTAATGCTAAGATGCATTTACCGGATGAAAAACAACAGATAAATCTGTTTCTTAAAGAGTGGCTGCAGTTAAGCCTGCAACTAGGTCAGGTGACCCTTAACTGGCAGCAAAATTAGTACAATGGGTGTTATAAAATTTGCTCAGTTTAGCGACTGTCATTTATTTGCCGATAGATCCGCACTGCATCATGGTACAAATGTATTTGATAACTTAGAAAAAGTGCTAATCAAGTTAAGTGATGATAAAGATCTAAATTTTGTTATTTTTACTGGTGACTTAACACAAGATCATAGCGATCAATCGTATAGGAATTTTACGCGTTTAGTGAATGACATTATTCCTAATCTTGATGTCTACCGAGTACTAGGTAATCACGACAGCGATGAGCAATATAAAAATTTTCTTTCAAAGCCACCATTTAAACAAGATGATGTTATCGATATTGGTCAGTGGCAAATTCAATTATTTAGTAGTAAAAGCGATACGCCGGCTGGTATTTGGCAAAAATCAGAGCAAGAAAGGTATATGGCAAATGTTGATAAGCAAAAACACCAGTTATTTGTGATGCATCATCACCCGGTAGATTTAGGTTACTTTATTGATCGTCATGGCTTAATGAATAAAGATTGTTTCTATCAGTTTTTGTCTCAATGCAACGAGGTTAAAGCAATTGCCTGTGGTCATGTGCATAACGCTATTGAACAAAAGCTACCTGCTGCAGCTGGTGATGTGCCTCTTTTTACTTGCCCTGCAACATCGATTCAGTTTGATAAAGAAGCGCCGACGGTCGCTAATGCCGGGTTAAACTCTGGGTTTAGGGTATTTGAGTTATATAACGACGGACAAATAAATACCACACCTATATTTTTAGATGACTAACATGACAAACCGACTCCTTTATATCCACGGCTTTAATTCATCGTCACAATCTGCAAAAGCTTTGATAACACAAAACTATATTGCCGATAAACAAATCGACCTTGTGTTTCATTGTCCACAAGTTAAAAGCTCGCCCAATAGTGCTATTGCACAATTAGAAGATATTATCCATAAATACCCTGACGATAATTGGTGTTTTGTTGGTTCATCCCTTGGCGGATATTTTTCTACTTATTTAGCCGAGAAATATAAAAAGAATGCGGTATTAATTAACCCAGCAGTAAGGCCTTTTGAGTTACTCAAAGACTATATAGGTCCACAAGTTAATCCGTATACGAACGAGCACTATGAGGTAACTTCTAGTCATATGGAAGAACTTAAAGCCTTATATCAAAACAAAATTTCTTCAGATTTGTATTATGTTATGGTGCAAACTGATGATGAAGTGTTAGATTATCGACAAGCAAAGATGCAATTTAAAAATAGTAAGTTAGAGGTTCAACAAGGTGGCGATCATAGTTTTATAAATTATGAAGCCATGTTACCCTCAATTATGTCGTTTTTATTGCAGAAAGCGCCAATTACATAATATCAGCCGTTAATGATAATAATGATCAGAATTTTACTATGAGTGAACAATATAACTCCGACTCCATTGAGGTTCTCAGTGGATTAGACCCTGTTAGACACCGCCCTGGAATGTACACAGAAACCAATCGTCCTAATCACTTAGGGCAAGAGGTTATCGATAACTCTGTGGATGAAGCTCTTGCGGGCTATGCCCAAAACATTACTGTAATTTTAGATAAAGATCAGTCGCTAGAAGTTATCGATGATGGTCGAGGCATGCCTACAGATATTCATCCTGAAGAAGGGGTAAGCGGCGTAGAGCTAATTTTTTGTAAGCTTCATGCCGGTGGTAAATTTTCAAACAAGAACTATCAGTTTTCTGGTGGTCTACACGGTGTAGGTATTTCCGTTGTTAATGCTCTGTCTACTCGTGTCGATGTAGCTGTGCGTCGCGACGGCAAAGTGTATGAAATGGCATTTGAAAATGGCGATAAAGTCGAAGAACTTCGAGAGACAGGTACGGTGGGCCGCAGAAATACGGGAACACGTGTAAAGTTCTGGCCAGATGCAAAATATTTTGATTCAGCTAAGTTTTCAGCGAAACGTTTAATTCATCTATTGAAAGCCAAAGCAGTACTTTGCCCAGGCTTGACCATTAAGTTTCATGATAAAAATGAAGACCAAAAATTTAAATGGTGTTATCAAGATGGTTTATGTGACTACTTAAAAGAGTCAGTTAAAAACTATGTGAGCCTGCCAGAAGAGCCATTTGTAGGTAAATTTACTTCTCACAATGAAGCAGCCGACTGGGCGGTAACTTGGTTACCTGAAGGTGGCGAAGCGATTTCCGAAAGTTATGTAAACCTTATTCCGACAGTGCAAGGTGGTACTCACGTAAACGGTTTACGCCAAGGTTTACTTGAATCGATGCGCGAGTTTTGTGAATTCAGAAACCTTATTCCACGAGGCGTAAAACTAACGCCTGATGATATTTGGGATCGCTGTTCATTTATTCTTTCGGTTAAATTAGAAGATCCGCAATTTGCAGGTCAAACTAAAGAGCGACTATCTTCTCGACAATGTGCCGCTTTTGTCACTGGCGTTGTCAAAGACGCCTTTAGTTTGTGGCTAAACGAGCACACTGAAATTGCTGAAGCTTTGGCTGAGTTTTGTATTAGTAATGCGCAACGCCGTTTAAAAGCTGCCAAAAAGATCGTGCGTAAAAAAGTCACTCAGGGGCCTGCATTACCCGGAAAGTTAACGGATTGTGGTAGCCAAGACAATGACAGAACTGAACTGTTTTTAGTGGAAGGTGACTCTGCTGGTGGTAGTGCAAAACAAGCGCGCGATAGAGAGTTTCAAGCGATAATGCCACTGCGCGGTAAAATTTTGAATACTTGGGAAGTAGAGTCTGGTCAGATTTTGGCTTCACAAGAAGTTCATGATATTTCAGTAGCTTTAGGTATCGACCCTGATACTGAAGATTTATCAGGTTTGCGATACGGAAAAATCTGTATTCTTGCTGATGCGGACTCTGACGGACTTCACATTGCAACTTTACTTTGTGCATTATTTACGCAGCACTTTTTACCTTTAGTGCAAGCAGGGCATGTATATGTTGCTATGCCTCCGCTGTATCGAATTGATGTCGGCAAAGAAGTTTTTTATGCATTAGATGAAGATGAAAAAAATGGAATCTTGGACCGTATTGAAGCAGAGAAAAAGCGTGGTAAGGTCAATGTACAGCGCTTCAAAGGCCTAGGTGAAATGAATCCTCTTCAGCTTAGAGAAACAACCATGGATCCAAATACACGTCGCTTAGTGCAACTTACCGTTGACGAGTTCGATGAAACCATGGAAGTTATGGATATGCTGCTATCAAAAAAACGCAGCGGCGATAGAAAAGAGTGGCTGCAAGAAAAAGGTGATAGCGTCGAAGTTGTCTAACAGCAAGTTGCAAATTAATTAAGATAAAGCCCCTACATTGGGGCTTTATTATTTTTGGATTTACGTTAGTTGAATTTACAACAATACTACTCGTTGAATTGATAGCGTAATAAACGGTTAGGGACTATTTCTCTCTCTATAGAAATACACTTTCCATTTGAAACTAATGCTAAATTTGCACACTTTTTATTTCTTATTTTAGTCGTTTTTTGCGATTGTAAATCTACTTTAGTAATATCTTCACTGTTAGGGTATGTAATAAATAGTACTCCATTTTTTACACTCCATTTTTGCTCTTTGATTGACTCTAGCTTCTGGTAAACTAAGGTGTCTTCACCATTTTTATTATATTTCCAAATTCCTGGTTGATAGTACTTTGAGTAAAAAAGGTCTTCATCATCACTTGAAACATGATATGCGCCGCGCTTAATTAGAGGTTCTGTACTATTAGTTTCATCATTAAGTATATAAACAGCGTTTCCTGAATTTTGTCTATTGAACAATAGTTTACCTTGCCAAAATTGTGGAATTTGACCATCAATTAACATTGACTCGCCCAACTCACCAGTTTTATCGAAGTGACTGATATAAATACCAAAATTTGTATTAATAGCTAGTCGGTTACTAATGTCGTCATAAATAATTCCTTCAATTAAATGACGCGAATCAAATCGAGATAGCTGAGTGTGAGTACTTTGCTCGATATCGTAATACCATACTTGACTGATTCCATTCTTGTTGGAGTAATAAATAACTCCACTATTTTCAATTAATACCGGCTTTTGAATCTTAGTGCCTGTCAGCGTGAACAACGGCTCTTTTTCATTGGCGTAGATATCATTAACAACTACTTTGTGGGCGTAATAAAACCCTTCAGAAAAAATAAAGCCTCCAGGAAAATAAGTCGGTGAATAGATAGGGCGTGTTAATAACAATGGTATCGGGTAGGCATCACTTTTGTTGTTTTGAAAAAATACGACGCTTAAACTGCCTTTATCGGTTTTGTGTACGATTTTATTGTTGTCTAAGGCGACTGAAAATAGCGGAAGGTTTACATTGTTATGCCAAATGGGCGTGTCTAAATTATCAGTGGAGAAGGCGTGAATGTCCGTAGACACCCAATCAGCCGTTGATAAGGTAACTAAATATTGTTTATCCGGGCTAATATAAATTCTATATACGCCATGTCCTTCACTAAATGAAGGCCCTACAAGTTTTTTGGCTCCCGATTCAATATTAATAGAAAACATTTGCATTGGCTCTGAAATGGTGCCGGTATCTGACATAATCAAGGTGCTGTTATTAAGTGCGGCGAGCCCTTTGCTTGCAGTTAAAGGGTTGCAACTAATAATAAACTGATCTTTTATTACTTCATATGACTCTGACAGCGTGAGCTTCTTCACAGAGCAATAGCCTTGCTTGAATTCTATAACTGCTAGTTGATATTTGTTTATCCACGTTGGAGCCCAATATGATAAGCCTTGCTTTTGGTATTTGTTGATTGATTTATTGTCTAACTTCTTGAACTTTAGGTGGCTTTGATTCGTCGACGTAAAAGCGGCATAAGCAATAACATTGCCCGTTGGATCAACAGAATATTGTTTTTTATGAACATCGTCATTTATTAATTCAACAACTGGCGTTTGTCCAAATTGAACTTCAACGGTATTTTCTTTTAGTGTGAGGTAAACTGTTAACGTCGTTAAAAACACCCCTACGATGAAGAAGTACCATAAATACTTGTAATTAAATGGTGCTCGTTTAGTTGAATCTGATTCTACTGTTAGCTGTTGTGATGTTTCCGAATACGGTTCAGTTTCAGAGGGGGCACTAGTATTATTATCGACCGACGGGAGTTCGTTTGATATTGTCTCTTTTTTAATCTCGGGTTCATTTTTAACTACATCACCAACAAACCTATAACCAATTCTTGGAACTGTTTTAATAAACTTTACTGGCTTTGTCGTATCACTGAGTTTCTTCCTTAAAGTAGATATGACACGCGTTAAAGAATGTTCCATTACATATTGCGCTTGCCATAAATCCATTAACTCGGTTTTTGTAATATCTTGGTGCGGATTTTCAATAAAAAAAGCAAGCACGCTAGACTCGAGATTATCTAGCAATACTTCGTTTATTTTATCACCTTGCTTTACGACAACTTTATTTAAATGCAGGTAAAAAAAAGTGTGGTGACCTAAGTAAACTTCGCTCATTTTTTATTATTTTCTCCTTGCAGACTAATTTATCACCGAAATACACGATAACAAAACACAATTTTCGAATAGAAAAAAAGAAGAGCTTATTTGTTTAAAATTCAAAAGTTTAACGTGAATTATAAACTTTTATAAACTCTTTGAAAGTAAATATTTTAAATTATTTACAACTTTATAAAGAAATTTTAACTCGATTGGTAGAGTCTTAAAATCGAATTTCGCAATGAGAGCATAAGCGTTTGATTTTGGTTTGTAGAGTCTGCTGCCGTAGACCTAACAGGTCATAGACCAAAAACAAAGTGTTTATGTTTCTTCGTTGGTTTTTTGAATTTATTAGCTTTTTAATTCAATAAAACTTTTAACAAAAAATACCAGTATGAGGTAATAGTTATGAATAATAAAAAATTAACTACGTTAGCAGTGTCAACTATCTGTTCAGCAACGTTAGCAATTGCTGCTCCTTCAAAAGCACCTGAATCAAAAAACTTAAGTGATATAGACTCAGTACCTGCACAGACAGACCAACAAGAATTTTTTAATGAGACGGTTTTGCACAACGCATTAGCTTTAAAAGTAACTGGAAATATTAGTCAAAATGAGAAAGCTCAGGGTGCTAATGTAGAGTTGAAGCGTAACTTGAAAGATAAGAAAAGAGGTATTAAAGGCAGCACTGGTGGCAGATGTTTACCTTACCCAGAGTGTAAAGCTCCAGATTTTTAATGAATCAGCGGGGCTATTGAATTGACAATTTTTAACCCCCCTGTTTTTAAGTTAAACATTCTAGATAAGGTAAGCATTCTGTGATTACAACCTATTATTCGGAAAGGGAGCTCAGGAAGAGCAATTTGTTGGAGCTAAAGGGACCTGCGAGCGCAGCAAGTTTAGTTATAAACTTGGCTGTGCTGTTGATCACGATTGCTTTGATTATTGGCATTATTCGAGCAAATCAACAACAAACCGCCGTTGTTGTTCAAGAAAACCTTAGTGCATTTGCAGATAAAGAAGAAGCGTTAGTTATTTTATACGGTGAAGAAAACTGCACTGCCTGCAAATTAGCAGTAGATGAATTGCAGGCACAAAATATCAAGTTTGTTTATCGTGATATTAATAATTCTCCAGGTGCAATGGAAGAGTTCAACAACTTCGAAGGTGGAAAGGTTCCAATGGTGATAACCCGCTACTTGAAAATTACTGGGTATAACAAGGATTGGCTTGAGCGCTCAGTTATAGCTGAGAACAGGTTGCCCTATGCTCCATTGGTTAACATCAAAGATTATTAACAAACAACGTATGTTGCGCGTCAACAAACGAAAGTAACGTAAAGAAGCAACTAGCGAAACTGAAAGAAGCAGAATTGCTGGCTTTTATTAGTTCAAAGATTGAATAGCCTTATTAATAAAAAAAAGGTATCGATTAATTAGAGGTTAAGATGAAAAATTATATCGAACTTGAAAACATATCGAAGTTATTCTGCTCGTCTAAAAATGAGTTTTATGTGCTGACTAATATCAACTTAGAAATATCTAGAGGAGAGTTTGTCACTGTTGTTGGGCCTGAAAAGTCTGGAAAATCAACTTTGCTTAACGTGTTAGGGTTACTTGAGAGTTCGTCAGATGGCAGATACTTCTTTAACCATAGAGATGTGGGCTCAATGGGACAAGTAGAGTTAGCTAAATTTAGAAATAGTGAAATTGGCTTTGTATTTCAATCGCTTAATTTGATACCAGATTTAACTATTTTCGAAAACGTAGAGCTTCCGCTAATTTATCGTGGTGAGTTATCTTCAGTCGCTCGTAAAGAGAAAGTCGAGAAGTCTTTAGAAAAAGTGAATATGCTGCATCGTGCCGGCCATTTTCCTAACCAATTATCTGAAGAACAGCAACAGCGAGTTGCAATCGCGAGAGCAGTTGTTGGTGAGCCATCGACATTACTTGCTGATGAACCTACAGGTAACCTTGATGAAAAGGCCAAAGCTAGACTCATCTCGATATTTAGTGCACTAAATGATGAAGGCATAACAATAATTTGGTTTACTAACGATCGAAGTATTACTGCTCATACTCATCGGGTAATAGAATTGTCGCAAGGAAAAATAGTTAGAGACTATTTAACACATGCGCAATTAGCCTCTAAAGTACCTCCAATGCTCGCTGCTGAAAGTGCATGAACATAGCAATTGATTGTTGGCAGCTGTTAAAGCAAATGTCTCGGAACTATAGGTATACAACCTTTACGGTTCTGGTGATGACATTTGGTGTTAGCAGTGCGTTATTTGTATTAATGCTTGCACATGCTACTTTAAATGCGAAACTGCCATTTTTTAGTGAGCATCAAATTCGCATAATTGAAAGTGTTAAAAATAACGCTCAATATTCAATTAACAACCTCGATTATCGACTGTACCAAGAAATAAAAAATAAAAATAATATGCTCGAGCATATTAGTGCATTTCATACCGCGCCGGTATCGGTAAAAGGTTATCAATCTAAGCATAAATATTTGGGGGTTTACAGTGAGCCGAAAATGTTCACTGTAGCGCCTGTTACGCCACTTGAAGGTAAACTCTTTTCTTATCAACATCTCTCTGAATATGAACAAGACGTTGTGATGATTTCTGAAATGGTTGCTCAAAACTATTTTGGTAGATCCGATAGGGTTGTCGGTCAATTCATAGAAATAAACTCAAGAAGGTTTCAAGTATTAGCTGTGTTACCACAGCAGTATAAGTTTCCTCATGCTACTGAAATTTGGTTACCGTTAAAACCTAGTTATTTTTTCAATGACAGGATAAAGAAAAATAACCTTGAGGTGAGTGTTTTTGGAAGGCTCTCTAGGGGAGTTGATGAACAAAATATCTCTAGAGATTTTAGTGAGTTAATAGGTCAGCAAGCAATTCGTTTTACAGATAAATACCGCAATTATGAGTTTAAATTAGCTACCTTGCAAAGAGCCTATTTGGGGAAAACAGGTGTTGAAGCTGTTTATGTACTCCAAGTATTAGCGTTGGTGCTATTAGGGTTAACCTGCACTAATGCCAGTGTTTTGCTGTTTTCTAATATTGTAAAGCGGCAACACGAAGCTGCGATAAGGCTAATTACTGGTGCTAACCAATTTCGGTTATTTAGACAAATCATGCTTGAGAGTGTACTTATTTGTGTAGCTTCAGTGTTCTTAACAGTGTTAATTACAAAGCTTGCTACTGCAGCTTTTTCTAAGTTGGCCCCGAACTCTCTTGAAGCGGTAATGCCATTCTGGTGGCAATTTAATTTCAACACAGAATTGATGTTAATTATTTCAGCTGGTTTTGTCGCTGTTACGCTAATTATTGGAAGTTTTCCCGCCTGGAAAACTGTGCGGTCTTCGAGTTTTTCTTCGGTAAGTTTTCGTTTTTTTCAGTCGTCAAATAAAGCTAGCAACATTCTATTAGTGCTAGAAGTAGGAATGTCTTCAGGACTATTTTTGCTTGGCTTTGTTTTATTGTCATCGGTAGGAACAAGGAATAGCCTACTGTTTTTAGGATAGATAGACATTATATAAGGAACGTCGCGAACATTATAAATTGCTATAGGTGAGAGGTTGTTAATTATGTTAGAGATTTTAATGGTGGTTTTAACTTTTCTGTCGTTGTTGTTGTTACTGGCGTTTATTCGTCACTATTTCAAATATCGAGCGCAACTTATTAATCAAATAAGAGCGTTAAGAAGAGAGATTGCTGAGTCTTCACAAAGAGAAGTATTACTTGAAGTAAAAGAACTGAAGCAGCGAGTTCATTCTCTAGAGACGGAGTTGTCGTCAGTTAGTTATTCAACTAACCATCAAGTATCGCAGCTTCAATAGACAATATTTCTTTTCATTTTTAGCGGACGAAGTTGTTACTGAATTGAATCTCCATATTTTTATGGGTGTTCGACAAAGATTCGATCTTTTCCAAAAAACTGCGGTGTTTGTATCGATAATACTTTAAGTGGTTTGGCAGAAGTAACTTTTACGCTGTGCACTTGCCCAGGCTCTATTCTCACGTAAGAGCCTTTGGACACTTTTTCCGTCGTTTTATCGAGTGTAAACTCGGCCTCGCCGGACAACACATAAACAATTTCAGTATGGTTTTTGTGATAGTGCGCCTTTACTTCATTTTTAATAAAAACAAGAAAGTCCGATGCATGTTCATTAGTGGCCAGAGGAACAACATGAATATTTTCATATGGTACGTTTGGTTTCATGGCATCAATATATTTAGTCGCTTCAAACGCAAACACTGAAGAAGTAAAAAAGCCTAATAAAATCAAAATTCTCATCGTTTCTATCTTTGTTTAACAAAAGTTATTCTATAGTAACTATTCGAACTGCAGAGACAATACTATTTGTTAGTTAAGCATTAATTTATTTACTTTGAACTTTATACTGATTACTATATATGAAAAATTGTATATATTAAAAATCGAATATTTTGGTTTAAGTAAACTTGGCACTACAGCCAGAACAAATAGCGAAAAACAACCGATTGATAGTAATAATTTATTCGATGTATTTTGCTTGTATCAGTGGCTAAGAGCCGTGAAAAGAGGAATAAAGTATGACTATTAAAGTAGGTATTAATGGTTTTGGTCGTATGGGAAGGTTGGTAATGCGCGCTGCGTGGCACTGGCCTGATGTTGAGTTTGTTCAAATTAATGATCCAGCCGGCGATGCAGAAACGTTAGCCCATTTAGTAAATTTTGACTCTGTACATGGCACATGGACAGAAGTTGCGACTGGCACCAACTCGGCTATTGTTGTTGGCGATCAAACAATAAAGGTTTCAAATAACAAAAATATTTCTGATACTGATTGGTCAGCATGTGACGTTGTAGTGGAAGCGTCAGGTAAAATGAAAAAAACCGAACTGCTAAACCAGTACCTTTCTCAAGGAGTAAAGCGAGTAGTTGTTACTGCTCCTGTGAAAGAAGAGGGTATTCTAAATATTGTTATGGGCGTTAATGATGATTTGTTTAACCCTGATTTACATAAGATTGTTACTGCTGCGTCGTGTACAACAAATTGTTTAGCGCCTGTTGTTAAGGTTCTTCAAGATAATATTGGTATTTCTCATGGTTCAATGACCACTATTCACGATATTACCAATACCCAAACGATTTTAGATGCACCCCACAAAGATTTACGACGCGCGAGAGCGTGTGGTATGAGCTTAATTCCTACAACAACAGGTTCGGCAACAGCGATAACGCATATATTTCCAGAGTTAAAAGGAAAGTTAAATGGGCACGCAGTTCGAGTGCCATTAGCTAATGCTTCCATTACAGACTGCGTATTTGAAATGCAACAACCTGTAACAGTAGAACAAATTAATGCTTTGATGCAAGAGGCTGCCGAAGGTGATCTCTCAGGTGTTCTTGGCTATGAAGAAAAGCCTTTGGTTTCAATTGATTATAAAACAGATCCTCGTTCTGCAATCGTTGATGCATTATCGACAATGGTGGTAAACGATACTCAATTAAAATTGTATGTGTGGTATGACAATGAGTGGGGATACGCTAACAGAACCGCTGAATTAATGTTAAAAGTAGGGTTATCGGATAAAGGCTAATGGCGAGTAATGTTCCTTTGACACATGCGATGAAGCAATACCTTATCGTTACCGGAAACTACTGGTTGTTTACTTTAACCGATGGCGCATTAAGAATGTTGGTGGTGCTATACTTTCACCAACTTGGCTATTCGTCTTTAGAAATTGCCATGCTGTTTCTTTTTTACGAGTTCTTTGGTGTTGTTACTAACTTAGTCGGGGGCTGGCTAGGAGCGCGAATTGGTTTAAATAAAACCATGAATATCGGTCTTTGTTTACAAGTCGTTGCTTTGTTAATACTGACAGTATCTGAACAGTATTTAACTATCCCGCTGGTTATGTTTGCTCAAGCTTTATCTGGGGTAGCGAAAGATCTCAATAAAATGAGCGCTAAGTCGAGTGTAAAAAGCTTAGTGCGAGATAGCAGCGAGCAATCTTCTTCCCCTTTGTTTAAATGGGTAGCTATATTAACGGGCTCGAAAAATGCGCTAAAAGGAGTTGGCTTCTTTTTAGGAGGAATGCTGTTAACGACGGTAGGCTTTAAAGGCGCTATGTTTTTGATGGCATGCGTGTTAGCTCTTACCGCAGTAGGTAGTATAGTCTTACTCGACAAAACACTAGGAAAAGCTAAAAATAAGGCGAAGTTCTCTCAAGTATTTTCTAAAAATAGAGCGTTGAATTATTTGTCGGCTGCACGAATGGCATTGTTTGCCGCACGAGACGTATGGTTTGTCGTTGCTTTGCCTGTATTCTTTGTTCAACAGTTTAACTGGCAGCACGAATTTGTTGGTGGCTTTATGGCTCTGTGGGTTATAGGTTACGGTTTTGTCCAAGGGGCTACTCCCAAAATAATGAAAGCCTTTAATATTGAACAAGTTAATGGCAGGCTTCTTGCGGTAGTGGCGTTTTATTTGTCGGTTATCGCTCTGTTTATTGGCTACTGTGTTGACCAGAACAGCGGAGTATTTCCCGCAGTAGTTGGTGGTTTATTATTATACGGAGTAGTATTTGCAATAAACTCTTCGTTACACAGTTATAAGGTAGTCTCTCTCGCGCGTGACGATGGAGTTTCTATGGATATAGGCTTTTACTATATGGCTAATGCCATAGGAAGACTATTGGGCACAGTGCTATCGGGTGCAATTTTTCAGTGGTATGGATTTGCAAGCTGCCTTTTAGCCTCGGCATTATTAACGCTTATGTCAGCGATGTGGATTAGAAAACTCGACAATGAAAATTAAAGAAAGAGAATTACGAAGTATTTGTCATGCTTCTATTGGCACTAACGATCTCAGTAGAGCAAAAGCGTTCTATGTACCAGTTTTAGCAACGTTAGGTATCGATTTAGTCAGTGAATACTCGCATGCTCTCGCATTTGGTAAAGACTATCCCGAATTTTGGGTTCAGCTTCCTTTCGATAAAAAAGTGGCTACTGCAGGTAATGGTGTTCACTTTGGGTTTGTAGCTATATCTCAACATCAAGTGAACGAGTTTTATCGAGTAGCTCTGTTACAAGGAGGGAAGTGTAACGGTGAGCCGGGTAAACGACCTGAATATGGTGATCCATATTATGGTGCCTTCGTAATGGATCCAGATGGCAATAAAATAGAAGCAAGTTATTGGCAAATCAATGAATAAGTTATTTGAGAACAAAATGTAACTTTTATCTTGGTGTCTAATCTTTTATTTTAAACACTTGTCGTTTTATAATGTTTTTAACTAATAGGCCAATACAGAATATTGGCCGTAACTTTAGTTAGATTGTTATTAAATAGTAAGGGAACACATTTGACACGAACCAGAAAAAATCATTTTAACCTTTTGAAAGTTAACCTGTTTTTTGTGTTTTTGTTAATATTGTGTAATGCAAATGCTAATGCCCTTGTTATTGAACGCGATCAACCTCTAAGCCAAACAAAAGTGGAATCGACTAAGGAACCTCCTTTCCTTCCATTTGACCAGTATGTGGTCTATATCGAAAAGCTAAAAGACACTCAGCCTCCCAAAGCATATCTCAGCATTCAACAGCATGTAGATAAGGTATCGTTGTTAAATATCGACCAACAACTGAAGTTTTACTTTCTGGAAACAGAAATACTTATCGCCCTTGCAAGATATAACGATGCAATTAAATCAGGTGATAAAGGAATTCTGATCGCCGCGCAGCAAACTCGCCCTAGCCAAATGACAAGTGAAATAAGGTATGCCGCAGGATTTGGGTACGAGAGCTTAGGCGATCATGCAACGGCAAAGGAATACTACAATTTGGGGCTAGAAGTTGCTTATTCATTAAATGACAAAAAAAATATCGCAAATGGTTTAATAAATTTAGGTGCGCTGGCCTACCAGGTGCGTAAATATGATCAAGCCTTAACCTTATTTAATGACGCCTTGATAATAGCAAAAGAGATTAAGGATGATGCTTTGTCGGGGTATATAAATTCCGAGCTTGGCATTCTTTATTCAATGTTAAATCAAGTAGAAAAATCACAGGAGTTTTATTTAGCGGCAAAATCTCATTATATCAAGGCAGGCAAGTTGTATTTAGCCTATACAACCTTGAGAGAAATAGCGATGGGGTATTACTATCTGGGTCAAGAAGAGAGAGCTATTGAGGCGTATCAGGAGATCATCTCCAATGCAGACCAATTGAGTAACAATGAATTTTTATCTTTGATTTATGCTGGAATGGCTTGGGCACAATATCGTCAACCTAACTCCAATCCTGAAGCAGCATATCGTTACATTATAATCTCATCCGAATATGCTGTAGGCGCTGAACAGATAGATGTTCCTATATCTAATGCTTTAGAAAGGGGCTTTTTACTTTTTGAATTACAAAAGCTTGAAGAAGCTATGGCTGCAGTTGAAGAGGCTGAGCAACTTATTCTTAAATATCCTGATTTTCTGGAAAGAGCCAACTCGTCTAAAGCCTTGTTGGACAACTTATATTTAAAGTCGAAAATCTTTTATCAACAAGGTAAATATGAACAAGCTTATCAAGTTCAAACGAGGCTTATTGAATTAGATATGCAACGCTTGGAAAGTACTAATGTAGATAAAATCGAAGATGCCCGCTTAAAGTATGAAAGTCAGCAACAAGATCTTGAAAACCAATTATTGGGACAACAAAAAGCCGTTCAGGGTTTTAAACTGGTAGAAGCAAACAACGAAATAGAAAGTAGAAGGTGGTTAGTGATCATCTTAGGGGCTTTGTCGTTAGTGATGGCTTGGCTAGTATGGCAGAGTGTTAAAGGCCAACATAAGTTATTAGTTGCAAGTCGAACCGACCCTTTGACTGGCTTAACAAACCGTAGGCGTTTAATGGAAATTATTTCATTGAGTTTTCAGCATGCCTATAATCGTAATTGGCCCTTGACTCTTATCATGATGGATGTCGATGATTTTAAAAGTATTAACGATGAATTTGGCCATCAAGCGGGGGACAGAGTATTGTGCCATATCGCTGACTTTGCCAATAATATGATTCGTGTTAACGATACAATTGGCCGATTTGGAGGCGAAGAGTTTGTCGCGGTATTGCCGGAAACTGACGTAGAGCAAGCTCGAGCGTTTTGCGCTCGTCTTCAACAGTCATTAAAAGAAGCCGAATGGAATATCCCTGGCTTAAATCAAGTTACGTTGAGCTTTGGTGTTGCTAGTGTTGTGCCAACGAAAGATGACTCTTATCAAGCGTTGCTTAAACGAGCAGATATCCAGCTTTATAAAGCTAAAGCGCAAGGGAAAGATCAGGTGTGTTATGGTCAGTAACCGAGTATTGCTACTACTATTGATTATTGTCAACTTGTTGCCTGACTATGTTGTGGCGCAATCTGCGCAAGTTCAGCTTGAAGATATTAAAAAAAGTGATATTGAACTAGCTGTTAGAGAACCATTAGCGGCTCTGGTCACTTTGGTTAGAGAAGATGAAAGCAGTCAGAAAGGCAAAAAAGGCTGGCACAAGAAGGTTTTGCGGTTACAAAACGAGATACAAGACTTTAATCAGGCTGAAAAAATATTGCTAAAGATTTTGCAAGCTCATTACGCACTAGATCTTGAGCGTTTTGATGATGCGCTATTACATGCTCAAACAGCTAGCGCCGAACTTGAACGAATCTCTGCGAAACAGGCGTCATCACCGGACTTTTACTTTCTTCATCAGGTAACAGCAAATATTTATGCTTCGCAAAAGTTATTTAAAAAAGCGTTTGATGAAAAGACTCTAATGGTAGAAAAGATTAACGCTAATTGGGATATAACCCAGAAAGAGCGTTTAGATATGTTGGAGCAGAAATATCAGCTATCACTTAAAGAAAAAACGCATCAATTGTTAGCGGGTGAACAAGCCATTCAAGATCTGCAGTTTAAAAATACTAAGTATCAAGAGCGAGCTCAAATTCGCAATATTTTGTTGTTTATTGTGTTATCAACTGCATTTGCCATCCTATTGTATCGACAACTTAAAGTTCGTAAGAAGCTGAGCTTATTAACTGAAACAGATGGCCTAACTAAACTTTATAATCGCAGAAGCTTCTTCCAGATGGGGGAAGATCGCTTTTCGTTAGCCCTAGCTCAAGGCACCTCATTAAGCGTTATCATGGCGGACATCGATCATTTTAAACAGATAAATGATACCTTTGGTCATGACATTGGCGACAAAGTTATCGTTGAAGTTGCATTACTTGGCAAAGAAAGCTTTAGGACTCGAGATATCTATGCGCGGATAGGCGGTGAGGAATTTGCGGTTATTTTACCTGAAACGCCATTAAAAGAAGCGCACGCTGTTGCCGAGCGCTTTAGAGAAAAAGTACAAGAAAGCACGCAACAAGTTAATGGTAAGCAACATTCGATAACAATAAGTATGGGCGTTGCGACCTTGTCTAACGAAACGAAAGACTTTGAAAGCCTTCTTCATCAAGCGGATCAAGCCATGTATAAAGCAAAGCAACAAGGAAGAAATCAAGTTGTTTGCTAGAAAATAAGCAGTTGGCACTGAAATAGCTAAAAAATTCTCTGTATAGGTATTTTTTCCGGCGTCAATATTCGATAAGCTAGCAGTATTAAGAGCAGCAATATCCGCCATACTCTTAAATGTCACAGCAAACCATGACCACTTGGTATCAATTATAATAAAAGTGTTGGGAAAACTTAATGTCTAATGTACTCGATTACAGCCTGGATGGCATTGAACAACGTCCATTACGCCAGTTTACGGAAGAAGCATATCTAAACTACTCAATGTACGTCATTATGGATCGTGCACTTCCTCATATTGGCGATGGTTTAAAGCCGGTACAGAGAAGAATAGTGTACGCCATGTCTGAACTGGGATTATCTGCAGTCGCCAAATACAAAAAATCAGCGCGTACTGTTGGTGACGTTCTTGGTAAATTTCATCCTCATGGTGATTCAGCTTGTTACGAAGCTATGGTGTTAATGGCACAACCTTTTTCTTATCGATATCCCCTTGTAGATGGCCAAGGAAACTGGGGTGCACCGGACGATCCTAAATCTTTTGCTGCTATGCGTTATACCGAAGCGCGCTTATCTCGTTTTAGTGAGGTATTACTTTCTGAGCTTGGTCAAGGGACTGTAGAGTGGGTGCCTAACTTTGATGGCACGATGAAAGAGCCCAAAACGTTACCTGCTCGTTTACCACATATTATGCTCAATGGTATTACAGGTATTGCTGTTGGTATGGCTACAGATATTCCGCCACATAACGCACGCGAAATCGCCAATGCATGTGTTCAGTTGATCGATTCACCCAAAAGTGAAATGGCCGATTTGCTTGAACATGTACAAGGGCCAGACTTCCCAACTGATGCCGAGATTATTACCCCTAAAGCGGATATTGAGAAACTATATTCCACGGGGCGCGGTAGTATTAAAATGCGTGCTGTATACGAAGTTGATCAAGGTGAAATTGTGATAACGGCTTTACCGCATCAAGCTTCAGGTGCCAAAGTGTTGGAGCAAATCGCTGCTCAAATGACCGCTAAAAAGCTGCCTATGGTAGTCGATTTGAGAGATGAGTCAGATCATGAAAACCCTATTCGCTTAGTGGTTGTGCCACGATCTAATCGAGTTGATACCGAGCAATTGATGCAGCACTTGTTTGCGACTACAGATTTAGAGAAAAACTATCGCGTTAACTTAAACATGCTCGGCCTAGATAACAAGCCAGCGGTGAAAAACTTAAAAGAAGTGTTAAGCGAGTGGTTAGTTTTCCGTCGTGAAACAGTTCGTCGTCGATTGCAATTTAGGTTAGATAAAGTACTCGCGCGTTTGCATATTTTAGATGGCTTACTCATCGCTTATTTAAATATTGATGAAGTTATTGAGATTATTCGAAACTACGATGATCCTAAAGCCGAGTTAATGTCTCGTTTTGAATTATCAGAAAAGCAAGCAGAAGCAATATTAGAAATAAAGCTCCGTCAATTAGCTAAGCTTGAAGAGATAAAAATTCGAGCTGAGCAAGATGAATTGAACAAAGAGCGTGAATATCTAGAAAAAACACTTAATTCTAAAGCGCGAATGAACACCTTACTTAAAAAAGAGATTCTTGAAGCCGCTGAAAAGTATGGTGATGACAGACGTTCACGTATTGTTGAACGTGTTGAGGCTAAAGCGTTATCTGAGAAGGATCTGGTGCCAAGTGAGCCTGTTACAGTCGTTGTTTCTGATAAAGGCTGGGCACGGTGTGCGAAAGGCCATGATATTGACCCAGAAGCGATGAGTTATAAGGCGGGTGATTCCTACTTGTGTTCAGCTCGAGGAAGAAGTAACAGGCCGGTTGTATTCATTGATTCAACTGGACGCGCGTACTCTACTGATGCTCATTCTCTGCCTACGGCAAGAAGCCAGGGTGAGCCGTTAACAGGGCGCTTTAATTTACCAGCGGGCGAAAATTTTGAACAAACCGTTATGGCGGAAGATCAAGCGAAGTATTTACTCAGCAGTGATGCAGGCTATGGGTTTGTTGGTAAGTTTGAGGATATGGTAAGTAAAAACAAGAACGGAAAAGCGTTATTGTCTTTACCTGCCAATGCAAAAGTTATGTCACCTAAACATATTGATAATATGGAGAACGCATTAGTATTATCAATAACGTCAGAAGGTCGTATGTTAGTGTTCCCCGTAGCTGATTTACCTGAACTTGGTAAAGGGAAAGGTAATAAAATCATTAACATTTCTGCTGCGCGGGCTAAAGCTAGAGAGGAATTTGTGACGCTTATCGAAGTTATTGGCACTGAAGACTCCGTGACTCTGCATGCAGGTAAGCGTAAGTTAACCTTGAAAGCTTCAGATATTGACCATTACAGAGGCGAGCGTGGTAGACGTGGAAATAAGCTTCCTAGAGGGTTACAACGCGTAGATCGTATTGCTGTTGAAAAAGCCACCGTTGAAGTTATTGAAACAGAAGCCGACAGCAAACCTGAAGATACTACTCTTACTGAGTAGCATCTTTAGTATTTAATTTTGGTTATAAGTTGAGCGAACAATTAGGAATTAATGGTAATTATTCTTAATTCCTAATCTTCGTCATAAATATGTCATAAATCAATTCTACTATGCGCTTGGTTAAGGAGAGTCAAGTGTATAGAGAAATTGAAGACATTATCAATCGCAAAGCAATTAGCACTGCTTTTCAACCTATATTTGATATTCAAGAAAAGGTTGTTGTTGGCTACGAAGCTCTAACGCGCGGCCCCCAAAATAGTCAATTTTCCAGTCCTGACGCACTGTTTCAAGCGGCAACTGATTGTGGCTTACTCTCTGAATTAGAAATTCTTTGTCGCGATGTCGCTATTTCTCGATTTGCTTACCTACAGCTACCTGGCAAGCTCTTTTTAAACATTAGCCCTTTGGTTTTACTTGACCCTGCTCACCCACAAGGGGAAACACAGCGGTTGGTAGAGCAGGCGGGCTTAGATTGTCAGCGCATAGTTATCGAACTTAGTGAAAAACATCCATATCCAAATGCAACCACCTTACAAATAGCTTTAGAAAAGTACAGACAATTTGGCTTTAACGTGGCAATTGATGACCTTGGGGCCGGCTATTCAGGATTGAAGATGTGGAGTCAGCTTAGGCCGAATATCGTTAAAATAGATCGTTATTTTGTTGAGAAATGTCATTTAGACAGTTTTAAAAGAAAATTTGTCACTGCGATTCTTGAACTTGCAAAGTCTGCTCAAGCCAAAGTTATTGTCGAAGGAATTGAGACATTCGAAGAATTTGAATTATTAAGACAGCTAGGAATGCGTTATGCACAAGGCTATTACCTTGCTAAACCTTCGATGAACCCTGATGAGTTGTACCCTCCAAGACTGGCTCAAGAGCCGCTGTACCAGTGTGTTGCGCAGTAAAGTAATTTATCGCCTTAGACTGACGTTTAAGCAATTTTTAGCGTTGTAATGATTTTAGATGCGAAGTTGGGTCACTAGGTTACATAACTGCTCGATTTTAATGTTGCTGAGTTGCCTGTAGTCAAAATATGGGCAGATGATCACACGTAATTCTTCATTTATCGCAAAAGATGGCGATAGCCAAAAACATTTTTCAGCTAGCCCTAACGCTTCTCCATATTGTTTGCCCATGACAATAGATATGTGGTGTTGGCTTGTCTCTAGGTTTTGTAAACCTAGCCATAAAGCAAAGTCCCCCGAAGAAGAAAGTAGTGCGGTATCGCGAAATGTTTGCCATGTTTTAAACTGTTTCGACAAATCAGCTTCGAGTTGAAAGGCAAATTTAGCCATCACATTGAAAATTTTTCGCCAATGATTACCTGTAAGTTGTCCAATACGACCAATTTCACCGGGCTCTACCGCTCTAATAGAGGCTTGTGATAGATAAGGTTCAATTGGCGGGGTATTTTGACAATATATGTGTATTTTAGCGTTAGGGTTGCCTAATCCGGGTGTTTGCACGTAGATTCTCTTTTTAAGCGTTGTTGGTATCACTACGTTAAAAGCGGTGAAGTGTAGACATTAAAAAAACCCAGTATAAACTGGGTTTTTGCGCGATGATTGGGAGAATATTAAAACTCGTCCAACATATACTCTAGTGAATCATCGTAAGCTCTAAGCTCTTTTTCTAACTCAAATTTTTCCTTAAGTTGTTCTATTTCGCGCCATTTTCGTTTTTTGCTGCTCGTCGCAGCTTTTTGTTGTTTACCAAGTGAGTCCAATATTTTTTCTACGTTATTCATGGAGTGCTCCTTTTTTCTACAACAGCACCTTTTTAATATCACACTCTGTTAAACAATTAAAACACTTTTTTGCGAGTCCTTTCTAACAACTTGAAAAATAATGGCTTTTAAATCTTGAGTTTTAATCGTTGTTTACTAAAGCAACGCTAAAAGCTGTTTTTCTAGCTTATTTTGATCGACAGCAAAGTTACGAATACCCTCGGCAAGCTTTTCAGTTGCCATTGCATCTTGGTTGAGCGCCCATCTAAACGAAGCTTCGTTTAGTGGCTCTTCTTCACCGATAGATGGTTGATTGTCATTCAACTTACGAATGACAACTTCTTCGTTGCCAGATAGCTCTTCAAGTAACTGCGGGCTGATGGTCAATCGGTCACAACCTGCTAGCTCTAATATTTCGCCAGAATTTCTAAAGCTAGCGCCCATTACGATTGTTTGGTAGTTTTTCGCTTTATAGTAGTTGTATATATTAGTTACAGATACCACACCCGGATCTTCAGATGCTTCATAACTGTTACGGCCTGTATCTTTTTTATACCAGTCTAAGATGCGCCCAACGAATGGCGAAATTAAGAATACACCGGCTTCGGCACATGCTTGCGCTTGTGCGAAACTAAATAACAAGGTCAAGTTACAATTAATCCCTTGTTTTTCTAACTCTTCTGCAGCTTTGATGCCTTCCCAAGTAGAAGCCAGTTTAATTAAGATACGATCATTGCTGATTCCAGCTTCGTTATACATTGCTATTAACTTTTTAGCTTTTGCAATCGAACCTTGCGTATCAAATGATAGTCGTGCATCTACTTCTGTAGAAATACGACCAGGAATAATTTTCAAAATTTCGATACCAATTAAAACGGCAAGTTTATCGCTTGCATCGATAACTTGTTGTGCTTTGTTGTCTGATTGAGTTTTCGCCCAAGCTACTGCCTGAGTTAATAGTTCTGAATAAGCAGGAAGAGACGCGGCTTTTAACAATAGTGAAGGGTTAGTCGTTGCATCTTGCGGTTGATATTTTGCTATCGCTTCGATATCGCCTGTGTCAGCCACAACAGTCGTCATTTGTTTTAACTGCGTTAATTGGTTTGCCATGAATATGCCTTTTTAGGTTTTCTTTTAGAATGTTATCGACTTTTTATTTAACTAAGATGACAAAGTGCCAGTAGGAAGGTCGCTCATTCCGTCGAATTGTTATTTAAGTGTAGGGTAAATATGCCCAAGTGGTGCGCCTTAATCAAGTAACTTCTTAGTCCAATATATTTTATTAATCTAACCCTGTGTTATAGTATCGGCAAATTTATCCATTAGACGTCTATTCTATGCTTTTTGTTGTTTCGCCTGCTAAAAATCTCGATTATGAATCTGCTTTACCTACTAAAGAGTATTCTCAACCCGAATTACTCGAACATAGCCAGGTTTTGGTTGAACGCTGTCAGCAATTAACACCGGCTGATTTGTCTTCATTAATGGGAATTAGCGACAAACTAGCAGGGTTAAATGCAGCTAGGTTTGGTGAGTGGTCTCAGCCATTTTCACCCGATAATGCGCGCCCAGCGGTATTTGCCTTCAACGGAGATGTTTATACCGGACTAGATGCGTCAAGTTTAAGTGAAAACGATATTCTGTATGCTCAGGAAAACATGCGAATTCTTTCCGGCTTGTATGGTTTGTTAAAGCCATTGGATTTGATGCAGGCATATCGCTTAGAAATGGGGACTAAACTTGATAATGAGCGTGGGCCTAATCTTTATAAGTTTTGGGGCGACTTGATTACTGAAAAATTAAATCAGGTGCTAGCTGAGCAAGAATCTACGGTTCTTATTAATTTGGCATCAAATGAGTATTTTAAATCGGTAAACAAAAAGCTGTTAAATGCCGAGATAGTTACGCCAGCGTTTAAAGATTGGAAAAATGGTCAATATAAAATGATCAGCTTTTTCGCTAAAAAAGCTCGTGGCTTGATGGCTCGCTATATTATTGAAAATAAAATTGATAATGTTGAAAGTTTAAAACAATTTAATCTAGACGGTTACCGTTTTAATGCGGAGCTTTCCACTGATAAGGTGCCTGTTTTTACTCGTAACCAAGAGCAATAAGGCACGGTTAAAAGTTATACTCTAATCCCGCGTAATAATAGCGCCCATTAAAGCCAAAGGGCGCTGAACGTCTAGAATAAGTAAATACACCAGGGCTGGTGACGACATTATTCCCGCTGCTGTCGACGATAGTACCACCATGAGAATTCCCTATAGTGTTCTTGTCGGGGGTAGCATTAAACATATTGTTAATACCCAATATAAGCGATAAGCTAGGGTTTACGTCGTGTTCCACCCTAAAGTCCGTTAATATTTCTGGCTGATAGGTTTGTCTATCGCCGTCTAAAATCGTGTATTCACCGTAGCGGTTAATCGCGATATTGGCATGCCAATCTAACCATTTTATTTTTGACGTAAAGCTAACTCTGTCTTGTGGTTGCCATTCTTCAATAATTGAAATGTCCTGTTCATCAAAAACTTGGTCGAGTGTTAGGTGTTGCAACAAACCGTCAGTAGGGGGATGTTTCTCAATAACTTTGGTATCGGTAAAGTTTGCGGCGAAGTTAACGTGCCAGTACCCTTTTTGAAGTGGCTTCTTCCAAGAAGCAATAACGTCAAAACCGGTTGTTTTGGTGTCAACACCGTTAAAAAATACCTGTGCTTTATCAACGTTATTAATAGATAACTGTTCTGCGAGTATCGGATTAAACTCGGGGCAAAGTTTATTGCTAATAACAATGCGGTCGTCAATATGGATTTGATAATAGTCCATTGTTAATTGCCAACTTTCGTTAAAGTTAACAACGGCACCAAGACTTAAATTTCTAGACTGTTCTTCATGAATTTTGGGAAGTGCTACCGCTTGGGCTAATTCGCTATCATTCCTGAATGTGCCTACTTGCTCTGGTACTAGCTTATTCTTGTTGTCGACAATAAATTGTGTACTGGTGTTATTGAAATACAGCTGCTGCATTGACGGAGCTTTAAAACCTGAGCTTAATGAACCCCGTAACGATAAAACTTCAGTTACTTGCCAGTGGGATGCCAATTTATAATTTAATGTAGAGCCAAATGACTCATACTCGTCCCAACGTAATGCTGTTGTAACCGATAGCTCGTCTGTGAGGTCAGCGGTAATTTCTCCATAGGCAGATAACATATTTCGCGATTCATCGACTTGCTGCTCAAGTGATATACCTGGGAACCCCTGAATTCCGCCAAGTGCGTTACCATGCTCGTGTTGAAACTCAGCCGTCGAGTCATAGTCAAAATAGCTATACTGTTCGCCTGGCTTAACTTGGTAATTTTCTTGTCTAAATTCCATACCTAATGCTAACTCGAAGGTATCAAATGTCCGAAAAAAATCCATGTTAACCGTTTGTAATCCTAGAGAAAGTCCATATGCCTTAGCGCTATCAATAACCTTGTCTCTTGTTGTTTTTGCTGTTTGCTGCTGATGATAGTTAAGGTAGTTTGCGTAGGAAGCATTAAGGGAGTTTTCGGTTGTATACTCGATCGAATTTTTTCCAATACTGTAAGAAATATCAAAAGCGACTTCACTGAATATTTCCGTTTCGTAGCCGATAGTTAGCGAGATGTCATCAATAGAAGAGTGAATATAAGGTAAATAACCCGTTTGGCTAACAGGAGAACCATCACTTAAAATAGGGTTAGCTTGCTTATTGGAGTAATCTCGAAAAAAAGCAGCAGAGCGATTATCTCTGGTTGAAAGTAATGAAAATCCATAAATATTGCCATTAGCTAGCGCATATTCGCCATTTAATGCTAATGACATTTGTTCACTCTTAGGATCGCCGATTTCAAATAAATTTCTGTCTGCGTGTATTTCTTGAAAATTTGACGTTTGATATACGCCTTCATCCACTCGCTGACATTCTCGATAGAGACAAGAGCCTATTAAACCGGCCCTATCTGTCGGCTCATTGTAATCAAAAGCTATAGTGGTATTGATAAATCCGTTGTTGTTTAGGTGAAAAGTTGTGTTTACGCTTGCTGTAAAAGATTCTCCATCTCCTAGCTCATGCTGACCAAAGGCGGTTTTTACTTGGCTATTTTCCATGTTGCCTTTTAATACGATATTAATTACCCCGGCAATAGCATCTGAGCCATACTGAGCTGCTGCACCATCACGTAATATCTCGATACGTTCTATAGCTTCTACCGGGATAGTATTTAGATCAGCACCAGCTGTACCTCTTCCAACAGAGGTATTGATGTGAATTAGGCTTGCGTAATGTCGTCTTTTTCCATTGACAAGAATAAGTGTTTGGTCTGGTCCCAGTCCTCTTAATGTTGCTGGCTTTATTGCATCTGTGCCGTCACTAATAGACGAACTCGAATAGTTGAAAGATGGTGCTACCGCCTGCAACATCCGCCCTAGACTCGTTTGTCCTGACTCGATTAACATTTCACTAGAAATAATATCTACCGGCACGGGTAAGTCCATTAAGCTTCTTTGCAAGCCTCTTTTCCCAATAACAGATATTTTTTCTACTTCTTCTATCTGGTGAGATTGCTCAACTTGTGGTCGAACAGTAGGTTGCTCTGATTTTTTGCTAACAGACTCGGTAAATGTTGGATTTAACGTAACTTTTGCTTTGTTATCGTTGAGTAATTCAAACGTTAAACCTGTTCCTCTGAGCAAAACAGTTAAAGCTTGCTCTCTAGTGTAATAGCCAGAGACTTTATTAGTTAACGTGTTTTGCGTTAGTTGATATGAGTACAGTAAAGTTTGTTGACTTTGTTTACCGTAGAGTCCTAAAGAAACATTAGCAGGGAGCTGATCAATATCAAATAAATAAAGTTTTTCTGTCTTTGCCATTGCTACTTGTGAAAACAAAATAGAGGCAATCGTGAGAATTATGAATAAGTATTGCTTAATAAGTCTTAACTTTATTGATTTTATAATACGACTTTTTAGCATAAAGAAATGATTAAGTTAGCTAATATTAATTTTTGTACTCTCTAGTCAGTATATTACGAAAGGAAAATCGGGCAAGCCTTTTGAGCGATAAATTGAAAATTATCTGGTAAGTTGGATGTTGTTTGTTGCTTGATGGTTGTATTTAATATTGAAGTTTTGTTCAAGCGTATCAAGTAAACCGTCGATATCACCTGTTTTATATGTACCAGCCACGCGAATATTAGCCAAATGATGATCTAATATTTCAAATTGCACATTTGTGTAACGACTTACTTCTTTTAATACCTGTGATAGAGACTGTCCGTCAAACACTACCATGCCAGCCTGCCAAGCAAGTTCTTGTGAGATTTCTGCTTTACTTAACTGTTTAGTCATAATTTCACGGGTATTAACGACCTTAAGCTTTTCATTGGTATGAATAATTGCAGAAGAGTCTTTTTTATTTGTTTCGTTTTTAATCAGAGTTCTTAACGCTAGAGGATCATCGATGTTTTCGGTTACTAGGACTTCGCCTTCAGTAACTAAAAGTTCCATATCGAATTCATTCTGTTTTTCGATATTAAATATCGTGCCTAGAGCGGTAAAGCTTTTACTTCCTGATAATACGGTGAAAGGTCGGTTAATATCTCGAGATACATCAAACTCTGCTTCACCATAATCTAACCTGACCTGACGTAAGTTTGCGCTAAATTCTACGACCGCTTTACTATTGGTGTTGAGCGATAAGATTGAGCCATCCGGTAAGGTAATATCTTTGGTTTCGCCAACGCTGGTCATGTAAATGGTTGGTGCAGGAGCAAACTGGTTCTTCTGGATCCAGTGAGCGATAAGGTAAGTTGCCCAAGAAAGGCCTAAAGTACAGATTATTAACAACAGAACATATTTTCGTGTCCAGAAATTTGACTGGGACTCTACCGAAAAAACGCCGTTTAGCTCTTCTAATTCACTGATATTATCGAAGAATGTTGCAACACGGTAAATTGCTTGATGATGGGAAGGACTTTGGTTTATCCACGCTATAAGCTGAGGCTTTTCTTCCTCAGTTAAACCACGGTTCAACTTGCTAACCCAAGCACTAGCTTGTAATTTAACAGCGTCCTGAATAGTGTGGTGTGGCATCGATTAATAAGTCCCTATTAATATATTGTTGAGCGATTTTTAGCAAAAAAACATCTCATAACAATTGCGTATAAACATCAATGTAAAATAGTAGTGTTCCGATAATAACTATAGTACAAGAATTTAATTGGCGGTATTTTCACCGATCTTAAACTTTTGTGCAAGCCGATTCTGTCATTCAAGTACTATAGTTGTCAATTACCCTTTTTTAGCAAGTTTTTTGGTTTTCTTTTTCAATATTTTTTTTGCTTTAGCTTTTTTCATTGCAGCCGATTTTTTCACTTTCGGTTTTTTCATTGCAACTCTTGCTTCTTTGTGTTTTGGACGCAAGCTTTCAATGACTCTGCGAGGCAATTTTTCATCGGTATAACGTTCTATTTTTCCGACAACTGGCATATCGTGGGCTTCAACTAAAGAAATAGCCGTACCTTTATTTCCAGCTCGGCCTGTTCGGCCAATACGATGTAAGTAAATATCAGCTTTACGTGGAAGGTCAAAGTTGATGACGTGAGTAATGTCGTCAATGTCGATTCCTCTAGCAGCAACATCTGTAGCGACGAGAATATTAACTTTGCCGTGTCGTAAACGATTGATTGCTGAGTTTCGTTTATCTTGCGGCATTTCACCCTCTAGCCATGCACAAGGTAAATCTTCACCTGTTAGTTTGCCCGATAAATATTGAACGGTTTCTCGCTTATTACAAAAAACGACCGCGCGCTCTACTTCAGGTTGATTCAACAAATGAAGCAACAATGCTAATTTGTGTTGTTTATCATCTGCTAAGTGCAGCCATTGATGAATCTTAGCTTTTTCTTTACGCGATGGATTCGCCTCTAAAAAAACCGGTTCGTTTAAAATATCGCGCGAAAACTTTAATACCGCCGAGCCTTCTAAGGTTGCAGAAAACAACATGGTTTGTTTACGCCACCTAGCTTCACCAATAATGCGATTAATTGTTTCAGCAAAGCCCATATCTAGCATGCGATCTGCTTCGTCTAAAATTAGAATCTCAATTTCTCTCGCATCAAATTGTTCGTTGTCAATGTACTCCAACAAGCGGCCTGGGGTTGCGATTAGCATATCTGTGGTAGAGGTTAAAATTTCCTTATGGCTGCCGTAGTTAACACCACCGGTAATAACGCCTGTTTTAATTGGCGTTTCTTCTGTTAGGCTTTCATTGATGTCAAAAATTTGATTGGCAAGTTCTCTCGTTGGCGTTAGCACTAACACACGAGGAAACCCAGGTTTAGTTCTTGGGAAATCAAGTAAATGTTGAGCTGCTGGTAACAGAAAACTCGCTGTCTTTCCTGTTCCTGTTGGTGCAGACGCCAAAATATCTTTTCCACTCATCGCTTCAGGTAATACTAAAGATTGAATAGAAGTAGGTTTTTTATAGCCTGCGGCATTAATTCCTGCGAGTAGGGCAGAATCAAGGTCAAATTGCTCAAACATATTATAAAGCTCGTTTAAATTTGTGCGAATTATAGAGGTAATCTTAGGTTAAACCTAGCAAATGAAATAACTTTTAAGATTAACTTTCTAGGATTTCGGTTATCTCTTGGTCTAACTGCTTACACCAAGTTTCTATTCGTTGGTCGCTTAAGTCATATTGATTATCTTCATCAAGCGCTAGACCAACAAAGTGTTGTGTATCTTCTGTTAGTGCTTTCGATGCGGCAAATTCGTAGCCTTCATTTGGCCAAAAACCAATGACAAAACCACCTTGCGCGACGACTTTATCATGAAGCATACCTAAAGCATCTTGAAACCAGTCGGTATAGCCTATTTGATCACCCATACCGTACAACGCGACGACCTTTCCATTTAGGTCTATATTGTCTATATCGTCCCATTGGCTCTCCCAATCTTCTTGGATTTCACCATAATCCCAAGTTGAAATACCAAAAATGAGAAAATCAAAAGAGGCGACTTCAGATAGCGGTGTGTCTTTTAAATTAAAGAGTTGAACTTTGTCTTTTGAAATAACCTGCTGAATTTTTTCAGCCGCTATCTCGGTATAGCACGTAGTTGAACCGTAAAAAAGACCTATTTTCATTACTATCTCTTACACCTTTATATAGAAATTCTTAATGGACGTTATAATTGCGGCGCAAGTGTAACAGAGCATGGATTCAGTAGCTAGCGTAGTCGTTATTTTGCTTTTTATCGCTGAATTAAATGTAATAAAACGAGCGGATTTTCGGTCTTATTGTAATTAGGGAGCAGTGAGTAGTTTATTTCTGTCACAAGCAAGTGATACACTGCTAGAAATAGTTCAAATTAAGAATACATTAAAAGAGAATCATATGGCCAAGGAGCTTCTAATCACAGCTAAACGTATGTTATTTGCAAGTGCTTGTTTAATAGCAAGTGCAAACTTAGCTGCAAATGAGTCAACAATTCAAGCTAAAGAACATAAGGCGATTGTTAGTAAAATAAAATCAATGACCGGGTTAGAAGTACAAGCTATCAACCCAACTCCGCTAAATGATCTTTTAGAAGTGTTAACTAATCAAGGTATCTTTTACACGTCAAAGGATGGCAAGTATCTTTTTCAAGGAAAGCTTTACGATATTGAAGGCCAAGGCAAAAACTTAACTGAAGAAAGTTTAGCTAAAGTTCGCTTGGCGGGTATCGAAAAATTCCAAAAAGAAATGATCGTTTACCCTGCGAAAGATGAAAAGCATGTTGTGACCATTTTTACCGACATTACTTGTGGCTATTGCCGCCAATTACATCAACAAATGGATAAGTACAACGACCTAGGCATTACAGTTAGGTACATGGCTTATCCTCGAGCTGGTGTGATAGATCGAACAGGTAACTTTTCACAAGGCTTTAAAGATCTACGTTCTATATGGTGTAGTACTGACCCTGCAACAGCGTTAACTAAAGCGAAGCAAGGCGAAAAGGTTGTGCAACGAGAGTGTGATAAGCCTTTAGCTGACGGTTTTGACTTCGCCCAGCAAGTTGGTGTGAATTCTACGCCAGCAATATTGTTCGATAATGGCCTGCTATTGCCTGGCTATAGACAACCTCAAGATTTGATTAAAGTACTCGAAAGTCTTAAATCAGATAGCTAGTTCGTCCACCCAATACCAAATAGTATGAATAAAACCATTGTTCGTCGGCCAAAGGTCGACGACTCTTTCTTGCCCAGTAGTTTACATCCGGTATTAAAACAACTCTACGCCAGTAGAGGAGTCCTAACGGATAAAGAGCTGGCATTAAATTTAGAAAACCTTTGTCCCGTTTCGAGTTTGTCAGGTTTAGAACAAGCCTGTCAGCAGCTTTATCGGTCAATTTGTGCCGAAGAAAATATTTGTATTATTGGCGATTTTGATTGTGATGGCGCAACAAGTACTGCTGTCATGATTCAGTGTTTACGGCAGTTTGGTCAGCAAAACCTACAATATCTAGTGCCAAATCGTTTTGCGTATGGCTATGGCTTATCGCCTGAAATTGTCGAGCACGCTCATCGTCAAGGAGCACAATTACTGATTACAGTAGATAATGGCATCAGTTGTATAGCTGGCGTAGACAAAGCGAACGAATTAGGTATGAAAGTAATTGTTACTGATCATCACCTTCCTGGAAGTGAATTACCTAAAGCTACGGCGATTGTTAATCCTAACCAAGTCGATTGCCCGTTTGAAAGTAAATCCTTGGCAGGGGTCGGCGTTGCCTTTTATTTTATGTTGGCTATGCGCAAGTATTTGATTGAGCAGCAATGGTTTGAAAATCTAGGTATTGCGGCGCCTAATGTGGCTAATTGCCTAGATCTGGTCGCGCTTGGAACGGTGGCAGATGTTGTTAGCCTAGATAACAATAACCGTATTCTAGTTGAGCAAGGGTTAAGAAGGATCCGCGCAGGGCACACACGCCCAGGCATTCAAGCTCTCATCGAAGTAGCCAATAGAAAACAAGAAGAACTTGTTGCAAGTGACTTTGGCTTTGCTCTAGGGCCTAGATTAAATGCTGCTGGTCGTTTGGATGATATGACACATGGTATAGATTGTTTGCTAGCCCCTGATTTAATGACAGCGCGAGCGTTAGCAAGTGAGCTAGATGCATTAAATAAGTCACGCCGTGAAATAGAGCAGGGTATGCAAGCAGAAGCAGAACAAATATTTGCCAAATTAAATTTCGCACAAAACAGCTTGCCACATGCTATCGCCCTTTATAATGAAAATTGGCATCAAGGTGTAATAGGTATTGTCGCTGGTCGTATAAAAGAGAAGTATTATCGCCCAAGCATTGTTTTTGCTAAAGATGAAAATAGCAATATTATAAAGGGCTCCGCGCGCTCTATAGACGGTCTACATATACGTGACTTGTTAGAACATATCGATACCAAATTTCCTGACTTAATTATTAAGTATGGCGGCCATGCCATGGCGGCAGGATTGTCAATAGTTGAGCAAGATTTTGAAGCGTTTCAGCACGCATTTGAGCAAACTGCACAGCAGTGGCTCACCCCTGAAAAACTATCAGGAAAAATTGAAAGTGACGGTGCGTTACAAAGTCAGCACTTATCAATTGAATTCGCAAACTTATTAAAATCATCTGGGCCTTGGGGACAGCATTTTCCAGAGCCACTTTTTGATGATGAATTTGAACTTGTCCAGCAGCGTATCGTTGGTGAACGCCATTTAAAAGTTGTCGTCAGCAAAGACAGTAAACTATACGACGCCATTGCTTTTAATGTTGATGTTAAACAATGGCCCAATGCTGCTGCTACTAAGGTTCACTTAGCTTTTAGGCTTGATGTAAACGAATTTCGCGGCAACAAGTCTTTGCAATTTATTGTCGAAAATATTGAAGTGTCGAATTCCACCTATTAATGCGTTTATTTGGTAGAGTTTTTACGCTACAATGCGCGACTATTTTTTCACATAACCACATCACAATTCGCAAACGATGGAGCCCTAGTACCTGGTATGTTTGAAATCAATCCAGTATTGAATAAAGTCAAAGAAATTCGTGAACGTACGAGCTTATTGCGAGGCTACCTTGATTATGAGGTAAAAGCAGAGCGACTTGTCGAAGTTGTACGAGAGTTAGAATTACCAGATGTATGGAATGAACCTGAAAGGGCGCAAGCCTTAGGTAAAGAGCGTGCTGGTTTGGAAGCAGTCGTAGAGACTATTGTAAACCTAGAAAGTGGTTGTGATGATATTGAAGGATTAGTTGAGCTCGCCGTTGAAGAAGAAGATGAAGATACTTTTTTAGATGCGGAACAAGAAGTTGAGAGCCTAATACAAGATTTAGACAAATTAGAGTTTCGCCGGATGTTCTCGGGCGATAACGATGAAGCAGATTGCTATCTCGATATTCAGTCAGGATCTGGCGGCACTGAAGCACAGGACTGGGCAGAAATGCTCATGCGTATGTACTTGCGCTGGGGGGAAGCACACGGCTTTAAGACTGAAGTTATCGAAGTGTCAGATGGCGATGTTGCTGGGATCAAAGGTTGTACCATTAAATATTCTGGTGACTATGCATACGGTTGGTTGCGAACGGAGACTGGTGTTCATCGTTTAGTTCGCAAATCTCCATTTGACTCATCTGGCCGTCGACATACGTCGTTCGCATCGGCGTTTATTTACCCTGAAATTGATGACAATATCGAAATCGATATCAACCCTGCTGATTTGCGTATTGATACCTTTAGAGCTTCGGGTGCCGGTGGTCAGCACGTTAACAAAACTGACTCAGCGATTCGAATTACACACATCCCTACAGGTGCTGTGGTAGCTTGTCAGAATGATCGTTCTCAACACAAGAACAGAGCGACAGCGATGAAGCTATTAAAAGCTAAGCTATATGAGCTAGAGCTTAAAAAGCAAAATGAAAGTAAACAAGAATTGGAAGATGGTAAATCTGATATAGGTTGGGGTAGCCAAATTCGATCTTATGTTCTTGACGATAGTCGAATTAAAGACTTGCGAACAGGTGTTGAAAACCGAAACACGCAAGCTGTTTTGGATGGCGATTTAGACAAATTTATTGAAGCCAGTTTGAAATCTGGACTTTAATTCGAATAACAAACAACTATTTAATCTAATTTTGATGTTGCGGCTATCGTTATAGCAGACTATGCTCGCGACATTGAATAATGTAAACCAGACTGACATTTTGTCAGGTAAAAGTAAGCCAACAATTGAGAAATCAAATGACAGAGCAAATTCAAGACGAAAACAAATTGATTGCCGAACGTCGCGGCAAATTAGCGCAGATTCGAGAAAACTGTTCGGCCAATGGCCACCCTAACAAGTTTGAACGAAAACACTATGCAGCTGATTTACAAGCTGCACATGGCGATAAAGACAAAGAAACGCTTGAAGCTGAAACTTCAAAATACAGCATTGCTGGTCGTGTTATGGCTAAACGTGGACCATTTTTAGTATTACAAGATATGACTGGACGTATTCAGTCTTATGCTGACAAAAATGTGCAAAAAGAGATTAAAGCTAAGTGGGGTGTTTTGGATATCGGTGACATCGTTGGTGTTACAGGTACGCTTCACAAGTCTGGTAAAGGCGATTTATACGTTAATATGGAAGAGTACCAATTATTAACGAAATCATTGCGTCCACTTCCTGAAAAATTCCATGGCCTACAAGATACTGAAACTAAGTATCGTCAGCGCTATGTAGATCTAATTATTAATGAAGAAACACGCAACACCTTTAAAGTTCGTTCGAAAATCGTTGAGTCTATCCGTCGCTTCTTAGCTGAACGTGACTACATGGAAGTTGAAACGCCAATGCTACAAACTATTCCAGGTGGCGCAACGGCTAAGCCGTTTGTTACTCATCACAATGCGTTAGATGTTGAAATGTTCATGCGAATAGCACCAGAACTTTATTTGAAGCGTTTAGTTGTAGGTGGCTTTGAACGTGTATTTGAAATCAACCGTAATTTCCGTAACGAAGGATTGTCTACAAGACATAATCCTGAATTCACTATGATTGAATTCTACCAAGCGTATGCTACGTATCACGATCTTATGGATTTAACGGAAGAAATGTTACGTACTGTTGCTGAAGAAGTGTTAGGCACAAGCGTTGTTCGAAATACAGTGAAAAATGCTGAAGGCGAAGTGGTAGAAGAAAAGTTTTACGACTTTGGTAAGCCGTTTGTGCGTTTATCTATGGTTGATGCCATCGTTAAGTACGCAGAAGATGGCGTAGTAACAGCAGAAGACGAAGCAGCTCTTCGCGATCCAGAAAACAACTTTGATGCTATCAAAGCCTTAGCTAAGAAAGTGCACGTTAAAGAAGGTGATGCGGCAAAAGTTTGGGGTCCAGGTAAATACATTTGTGAAATCTTTGAAGAAGTTGCAGAGCACTTACTTGATCAACCAACTTTTATCACAGAATACCCTTGGGAAGTTTCACCATTAGCACGTCGTAATGATGAAAACCCGTTCATCACTGATCGCTTTGAGTTCTTCGTAGGTGGTCGTGAATTAGCAAATGGCTTCTCAGAGCTTAATGATGCTGAAGACCAAGCTGAGCGCTTCCGTAAGCAAGTAGAAGAGAAAGATGCTGGTGATGACGAAGCTATGCATTTTGATGATGATTATATTCGAGCACTGGAGCATGGCTTACCGCCAACAGCTGGTGAAGGTATAGGTATTGATAGATTGGTCATGCTATTTACTGATTCACCAACGATAAAAGACGTTATTTTATTCCCGCATATGCGTCCGTTGGCAGAATAGTAAGTATTAATCACTAACTAAAAAATCCGCATTGATACTCGTCAATGCGGATTTTTTGTTTTAGCGGCACGGAAAATTAGATTCTTATTACTCTTTTAATAAAGTTAATTTATTCCTAAGTAATCTGGAATATGAATATTCTCGTAGTATAACTAGAGAGCATAGGTACAGGTGTTAACTACCAGTTAATGTAATTTTGATTAGCTATTAAGATTACAATTAATTTCAAAAAATCAAGAAATTTAACTGTAACATACGTCTTTCCTTGCTAAAATGTAACTAATTGGTATGGAATTGCCACGATAGAAAATGTGAGATGTTATACATTTGTCTAATTTAGCAAGATGCTGTTTAGAATCAACAAGGTATTAATATTAATCATTTTGTGGAAATGGGGCTAAGTGCCAATTGATGTACTAAATTTATAACTAGCAGAATTTAGTGATCCCGTTAAAAGAAATTAAGGAATGTAGGAATGTTAATATTAACCCGAAGAGTTGGAGAAACTTTGATGATCGGTGATGACGTTACGGTCACTGTTCTTGGCGTTAAAGGTAATCAGGTAAGAATAGGCGTTAATGCGCCGAAAGAAGTTTCTGTTCATCGTGAAGAAATTTATATGCGAATACAGTCTGAAAAAGGTGACTCAGCACCAACAGGCGGCAATTTTTAATTTCCCTCATGAAGAAAACCGGCATTAGCCGGTTTTTTTATCTTCAAAATTTTATAAACTATTTCGCGACTAAGCGCTGAATATAGTCCATAAATGTTCGATATTTACGCTAGTTGCATGTTTTCTCGGCAAACAAAAATAAAACGTAAAAAATCGTTTGACTTATTTTTTTTATCCATTAATATTCGCACCCACTGGTGAGATGGCCGAGAGGCTGAAGGCGCTCCCCTGCTAAGGGAGTATACAGTTTGTAGCTGTATCGAGGGTTCGAATCCCTCTCTCACCGCCATTCTTTCTTTAAGAACGGCAAGACTGAAATGGACGCGTAGCTCAGCTGGATAGAGTACCTGGCTACGAACCAGGCGGTCGCAGGTTCGACTCCTGCCGCGTCCGCCACCTTCTTTAGGTGGATAAATATAAAAGGGCAACTACACTTAGCAAGTAGTTACAAAAATCTCTAACTCGGGATTTAAAACAACGATTGACCGCGGACGCGTAGCTCAGCTGGATAGAGTACCTGGCTACGAACCAGGCGGTCGCAGGTTCGACTCCTGCCGCGTCCGCCACTATTTGAGAAACCAGCCGTAAGGCT
>NZ_JBVVBK010000008.1:0-212351 GCF_055786205.1 Thalassotalea coralli | reverse complement strand
GGTGGCACATATGATGTGTCTAGACAGGTTACGTTAACACCAAATACCAGTGGCTCGACGATTTATTACACCACTAACGGCGCAACGCCAACGACCAGTTCAACCGTATATTCAACGCCATTTACGCTCACGAGTAGCAAGACCGTGAAGGCGATTGCGGCCAAAAGTGGCATGACAACCAGTGGTGTGCAAAGTGCGAGCTTTACGATCAGGCCCAGAGCTGACGCCCCTGCTATTTCCCCAGGGCAACGCACCGGCAAGGCATCTTATGTTGTCACCATTGATTCATTCGAGCCCAATAGTACGATCCGCTATACCACGAATAACACCGCGGTCACGAGCAGTTCACCGGTTTGGACACCGGGCTCATCTCAAACAATCACAACGAATAAAACGTATCGTGCCCGTGTATATAGTAGTGGGATGGCACCGAGTAATGAAACGGTTGCGTCTTTTACGATTCAACCTACTGTGGCCAAACCAAGCATTTCGCCAAACGGTGGCACATATGATGTGTCTAGACAGGTTACGTTAACACCAAATACCAGTGGCTCGACAATTTATTACACCACTAACGGCGCAACGCCAACGACCAGTTCAGCCGTATATTCAACGCCATTTACGCTCACGAGTAGCAAGACCGTGAAGGCGATTGCGGCCAAAAGTGGCATGACAACCAGTGGTGTGCAAAGTGCGAGCTTTACGATCAGGCCCAGAGCTGACGCCCCTGCTATTTCTCCAGGGCAACGCACCGGCAAGGCATCTTATGTTGTCACCATTGATTCATTCGAGCCCAATAGTACGATCCGCTATACCACGAATAACACCGCGGTCACCAGCAGTTCACCGGTTTGGACACCGGGCTCATCTCAAACAATCACAACGAATAAAACGTATCGTGCCCGTGTATATAGTAGTGGGATGGCACCGAGTAATGAAACGGTTGCGTCTTTTACGATTCAACCTACTGTGGCCAAACCAAGCATTTCGCCAAATGGTGGCACATATGATGTGTCTAGACAGGTTACGTTAACACCAAATACCAGTGGCTCGACGATTTATTACACCACTAACGGCGCAACGCCAACGACCAGTTCAACCGTATATTCAACGCCGTTTACGCTCACGAGTAGCAAGACCGTGAAGGCGATTGCGGCCAAAAGTGGCATGACAACCAGTGGTGTGCAAAGTGCGAGCTTTACGATCAGACCCAGAGGTGACGCCCCTGCTATTTCTCCAGTGCAGCGCACCGGCAAGGCATCTTATGTTGTCACCATTGATTCATTCGAGCCCAATAGTACGATCCGCTATACCACGAATAACACCGCGGTCACCAGCAGTTCACCAGTTTGGACACCAGGCTCATCGCAAACAATCACAACGAATACCACGTATCGTGCCCGTGTATATAGTAGTGGGATGGCACCGAGTAATGAAACGGTTGCGTCTTTTACGATTCAACCTACTGTGGCCAAGCCAAGCATTTCGCCAAATGGTGGCACATATGATGTGTCTAAACAGGTTACGTTAACGCCAAATACCAGTGGCTCGACAATTTATTACACCACTAACGGCGCAACGCCAACGACCAGTTCAACCGTATATTCAACGCCGTTTACGCTCACGAGTAGTAAGACCGTGAAGGCGATTGCGGCCAAAAGTGGCATGACAACCAGTGATGTGCAAAGTGCGAGCTTTACGATCAGACCCAGAGGTGACGCCCCTGCTATTTCCCCGGTGCAACGCACAGGAAAGGCATCTTATGATGTCACCATTGAATCACTTGAGCCCAATAGTACGATCCGCTATACCACCAATAACACCGCGGTCACCAGCAGTTCACCGGTTTGGACACCAGGCTCATCGCAAACGGTTACAACGAATACCACGTATCGTGCCCGTGTATACAGTAGTGGGATGGCACCGAGTAATGAAACGGTTGCGTCCTTTACGATTCAACCTACTGTGGCCAAGCCAAGCATTTCGCCAAATGGTGGCACATATGATGTGTCTAAACAGGTTACGTTAACGCCAAATACCAGTGGCTCGACGATTTATTACACCACTAACGGTGAGACCCCAACAACAGGTTCAACGGAATACTCGACGCCATTTACGCTCACGAGTAGTAAGACCGTGAAGGCGATTGCGGCCAAAAGTGGCATGACAACCAGTGATGTGCAAAGTGCGAGCTTTACGATCAGACCCAGAGGTGACGCCCCTGCTATTTCACCGGTGCAACGCACAGGAAAGGCATCTTATGATGTCACCATTGAATCACTTGAGCCCAATAGTACGATCCGCTATACCACGAATGACACTGAGGTCACCAGCAGTTCACCGGTTTGGACACCAGGCTCATCGCAAACAATCACAACGAATACCACGTATCGTGCCCGTGTATACAGTAGTGGGATGGCACCGAGTAATGAAACGGTTGCGTCCTTTACGATTCAACCTACTGTGGCCAAGCCAAGCATTTCGCCAAATGGTGGCACATATGATGTGTCTAAACAGGTTACGTTAACGCCGAATACCAGTGGCTCGACGATTTATTACACCACTAACGGTGAGACCCCAACAACAGGTTCAACGGAATACTCGACGCCATTTACGCTCACGAGTAGTAAGACCGTGAAGGCGATTGCGGCCAAAAGTGGCATGACAACCAGTGATGTGGAAAGTGCGAGCTTTACGATCAGACCCAGAGGTGACGCCCCTGCTATTTCACCGGTGCAACGCACAGGAAAGGCATCTTATGATGTCACCATTGAATCACTTGAGCCCAATAGTACGATCCGCTATACCACGAATGACACTGAGGTCACCAGTAGTTCGCCGGTTTGGACACCAGGCTCTTCTCAAACGGTCACAACGAATACCACGTATCGTGCCCGTGTATACAGTAGTGGGATGGCACCGAGTAACGAAACCGTTGCGTCATTCATTATTGCGACTCAGCAAGTCGCTACGCCGTCACTAACAACAGCTACACTACAAGATGGTTCTGTGAATGTAAGTTTAAGTAGTACATCAGGCGCGACGATCTATTATAAATTGGGTGCTGAAGGTACTGAAGATGAATATAGCACGGCGTTTAATCTTGCAAGCACTCAAACCGTGATAGCACGAGCAACGAAAGCCGGCATGTTAGACAGTGACCTTCTCACTGAAACTGTCTATGTTGAACCGCTCGGTATCGTAGCCATTCCTACTTTAAGCAAAACGACGTTACCAGATGGTTCAGTTGAAGTGGAGTTATTAAGTGACACCGTTGATGCTTTGATTTATTTCACGATCGACAATAGTGAACCTACCGAAAGCAGTACACTATTTACAAGTAAAGTGCACTTATCTGAGACTACCACAGTTCGCGCGAAAGCGTATAAACTAGGCTTGTTACCAAGTGATGAACTTAACACCATTGTTGAACCGCCCGGTAAAGTAGCCACTCCTACTTTAACCAAAACAACGCTACCAGATGATTCAGTTGAAGTAGAGCTATTAAGTGACACCATTGATGCTTTGATTTATTTCACGATCGACAATAGTGAACCTACCGAAAGCAGTACACTGTACACAAGTAAAATACACCTTGTTGAAACTACGACTATTCGCGCAATAGCATTAAAAGACGACATGGTGAACAGCGAAACCTTAAACGAAGAGGTTGTTGTTAGTCCTAATTCTATACCGTATACAACGGGCTTAATCCCCCATGGAGATTTTGAGCTAGGAAATGACTTTACTGCACAAGGCTCCGAATATTCATTAATTCAAGAAGGGGCGCTAGCGGGTAACCAAAGTTTAAAAGCTATCACTGGCACTTCAAGTAGTGCAATAACTTATAGCTATTTATTTGACGAGCCAACTGAATTAGAAAGCGCGAACTTTACAGGTGCATTAAAAATAGTTGATGTAGGAGAAGCCACTTCAACGTGTATCAACGGGTTTTTGTGTACAACCCCTGTAACTTCTTTGTTTGTTGTTGTTTCGGTGGAATATGAAAGTGACGTAAGCGTGAGTGGAGGTTTTTTTAGCAATGACCCTCTTATGTCGATAGCTAATTTTGTGACTGAGATAGATTTAGATAATGAGTCAATTCAATTAGTTGACATCTTAGCTGAGCTTGATTTCACCAAAAAAGTGAAAAAAATCAGAGTGAGCTTTCAAAACAATAGTTCAGGTTTCGCGACGCTGGGTGGAAACTCTTATGCTCCTGTGGAATTTATAATAGACAATGTTCAGCTCCAAGCAACAGAAGTTAGCAATATCTTGTATGTTGACGAAGATGGGAATTACTACCTTAAGGTTACTTCATCAGATAGTGAAATATTTTTAAGAATAACAAATGATAACGGAACGTGGCTGATTGAAGAATTAACCTTAAACCAATGGGAAGCATTAAATCCAGAAGAGAACTTTACTGATAGCGGTTATACCGTTGAGTTTGGGGATTTCACGGGAGACGGACTAGATGATATTAAGCTGGTTAGTGTAGATGGAAGTAGTGAAATACTCTTAGAGCAAACGAGTGACGGTTATCAATACAAAAAGCCAAGAATAACTCTTTTTATTCACACTGATATTTTAGGGACCCCTGTTGCAGAAACAGATAAAGATGGAGCAATACAATAATGAAAACTTTTATCTCAGGTTCAAGGAAACGTTATATCAGTGCACTCGCTACGGCTCTGTTTAGCGCACAGCTGATATCCGCTAATGTGTCCAGCGAAAACGTAGACCCATTGTTTGGCCCGCCTTCAGAATTTGAACTAGAACGTATGGCACCAAGGACCGATATAGATCTCCTTTCTACTAACCTTGCGGGAGAAAATATATCGTTAGCTGATGGTGGTATTTCATTTTCTGCTACTGACATTTCGATTCCTTTGAATATGGAAGTAAATGTAAGTATTTCAAGAGTCTATCAAAGACTATCTGGTTTAAATGATAAAGATGCAGCTGAATTTAGTGATTGGCAACTTGACCTACCTCGAATAAGTGCCACTGTGCTGAAAGGCGATACTCGTTGGACGCCTAATTATGATGAGGCAACGGCTTGCTCAAAAGCATTATCTCCAGGGCCAATTACCGCCGCATTAGGCCAAACCGTTGAACAACATGAATATTGGAATGGCGCTACATTAACAATACCAGGGCAGTCAGGGGGGAAGTTACTGCGAGGGGGAGGTTCTGATTACCAGACCACAAGCAATATTAAAATAGATTGTGTAACTGATACTGATAACAATGAATATTTTTTGGTCACCACGCCTAGTGGGGTTAAATACACATTAGCAGACAGAAGACAAGTAAGAGGGGAGTCTTTAGTTAGAAGAAATAAAGCCGCAAGTCGTTATCGTTTAGAGTATCTTGTGACGGATATTGAAGATCGCTTTGGTAACAAGCTCGCTTATGAATACCTTGACAGTAAACTAACTTACATTAAATACACCCCTAAAAACAAAACACAGCAAACACTCGTATCGGTTAATTACAAAGACGGACTTATCGATAATATAGTTTCTTTAGGACAAACTTGGACCTATGAATATGCGGGGCAAAACTTATCTAAAGTGATTAATCCAGATGGTAAATTCTGGCTTTACGAGTTCCCGTCGTTTTCGAATTACGCTCCTCAAGTTGTCGCTGATAAAGATCTAGCAGATGCAGCGTCTCGCCTATGTAGATTTGAAATTGAAGAAGGCGGCGCTATGGTGATGAAAGTCACTCACCCTTATGGTGCAATAGCAGAGTTTGACTACGCATTAAAAGTGCATGGCCGTACCGAAGTTCCCGCTGATCGTATGTTGCCAGTTTCATCAAATAATAATGCCGCGTCTTACAATATCAATTCATGTTACGCCAATTTGGGCATTACGCAAAAGCGTTTAACAGTGAAAACGGGCGTCACTTATCAATGGGATTATACATATACAAATAATGGCAAGCACTGGAATATTGATAATTGGAACTCAACTGGTTGGGGCGACAATGAAACCGCTTATGAAGGGTTTAATAATGACAGTATTTTTGATGACCAAAAAGATACTACATGTAATGCTGATACCCAATGTAGTGCGGTACCTAATTCACTCGGTTTCAACAGGTATGATTTAAGAGTTCTTACCGTTGATGATCCAGATGGTAATAAAATAAAGTATTACATCAGTAAACGTTGGGATCACACTGACGGTAAAGTTGTCGCGACTCAATGGTTTGATAGTGATGACGTACTCTTAAAAACAGAATACAGCGCATTTACACCAGGAATAATGAAAGGTGATTCTGGTATCGTTGATCCAATCACTACGACCAATATTATCCCTATTTCGAGTGATGCCTTAACATCTTCTACTGTTGTTTTAGAAAACGGCGATACCTACACGACGAATTACACGAAATATAATAGTTATGGTGCACTAGAAGAGTTCAATAGCTCTAACTCTTTTACTACGACAACTAAGTACACGCAAAAAAGTTATCAACATGATACAGATGCGTGGATATTGAACTTACCCACCACAACTAAAATCAATAGCGCTAATTCGTTTCCTGATACCTTAAAAGCGGTTAATGAAACAACCTATTACCCAAGTGATGATGCAAGTTATCCAAATCTCCCCAAGTATCAAAAATCGTTTGGTGTTTGGCAACTGTATTACAAAAGCTACAGCGATGAAGGTAATGTTACTCACATAGAGTTTAATTCGCCTTTAACAACAGATGACACCGTAAATAGTTATCGAAAATTTAGTGATTACAAACGAGGTATGCCTACAAAAATTAGCGTACCTAAGCGTGTAACGACAGGTGAAATGCATGCTCTTCGTAGTATAAATGACAATGGTTGGATTACGTCTACAACTGATTTTAATAAAAATGTGGTCAATTATACTTATGATAACATTGGACAAATTCAATCGGTAACACCCGTTGCTAAAACGGGAGAGTTAACTTGGTTAAGCACTTTATATACTTGGTCTTATGATGGCGGTACGTCAGGAACCCAGCCTATAAGAGAAGTTAAACGTTGTACGTTAGATACAGATAAAACTGGCTGTGTTACTGATACCGTAAAGTTTACTACAACAACCTTGTACGATGGTTTGTTGCGTCCGGAGTTAATTACATCAACAGACGGCAGTTCAACCGTTTATCAACAAAAAGGCTTTAATGCGTCTAACAAAGAAACCTTTTCATCTTATCCGTCTGATGACGCAACAAAATTATCTGCGGGTACAGACACGATTTATGATGGGCTCCAAAGAATAAAAACCGTTAGTCAAACGGGTGTATCTCAAAATATTGAATACGACTACCAGTCAGGTAACAAAATTCAAGTGACTGATGCTAGAGGTAATGAAACCACTACCACGTATTTAGCGTATGGTACGCCAAGCTATGAACAAGCGATCTATATTGATTCTCCAGAGCTGGTAACAACAGAAATTGGCATTAACTTGTATGGCAATATCACTTCAATTACTCAAGACGGCCCTGATACGACAAAGCAAACTGAAACACGTTTGTATAATAGCCAGCAACAATTATGTATGGTTAAACGCCTTGATGTAGGCAACACTTATTTTAAACGTGCAACAAATGGCGAAATTACATGGCAAGCACAAGGCGTATCAGGCACGACTTGTGAAGCACATGAAGCGACATCAGCACAGACAGTTACATTTACCTACGACAACCTCGGTAGCCAACGTAAAATTGCTTACGGCGACGGTACTGCGACACGTACTTTTACTTTAGATAATAATGGTAATGTCAACGCCATAACGGGAGAAGGCTATAGTCAAAGCTACGGCTACAATAGTTTAAATTTACTCGAAGATGAATCCTTAATTATTGATGGTAAAACTCTCAGCTTAGATTACGGTTACGACTCATTAGGCAATTTAGCTACGCTGCTACACCCTAATGAAACAGTGCCGATCAGTTTTTCTCCCAACGGATTTGGCCAGCCAACTCAAGCTATTCGAGATACAGAGCCATTTGTTAAAGCAGGTGCGAGTTATTACCCTAATGGAAGCATTAATACCTTTACGTATGGTAACGATGTGGTGCATAAAACTAAGTTGAATAGTCGATTAATGCCATCACAAATTACCGACAAGTTCAGTAGTGCTGATCTGGTAAACCTTAGCTACGAATATGACAATAACAGTAATATCACCAAACTGACCAATACGCGTGAAGCGGGTATTTATAGTCTATCAGAACTAAAGTATGACGGACTTGACCGCTTGAAAACGACGACAGGCGGTGCAGGTATTGGCTCAACTAGCATAACGTATGACGGCTTAGGCAATATTAAAACCTATAGTAATACGAGCAGTTTCAATTCTCACGACCTTACATATAGTTATCAAAACAATCGCTTAAAAGATGTTGTTCGAACAGGTACCAGCACCAAAGTAAGAGATTTTTCACAAGCCAATAGTTATGACGAGCGCGGTAATGTGCGTAAAAATGGTAACGCTGACCCTGACGCTGTTAAAACGTTTACGTATAACCTCGCGAATCAAATGACGAATGCCGGTGCGAACAATCGTTATATATATGACGGTTATAACCGCCGTATCAAAACACAAGACAGCACAGGTACAAGCTACAGCATGTACAGTCAGTCAGGTAAATTGCTTTACCGCGAAACCTCAGAAGGTGGCATTAATTATATTTTCTTAGGCAATAAACTCGTTGCGAAAGAAGGTACGGGCGTAAGTGTACCTGACGACAGTATTATGAACTATAAGCCGTTTGGAGAGAGTATAGAGCCAGCAAAAGATGAAGTAGGTTATACCGGACATAAGTTTGATACTGACCTTGGCTTAAGTTATATGCAGGCACGATACTATGATCCAGTCATAGGTCGTTTTTATTCGAATGATCCGGTTGGTTGGACACCTGCTAATCCTGTGATGTCCTTTAATCGATATTTGTATGTAAATAACAATCCTTATAAATACACTGACCCAAATGGCGAGTTTTTATGGGGAGCTGTCATCGGTGCGGCTATTGATTATAGTATGCAGGTAAGCTCAAACCTAGCATCAGGACAAAGCTTAGGTGATTCACTTACAAATATTGATGGCACTAGTATCGCTGTTTCTGCTGCATTAGGTACTGTCGGTAGTTTTGGCGGGGGCAAAGCATTAACAAGTGCGGCTAAATCATTGAGCAATCAAACTAAAGGTAAGATAGGTGAGGCAGTAGCCAGAGTTGGCATTGCTGCTCGCGGAGAAAAAGTAATTGCAGCCCAAGCAAAAGCTGGCAATGTTTCTCAATTAGGAAATTTATCAGGTAGAGCCGCAAATGCTAAGCCTGATTTTGTTGTGCAAACAGGTTCAGGCGCAGTTAAAGTTGTAGAAGCGAAGTTCGGAACCGCTGGCTTAACAGGTGCTCAAAGGCAGCTTAAAAAACAGATTGGAAATGGTGCTTTTCAAGTGTCTAGAACTTCATACGATGATGTTGCAAGGGCTGGAAGAGGTGCCGGAGCTGTGACAGGTGGTGCGACTGGAAATTGTGTAGCAAGTGAAAATAGTCCTTGTAACTAAATGCGGAAAGTTAAAATGGAAAAAGCTCTGAATTCATATAAAAAGAGACGACAAAAGTGGCTTAACGGCCTTGCCAGCGCAACAAAAAATTTGGCGCAACAAACTGATGTCGTTTTAGTGGAGAGCTTTAAAGCCATTGGCTACAAAGTTGTGCCATATACAATGAATGATCCGAAAAACCTTGTAGCAAGAAGCGATATTGTACTGGAAAAGGACATAGGTTCCACAAAGTACAATGTCCATTTATCTTTCGATAAATATGATAGACCCGCTTTTCAGATTAATTTGATTAAGAGAGAGAATTCTGAAGGTTGTAAAATTTTGGATTCTTCAAATCTTGTACCCGATAAAAAGCAGTTCGTATATTTTTGGGGAAAGCCGTGGTGGGTTCCAGCCCCCTTCTGGTCTGAAAACTCTTCTCGTGAACTCGTTGAAAAAATTGCTCAATATATACCTCAAATTGAAGCGTTCTTTGAGTCGGGTAAAAGAGATAAGAACATAAGCCTTAAAGTAGAAGGTAGCCTTCAACACTAGTTTACATTTTGAATCCAAAGCCTCGCACTCGCGGGGCTTTTTATTTTCACCTCGCGATTAAGAAAGATCTCCAAGCTTAATTCTGTTAACCAAGTTTAATACCTGGTCTTTACCACCTAGCTCGTTTAGTAATTCAATTGGCGCTTTACTAGATAAGTACTGCTGCTTTTTTTATGGGCGAAATTACCAGCAAGCTGGACAGAGCAATTAGCTAAGACACCAACTGTAACTGGCAATAGTGGCAAAGTCAGCTAAGGTTAAAACGTGCTATCTAAATTCCAAGGAGGGGATGCATGCCAACACCGAGAAGCCTACAAGTTTGTTTCAAGTCAATGACTATTCAGTTAGGTAGCCTGTTTTTTGTTAGAAACCATAGCAAACACTTTACCCCCTGCAACTATCAGTAATGTCAACACAATCGCTGTTAAATACAGCACAACAGGAATGCGCAAAATTTCCGTCATTCGTTGCCAATCAGGCAGATAAAAGGCTAAAACACTTAGCCAATACACTAGGTTTAATAAGACGATAGTGCGCTTTTTTAACCCTAGTCCAAAAAGGTAAGTGAGGAAAAACATAGTCAAGAAGCCAAACGCAAACATACTGGTAAGTTGGGCATGCACTGAAAAATAGGCAACGGCAACGGCGTGAACAACGACGAATGATTCTAAAGTCGCCCGCCAGTATTTATTAGTGTGAAACGGGGTCATGATTAGGCTAGCTTGTAGTAAAAAGAAGAACATGTACAAGTTACCCAACAGGTGGCCTAGAGTCGTTTCGATTGGGTGAAACCAAAAGGTGAATATCATCGCCCATGAAAAATAATAGCCATGATATTCTTTGACCACATGTTTGGCTTGGTTCATCCAACTGATCTTTTTACCTAATAGCAACCCACGTCTTGGATTTTCAAGAATGAGAATTAACGACAGCACCAAAATAACAGACACTTGCGCAGCAAAATTACTGGTATCTTGCGCTAAGCCATCGTAGTAAAGCTTAGTTTGGGCAATGTGGAGAAGAATAAAAGTGAGGTTTAAGCCTAAGGCGAGGTAGTTGACCTTATGCAAGTGTCCTTTAGCGGATTTTAGCAGTTGTTGTTTGTTACGCTTCGCCCAAAAAATTAAATACCAGATGCTCGCTTGATGGCCTAAATACAATAGCCAGGCCGAGATACGCGCATACTGATCTTGCTCCGGAAGTACCCAATAATACCAAGCGGCACCTTGGTCCTCTAAAAAATTGATATGTGCGCTGTAAGGACCAACTAACCAGATTAACCCAATAAGTAGCAAACAGCCGGTGATGCCATATATCAGATTAAATTTCATGAAATGCCCCTCAAGTAAACAAGCTTCATACGCAAGTGGTTCAATACGAGATCTATTGTAAACTTAATTAACGACCATTTTCAGAATTGATTTGTTAACTTAATGATTAATAGCTATTTAATGAACGTGTTTTCACCAATAATAGTATGTTCGGGCATCATTAATTGTTCGGTAATTCAGCAATGCCCGCTAAGTTTTCCAACCCATGGCGATTATGTTAAGTTTATTGCTTCTTTCTAGTTAACCATATCTCAACAATGAAACGCAGTAATTATATCACTCGTGAAGGGTGGCAACGATTAGACGATGAACTTAAGTACTTGTGGAAAGACGAGCGTCCGCGTATTACAAAGTCGGTATCGGAAGCTGCAGCACTAGGCGATCGAAGTGAAAATGCGGAGTATATTTACGGTAAGAAGCGCTTACGTGAGATAGACAGACGAGTTCGCTTTTTAACAAAACGCTTAGAAGATCTCACCATTGTTTATCCAGAGAAACAGCAAGAAGGAAAAGTGTTCTTTGGTGCTTGGGTAAAAGTGATTGACGAAAACGACGATGAATTTATTTATCGTTTGGTTGGTAGCGATGAATGGGATATGAAAAAAGGCGAGATCAGCATAGATTCTCCAGTGGCTAGAGCGCTTATCGGCAAACAAGTTGATGATGAAGTTGTTGTGCGTACGCCGGAAGGCGAGCGAGTCCTTGATGTTGTAGATATTTGGTATCACGCCAAGTAACTCGCGACCACTTTATTTTGCGGAATAGCTAGCGCTGTACTTCTGTTTGCCTGCGATTAACGGGGTAGCGCTCAAAGTCTTCCCAGTAGTGAATTCCACCAAGCATTTCTTTTACTTGATAACCTAAGGCGCTAATTTTTGCACCTGCTTTAGTAGCACCATTGCAGCCTGGTCCCCAGCAATAAACGATAAATAGGGTATCGCTATCATACGCAGCTAACGATTCAGGTGTTATTAATGGGTGAGGTAAGTTCACCGCAGTGATTGCGTGACTTTTCTCATAGGCCTCTTCACTTCTAACATCCAATAACACAAAGTTATCTTGCCCTGACTTTATCGCCTGATAAACATCTGAACAGTCGGTTTCAGCTTGTAGCTTTGTTTGAAAATAATCTAAACGCTGAGCAATACTTGGGTTCATGTAAATTCTCCTTGGTGTGTTTGCCGTAGTTGGTGACGATGCAGATAGCTTAGTTGTTTGGAGAATTGGACTGAATTCATTTAACGTGAACACCGTGTTCATGAAATCTATATGGTGATTTTTCTAGCCCTGAGATAAGCTAGCTACATCACTAATGTCATTGATGAAGGGTACTGTGGAGTTTTATCATTTGCGCTCGTTTGTCGCAGTCGCTGAAGAAGAGAATCTAACCAAAGCGGCATCGCGCTTGTACACCACACCACCAGCTATTAGTGCACATATCAAAGCCTTAGAAGAAGAACTAGATACTGTTCTCTTTATTCGTTCCTCCAAGGGAATGAAGCTAACCCCACAAGGCGAGCTGCTGCTGGAAAAAGCTCGGACAACGCTTGATAGTGCCTTAGATATGATGCAGTCGGCGCAACAGCAACAACAAAGTTTAACAGGCACGATTAAGCTTGGTATTAATCAGCCTGCGTCTAGTTTACCCATGTCAGCACTTCATTCTGATCTACAGCAACTATCTGCCGGACTATCTCTTTCGGTAATGGAAATGCCAAGCCAGAAAATCATTCAGGGTATTGACCAGTTAACATTAGATGTGGGTTACTTTTATGGAGATCTGCCTAAAGGATTTTGTGGTGCACTGGTTAAACAGCAGGAGATTACCACCATAGTCCCCGTTCATTGCCAATCAAATGTTTCAGACTTAGCCTGGATTTATGCTGGCCAAGATTGCCCATTTGAAATAAATAACCCGTTAGCAGATGGCAAAGGTAAGCGTATGCACGTGACCAGTGATCTTTCCCGTATTGATTTTGTCAAAGAAGGGTTAGGCGCTAGCTTTATTGAAGCGAACATTGCTAAAGAGCTCAGTGCATTAGGGCAAGTAAAGATTGAACCAGAATTTAATTTCTCTTTGAACTTATGGGTAGGGTGTTTACAAGCTAGGCGAAACGAACCTTTAATTTCTGCATTGTGGCAAACCCTAACGCCGATGTTAGGCGATAGCTAAACTAAAGCTTACGCAAAGGCCGCCATGTTCTCGGTTAGTCAGGGTTAATTTACCATTATGTTGACTAACAATATCATTACATAATGCCAAACCAATACCGCTACCTGTTTTCTTGGTCGTGTAGAAGGGGAGCAGTGCTTGTTGCATTTGTGCTTCACTTAGGCCAGTTCCTCGATCAAAGACACTAAAGACAAACTGGTCACCATGCTGACGAATATCTAAACCAACCTCATTTTTGTCTGAACCAGATTCCAAGGCGTTCTTAATCAAGTTAATGAGCACTTGTTCAATCAAGGTGGGATCAAAGTTGGCCTGCTGACGTTGAAAGTCTTGGGTTATTTTCACATCGGTTAAGTGGCCGAGTTGCTCAATAAATTTTGTTAATGTAATAGGTTTGGGCTCTGGTTTAGGGAGTTTGGCAAACTTTGCATATTGATGGATAAAATTATGCAAATGTTGGGTTCGGTTGCCGATGGTTTCTAGCACATCTTCTAGCATGTGCAGGTGCTCAGGCTGCTGGATGATTTTCTTGGCTGAGCTTGTTAATGAAGCGATGGGCGCTAAAGAGTTGTTAAGCTCATGGCTAATTAAGCGAATAACTTGTTTCCATAGATCAATTTCTTGATGAGATATTTCCGCTGTCATGTTTTTGTAGAGGTATAAAAAGTGCTCGCGGCTATTCAGGGAAAATTGACGACAATTAACATTGGTAATAATTTTTTCTTGATCGATGTGCTCTGTAATTAAACCATTTTCTTTTGCGAGTGTTGCCGCTTGCAATGCTGGCGAAAGATGCGTTAACAAGTCTTGTAGTTTAAGGCCGTTAATATTGGCTTTTTGTTTGAATAACTTCTTCGCGGCTAAATTACTATAAACGATCGCGCCGTTTTGATTGGTGAGTACTAGAGAAACAGGCGTCGATTGGATCACTGTATCTAATAATAATTCACGTTGGAAAATATCCATGCGTTCTTTGCGTAGTACTGACGATAACTCATTGTAAATATTAATGAGATCAGAAACCTCGCGGTAATCTTTATTGTAAACCGTTAAGCTGTAATCTTTGTCTCGTAATGAATTAATGCCGTTATCGAGTGCTTTTAAGGACTCTGTTAACGGCATGAGAATCCAGCGAAAAGCGGCGATGGTGGATAATATAAACAGCAAGGTAAAGTAAATAAAACTTGAAACCGACAGGTTTTCACTCTGCCAAAGCAGATAAAATACACTGCTTTGGGTGATAAGTAATAAACACATGACGAGCTTTAATCGGCGAACGATAGAACGCTGTTTTTTCATCTAACGTTACTCAATACCAAATTTTTTCATTCGACGGTACAGAGCGCTGCGGCTGAGACCTAAGTTTTTCGCTGCTTCAGAAATCACACCGCTAGCCTGTGCAATGGCGTCTTTTATATCTTGTTCAGTAAGTGCTTCAACAGAAGAGGCATTGCTACTTGTGACCACAGGCAAGCCAAGCACCTCTGGATTAATTAACTTGTCTTGTGCTAGCAGTGATGCGCGTTGCATAACATTCTTAAGTTCGCGAATATTACCTGGCCATACATACGCCTTAAGTGTTTCAACAGTGTCTTCGGTTAAGTGATAATCGTCAGGTAAAAAATGATGTGCCAAGGGCAAAATATCGGCTTTTCGCTGATTTAACGGTGACAACGCAAGCTCGATCACATTAAGGCGATAATATAAATCTTCTCTAAAATTACCTTTGGCGATTTCCGCTTTTAAGTCGGCGTTGGTTGCACTAATAATTCGCACATTAACTTTTAAGGTTTCAGTACCGCCGATGCGTTCAAATTCCCCTGTTTCAATAACGCGGAGTAACTTAGCCTGACCGTCTAAAGACAGGTTGCCTATTTCATCTAGAAATAGCGTCCCGTTATTGGCTAGTTCGAATCGTCCTGCTCGCTGTTTGGTAATGCCAGTGTATGAGCCTGCTTCAGCACCAAACAGTTCTGCTGCCATTAACTCCGGTGATAAAGCGCCAACGTTAACTTTTATAAATGGCCCTTCTTTACATTGTGAATTGGCTTGAACAATTTGCGCTATTTTTTCTTTGCCTGCGCCATTTGGACCGGTAATAAGTACCGATACGGAAGAATGGGCTACTTGGGTAGCCATTTTCAGTAGCTGCAACATGGCGTCACTTTGAAAACGTATGCCACATAAGTCGTATTCTTTGCCAAGTAGTTTCGTTGCTCGCTGGTGATTCAAGGCTTGGCGATGCTGTTGCTGCTGTAATTCGTTTAGCTCAAGCAAGTTATTAATGGTGATGATCAGTTTATCGTCATCCCACGGTTTGGCGATATAGTCACTCGCCCCTAGCTTCACCAACTCAACAGCTGTTTCTAGGTGAGTCCAGGCTGTCATTAAGATAATAGGTAAGTCATCAAAATGTTCACGAATCTTATGATATAAATCTATGCCTTCTTCACCTGAGGTAGTATCAGCAGTGAAGTTCATGTCTTGAATAACTAGGTCGTAGTGGTTTTCTTGTAGAGCATGAAGGCCAGCTTCTGGGCTTTCACGGTAATCACATTGGAAGTTATTTAGCTGAAACAATACTGATAGCGCGTGCGCTACATCGGCATTGTCATCGATCACTAAAATATTGGCTTTCATTCATTTTCCTTGAAGTGAGCTAGCAATGGCGATTGGCTAGCTCACAATTAATCCAACGGTTATGCGCTTCGGGTTACGATAGCTGGCGCAATGTTTGCTGCTTGTCTGGCTGGAAACCATACTGCTAAAGCATTGATAAACCAAATTAATAAACCTGTCGCACCTAATACCGTAAAGTTTAACAAATTTTCATTCATACTTTGTGATAAATCGAATGAAATCACTAAAGTAACGATAATGCCTAGCGTTAAACCCATCCAGGTTATCAAGGCGTTTTCCGTTAAGAAATAACGAATAATGTCACGTTTTTTCGCGCCAAGCGCTCTACGTGTACCGATTTGCTTTTTCTTTTGGGTGATTTGAAAAGCCGTTAACCCTGTAATACCTAAAGCCGTGATAATTAGCAGCACAGCGCTGATCACTAGGAAAGTTAGCGCGCGGCTGCCACGACCATCATACATGCGTTTTTGCGTGCGCTTTAAGAGTTCTGTGGTATTTACATAACGACCACGCTCTTTGTAAAACAACGCGAGCAGATCTGGCATCAGTGTAGCAGCTTGACCGTCTGACACGCGCATCAAGTAGTGTGGTTGGCTGCCGGCAGACCACTTAATTTGCGGACGAATCATACTTTGGTAAGAGCGACCTTGGCCGTTTAAGCGCTCGCCTGTCATAAAGTTGCTATACACGCCAACAACTTGCACTGGATTTGCGCCTTGCGATAACCAAACGGTTTCACCTACTGCCGAATTTTCACCAAAGAGTTCTTTCGCCATGTCTTCACTGACCATAACAACAGAAGCTTGCTCTGGTGTCGATTCAGCTGGCCCTTTTACGAGATCAGAGTCATCTAACCAACGCCCTTCAACTAGTTTTAAGTCAAGCACATTAAACAATGCTTTATCGCTATCAAAAATCGCCGTTTGATGACGCTGTGCTTCTTTCTCTGGTGACGTATAAACATTGGTTAAACGCTCAGATGTAAAAGGCACTTGGCTTGACGTTGCGATAGCAACTACCGAAGGTACTTGTTGAACACGCTCTATGTCGCGCACCATGGCTTGACCCACATCTTGGCTTTCGTCATAAAACTCGGGTGAAATACGTACGATGTCAGTGTGCGGAATACCCGAAGGCATGTTCCATTCACTTAGCGTAGAAGTCGCAACTAAAACAGAACTACTAAGAACCCCCATGGTGAGTGCGATTTGAATAATCATTAAAATCGCCATAAATTTATTGTGCTTTAAGCTTAGAAAAATAGGTTTGATATCCATTTTGCTATCTCCTTATTGCGACTTTAATTGACTAGCTGGCGGTACATTTACTAAGCGCCAAATAGGGTAAATACTGACAACGAGAGTACAGATGATACTAGTAACAAAAGCACTGGTGATCATAGGCACATCCAATTGAAATAATGGTTCGATATCTTCCAAGCGCACTGTGTAGTCAGACGAGTACAAGCGAATTTTCATCATGCCTTTTAGGCCGAAATGCGCCACGATTAAGCCGACAACACCGCCCAATCCACCGATCATCACTACTTCCATCACATGCTGCATCATGATGGTAGACTTTTTAGCACCTAGTGCACGGCGCAAACTAACCTCTTTTTTCTTGCGCATGAACTTCGCCAGTAAAATTGAAATTGCGTTAATTAAGCACACGGTAAAAAACAGAATGGCAATAATAGAAAATACGCGCATAAAACCATTTCTTGCATTTACCCATGAAAACAACTCATCTAAGTTAGTCACGAAGTAATTAATGCCACGAGGAAAACGACCAAAGCTTTGTTGTGATTCTATATAGCGTGCAAGTTGTGATTGATATTCGTCTACTTGTTCATTTGGAATTTCTGCCCAGTAGGTGATCCACGCACATTCTGAAGTTAACAATTCTTGGGTATTGCCTTCTCTAAAGCTTCTTGCTCGTTCAGCATTGGCGGCCCAACAATCGAAGCCAGCAGATCTAGGTTGCTCAGTATCTAGCGCAAACTTATACGGGATATAAAAGTCGTCAGGGCGACCTTGGCTAAAGCCGCGGTCATAGAACTTACGTGATAAATGCCATTCATTCATGACACCGATAACCGTTAACTCTTGGGTATTTAAACGAACTGTTTCACCGACACTGTTTCTGCCGCCAAACAAAAGGTCATTCATAATTTTACCGATAACAATAACGGCATTACCTTGCTCATCTACTTGCTTATCCCAGCCTTGGCCATAAAGAAACGGCGCATCGAACATTGTAAAGAACTCGCTAGTAGTAACCGCAGCTCGAGTGCGAATTGGCGTAATGTTCTCATCTTCAACATTTAAAATACCATAGGTGTGCCAGTTAAAGGTTTGGTTAACCCCAGGTACATTTAACGCTTTCAAGTTAATGGTATCTTTGTAAGTCATATCTACCATACGCAGCGGTTCGGTTACTTCTTCGGCCGTTGTTTCACGGTTATCCAGCTGAATAAGGAAAATATTTTTACTTTTATGCGGTAAAGGCACTTGAGAAGACTGGTAGCCCATGGTTTTCACTGTGGTATACAAGCCCAAACCAAGTGCAATGGTCAAAACCGTTAACAAGGTTAACGACCATCGCTCCTTTAAGCTTTTTACCGCCAGTTGAAAGTTATAACTAAACATAATGAACTCCTTATGCCGAACGGATAATGTCGTCAGTACCTGACTTTTCCATATCACTGACTAAACCATCGAAGATTTGGATATTGCGGTGAGCACGTTTAGCTAACTGATCATCGTGAGTAACCATGATGATGGTAGTGCCACGGCTGTTAATTTCTTCCAGTAAATCCATTACTTGTTGTGCCATTAATGAATCTAGGTTACCTGTTGGCTCATCGGCGAGTAAGAATAACGGGTCGCCAGCGATTGCTCTAGCAATGGCAACACGTTGCTGTTGTCCACCGGACAGTTGTGTTGGCAAATGCTGCATACGAGATGCTAAGCCCACGGTTTCTAATGCATGCTCAATGCGTTCTTTACGCTCTTTTTTACTTAAGCCACGATAACGAAGTGGAACATCAACGTTGTCAAAAAGGGGTAAATCAGGCAAAAGATTAAAGCTTTGAAAAATAAATCCGATTTTTTGGTTTCGAATGTCTGACAGTTTGTCATCACTAAGTCCTCTTACATTTTGACCATCTAGGTAGTAGTCGCCTTCTTCGAAGGTTTCTAATAAGCCTGCTAAGTTTAAAAACGTGGTTTTACCTGAGCCAGAAGGCCCTGTTACTGAAACAAAGTCACCGTTGTTAATAGTTAAGTTCACATTGCGCAGGGCGTGAGTCTCAACGAGGTCGGTACGGTAAATTTTGCTGACATTTTCCATTTTCAACATGGGCATGCTCCTAGTTAGTAATATAAATTTGGTTGCGGTTGTTAAATTGATCTAGGCTAGAAATAACCACGGTATCTCCGGCTTTTAGCCCCGACGTTACTTCAATTTCGTTAATACTGCGGGCGCCTAGTTCGATTGTTTTGCGGTGCGCGTTGTCACCATCTACGACGTAAGCAATTCGACCGCCACCCGTTTCAACAAACGGACCACGACGAATTTTCAAAATGTTTTCTTTTGATTCAATTAAGATACGAGCGCTAACACGCTGGTTTTGGCGAAGGTTATCAACGCTTGTTTCGTTAAAGCGCAAACGACCTTTTACTTGTCCGTTATTTACTTCCGGTGATATAGCGATTAACTGGCCTTGGTGTGTTTTCCCATTGAAGGTAATTTCACTTGCTAATCCTACGCCTAAATCATCGGCAAACGTTTCAGGGATATACACTTCTACTTCAAACACACTTAAGTCGATAACGGTGATCAGTGAACTGTTTTGGGCAACGTTTTCTTTTTCACGGGCATTTACGACACCGATAATACCTGCCGTAGGTGCTGTTAGTGTTAATTCACTTACTTGGCGAGCTAAGTCATCGACAACGTGTTGTTGTCTTGCAAGTTGTGATAGTCGACTTTTAAGTTCAAATTCCATGCTTTCTTTTTGTAGGTCGAAGTTTTGTTTGGCATGACGGTGAGAAAGCTCAGCGCGTTTAAATTCAGCGACTTTTTCTTCGTATTCTTTTTTACTGATCAGTGCATCTTTAATGCTAATCTCAGCACGGCGTTTGTTCACTTCTGCGGCTTGTAAGTTTACTGCTGACATTTCAATCGATTGTTGAGTATTTAATTGCGACGTTTTAATTTCGATGCGGTGGCGGCCAACATCCAATTTTAATTGTTCTAACGTCGCTAACTCTTGCTGGTAACGGTTTTCTAGTTGAGGACTATCAATCTCAGCTAATTTTTGCCCTAAAGTAACAGTGTCGCCTGCTTTAACATATAAACTAATGATGCCGGGTGCCTTGGCATATAAGGTTGGGCTATTTGCCGCAACAATTTGTCCTTGTACTCCGATGTCGCGCTGCAAGTTGCCTTGCTCTACTTTTGCAAAGCGAAGTTGATCGCGGTTAACGGCTAGATCTGATGAAAATAAGCTGGTAAGTGCTGGTACACCGTATGCTGCGCCCCCAACAACGAGTGCAGTAATAAGGAGAATAATAGCAAGCCGGTGGCGAGCTATGCCGGATTTTTCAATCTTTACATCTTGTGCTGAAGTATCTCTTAACATAATTTACCTTATGTATTTGTTACTTTGGTTTCCTTGCATATCTAAATAGTTGTAATCTAGATGATACCTTTGTAACGATTTTGTAATTGCTGTTGAATAGTTATTAGCAAACAAAGTGCCAAAATTTAAAGTGTTGAATTTAAAGGGAAAATCATATTGCTTAGTATGACCGAACAAGCGAGTGTTCGCTATTTGAGTGACCGAACACTGGTGTTCGTTAGCTGTTTTATGGCGCGTTTGTTACGTGTTTTCCTTGCGCTGTGCAGTATATTCTTTTTAAGCTTTTTCGCTGTTGCTGAACATGACAACCGAGTTGAGCCGGAGAACATTCAGTTAAAAAACTTAACTAATGATCAACAGCATGCTCTAGTCCTTTTAGGTAAGGTTTGGGGCTTTAACAAATATTTTCATCCAGAAATTGCTAAAGGAGCATATTTTTGGGATCAAGAGCTTTATCAATTCTTACCACAATACTTATCTGCGGTTGCTAAAAATCAACATCAACAACTCTTACTTGAATGGTTGCAGCATTATTCAAACCAAGGTTTTAGCCAAGGGGAGCTTGCGCAAGTTAAAAAGGGCAACACAGACCCCAAATTTGCTTGGCTAAACCAAGATATTAGCCATGTTGGTTTGCAGAACTTCATGTTTAATATTCTCAAAATCAAAGCAAAGCCTCCCCTGCATTATGTTCAGTACTCAAAGTATTTACCGACACTAAAGTTCACCAACGAACTCACTTACGTTCAAGGCTCTGACAATGCCGCTGCGCGGGTTATTGGTTTGTTTCGACTCTGGAATCAAATTTTCTATTTTTATCCTTTTAAAAATTGCAAACAGTTAGAAAGTTGGCAGCAACTGTTTTTAGACGCCATATCGCTGGTTATTAATGCTGAAGAGTCGGCGGATTATGGCGCTGTTTACTTGCAGCTAATGTCGGCACTTGAAGATACCAACAACCAGTTACTAGAAGGGACAGAGTTAATAGCAGAGGCGAGAGGGCAGTATTATTCATCGCTGCAATTAGCATGGATAGAAGACATGGTGGTGATTGATGCGCTAAACGATGATGTTAGCTTTGCACTTCCTGTTGCTATTGGCAGCCGAATTATAAAAATAGACGGAATAAACGTTAGTGAGATTATCGATGAGCGACTATGGCAATACCCTGGCAGTAATGAGCATCAGCGCATAAATTTACTGCTTGCTGATGTATTGGTATCGGCCAATAAAACCATTGATTTAACAATACAAAGCCAGCGAGATGGAAGCATAATTCGTCAGACGTTACCCTTGCTCGATAGATCTACTGAGCAAGGCGAAACAAAGCCAACCAAGTCGTCAAAGCTTGCAGCTTGGCTCAAACAAGGTCTTTCTGATTCAGAGATCTCTAACCCTACTGAAAGCATCGCTTTAATACCTGCAACATCGATATCGCTAGAATCGTTAGAAAACTACCTGTTTAGTTCGTCACACGCGCCAAACTTGATCATAGATTTAAGAGGCTTTGTCAGCCGAGACATTACTCACGCACTATATCAGTGGCTTTATCGTGGCTCAGCACAAGAAGCTTGGGTTGCAATTCCCGATCTTGAACAAATTGGCGCTACTAGAATAAAAGTTATTCCACCAATTAAGACTAAAAGCCAGTTGCCAGTATATCGCGGCAAGATTGTCTTTTTAATTAATCACCAGACCACGAATTTTGCTGAACATTTAGCGTATAAACTCAACGGACAAGTAAATGTGTCAATGATTGGCAGTAATACTGCTGGCGCGATGAGTTACTCATCGACAACTGTGATCCCTGGTGAGCTGTCTTTAAAGTTTTCTACGGGGGTATTGGTTGATCAACATGAAAAGCCTTTGCCGCAATCAGTTGCACCTGATGTCATTGTTGCTCAATCTATTAAAGATAAAGTCGCGGGCAAAGATACTTTGCTAAAAGCGGCGATTGCATCACTTCGGTAACGCTAGCAATAAAATTGTAGCCTAGCGACCGAAGAAATGTTCAAAATACACTTTTACGTAATTGACTTTTGTTGGTTTAAGTGTGGGTAACCAATACAAACCAAGGCTGTGATAATTAAGACACTGTATTCTATGCCATTAGAGCCAGAGCCAACGACAAACCAGCCGTTTGGAAGATGTACCATGACTAATCCCGTGGCGTAAATAGCGATATAGCCGATACATAAATAAGCTATTTGTTTTCCCCAAACTAGAAAGACGGAGCCGATAACTTCATATAAGGTAATACCCAAGGCTAATGCGACACCGAATGGAAATCCTTGTGATTCGAGCCAGCCACCAAAGGGTTCATAACCGCCTGATAATAGTCGGTGCCAGCCATGACTAGCAATAATTACTGCGATAACCAGACGCAGTAACACTGACATTCTTTGCTCTTTAGATATTGACATAGTTAACTAAACTCCTTTTTCTTTGTCATTTTTTTACTTGTTATTGTTAACTACTAATGTATTCGTAAGAAATGTAAAAGTAGAGTAATAAAGTGTTGCTAAATATTTAATACTCATCATATTTTTACGCGGTTTCCTAGGCTGTGTATACCGATAAATTTTTGTTCTGACGAGTATGAGGTAAAGGGAGAGAACAAGGATAAGAAAGAATAGAGGTAGGAAAATTATAGGTCAGATTATATCTCTGACCTATACAGAACAATTGTCTAAACTTGTATACTACTGAGCAATTGGCTTGATACGCACTCCTGCCTGAGCTTGGCAAATATCTAGCACAGGTATTGACGGCTTATAGAAGAAAGGGTTAGTGCGATGACGACGACCCTCCAACCATTCTTTAAAATGAGCGCTGTCAGTATTCTGGACTTGTAACTGACGGCGGTTCTCTAGCGCAACATCCGAAAGTAACTGCGCTTTTACGATTGGCGTATAATCTTCCTTATTGATAGGCGTATCGCCTTCAATCACCGCGGTTCTTGTAATCATCTGTACCTTATCCATACCGTAAATAACGCGGCCGAATACTGCCATGATGCGATCTAAATAACGTGTTGCTTGACCATTGGTTATATAAAAATGACTGGTGCCAGTATCTGGGTCGCTGTTACGTGCCATGGCCACAACACCTGGACAGTGGAGTAGCCAAGCCTTTTTTTCTTCTGGTGAAACGCCAACAGCAAAGCCATTGTGGAAGCCTGTTTGTGGGGCAAACATGTCTTGAGTTTCCGTTAGGGTAAAAGACCAATTCGCATCAATGGCGATTTCTTCTTCCATCTTAAGAGCGGTTACTTGTTTGTCTTTTTCACTGCCATCGGCAGGACCTGCTTGTGCAACAAAGCCATCGATAACGCGATAAAAGCTTTCGCCATCGTAAAAGCCACTTTTTACAAGTGACTTAAATCGCTCAACGTGATTTGGCGCAAATTCAGGTGCTAGCTCAATAATGACATCACCTTGCGGTAGGGTAAATTGCACTGCGTTGTTAGGATTTACATCGCGCCACTTTTGTTCAATAGGCTTGGTATCTAGGGTAGTTTTTTGTTCACTAGATTGTTCTGCATAAACACACATAGGTAGGGTGAGGGCTGTGACTATGCCAATTGATTTTAATAATTTCATTATTAACCTTTGTTATTGTTTTCATCAACATTAGCAGAGAGATGCTTCTTGGCGCAAATCGTGTGTCTTGTTAAACTGGCGCCCATCGCAAAAACAGTTAAAACCACGTGATACCAAACTAAAGGAGAGCAAAGTGAACAAGAGTATGATCACCAATTTGATCGCGTTAGTCACCGTCTTGGCAGGCTATTTGGGCGAACAACCCATTGTCTTTACTATGGGGCTATTTGCGCTTTCTGGTGCGATTACAAATTGGTTAGCTGTTCACATGCTTTTTGAAAAAGTGCCTTTACTTTATGGTTCAGGCGTTATTCCTGCACGATTTGAGGAATTTAAGCTGGCGATTCGAGAGTTAATGATGACCCAATTTTTTACGGAAGAAAATATCGACCGTTTTTTATCAGATAGCTCTGGTTCAGCAACCTCTCTTGATTTAGCCCCAGTGATTGAGAAACTCGATATTTCGCCAGCGTTCGATACTTTGGTCAATGTCGTTGAAACATCTTCTTTTGGTAACATGCTGGCTATGGTGGGCGGAAAAGAGGCGTTAGAGCCGATGCGCGAACCATTTATTGAAAAAATGAAAAGTACGGTTGTCGAAATCAGCCAAGGTGAGCAATTTGGCACCTTACTTAAAGACCAATTAGAGCAACCAGATGTTATCGCGAGCATGCAAGAAAAAGTGAGCGATATTATAGAAAAGCGATTAAATGAGTTAACACCTAAGCTTGTAAAAGAAATTGTACAAGAAATGATACACAAACATTTAGGTTGGTTAGTTGTGTGGGGCGGTGTTTTTGGCGCGGTTATTGGCCTGATCGCTGCAATATTTCAACAAGTTTAATTAAAATTACACAGGGCGAATTTGTGTGAAATTTGCTCTGTAAACTTTTCCTTCACTTTTACCATAGCTTGTTATTATTTATTAGTGCTTAACGTACTAAAACTTACCGGAAAAATTACGCAATTAGCCTTTAAATTTACTGGTATTGCAGCTATGCTTGGCCTTCAATCCTCGGGATTTATAAACCTGCATTTACGATGGCGTAAATGAGGAAAAATCTCACTATTTAAATAAGGTAAATGGAGACATGTTTGGTAGCTTAAAGGCGTTGCCTGCCGATCCTATTTTAGGCTTGTTGGCTAAATATCGTGAAGACTCAAACCCACAAAAAATTGACTTGGGTGTTGGTGTTTATAAAGATGAAGCGGGTCATACTGCAGTATTAAAATGCGTGAAGACCGCAGAGAAATATCGTAACGATAACGAAGATACCAAAGTATACATTGGCCCAACGGGCTCTCCTTTATTTAATCAGGAAATGAATAAACTGATTTTCGGTAGCCACAAAGTGCTTATCGAAGATCGTGTGCGCACTGTTTCAGCCCCTGGTGGTACTGGCGCGTTACGTGTTGCTGGCGAATTTATTAAATCTTGTAAGCCAGGTGCAACTATATGGGTGAGCAACCCAACTTGGGCAAACCATACGGGCTTATTTGAAGCTGCTGGTTTGACTGTTAAAACGTATCCTTACTATGACTACGAAAACAAATGCTTAGATTTCGACGGTATGTTAAATGCGTTGAAAGAAGTAAGTGCTGATGATGCAGTATTACTTCACGCTTGTTGTCATAACCCAAGTGGTATGGATTTATCGCAAGAGCAATGGCAACAAGTCGCTGAAGTAGCGAAAGCGCGTGGTTTCTTACCTGTTGTTGATATGGCTTACCAAGGCTTTGGTGAAGGCTTAGATGAAGATGCTTACGGCTTACGTTTAATGGCTGATAGCGTTAAAGAAATGATCGTGTGTAGTTCATGTTCGAAAAACTTTGGTTTATACCGTGAGCGTATCGGTGCTTGTTCAATTATCGGTGAATCTTCAGCTGCTGCAGATGTAGCTAACTCGGTATTATTGTCAGTTGTTCGCTGTATTTATTCAATGCCACCAGCACATGGTGCTGCGTTAGTGGAAACCATTTTAAGTTCCGATGAGTTGCGCAACCAATGGCATGAAGAGTTGAAAGAAATGCGTGACCGTATTAACGGTAACCGTCAGTTAATCGTTGATAAAATTAAAGCACAAGGTGTAGAGCGTGACTTTAGCTTTATTACTCGTCAAAAAGGTATGTTCTCGTTCCTAGGTATTACGCCTGAGCAAGTTCAACGCTTACAAGACGAATACAGCATTTATATGGTTGGTTCTAGCCGTATGAGTATTGCTGGTATCGCTAATAGCAATGTTGATTACTTAGCGAAGTCGATTGCTGCCGTTTTATAAAAAACAGCAAACTAAAAAAAGCAGCTTATAAGCTGCTTTTTTTATGGGTGTTCTATTTGGTTTTTACTATTGATGTTTTGAATTACTTCTTAACAATAAAAACACTAATCCAGCAAAAATAAGAATGAGCGTTTCTGGCTCTGGTACTGTGACATGAGGTGGGTTGTGAACCACTTGTACGTTTGCTTGCATACTCGCATTGGTGAAAAAACGTGTGTTGTTGAGTAATGCGCCGTCGCCCATTTGAAAAGAACGTTTGTTTGCTAAAAAGGTACCGCTGATATCGGCACCACCAAATTCAAAGTTTGCTGTACCGACGACATCTAAGAAGTTGAACAATACATTGCGACCGTGGATGCCGCCTGATAGCTGTATACCTGCTAGAGAATCCAAGCTCGCATCACCACGAACGTTGATAACCATGGCATCGGTAGCGCTACCTTCAATGGTCAAAATTTCATGGCTATCTAACAGTAAATCATCTAACCAGAAGACATTGTTGGTTTGAGTAGAGAGTGTTGTTGATGCGGTAATATCGAATAACTCTGTACCTGCTAAGTTTTGCGCTGCTAGTTGCGCGGCTAAGATATCGTCGCGAATAGAAGAAACGACGCATGACTCTTGGTGACCAGCGATAGAAGCTGAAGCGGCAATGGCATAACTTGCAGCGCAAGTATCACCAAGCACGCTAGCGCCAGTCGCTAACGCTAAATGACCTTCTACGGCAATATTACCGTAAATTGTCGCTTCACTGCCTAGAATAAGAGAACCAGGAACTGGAACACCATGGTGATCCGATTGACCCACAGCAAACGTGTAGGTGTCTAGGCTATTTAAATTAACACCTAGATCGAGAAGGTTGGCATGAGAAAAAGTAGAAAAGGCAGCGGTAAAACTCATTACGGCTGACAAAAAGAAACGCGAAAATTTCACAGTAACGTCCTTATAAAACGGCTGAATGCAAAGACCTAAATAAAAAGCGCGCGCATTCTAGCACGCGTTGTTTTAGAGTAAAAGCTCTTTGTTAACAAAAAGTGAACGTTAGTTGATGTTTTTGTAATCAATTTTTGACGTTTTATAGGAAGTCGTTGTAGATAGCTTTAAACAACATCTAAAACGACAATTATCGTTAGCGATTAAAAAGAGTATGTGAGGTCGATGCCTAATTGTCTATCTTCGCCTTTCAACTCAGTTACAGCGCCAAGTGCTGCGATTGAATCAAATCTAAGTTCTGCGAATTCTGTTGCGGTGAGGTTTTTACCCCAAATAGATAGCAGCAACTGTTCATGCATTTGGAAGCTCACCCGTCCGTAGAGCACATGGTAGCCTTCCTGTTCTGTATAAGGGTTTTCGTTTTGATCAAAATAAAAATCAGATTGATAGTCGAATCCTAGCTGACTTGTTATTGTTTTACCGAATAACTCAGCTTCGTGGAGCAGGTAACCACCTAAATTCCATTTCGATGAAAAAGGTAGGCGTGTATCTTGAACGACTAAATCACCTTCTTGATACTCACCAATATTGGCTTTAGGTAAGTAGCCGACATTGAGTTGTACCAGTAAATTGTTTGAAAAGTAATAACGAAACTCACTCTCTACACCATAAATGGTTGAGTCACCCGCATTTTTAAGCAAGTGATAAGGAACAACGTTGTCGGGAATATTGACGAATACTTGCTGGTCTTGATAGTCATAATAAAACGCTGCAAGGTGCCAACTGGCGTTGTTTTGCCAAAGTTGCCACTTAGTGCCGATCTCGTAGGCATTTAATGTTTCGGGCGCGTAAGTAGAGTTTTCTGCTTGCGCAGGAGATGTTGAGTAACCCGCATTATAGCCTCCACTTTTATAACCCCGCGTGTAATGGCCATAAATGATGGCGTCTTTATTCACTTGATAGCTAATGCCGAGTTTACCCGATAGCTCTTGATCATCGACTTTACCGGAAATCAACCAAAAATTAGGAATTAAACCAAAGGCAGTATCTAAGTCAGCATTTGCAGTATACGTAGTTTTTTCGTCCGTATATCGAACACCTAGAGTAAGGCTATAACGAGATGACAAATCGTAATCGATTTGACTGTAAAGGGCGATAGATTCGTTGTTGAGCTGATTGTCATAAAAGTATTCTGCGGCGTTAGCCGCTAGTTCTGGTACCGCTCGAAAGTCTCTAAACAGGTCAAAACTATTATCTTGTTCGGTTTCTTCTTTCAGCCAAAATAGCCCTGATTGCCAATAATAATTGGATTCTTTGAAAGCGAGATTAAACTCCTGTGATACCACTGTACTATCTGTTCCCATACTACCTTCAATGAGGTTTCCTGGGCCATCTGAGTCCCAGCTATGAAAGCGTTCGAGAGCTTTATAACCGGTGATGGAATTAATAGTTGCTATGTTATTTAACTGCCAACTAACACTTAATACAGCGCCCCAGCTGCTAGTATCATGCTCACGGTCAGCTGTATCAGCATTAACGTCCCAAAAATCTTTACCGCCCACTTGGCGACCGAATGCGTCTTGGCAGATACTACTACCAGCTTGGTTAGGGCTGCACTGACCTGACCCGTTAGTAAGGTAAATACCATTACTGGCAATTGGTTTAGGTTTGCCTGACCAACTTTCTGAGTGAAGCTTTAGCATGTAAGAAAACTGCTCAAACTCACTTTTCACTATCATACGTAGGTTGGTTTGCTTTAAACCACCGTCTGGTTGTTCAGACATAAGGTTGTTGGTAGAAAATTGATAATTTTCATGGTTAGCGGCAAAGCGAATTCCAGTATGCGTCGATACAGGGATATTAAGCGCTGCATCGTAAGACTGATGTTGGTGCTGAGCTGTGCTAGCGGAAATGAATCCTGAAAATTCTTCAGTATCTGGCATTTTAGACCGCAATAAAATTGCGCCACCTGTGGTATTCCTACCAAACAAAGTACCTTGTGGGCCTCGCAATACTTCAACTTGCTCCATATCGAACAGGTTAGTGGATAGGTGGTTAGCACTACCACTTACTACGCCGTCATTGTATACGGCGATAGGGGAGATTGTTGATGTGTTGTAGTCGATCATGCCGACACCACGAATATTAAAAGCTGGCGGTGTGCCTTCTCCGGCATTATTGGTGATTTTCATGTTTGGCGTTAGCACGCTCAGTTGAGTCGTATCTTTTAAATGCAGACGATCGATTGATTCACTGTCGATAGCGGTAACAGCAACTGAAACATCTTCAATGTTTTGCTCTCTTTTTTGAGCGAAAACTTGGATCACTTCAATATGACGTTCTTTGTTGGTGAGGTTGTTATTCTCGCCAGTTTCATTTGCATATATGTTTGATGTTACTAGTGCATTGAGCGTCCCTGTTCCGACAACAAGTAACGCTTGATTTAGCTTAAGCATTAACTAACCTTTATTGTGAAACTTTGTTATTAAGTAGACCGCTATCCATTTTCATTATTGATTGAGTATAGGTATATAATTGCGCATTTGCCCAACTAGATAGCGAAAGGGCTATTGAATGATGAAAATCTGAGTAATACAAGTGCCTTCTAATCTATGTGGTTATTCATTGTGCAATTGAAACAAACTACTTACATATGTTGTTAACAGGGTGTAACTGTAAAGAAATAGAAGAAACTTACATTGAATTTACGGTAATATCGGCTTATAACTGATATTTAGTGAAGCAGCGCATCGTTCTCATATGTTAAAGCTTAAAGGCTACCATTCCGCGGAATTATTATTCGAAGTCTCAGACGTTATTCATGTCTTTTCGGCGATTGATCCAAACGAAAAACTGGTATTGGTTAAGCAACTGATAAGTACTCAAGAAAGTGAATCGATGCAGGCCTATATTGAGCGCAATGAGTTGGCGCAAAAGTTAGCTGTTCATCATGTACTTGCTCCGAATAAGACCTATTCTAGTCCCGACGGACACTTTTCAATTTATGAGGTGGAACAACTATTAACACCTTTATCTGCGCTTGTTCAATTACCCCCGCTTAATTTGGAAAAGAGAATTGCTATAGCGCATTCGTTAGCAGAATTAGTGGCAAAAATTCATGAAAAGCACGTTATTATTAATGGCTTAACTTCTAATAATATTTTGGTTGAACCGAAATCTGGTCAATGTTTTTTAATTGACCTGTCTTTTGCTAGTTCAGTGTCGGCGGTACATCAATTTCATCATATTGATAAACAGCGATTATCTAGCATTTCTCCAGAAGCCACTGGTCGAATCAATTTGCCTGTAGAGCGAAGCTCAGATTTATATAGCATCGGCGCTATTTTTTACCAGTTATTTTCTGGACAATTACCGTTTGAAACGCAAGACAGTTTAACATTGGTTCATGCCCATATTGCGAAAGTGCCTGAGACATTAGTCAAAGTAGATAAAAGCTTACCTAAGGTGATTAGCGATATTGTCGCTAAACTATTACAAAAAAATCCGCAAAATAGATACAGATCTACTCAGTCTTTAGTTGATGATCTTAGCCACTGTTTATCTTTGCTTGATTCGGACCAACACATTGCTGAGTTTGACATCGCGGCTAACGATAACAATAGGTCGCTAGAGTTTTCAAATCAGCTTTTTGGTCGAAAACGCTCATTAAGCGCTTTAGTTGGCGGCTACGCGCAAGTAAAAGAATACAATAGCCTTCGATTAAGTATTATTAGTGGCTATGCGGGCATTGGTAAATCACGATTGATTAAAGAATTGCAAAATAAGGTCGTGGGTAATAACGATTATTTTGTATCAGGTAAATTCGAGCAATATCAGCATAATACCGCATACTCGGCACTATTAAATGCAGTAAAAGAGTGGATAGGCCAAATATTAGGTGAACATGAAAACACACTGAATCATTGGCGGAATCATATTGTTAAAGCCCTGTCGCCCAATGCTCAGTTATTAGTAGATATTATTCCTGAACTAGCCCTGGTGATTGGCGAGCAGCCGCCAGTTGAACCGGTTCCCCCACAACAGGCTAAGATGCGCTTTCGTCAAGCTTTTCTGTCCTTACTCAAAGTGATGGCAAGTAGCGACAAAGTCATTGTTTTGCTTCTCGATGATGTTCATTGGTCAGACGTTGATACTATTGAACTGATAAAAGAGTTATTAAAAACGCAAAGTATTGGCAGTTTTTATTTATTACTGAGTTATCGCGACAACGAAGTTGAGACTGATCAGGCGTTAAGTCTTTTATTAAACGACATCGAGCACTATGCTGCTTTTTATAGTCATCAGCAACTGAAACCTTTATCTAAAAGTGCCGTGAAAAAGTGGCTAGCGGTTAGCTTAGGAAAAAGCGAGGCTTCGATTGAACGCTTTTCAGCCTTAGTGGTTGAAAAAACTTTCGGTAACCCCTTTTTCATACAGGAGTTTGTTAAAGAGTTAGTCGATAAAAATTTACTGTCTTTAGATGGGCAAAATCAATGGCAGTACCAACATGAAAGTATCGCAGACCTGAGCGTAACCGCTAACGTTGTCGAATTAATGTCTGTTCGTATTCAACGATTGTCTGAGCAGGAGCAAGATATATTATTTGTTGCCTCCTGTATTGGCGCAAAAGCAGACGTCAGTATTATCGCAACAGTACTGGCAGAAAAAGAAAGTCAGCTGACTTCAGCGATATCTTTGTTAGTCGAGCAAGGGCTTTTAGTCGCGATAAATGAATCAAGTAAAGTTGCAAAGATTTCTTCTGTTGCTTTTGTTCACGATAAGGTGCAGCAAACTTGTTATCAGCTAAAGCGACCGCTAGCAAAGTCGAATATTCACTTTCGTATTGCTGAAGTATATTTGTCGAGAAAGCACCCGTTTATCTTCGATTATATCGATCACTTAAATGCTTCCGCGGCAATCTTTGTCGATAGTCATCAGCACGCTTTGTTGTTAGAAAGTAATGTAGAGGCAGGTAAAAAGGCGCTTGAAATTAACGCCAATTTAGACGCGTTACATTATTTAGAAACAGCTCAGCAATACTTGGCGAACGATCATTGGCAGACTCAGTACGAGCTTAGTGTCGAAATAGCTGTGCTTTTAGCAAAAGCCTATTACCTAGCTTTTGATTTTGAGCAAGGGAACCTGTGGTTTAATCACTGTAAATCACAAATACAAGACTCGTTAGATGGTGCAGAGTTAGCGCGAATCCAAATCTTAGCTTATATCGCTCAAAATGAGATGGTACAAGCTTTTGAACTTGGAATTGCGACACTATCTTCACTAGGTGTTTCTCTTCCTGATAAAGAAAATATTGCTGAACAATATGTCAATTTACAGCAAGCTTACCACGACAAAGAAATAGCAGATCTCATTCACTTACCGACGAATAATGAGCAGCGACTGCTGATGGCGAGTGAAATACTCAATGCCATTCAAACAGCAGCGTACTTGATTGATCCCGCAGAATACATGCGAGTCGCTCATGCCAGTTTGTCTTTATGTTTTAATGCAGGAGTTGCCAGTTCTAGTAGTAAGGCGTTTGTCACTCATGCTTTATTGTTATGTGGTGCGTTTGGCCAATTTTCCGAAGGTATGGCGTTTGCTCAACTAGCGAGCGACATTAATGAGCGTCTTCCTTCTGATTATTTATCAGTAGAAGTCGAATTCGTCAAAAATGTATCAGTGATCCATTGGAGTGGTGATTTAAAGGCGACTTTAAAACCACTAGAGAATAACTATTATCGCGGTTTAGAAAGCGGCAACGTTGAATATGCTTATCATTCGATATTTTTTCATTGTGTGCATTTATTCTTTAGCGGAGAGCGTCTACCTGTTGTTCGAAAAACCATAAAACGAGTGGTTCCAGTATTAGAGGAAAAGAAACAAAGTTATCACCTTATTTTTGTTCAGCTTTGGCACCAGTATTTATTTAATTTAAGCAGTAAAAAGGCGCATTCAACAAAGTTAGCTGGGCCATTTTTTGATGAAGCCGCAATAGTGCCAGAGCTAAAAGCAACAGGAAACGTTACTGTCCTGTTTAGTTATTATCTCGTTAAAATGCGCTTAGCTTACGAGTTTAATGATCTAGACAATGCGATAAATTATCTAGCTTTGGCGGAGCCGTTAGCCAACGTTGCTGTGTCTTTATATCATTTTACCGAGTTTTATTTCTCGGCAGCGCTGGTGATTTCGGCGCAGCTTAGCAATAAAGAGTTAGACGAAGCAGGGCGAACTGGGCTTTCCGAAAAATATGAAACCTATGCTCAAATGGTCCGTGTCTGGGCTAAGTTTTCACCAGAAAATCACTTACATAAAGCTACATTACTAACCGCAGAAAGTGCTGTATTAGAAGGTGATACCGGCGCTTGGCATCATTATCAAACTGCATTGAACCAAGCTAAATCTAATGGTTTTCCACAGTATATCGGTTTAGCGGCTGAACGAGCAGCAGAGTACTGGCTTGCTCAAGATAAGCTGCCTATGGCGATTGATTATTACCAACAAGCTTACCAAGCTTACCTTTCATGGGGAGCTAAGGGAAAAGCGGCAAAATTAAGCCGATTTATTAAACAAGAAGCTGAACAGGGCTCAGCATTTAATGCGCAAGCAGGCAGCGCTGCATCAGTGACAAAAGTGTCTAGTTCATTAGATCTTGCCTCGGTTCTGAAAGCATCTGAAACTTTAAGCGGCGAAATAGATTTGTATGCGTTTTTGCATCGTATGATGGTGATCATCATGGAAAATGCTGGTGCACAAAACGGTGCTTTGTTGCTGATTAATGACGGTATGTTGGCGACGGAAATTGCTTTGTCGGGGGAGGGGGTCATTCAACAAGAAATACCTTTACCGCAAAGCTTAATTACTTACGTTTCTCGTACGCAAAAAACACAAGTATTGTCGAGCGATAGCCATCAATTTAGCCATGACGACTATTTTAAGGAAAACCAGCCGAAATCGATCTTATGCATGCCATGTATTGTAAAGGGTGAATTAAAAGGCGTTGTTTATTTAGAACACCAAGATGTTACACATGTATTTGATAAAGATAGCTTTCATGTTCTGCAGGTTTTAGCCAGTCAAACTGCAATATCGTTTGATAATGCTAAATTATATCAACAAGTCGTGTCTTATAGTCGTAATCTCGAACACCAAATACAAGAACGTACCAAAGAATTAGCTGCTGAGAAGATAAAAGCAGAGCAAGCGAGTCAAGCAAAATCAAGTTTCCTAGCGAATATGAGTCATGAAATTCGCACACCGATGAATGCTGTTATTGGTCTTAGCCAATTGGCGCTGAGAACGGAACTTGATCACGTTCAGCACGATTATTTGGCAAAAATACAAGAAGCGTCGAAGTCTCTTTTGGGTTTAATTAACGATATTTTAGATTTCTCTAAAATAGAAGCACAAAAAATGACCCTTGAACAAGTGACGTTTTCTTTACCTGAGATATTGCAGCGCGTCGTTAATGTTTGTGCTTACAAAGTGCATGAAAAGAATTTGGAATTCGTCGTTGATTTAAAACGTGGTGTCCCTAAAACATTGGTGGGCGATCCGCTCAGATTGCAGCAAATCCTTGTTAACTTAGCAAATAACGCAGTGAAGTTTACCGAAACGGGCTCGATTCACATAAGTGTTAACATACAAGAGCAATCTCACCAATATTGCACGTTACAATTTGCTGTAACTGATACAGGTATTGGCATGACAAACGAGCAACAAAAAAACTTGTTTGATTCTTTTAGTCAAGCGGATGATTCGGTTACCAGAAAATATGGTGGCTCCGGATTGGGCTTAGCGATTAGTAAGCAATTAGTGGAGCTAATGGCCGGTAAAATTTGGGCAACGAGTGAATTAAATCAAGGCTCGACTTTTTGTTTTACCGCGCAGTTGGAAACGACAGATGATGAGTTGCCTGTGCCACGATCTGTAGAGCGTCAACAGTTAGAAAATCTGCGAGTGTTAGTTGCGGATGACATTGAAATAGCAAGAAAAGTGTTGGTAGAAGCCCTTGAACATATCAATGTTCATACCACGGCAGTCTGTGATGGCAGTGAGGCTGTGGAAGCTGTAGTGAGTGCACAGCGAGAAAATAAACCGTTTGATTTAGTGTTAATGGATTGGAAAATGCCCAACCTCGATGGTATTGAGGCCTCGCTCAAAATTGCTGAACAATTAGGAGAGCAAATTCCCCACATCTTAATGGTATCTGCTTATGATAAAGACGAAGCAAGAAAGTTAGCAATAGGGGCGCCAATAGAGCAGTTTCTAGAAAAGCCAATCAATCCTTCGATTTTGTTGGACACTATCGTCGAAACTATTAGCCAAGATAACGTCACTTATTCACCGTACGAAAGTGATTACGATATCGACATTCCTGACTTTAGTCAGTTTCATGTGTTGTTGGTAGAAGATAACTTAATTAACCAACAAGTAGCGGAAGAGTTTTTGGCAGACACACGTATTAAAGTAACTTGTGCTGAAAATGGCCTGGTAGCGGTCGAACTTCTTGAAAAGCAGGCGTTTGATATTGTGTTGATGGACATTCAGATGCCTGAAATGGATGGATTGACAGCAACCAAATATATCCGACAAGAACTGAACATGCATGACATTCCTATTGTTGCGATGACGGCACATGCAATGGAGGGGGATGTTGAAAAGAGCGTTATTGCAGGTATGAATCAGCATCTAACGAAGCCAATAGATCCTGAAGTGCTTTACCAGACTATGGCGAAATATCTGTTGGATGATGAACTCATTGTCGATAGCGCCTTGGTTGAGCAAGAGCGAGAAAACAGACATCAATCTGAAGAAATTAGAGTGTTGCAAAAATTGCGAAGCGCGACGTCATTAGAAGTCGATCAAGCCATTGCGAAAATGCAAGGTAAGCAAGGACTTTACATCCAGTTAGTGGAAGATTTTTGGTCAAAATATAAAAAACTCGCTGACATCATGGCGACTTTGTTTAAAGAACAAGAATATGACACCCTCTATAGAACTGCGCATTCGTTAAAATCTGCATCGCAATATATTGGCGCATATAATTTATCGCAATCTTCGACAGATTTAGAACAGGCGCTAAAAACGGGTTCTCGACAGGTAGAGTTAAAATTAAATGAAGTGACAACACATTTAGACTTTTTAATCGCGCAGCTTAGTCGCATTTATCCCCGAAATGTTCATAATGACATAATAAAACCAATTGATGTTGAGAAAGTAAGAGTCTTGTTAAGACAACTTACGCCGTTAATATTATCGGCTGATGTATTTGCCGAAGATACCTCAAAAGAGCTGGTACTACTTGCTAAAAATACACGGCTGGCTGAACCCATTAATAAGCTTCATCAGTTGACCACGGATTTTGAATTTGATGAGGCCAGCGAATGTATTGATGCATTGCTCATGCGCCTTGATACGGAGATCTCTTAGTTATGAAAGCTCATGCGCCATTACAACACACGAGGAGAGCAAATGATCGGCAATTTACTTTGCTTTGTGTTGATGATGAAAGCGCAAATTTGAAAATACTCGCATCAATTTTCAAAGAAACCTATCGCGTTGTTGCCTGTAAAAGTGCCAAGCAAGCGATGGAAAAAGCGCTTGAAATTGAGCCAGATCTCATTCTCCTTGATGTAATAATGCCTGAAGAAAGTGGTTTCGAGTTTATTACTAAACTAAAACAACACCCAGATTTTGCCATGACCCCTGTTATTTTTATTTCTGGACTACAAAGCGCAGAAGATGAAGAAAAGGGCTTATCCTTGGGGGCGTGTGACTACATTCAGAAACCTTTTAATCATGGCATTGTTAGAGCGCGAGTTAACGCACATATGGAAATTATCCGTCAGCGTAAATTACTGGAGAGTTTCGCTCATTTCGACAGCTTAACTGAATTACCTAATCGCAGGAAGTGGCAAACAGATAGCGCTAGTTTTTGGGATTTCGCTGCAGAACATCAAAAAAATGTGGTGTTTGGTATTGTTGATATCGATTGTTTTAAACGCTATAACGATTCTTATGGTCATCAGCAAGGTGACATTGTTTTAAGAAAGGTAGCTAACGCAATTCGCCGAGTGTTGTTTGACGCTTCAGGTGCAATATATCGCTGTGGTGGCGAAGAGTTTTATTTTTATTTACCTATGGAAAACAATAATCAACCACAAGAAGAACTCGCCAAGTGTTTAGATGCGGTAACTGATCTCAATATTCAACATGAAGCTTCTGTCGCCTCCTCGGTGTTAACTGCAAGTATCGGTGCAATTGCCGTAAAGCCAGGGCCAGAGATAACGTTAGAGCAAGTGATAAAAATGGCAGATGAGAAGCTCTATTGCGTGAAAAATAGTACGCGAAACGCCGTTCACTTTGACGATTTAACGATGTAGGGCGCTTGAGAAAGTCTCCATCAAACATTAGCGATTCACAGCAAATTTGGGTATAGTTGCCACCTTAATTTTTGTTTGTTTGAGGTTATTGTGTCGGCTCCTTCTGGAAACCTTTTTATTCTTTCTGCGCCTAGTGGTGCAGGGAAATCTAGCTTAATTAGTGCGTTATTAAATCAAGTTAGTCAACGCCCGATGCAGGTGTCGGTGTCGACAACAACGCGAGCGCCTCGTCCAGGAGAAGAGGACGGTACTCATTATCATTTTGTCTCAGTTGAATCTTTTAAGCAGCAAATTGAAGGTGATCACTTTTACGAGTGGGCTGAAGTGTTTGGTAATTATTATGGTACCTCAGCAGTGGCTATTGACGAGCAACTTGAAAAAGGCATCGATGTGTTTCTTGATATCGATTGGCAAGGTGCACAGCAAGTTCGAATTAAAAAGCCAGAAGTGACCACCATTTTTATTTGCCCGCCATCGAAAGAAGAGTTAGAAAAGCGCTTGCGTGGCAGAGGCCAAGATTCAGATGAAGTAATTAGCCAGCGCATGGCTCAAGCGAAAAGTGAATGCTCCCACTATAATGAATTTGATTACATTATTGTCAATGATGATTTTGATCAAGCGCTAAAAGATTTAACGACAATTGTTGAAAATCAACGTTTAAAACGTAGTCAACAAGCGCAAAAACACGAAAATTTATTTACTCAGCTATTGGCTAACGATTAAGCATCGAGTAAAATAGCCTGCTATTTATTGTGAAATTTGTATTGTTGGAGTGACAGAATGGCTCGCGTAACTGTAGAAGATGCCGTAGATAAAGTAGGTAATCGCTTTGATTTAGTGTTAATTGCGACTCGTCGCGCACGTCAAATCGCCACTGGTGGTAAAGAGCCATTGGTTGAGTTAGAAAATGATAAGCCAAGTGTTGTTGCTTTACGTGAAATTGAAGAAGGTCTAATTACCACTGAAGTAATGGACGAAAATGAGCGTCATGAAGCAGTTCAACAAGAATCTGCTGAGTTAGCAGCAGTAGCGGCAATTGTTGGCGGTCAAAACCCGTAAACAGCCCAGAAAAGAGATAAATATTAACGCGTAATTACCTTGGTAATTACGCGTTTTTTCATACTATGTCCTTGGAATAATTCCTCATGCAGGTGTTTATTTGAGGATTATGGTATTGCTGAGCGAGTAAACCATTGGCATTCTCGTTATTTAGACGTATTCTTACTTTAACGAATACCAAGCCTGCATTGGTGTCTATTACCTTAGAAGTAGAAAGGACAGACTGAGTGTATCTTTTTGAACCACTAAAAGAGTATGTATCAAGCTATTTATCGAAAGTACAAATAGACTTGTTAAAAGAAGCTTATATCGTTGCGCGTGACGCTCATGAAGGGCAAATGCGTTCAAGTGGCGAGCCTTATATTACCCACCCAGTTGCTGTTGCCCATAATTTGGCAAAAATGCATTTAGATCATGAAACGCTGATGGCCGCGTTACTTCATGATGTTATTGAAGATACGCCGGTTACCAAAGATGAACTCGCAGAATTGTTTGGTAATACCGTTGCTGAGCTTGTTGAAGGGGTAAGTAAGCTAGACAAGCTTAAATTTGATAACAAAGAAGAGATGCAGGCGGAAAACTTCCGCAAAATGGTGCTGGCAATGACACAAGACATTCGTGTCATTTTGATCAAACTTGCCGATAGAACACATAACATGCGTACATTAGGCGCACTTCGCCCTGACAAGCGTCGTCGAATTGCACGTGAAACCCTTGAAATTTATGCGCCAATTGCCAACCGTTTAGGTATTCATGATGTTAAAAATGAACTCGAAGTGCTTGGTTTTGAAGCGCTTTACCCAATGCGAGCACGTGCACTTAAGTCAGAAGTAAAAAAAGCGCGCGGTAATCGTAAAGAAATTATCAACAATATTCGTGAAGAAGTTGTTCAGCGATTAAGTGAACACGGCATAACAGCTGAAGTCATTGGCCGTGAAAAGCATCTGTTTTCCATTTACCGTAAAATGAAAAACAAGGAATTAATGTTTAATGAGGTTATGGACATATATGCCTTTAGGGTAATCGTCGATAACAATCTTGACGCTTGTTATCGTGCACTTGGCGCTGTTCACAACTTGTTTAAACCGATTGAAAGCCGCTTTAAAGACTACATTGCTATTCCTAAAACCAATGGCTATCAATCATTGCATACATCGCTTATTGGCCCACACGGTATTCCGGTAGAAATTCAGATCCGTACGCGAGATATGGACCAAATGGCAGACAAAGGGGTAGCAGCTCACTGGCTTTACAAGCAAGACGGGGACGAAGGTGGTACCACGGCGCAAATGAAAGCACGCCGTTGGATGCAAAGCTTGCTTGAATTGCAACAAAGTGCGGGTAGTTCATTTGAGTTTATTGAAAACGTAAAATCAGATCTATTCCCTGAAGAAATCTACGTTTTCACCCCTGATGGACGAATTATTGAATTGCCTATGGGCGCAACGCCAGTGGATTTTGCTTATGCGGTTCACACCGATGTAGGTAACTCCTGTGTTGGCGCTAAAGTGGATCGAAAACCGTTTCCATTAAGCCAACCAATAGATTCCGGTCAAACCATTGAAGTGGTGACCTCGCCAGCGGCACATCCTAATGCAACATGGCTTAACTTTGTTGTGACAGCGAAAGCGAGATTACAGATCCGCACCTACCTGCGTTCGCAAGAGAAAAACCATTCTCATGCACTAGGTTTACGATTACTGAGCCATGCACTTGGTAATGTTAAGCTTGAAGACATCGAACAAGAGAAAGTCGATCAAGTATTAGCGGAAACGGGCAACAACAGTTTAGATGAATTACTTGTAAACATTGGTTTAGGGAATGCGTTAAGTATTGGTATAGCGCGCCGATTAACGGATGAATTTACCGAAGAAAGTGAGGACAGCGATCCGTCTTCTAAAGGTAAATTGCCGATCAAAGGCACTGAAGGCATGCTTGTTAACTATGGTAAGTGTTGTCGTCCAATTCCGGGCGATAGCATTGTCGCGTATTTAAGCCCAGGTAAAGGCTTAATGGTGCACCAAGCGAGCTGTAAAAATATAAAAGGTACACAAGAGCAGCATATTTTCCCTGTTAAATGGGACACGGACATTGATCGTGACTTTATCGCTAAACTGCGCATAGAAATCGTCAACCACCAAGGTGCGCTTGCTAAGCTAACAAATGTTGTCGCTAAATGTGAATCCAATGTTCACACTTTAAACTCAGGTGAAAAAGATTCTGGTTTATACGCTATTGATATGGAGCTTACCTGTCGAGACCGTATACACTTAGCCGATATTATTAGAAAAATTAAAGTCATGGTTGACGTACAAAAAGTGGTACGTAACAAATAAACAAGGATTATTATGAAATCAATCATTCAAACAGATAAAGCACCTAGTGCTATCGGAACATACAGCCAAGCGGTAAAAGTGAAAAATACCGTTTATCTTTCAGGCCAAATTCCATTGGTTCCAGAAACGATGGAAATTGTGTCTGAAGATTTTGCTGAGCAAGCACATCAAGTATTTAAAAACTTATCTGCAGTATGTGAAGCTGCAGGCGGCACGATCAATGACATGGTTAAAGTAAACATTTTCCTAATGGACTTAGGGCAATTTGCGACAGTAAATGAAGTAATGAGCCAGTATTTTACGCAGCCATACCCAGCACGTGCGGCAGTTCAAGTATCACGTCTACCAAAAGATGTAGCCATTGAAATTGACGGTGTAATGGAAATTCCTAACATCGCTTAAGGCGCATTACTCGATAAACATTGCGCGGTGGTAAAAACAATGCCGCGCTTCTTAGACCTACCTTATAGAATATTATGACACCAGAAAGACTCGAACGAATTAATGCTATGTTGGACAAGCGCCAACCTGATCTCACTGTTTGCATGGAAGGCGTACACAAAACTCACAACCTTGCTGCAGTAGTAAGAACGGCTGACGCAATAGGTATTAGTGATGTTCATGCGGTTTGGAAAAATGAAAGAATGCGTGTCTCTGGTGGCAGCGCAGCTGGTAGTCAAAACTGGGTTGATGTTCACAACTATTCTTCTACTAAAGATGCGATAGCCGAACTTAAGCGTCAGAATATGCAAATCTTGGTAACTAACTTATCAGAGCGCTCTGTCGATTTTCGTGACATTGATTACACAAAACCAACAGCAGTTATTCTTGGTCAAGAAAAATTTGGTGCGTCAGATATTGCGTTAGAACTTGCTGATGAGCATATCATTATTCCTATGGTTGGCATGGTGCAATCGTTGAATGTGTCTGTTGCTAATTCCGTTGTATTATACGAAGCTCAACGCCAACGTGTTGCTGCAGGCATGTACGACAAACCGAGCATATCTGAAGAGCGTCGTCAGCGTTTTCTATTTGAAGGTGGTCATCCTATTTTTGCCAAAGCCTGTCAGCGTAAGGGCTTACCTTATCCTAAAATAGACGAGCAAGGCCAAATAGTTGCTTCAGACGAGTGGTGGCAGCAAATGCAAATGACACAAGAAGCTTGGCAAGAGCTTGATAACTAGCATAATAATGTAATCAAAAAGGAATTTGGTTAGAAGGAACACTATGGCATCATCTGCTCCGGGCTTAGGCAATTTATCTCAAATCGCCATTACTGCGCTTAAAGGCGTGGGCCCTAGCATGGCAGAAAAACTGGCTAAAATTGGCTTGCATAGTGTTCAAGATCTACTGTTTCATTTGCCGAATCGCTATGAAGACCGCACTCGTGTTTTGACGATACGAGACTGCTTACCAGGCATGTTTACTAACATCATTGGCGAAGTCGTTCACTCTCAAGTGGTGCAAGGTCGCCGCCGCATGTTATTGGTGACGGTGAATGACGGAACAGGCAACTTAACGCTACGTTTTTTTCACTTTTCAGCCGCTCAAAAGAATAATTTACCCAATGGCGTTGCCATTCGTTGTTATGGTGAAATACAGCGTGGTGCTAAAGGGTTGGAAATCATTCATCCCGAATATAAAACGCTCGAACAAGATACTCCCTTGGCAGAGACAGAGGAATTTCTCACGCCTGTGTACCCAACCACAGATGGCCTAAGACAAATTACCCTCAGAAATTTAACCGATGAAGCACTTAAACGCCTCAAACGTGGTCAAGTGGAAGAACTGATACCTGAAAAGTTTCGTCATGAGCCTTATTCATTGAAAGAGGCACTAGCTTTTATTCATCGTCCTACGCCGGATACATCTATCGAGCAATTAGAACAAGGTAAACACCCTGCGCAAATTCGTTTGATTAAAGAAGAATTACTCGCTCATAACTTAAGTATGCTTAAGCTAAAGCAATCGACACAAAAAGTTGATGCACAGCCGTTAACGGTATCAAGTGAACTTGAGCAACAGTTTCTAGCAAGTTTACCGTTTTCACCAACAGGCGCCCAAGCGCGCGTAGTAAAAGAGTTACGTGAAGATTTAGCTAAGTCGCTGCCAATGATGCGCTTAGTACAGGGCGATGTGGGCTCAGGAAAAACCTTAGTGGCGGCATTGGCAGCTATTACTGCAATTAGCCAAGGCTATCAGGTGGCATTGATGGCACCAACTGAAATATTAGCAGAGCAACATGCGATTAACTTTGCTAACTGGTTTGCCCCGTTAGATATAACTGTTGGTTGGTTAGCGGGTAAAACAAAAGCCAAGGCTCGTAGAGAAGCCTTAGAACGTATTGCCTCTGGCGAAATGCAGATGGTGGTTGGCACTCATGCGCTATTTCAAGATCAGGTAGCGTTTAATCAATTAGCGTTAATTATTATTGATGAGCAACATAGATTTGGTGTTCATCAACGTCTTTCGCTACGTGAAAAAGGCGCCTTTGACGGTAAGTATCCACATCAATTGATCATGACTGCTACACCTATTCCGAGAACATTGGCGATGACGGCATATGCAGACTTAGATACATCAATTATTGATGAGTTACCACCAGGAAGAACGCCTATTACCACTGTGGCGTTACCTGACTTACGCCGAGATCAGGTGATAGACAGAATTCGCCAAGCAGCCCATGAAGATAAACGTCAAGCCTATTGGGTATGTACTTTGATTGAAGAATCTGAAGTGTTGCAATGTCAGGCGGCTGAAGATACGGCACAATATCTTCAAGAACAGCTTTCAGATTTAAAAGTAGGCTTGGTTCATGGCCGAATGAAACCACAAGAAAAGCAAGCGGTTATGGAGCTATTCAAAGCAGGAGATGTTGATTTATTAGTGGCAACTACTGTGATAGAAGTTGGGGTTGATGTCCCTAATGCTAGCTTAATGGTGATCGAAAACCCAGAGCGCTTAGGTCTAGCTCAACTCCATCAATTGCGCGGACGAGTTGGGCGAGGCTCTGTCGCTTCTCATTGTGTGCTTATGTATAAAAGCCCACTCTCTAAAACGGCGATTAAACGCTTAGGCGTGTTACGTGACAGTAACGATGGCTTTGTTATCGCGCAAAAAGATTTAGAAATTAGGGGGCCTGGTGAATTACTAGGTACTAAGCAAACCGGCCTTGCCGATCTGAAAATTGCTGACTTAGCTCGTGATGCCGATCTTATCCCTGTCATTCAAGAACAAGCATATTTGCTATGGCAGCAATACCCAGAGGCAGGCATTGCACTCATTAATCGCTGGCTAGCAAACCGAGAGCATTTTTCTGCCGTATAACTTAACCACTGATCTCGCGCAAAATAAATGCCGATTGTTACGTGACAACAGTTAATTAATCTATCAATGTACGCTACACTATTCGCCATTATGAAGGCAGAGTATTACCACAATGAACGAACAGCCTAATTTACCTAAATCTAACGATACTGAAACGACCCATTTTGGTTATCAAACCGTTAAAACTGAAGAAAAAGAATCGAAAGTAGCCAGCGTCTTTCATTCTGTTGCTCAGCAATACGACATTATGAATGACCTAATGTCTTTCGGCATTCATCGTTTGTGGAAGCGTTTTACTATTGACGCAAGTGGCGTCAGACCAGGTAATAAAGTATTAGATCTTGCTGGCGGCACAGGTGACTTAACAGCAAAGTTTTCTAAACTTGTTGGTGCGCAAGGCCAAGTGGTTTTAGCTGATATTAATAGCTCTATGTTAAACGTTGGTCGCGATAAATTGCGCGATAAAGGTATCGTACAAAACGTAGAATACGTGCAAGCTAATGCTGAAGCTTTGCCTTTTGAAGACAATACCTTCGATGTTATTACCATGGCTTTTGGTTTACGTAATGTGACCAACAAAGATAAAGCACTTGCGTCTATGTACCGTGTGTTAAAGCCAGGTGGTCGTCTACTGGTTTTAGAGTTCTCTAAACCTGAACATGAAATTACGAATAAAGTTTACGACTTTTACTCTTTTAATATCTTACCGAAAATGGGTGAATTGGTGGCAAAAGACGGTGACAGTTACCAGTACCTTGCGGAATCTATTCGCATGCATCCAGATCAAGAAACATTAAAAAGTATGATGGAGCAGGTAGGGTTTGAACAAACGACATATAAAAACCTTACAGACGGTATTGTCGCTTTACACAAAGGGTATAAATTCTAAGTGAGTCACTCAGTGTTCATGCATCAGCAACTCATCTGTGCCTTGATAGAAAAGGGGTTGAATAAAGCCTTCGCGATGAGTGATGTTACCCCGCGCGATTGGCAGTTTTTTGTTGATCAAACGGCTGCGATTCATATTAAAGAACTAGGCTTTCCAATTTGTTTTTCTTTTGCCGCAGACCGGTTGTTGGTGACGTCTATCAGTGAGCGAGCTGATTGTACGGTTGAAACGTCCTTTTCAGCATTGATGGAAATGAAACAAGGCAAAGAACTCACGGATTTGATACGTAGCGGCGCTCTGGATGTACAAGGTGAGATTAAAGTTGTTCAACACTTATCGAGTTTATTTGAGCGGGTAAACCCTGATTGGCAAAGAGAACTGGCTCAACATATTGGCGATATTCCTACCTATCACGTTGAACGTATATACCTATGGTTGGCAGATAAGCTTAGGTTTGCTGCCAGACAAATTAAAGAAGACAGCACAGAATATCTTGTTCACGAACTCGGTGTTGTGGTAAATCGTTACCAAATAGCAGAATTTAAAGAAGGTGTTGAACAAACGAGCCAGTATTTGACTGCGTTAGAGCAGCGAATTGCTCAGCTAGAACAACGCATCAACAACCCTTCATCGTAACCAGTAAAAGGAAACCTAGGCTTTGAGTAGTGTTAGATTGTATCGCATTATCGCCACATTTTTTCAGTATGGCTTAGATGAGCTACTACCTGCTCGTTTCGTTCCTTGGTATGCCAAAGTGCTACGCTGGAGTTTATTTTGGCTACGTAATAAGCACAAAGACAAGCCGTTATCGACCCGTTTTCGTTTAGCTATTGAATCGTTGGGACCAGTTTTTATTAAATTTGGTCAAATGTTATCTACTCGTCGTGATTTGTTACCGGAAGATTTTGCGAATGAATTAGCATTACTGCAAGATCAAGTCCCGCCATTTGACGGCGAAAAAGCGCAGAAGATTATTATCGAGGCCATAGGTCAAGAGCGATTCAATGAATTATTTTCAAATTTCGAGACAAAGCCGCTAGCGTCAGCGTCTATTGCCCAAGTACACACAGCGACATTAGATTTAGACGGTCAAGCAACTGAAATAGTCATTAAAGTGCTGCGTCCAGGTATTGATAAAGTGATCAAAGCTGACGTGAACATGATGGCTAAGATCGCTAAAGTGGTGTCTCGCTGGTTACCTGATGGTCGACGATTACGCCCGAATGAAGTGGTTTCAGAATACAAGAAGACTATTCTTGATGAATTGGATTTGGACAGAGAAGCTGCGAATGCTATTCAATTAAAGCGTAACTTCAGCATGGGCCGCGATAACGACAATATTTTGTATGTACCCGAAGTATATAGTCAGTTTTGTACGCGTAATGTCTTGGTGATGGAACGTATTTACGGGGTGAGCGTTGGCGAAGTTGAGCAGCTTAAAGCGCAAGGAGTGAACCTAAAACTGTTAGCAGAACGCGGTTTAGATGTGTTTTTTACTCAAGTATATCGAGACAGTTTTTTCCATGCCGACATGCATCCTGGCAATGTTTTTGTTGACGTAACCAACCCCGAAGACCCAACTTGGATAGCAATAGATTGCGGTATTGTTGGCACTTTAAACCGAGAAGATAAAAGATATTTAGCAGAAAACTTTGTTGCCTTTTTTAATCGAGATTACCGAAAAGTTGCGCAATTACATGTTGATTCTGGCTGGGTGCCTGCAAACACTAGCGTAGATGAATTTGAATTTGCTATTCGTACCGTATGTGAGCCGATTTTTAACAAACCTTTGGCGGAAATTTCTTTTGGTCATGTCTTGGTTAATCTATTTAATACCGCACGACGATTTAACATGGAGGTGCAGCCACAATTGGTACTTCTCCAAAAAACTTTGCTTTATGTTGAAGGGTTAGGCCGACAGTTATATCCGCAACTTGATTTATGGCAAACCGCTAAACCTTTCCTTGAATCATGGGTAAAGGAGCAAATGGGTGTTAAAGCCGTATTTGAAAAAATTAAAGAAAATTTACCTTTCTGGAATGAAAAACTGCCAGAAATGCCTGACCTGATCTACCAATACTTGAAGGACGGTAAACAACACCAACAAGACCAAGTTACACTTCTAAAACAAATAAATAGAGAAAATAAAATCAATAATCAAAAACTTATCTATACTATTTTAGTATGCAGTGTATTGATTTCGGCGAGTATCTTGTTAAGTTAGTACTATAACTAGCTCGTTCGAACACGCAGTTCAATCACAAGGACTCGTTAATTTGATCAAAAATAAACATTATTTACAAATTACCGTCACGCTTATTGTCGGTGTTTTGTTTGCTATTTTATTGTTTTTTTCTTTAGAAAAATGGGAAAAATCGGGCGACACTTTAACTTTTCAACATAATGCGCAAAGTGCTATTCATGCTGTTGAAAACCAGCTTGCTGATTTAACGCAAGGAATTTACTCCTTTGCTGATTTTCTCGAGTTAATTGAGCCTATTTCTGAAGCTAAATTTCAGCAATATGCTGCGCGGTATTTATCGCGTAACAGTCAAGTGGAATTGACTTCATGGCATCCTTATATTCAAGCGCATCAACGTGAACTTTTCGAAAAAGAGCAATTAGCTGGCAACTATATCCTCCGATGGCAAAGTGAGGGCGTTTTGGGGCGCGATATTGACAGGGGCTTTTATTTTCCCAGTTTATATCAAGCGTCTTGGCATAATTTGAGCAAGTTTAAAGGCTATAACTTAACCTCGGACGTAAAGTTCCAAGATGATGTTAAAAAGGCATTGGCTAGCGCTCAAATCGTCTCTTCGAATGTCACTAGTTTAGCAGGGATTAAACCTGATCTGATTGGCATGTTGTTAATAGTACCTGTTTACGACGAGAACGCGCGTGCCGGCGTGTTGATTCAAGCGATAGATATTAAGGCAATTAGCCAGTTAGTTGCCAACGAAGCAAGGTCAGCTGGCCTTGATGTTTGGGTATATGAACAAGAGGCGCCTGACGCAGCATTGCCCTTATTTGCCATTACCGAGGATGATCACCAACAGGATATGACAGAGCAGGCTGTTATTGAACAACATCCATTGATGTGGCGAGGTGAAATGCAGGTGGTTGATAAGCAGTGGCGCGTTGTCATTGCACCGTCAGAGCATCAAGGGTTTGAGCCATACAAAAGTGTTGCTTGGATGGGATTCGTATTTGTACTTGTGGTTTGGGTGGGTTTTTGCTTTTTTTGGCTTAAACGCTATCACTACACTAAAGAATTGTTATCGAGTGCCAATCAGCATGTGGTGACTAATGAGCACCTTGCCAATGAAATTGTCGAACGATTAAAAATTGAAGAATCTCTAGTTAAATTCGCTCACGCATTTCAGTTATCTGCTGACGGTATTAATTTGATTGATATGCAAGGTAACTATACCTATTGCAACGCTGCTTCGGAAAATCTATATGGTTATCGCAGTGAGCAAATGTCAATTTTACATTTTCTTGATATTAACCAAGATCCAGAAGTTCAAAATTTAGATTTACTTTCTTTCGTCGAAAAACAAGGTAGTTGGCTAGGGCAGCTTTCACAAACGCGAGCCGATGGGACAAGATTTTTTGCGTCAGTATCTTTATCTCTCATCAAAGACGACAGCCACAAAGCTATCGGCTTTATAGAGATCACTCGCGACATCACAGAAAATACTTTACTGCAAACAGAGTTACAACAGTCGCGTAAGATGGAAGCGTTAGGAACGCTAGCGGGCGGCATTGCTCACGACTTTAACAATATTTTGGCTTCTATTTTAGGTAATACCGAAATGATGGTAATCACTAAGATGGATCCTGTAAAAGCTGAAAACTATATTGCCAATATTCAAGAGAGTTGTAATAGAGCCGCTAATTTAGTTAAACAAATTATGACCTTTAGTCGGATGGACTCGCTTAAATTAGTGCCGATAGATTTAATCAACACGGTTAAAGACGCCCTTAACATCATAAAAGTGTCAATTCCGTCTTCAATTCGTATTGTGACCAGCATTGATTCCCATTGCCCACCAATTAAAGGTGATGCAACGCAAATCCATCAGATTGTCATGAATTTATGCAACAATGCAGCACAAGCCATTGGAGAGGAAGCGGGCACTATTGCCATCGATCTGCATCCCGTTAAAACCATGTCCATCGATAAACAGCATGTCAGCATTGAGCAGGTGCAGCTAACGATTACTGATACTGGCCAAGGTATTTCCAAAGAGCACTTAGAGCGAATCTTTGACCCCTTTTATACGACTAAGCGCTTAGGTGAAGGTACTGGCCTTGGCTTGTCGGTGGTGAAAAGTATTATTGAAAGCCATGGTGGCGAGATACAAGTGCGCAGTGAGGAACAGCAGGGGGCAAGCTTCATCATTGTATTCCCTACCTGTGAAGTGCATACAGAAGCTATACCGATAGAGCCAAAAACTGAAGAAGTGTTTGAGCAGCAAGATATAGAAGCTAATCAAAGTAAACACGTACTTATTGCCGAAGATGAAAAGCATATTTCTAAGCTGTATCAAGAGTTCTTGCAGGACTACGGCTATCAAACCACCGTCTGCTCCGATGGTGCTGAAGCGTTAAAAGCATTTAACGATCCAAATAATTCATTTGATTTGGTACTTACTGATCAGGCGATGCCCCATGTAACCGGAAAAGAGCTTAGTATTCTTATGTTACAAAAACAGCCTGACTTACCGATTATTATGTGTACCGGTTACAGTGAGGTTATTTCAGAAGAAGTCGCAAAAGATATTGGTATTAAACACTATTTATTGAAACCAGCGAGTTTAAGCAAGCTAATGGCAACGATAAATGACTTGTTAAAAGACTAGAGCGTGTTGATCTTTGTGGTTCACTTTCTGTTCAATGTAAATGCTTTCTGATCGCGGCGCAACGATTGTGGGATAGTTGTTCTATGTGAATGAGGTGCAACAAAGAGCAGGAAGCATTTAAATGAACCCGTAGGGCAGCGTTTGTTTGTCCTTTCTACTGCGTTAGCGCTTATTCATGTGGAATAACCACACCACATGCGCGCTGCCTGGTATAAAAGATAAACGATTCGCTGCAGAAACGAACAGCAAAGATCAACACGCTCTAATTGAGTAACGAGCGCCACTTTATTTTCCACCCAAGGTAAAGGTGGCGCAAAAACGCACTTGAAAGATCGGCACACCCTAGTTAAATTGTAGTTTTCGTCGTTAAGGTAGTTCTTACTCGTAATGCTCCCCCATATTCTTGCAGGCCCAATTGTTCGTCATATTAGTAAGTCGGAAGTGACTTTATGGTTAGTGACCAGTGTCGATAGTGAAATATCTTGCCAGTTAACATCGAGCAGCGAATCCTTTTACCATCAAAATCTCGATGAAAAAGCGCTTCAAACGATAGCTATCGGACAGCAAGCGTTTGTTAGATTAATTCATATTAGTCTTGATGAGCCGCTACCGTTAAACACAGAGATTTTCTACGATTTACAGTTTTCCCATGACAATCACTCACTGTCATTGACGGAAGCTATCCCATCATTACTTTACGCTAACTACCCATTACCGCATTTTGTCGTACCTGATAAAGTTGATCGCTTGTTACACGGCTCTTGTCGTAAACCACATTTCGAAGGTGAAGACGGTTTAGTTGAAGTCGATCGCCAAGTTGAAATATCGTTAAACCGACAACAAGACCGACCTTCTTTATTAATGATGTCGGGCGACCAAATTTATGCTGATGATGTAGCAGGTCCTATGCTTAAAGCCATTCATCAGGTTATTAATATTCTTGGCTTGTATGATGAGGAGTGGCAAGGCGCTAAGGTCAACAATTCTCAGTCGTTGTATCAAAGTGAGTATAGCTACTACCATAGAGATCACCTTTTACCGCATACAGAAGCTAATAAAGCCGTCTACGAGAAGCTATTTGCTGCCAGTAAAAAGCCAATTTTTACATCGGTAAATGCTAAAAATCACTTAGTAACTTTAGCTGAGTGTTTCGCTATGTATTTATTAACTTGGTCACCACAACTATGGGAATTGGTAGATCTTACACCTCCTGAGCTAGATGACTCTGATATGGCAACCTACCAAAAAGAGCAGGTAGCGATAGAAGGCTTTATCGACGGTTTAGCGAAAGTACAGCGTGCATTGGCACACTTGCCCACTTATATGATTTTTGACGATCATGATATTACCGATGATTGGAATTTAACGCGTGCTTGGGAAGAAGCCGCGTATGGTCATCCTTTTTCCAAAAGGATTATTGGCAACGCTTTGGCAGCCTATTGGTTGTGCCAAGGGTGGGGGAACGCTCCAGAGAAGTTAATCGAATTAAATAGCCAAGCTGATACCTGGTTTGATGGAAAAGGGTACCAGCAACTCGATAACATGATTGATACCTTGCTTGATTGGCAAGAATGGCACTTTAATTTAGCCACCACGCCTAAAATTGTTGTTTTAGATACCCGTACTCAACGCTGGCGTTCTGAAAGTAGAGCAACTAAGCCTTCTGGATTAATGGATTGGGAAGCATTAACAGAAATGCAGCAAGATATTCTAAAAGAACCCAGGGTTATATTAGTGTCTGCCGCCCCTATTTACGGCGTTAAAATGATTGAAACCATCCAGCGAATTTTTACGTTTTTCGGGCAGCCGTTAATGGTTGATGCCGAAAACTGGATGGCCCATAAAGGAACCGCAAACGTTATTTTAAATATTTTTCGACATGTTAAAACGCCACCTGAATTTATTATTCTCTCAGGAGATGTCCATTATTCCTTTGTTTATGACGTAACTCATCGATTTATTCGTAATTCATCGAAAATTGTACAAGTGACTAGCAGCGGTATTAAAAATGAATTCCCAGCAGGATTGCTTAACAGTTTGGATAAACTAAACCAGTACTTGTACGGCCCTTATTCACCGTTAAATTGGTTCACCAAACGCCGCAGTATGAAAATTCAAGTACGAACACCGAAAGCTAACGACAGTGACGTATTTAATGGGCGTACCCTAGTTAACCAATGTGGTATCGGTGATTTACATCTTACAGACAATGAATTACTCGTTGATGTGAAGCAGCTTGGCGCTTGTGGCGGGGTAACAGAATTTATTGCGAAGAAAGGAGAAAAAGAGCAGTAACGCTATGGCTACTGCTCTGATAGTCTTACTGGTTGTTAACTGTTACTTCTTTTGTTCAGCGATCCAGTCATGTGTTAATTCTTCTAATAGTGCTAGCGGTAAGCTACCGTTTTTCAGCATTTGGTCGTGAAATAGACGCACATCAAATTGATCACCGAGTTCTTTTTCTGCTAAAGCGCGTAACTCTCGAATTTTAATCTCACCTATCTTGTAAGACAGCGCCTGAGCCGGCCAAGAGATATAACGATCAATTTGGGCAACAACATCTGGCATGCTTAACGCGGTATTGTCGGCTAAGTAGTCGATTGCTTGCTGGCGGCTCCAGCCTTTAGCATGAAGTCCAGTATCAACGACTAAACGACCTGCACGCCATGCTTCGTAAGTTAGTCGACCAAAGTCACTGTATGGGTCTTGGTAAAAGCCAATTTCTTTGCCTAAGCGTTCTGAATAAAGTCCCCAACCTTCGCCATATGCAGCGTGGTAAAGTGTTTTTCTAAACTCAGCCATATCAACTTCTTGTGCGATAGCACTTTGTAAGTGGTGACCGGGCTCAGCTTCATGGAAGGTTAGTGCTTCTAACGTGTATAGCGGTTGCGCACTGAGATCTTTTGTTTCAAGGAAGTAAGTACCCGAAGTTGTGCCGCTGCCATCAGAGGCAACATAATAAGCGCCACCGTTTGGTGCTGATTTAATATCGAAGGTTTGACGCGGCAATACTGAGAACCATTTAGGCAACTGAGCTGCCATCTTACGTGTGATATAACTCGCCTTTTCAAAGATTTCCATCTCAGATTTAGCATAAAACTTTGGTTCGTTACGCAAGTAATCGATAAAGGCTTTTAGGTCACCTTTAAAGCCAACTTGACGCATGATAACTTCCATTTCCCCTTTGATACGCTTAACTTCATCCAAGCCAATTTGGTGAATTTCATCAGCGCTCATATCCGTTGTGGTGTAAAACTCTATTAAGTACTGGTAGTAGTCGGCACCGCCAGGAAGTTCACTAATAGCAACCGTATCGCGACACTGTGTCATGTAGTCTTTTGTAAAAAAGTCATAGAATTTTTGATATTCAGGGATTACTTTTTCATTAATAAGTGCTTTTGCTTTTGCTTGGTATTCGGCTTTATTGCTAATTGAATCTGGCATGTTAGCAAACGGTTGATAAAACGGGCTGCTAGTTGCATCGTCGACAATGAGCTTTTTAATGTTGCCAGCGTAGTGCTTAAACGAGTCGCAATAATGCACATGACCTAGCTTTACTGCCGCTCTAAGGTCAGTGATGTGGTCTTGGCTGTATTTCGGATAGCCCGCCAAACTTATCAAATACTTGTCATAATCACCTTTACTTAAAAATGACATATTGCCAGGTGCGGCGGCAAAATAGCTATCAAATCCAGAGTAGTAATTTACTGGGTAGAGGTGATCAAGTTGCTGGTAACTCTTAGCTTCTGTTTGACGTTCATATTTAAATAAACGGTAAGTAACTTGATCATTAGCTGATAACTTTGACACATCTATTTTCTCAAGGCGATTCAGAAGCTCTTGATTGTATTTTTCTCGGCGGTCGCGACCTTGTTGCGACATATCTGGCAGTGCGCCGTTGGTACGAAATGCGTCAGGATCTTTTCGGAAAAATATTTGTTCTTTATTGGCCACTTGCCAATGCTCGTCAATTAGCGCGTTAAATGCGTTGGTCGCTTCATTATTTGGGGTGGCGAATGCAGTACCCATAAAACCACTGAATACCGCAATTGAAGCAAATACCAATTTATTCTTTTTCATCATCTTTCCTAGTTGGCATTTTTGTATAAAGTATACTACTTTACCTTGTTATGGATTAACTGTCAGCTAACTTCCTGTTTACTGTTTTCAAAGCGTCAAGCGACAGATGTTTATATTATTTAGCTAAGGTATACTCAAAGTAATCATTCACAGAGCTTTAAGACGTCTAAATACCATGATCAGACTGACTCGGGTTGGCTGGAACAATGTCATTATATTTGGTGTTATCGGTTTTATTTTACTGATTAATATTACTCATGATAATACCTTTAACACAGTAAAAGCTCTTCGCAACGAAGAAGTGAATATTCTCGGCGATAACCCCGTTATTTTAACACTTACGGTAAACGAGCGCTGGAAAGTCGAGCGAATTGGTCGAAGTTGGCGAACTAACAACGAGTTATTAAAAGGCCAAGCATTGGATCAAATGATGCTTGCGTGGCATGAGACCGAAGCCAATGTCATTGTTGCGCCTACTGAGTTTGATCCGCAACTCGCTTTAGCGGTAAAACTTGAATTAGCGGGGGTCGATCGACCCGCGCTACTGCATTTGTATGTGGAACAAGATTTATTAAAAATTCACAATACATACAAGAACCAATGGACTTCTGTTCCCTTGCAGCGCTTTGAGCAATTAATTCCTGGCGAATTATTAAACTAATACGAAATAATACAAGAGCTTTACTATGAATCACTGTGCCATTTTATCAATGGAATGCTTGGATGAGTTTGAGGTAAATGATCACCTTATTGAGCAGCCATTAGCCGAACTTGGTTGGCAAACGACGCACATTCCTTGGCGAAATGACGGAACTGACTGGCAGCGATTCGACGCCGTTATTATCCGCTCTCCATGGGATTACCAACAAGACCCAAAAGCCTTTCTCGATCGTTTAGCTGAAATAGAACAAAGTGGTACTGTGCTTTTAAATAATTTATCTATTGTTAAATGGAATGTTGATAAGCAATACCTCGCCGAATTAGCACAGCAGCAGGTTGATATTGTACCAACCACTTGGCTGGATCGTTTGCAAGGAAAGCCCATACCTATAGAGAAAATTGATGCTGTAGTAGCGCAATACGAGTCAGCAGAATTTATTTTAAAGCCCCGTATAAGCGCTAACGCAGATAATACCTTTCGACTGACACTGTCTGAAATGAAAGCGAGAAAAGACGCTTTGGCTGAAGTGTTTTCAGATAAAGATTTTATGTTGCAACCATTCGTTGAGCAAGTAACCACCGAAGGTGAGTTTTCTTTGTTTTATTTTAATGGTGAGTACAGCCATTGCATTTTAAAAACACCTGCAAGCAATGATTTTCGTGTCCAAGAAGAGCATGGTGGGCGTTTAACCGCGTTATCTCCAGAGCCAAATTTGATCGCCGCTGCCAATCGTTGCACAGAGGTATTAAACAAAAAATTTGGCTCCTTACTATATGCACGGCTTGATTTCGTTAGACACCAAGAAACTTTCCAGTTAATGGAAGCTGAGCTGATCGAACCCTCTTTATATTTTAATATGGATGCAAAATCAGCCTCGAGATTTGCTCACGCATTTGTTGCCAAAATGAATGCATTATTAGAAACCGGCCATTAACAGTAGATTGAGCTTTAAGCATGCCAGAGTTACCTGAAGTAGAAGTTTGCCGATTAGGCTTAACACCACATATTGAGCAACAGAAAATCACTAAGGTGGTTATTCGTCAACGACAATTGCGTTGGCCCATTCCAACAGAAGTTGACAACTTAACTGGGCAAAGTATTCAGAGTGTTAGTCGTCGGTCCAAATATTTGTTAATAGAGCTGAATACCGGCACGCTTGTCATCCATTTAGGTATGTCTGGCACTATTCGCGTAGTCGACAATAGTACGCCGGTGGTTAAACATGACCATGTCGACTTTGTATTGGCGAGTAATAAAACATTGCGTTTTAATGACCCTCGACGATTTGGCGCAGTATTGTGGTTGCCTAATCATGTTGATGAGCAAGGTCTGTTTAGTAAGCTAGGCCCTGAGCCACTAGAAGAAGATTTTTCAGTTGAATACATGATAGAAAAAGCTAAAAATCGCGCGGTTCCTATCAAAACCTTTTTAATGAATAATCAGGTCGTGGTTGGTGTTGGAAATATCTATGCCAATGAGTCTTTGTTTCAAGCGGGTATTTTGCCAACCCGATCATCAAAAGATGTTACTGCACAAGAGTGGTTGCAATTAGTTCCAATTATTAAAAGCGTATTAGCTAAGGCTATTGAGCAAGGCGGAACGACTTTAAAAGATTTCACTCAAACAGATGGTAAACCTGGCTATTTTGCGCAAGAACTGCAAGTGTATGGCCGAAAAGGTTTGCCTTGCGTTGTTTGTGGAACTGAGCTTGAAGAAGTACGTCAGGCAAATCGTAGTTCTGTATTTTGTCCGGAGTGTCAGCAGTAGGCAATCGAACAATCGATTGCCTAAACAGTGAACTGGTTGTGTTAAACCTATTTGCTTTCTTCGTTGGTGAGATCTCTAAGTGCGATGATCTCATCTTCTTGCTCGCCTGTAATCGGGTAGATTTTATCAATTCTACAAGTGATTTGAGGTGAATCTGCAGTCGATATCGAATCGAATTTCACTTGTAGTGAACTGCTTTCAGATCGTTTAAGTATGATAGCGTTCGCCCATTTCAAATCGAAACATCCACCTGTCATCTCAACGAGAAATTGTTTTCTTGGAGAAGATGAAACAATGAGAAAGTCATTGGTTAACTCTGACCAGCCAGAATAGCGAAAAGTCGTTACTTTCTTTACATCTTCAATCTTATTGGTTGCGATGTAATCACGGATGGCAGAGTTTCTGAGCTCTTCATTTTTACCTGCATTTGAGCTACAAGCAGTCACTAACACTAATGACGCAATAGTTAACCATTTTAATTTCATCTTTTTACCCCTATTTGTAACTACAATGTGAGTGTAGTCATTAACCTATTTTTAAACAATAAGCTTACTGTGTTAATTTGTAATCGCACTTAATAAAGCTGTTTTTACTTGTTTATCAACAAACTGGCTAACATCACCGCCATGTATCGCAACTTCCTTTACTAAAGTAGAAGAGATGAAAGAGTTTTCTTCGGCAGGTGTTAAAAACACGCTTTCTAAATCAGGATATAAACGTCGATTCATATTGGCTAACTGAAATTCATATTCGAAATCTGACACGGCTCTTAATCCACGAATCAACACACTTGCTTGGTGGCTTTTCGCGAAATCAACTAATAACCCACTAAAACCGACAACGGTTACATTAGGTAAAGACTGAGTGACTTGCTCTAATAACTCAACGCGTTGCGCTAGACTGAACATGGGTTTTTTACTCGGACTTGCCGCTACACCAACGATCACTTCAGGGAAAAGGTTGCTGGCTCGTTCGATAAGATCTGTGTGACCATTAGTAACAGGATCGAATGTTCCAGGATAAATCGCTTTAATTGCCATAATTTTATGAAAGAGTAAGGATAAAGCCCCTATTGTAGACACGGTGTATAGTGAAGACAAGCTGATGACAGCACTGGAAAATAATAGGATATAGCTAATTAACTTAAAGTATTTACTCGAATATCTTTACCTGTTGCGAAAATTGGTAGTATGATAGCTAAATGTATTTAATTTCAAAAGAAGCGAATAAAGATGAAAACCCGTGAAAAAATAATTCAAGCCAGTATCGAGTTATTTAATGATCAAGGTGAGCGCAATGTTACGACCAATCATATCGCGGCCCATCTAGGTATTAGCCCGGGTAACCTTTATTATCATTTTCGCAATAAAGAAGACATTATCCTTTCTATATACGAAGAATATGCGCGAAACCTTTTATTAGATACCTTCCCACAAGCAAACCCAGAAACTAAACCATTAGATACCATTATTTTATATATGGATGCCGTTTTTCAGGCGTTGATGAAGTTTCGTTTTTTCTATGCAAATTTACCGGTATTACTGGCTAAAAGCCCACAGTTGCATGAAAAATATGTTGAAGTACAGCACACCATTTCTAAACGATTGAGTGAAATGCTTGTTTCATTGCGTGAGCAAGACATGATCACCTTTGAAGATGATGAACTCGCCGACTTAGTGAGTATTTTGCGTTTGATTAATACCTTTTGGTTAAGCTTTTATCAAACACAGAATGAAAATACTGAAATCAATGACGCAGTATTTTTTGAAGGAGTATTGAAAATTTTAGTACTGCTTCGTCCTTATATTACCGCCTCTGCTTCAGCAGACTTCAAAGAAGCACGCGCGATTTATCAGCAGCGCTATCAAGATGCGTTAGAAGCTGCTTAATCAGCAGCTAAGATAAATATCCTTCTAGCAATAATTGCCAGTCTTGCTCTTGCCAGTGTAGCTGTGGGTTTTTGACTAGTTCTTTTTTGAATGAACGGTGTAAGCGGTCGATATTGCTTTGTTGCCACTGCTGGGCTGGTTGGCGTATGTCTCCTTGGTCAAAATCTATTAACCAGACTTTATTATTGTTATCGATCAAAATATTGTGAATATTGAGATCGTGGTGATAAACACCTTGTTGATGAAATTGGCGAATACATGCCCCAATAGCTTGCCAAACATCATCAGACAGAGAGCGTTTGGCTAGAATACCTATTAGATCTTCTGCTTGCTCAATTCGTTGGGTTAATATGTCTGCACGATAACTCAATAGGCCTCGTTGGATGCGGTAACCAATCGCTTTAGGGGCAGGGAGCTTTAGCTGTTCTAGTGCTTTTAACAGAGAATACTCTTTTGCGGCGCGCGTATTTTTTAGGCCAGTAAAAAGATAACTATCATGTACTAGTTTTCCTATTAGTCCACCGCGGTAATAATGCCTTAATACCCATTGATTTATAGGGGCGTCGATAAAGTAAGTAATACCTCTGCCTGTTGCTTGGCCGACAACTTTGTTGTTATTTAACCAATAGCTAGGTTCAAAGTAATCTGCCTCAAAATGAGACAATAATTCACCGTCATAAACACAGGTTTGTGTGTTATCTACAATAACTTTTTCCTGACAGGGTTTTACAATTGTTGAAGGGTTCAAGATAATAGGGCTCATTAACGTTAACAGCGCATTGCGCTATATTGTGGTGAATCCTGTATGCTGGGTCAAATTTCCCGCCCAAAAAGTTTATGTTTATTGCGCCTTTCCGCTATTGGTGACGTTTGTCATGCCGTTGCTATGGTTCAGCAAATTCAACAACAGTGGCCAGATATCGAAATTACTTGGGTGATTGGCAAAGTAGAAGCCAAACTTTTAGAGGGGTTGCCTGGTGTTCGCTTCATCGTTTTTGATAAAAAAGCGGGTTGGCAAGCGTACCGAGATTTACGTCAAACGTTTAAAGGACAAAAATTCGATGTGCTATTGCATATGCAAGTTGCACTGCGTGCCAGTATCGCTAGCTTGATGATACCGGCAAAGACTAAAATTGGCTTTGATCGTGCGCGTGCAAAAGAAGGTCAGTGGCTGTTTACTAATGCTGCAGTGCAGCCGATTGAACAACCACATGTGTTAGATGGCTTTATGGGTTTTGCTCAAGCATTAGGAATAGAAACAAAGCCACCTCATTGGCAAATGCCTTTTACCGATGAAGATCAGCTTTGGGCTGGAGAAACTGTCAATAGTGACAAGCCTATTGCTGTTATTAGTCCGGCAGCAAGCAAAGCAGAACGTAACTGGCACACAGAGGGTTATAGTCAAGCGGCAAATCATCTGGCTGAGTTAGGGTTTACCGTGGTTATCTGTGGCGGACCGACAACTTTAGAAAAATTGCTCGCCGAGGAAATCATTCAAGGCGCTAATGCGCCTATTATCAACCTTGTGGGTAAAACTTCGTTGAAGCAGTTATTAGCTGTGCTCAATATCGCCCATTTAGTGATTGCGCCTGATACAGGTCCTGCTCATATGGCGGTCACCGTTGGAACACCTGTGATTGGTCTTTACGCTCATTCAAACCCGCATCGAACTGGACCTTATTTGTATCAACATTATGTTGTCAGTTGCTATAACCAAGCGGTACAACAGCAGTATGGTCGACCAGTTTCGAAATTACCTTGGGGAATAAGGGCTAAAGGAAACACCTTGATGAATGGCATTACTATTTCGCAAGTGAAAGACAAAATACGTCAGCTTATTGCAGACAACTATCCTGAACTTAAAAGCGAGTAGTTTAGTCTTTGCTTTAAAGCAATGTACGTAGCGCGGTAACGGCTTTTTCAGAAGCTCCTTGGTTTTGCTGCACGACATTAAGTGCGGCATTGCCCAACTCGGTATTGAAGGGTTTGTTTTTCAATAATTCAGTGACCTCATCTGCTAATACCTTCGCCATATTAGGATCATCTGTAGGAAGATTAATTTGAATGGCGGCTTGCTGTGCTAGCATCAAATCTGCAACTGCTTGAAAATTTCGCATGTCAGGCCCCCAAGTAATCGCCTTACTGTGTAAAGCTGGTTCGAGAGGGTTATGACCGCCAATGCTAGAGAAGCTACCGCCCATGGTAATGACATTTGCCAAAGCATATATCGCTGACAATTCACCTAATGTATTAATCAACCAAATATCTGTTTCTTTTGTCAATTCTGTACCGTCAGAACGTTTAACGGTGTTGAAACCTGCATCTAGGCATAGCTGATAACAGGTTTCAAACCTTTCTGGGTGCCTAGGAACAAGAATAAGTAAACAGTCAGGTAGAGATTGTTTTATCCTAGCAAAGCTCTCTAACGTTAAAGCCTCATCACCTTCATGGGTGCTAGCTACAAGCCAAATATGTTCCGATTGGTTTAAATGAAGCGCCAAGGTTTGGGCTTTTTCTCGAAGTTCATTTGACAGTGATAAGTCGTATTTTAAGTTACCTGTGACGGTAGTTTTTTCTGGTGATGCACCAAGTGAAATAAAGCGATTACGGTTATCATCGCTTTGCGCCAATATCTGATCAAATTGGCGTAAACAAGGCGAAATAAGCGCACTTAGTTTTTGATAACGCGGTAGAGATTTATCGGAGAGCCTAGCATTGAGCAAGTGAAGTTTGATATTCCGTTTGGCACATTGAGCGATAAAGTTTGGCCAAATTTCTGTTTCCATTAACACAACCGCTTTAGGTTTAAGCATTTTGAGGAATAGCCAAGTACAAGGCAAAACATCAAGAGGTAAAAAACAGTGCTGAACTTTATCGCCAAATAACGCTTGTACTTGACTACCACCTGTTGGCGTAAATGTAGTTAAGGTAATTGGAGAGTCTGGAAAGGAAATTAATAGCTGATTGATATAACTCTTTAACGCTATAACTTCACCGACACTGGCAGCGTGAACAACAATGCCATTAGCCTTAAAATGTGTTGGTACTATACCTAAACGACTAGCGAGCCCCGATCTGAACCCTTTATTGGTTAATGATCGTAAAAGCAACGCGATTATCAGCACAGGTGTTAGTAAAAAGGTAAACAAACGATAAGCAAAAAGTGCCAAAGATCTTTCCTGTAAACATGCCAGTTAACAAGGCAAGAGTATACGTGAGTTGCCGTCAATAAACACCTGTTTAACTACTTTGGTTATCATGGGCAAACATAAAACGCAGCGTCGCTAGTTAAATGCTTCTTTCTAAGGTAGGCTTAGAGTAAGCGTAACTAAAATTTAATGGATGAAGGTATGCTCAAACGTTTGATGTTTTTGCTAAAAGTGATTTTGCTTAGCTTGTTTTCTCTGGTAGCTCATGCACAACAAGCGCCTGAAGAAGCCTCTGCAGAATCGTCTGAAGATACTTTAAATCATATTAAATTTACAACAAATGATGGTTTTATGTTGGCAGGTAGCTATTTTCCAGGGCTATCGAATGCTTCAGGAGTGCTGTTACTTCATGATTGCAGCCGAAGCAGTGTCACCTTTGACAATTTAATGATGCTGTTGCAACAACATGGATTACATGCGCTAGCTATAGACTTACGTGGTTTTGGCCGGAGTATCAATGAAGAGTTTTCTCACTTGAAAGTAAAGCGACTTTCCAAAGACATTGTCTCTTATCAAAGTGAGCTTGTTCGTATTAAAAGTTATTGGGAGTCAGACATACTTGCTGCTTATAACTACTTGAGAGACAAAATTCAAAAAGATCGAGACGTTGCTGTGGTATCTACCGGGTGTACTGGGTCGCAAGCGATCGCATTAGCAGAAAAGATGCGTATTAATAGTTTCGTGATGGTAACACCTAAGCTTAATTTTATGGAGAAAGAGCACTTTAAGAATCTAATTGATATTCCGGTCTACTTTATTGATTCTTTACATAACGCTGATACTTATCAAACGACAAAAGAGTTATTTGAATGGAATGGTGATAGTCGATCTGTTTTACAAATATTTAAAGGTGATAGGCACGGTCACTCGCTCATTAATGGTAAAAACTATATCGCTGCTGATATTGCTTTGTGGCTTGACGATACCTTAAGTAAATAACCGCTGTAGCAGCCTATCGCTCAAATATCTTGTCCAAAATTATTGAAGAATTGGTGCGCTCAACACCTTCTAGCGCACAGACATTGTTTAATACTTCACTAAGCTTTTCTAAGGTACTTGCCTGAATGATCACCAGTAAGTCGTATTCACCACTAATTGAATATATTTGATCTATTTGATGAATTTTTCGTAGCGCGATACTAATGTTCTGGCGAAGATTTGGATTAACTTTCAAAGAAACATTAGCTGAAATGAGCTGTTCGCTGTATTCACTGCCTAATACAATACTGTAGGCTTGAATAACCTTATTGTTCTCTAATTTAGTGAGCCTATTTTGTACTGCGGTTCTAGAGACCCCAGTAGCACGAGCAATATCGGAAACACTCGCTCTAGCATTACATTTAAGAATAGACAGAAGTTCTTCGTCTTTATCAGTAAGTTTCATAAATCGTTATCTTAAGTTCGAATTAACAGTTGAAATATACGATTTGAAACCATAATGTGTCAAATTAACTATTTATTAGGTCATTTTAACTCGTAGTGTCACTTTATTTGGTAATTGGTCTAGGCTGATAATATCTCGGCCTAAAGAATAAACTGATAAGGAACTACTGTGACAACTTCTGCTTCAAAAACAAATTTCTTTAATCATATTGCTGACCAAATAGAACAAGTAAAGCAAGATGGCTTATACAAAGATGAGCGTGTTATAACGACTGCACAACAAGCGCAAATAGCTGTGGCGTCAGGTGAAGAAGTTATTAACTTCTGTGCTAACAACTACTTGGGTTTAGCCAATCACCCTGCGCTAATCAAAGCAGCACAAGACGGTTTAGCTGATCATGGTTTTGGTATGGCGTCGGTACGTTTTATTTGTGGTACGCAAGACATTCACAAAACACTTGAACAAAAGTTATCAGAGTTCCTTGGCATGGAAGATACCATTTTGTATTCATCGTGTTTTGATGCCAATGCAGGTCTATTCGAAACGATTTTAGGTCCAGAAGATGCCATTATCTCAGACGCTTTAAACCACGCGTCAATTATCGATGGTGTACGTTTATGTAAAGCAAAACGTTTCCGCTATGCTAACAATGATATGCAAGAGCTAGAAGCGAGATTACAAGAAGCAGAAGAAGCTGGCGCGCGTTTTAAGTTAATCGCAACTGACGGTGTGTTTTCTATGGATGGCGTTATTGCCAACCTAAAAGGTATTTGTGACTTAGCCGATAAATACAATGCGTTAGTTATGGTTGATGACTCTCATGCTGTTGGCTTTGTCGGTGAAGAAGGTCGCGGTAGCCATGAATACTGTGAAGTTATGGGTCGCGTTGACATTATTACTGGCACATTAGGTAAAGCAATGGGCGGCGCTTCTGGCGGCTACACTTCAGGTAAAAAAGAAGTGATTGAATGGTTACGTCAGCGCTCTCGTCCTTATTTATTCTCTAACTCACTAGCGCCAGCGATCGTTAATGCCTCTATTCGCGTATTGGATTTACTCGCAGATGGCGATGAGCTTCGAGCAACACTAAAAGATAATGCAGCTTATTTTAGAACTAATATGGAAGCTGCTGGTTTTACATGTGCTGGCGCCGACCATGCGATAGTGCCAGTTATGCTGGGTGACGCAAAATTAGCGAGCGATATGGCGAACCGTTTATTGGCGGAAGGTATTTACGTAATTGGTTTTTCTTTCCCTGTGGTTCCTAAAGGTCAAGCACGTATACGTACACAAATATCAGCTGCTCACACCCAAGCACAATTAGACAAAGCTATCGAAGCCTTTACACGTATCGGTAAAGAGATGGGAGTTATCTAATGAAAGCCTTATCTAAGCTACATGCTAAAGAAGGTATTTGGATGACTGAGGTGGAAGCACCTGAGTTAGGCCACAATGACCTTCTGATCAAAATTAAAAAAACCGCTATTTGTGGTACTGATATTCATATTTATAATTGGGATGAGTGGTCGCAAAAAACCATCCCTGTACCTATGGTTGTCGGGCATGAATACGCTGGTGAAGTAGTCGGTATTGGTCAAGAAGTTAAAGGTTTTAGCATTGGCGATCGAGTGTCTGGTGAAGGCCATATAACGTGTGGTCATTGCCGCAACTGTCGTGGCGGAAGAACGCATCTTTGTCGCAATACTGTTGGTGTTGGCGTAGACAGAGAAGGTGCATTTGCTGAATATCTAGTTATTCCAGCTTACAATGCCTTTAAATTGCCTGATGAAATTTCAGATGACTTAGCCGCTATTTTCGACCCGTTTGGTAATGCTGTTCATACCGCATTATCGTTCGATTTAGTAGGTGAGGATGTTCTGATCACTGGCGCTGGTCCTATTGGTATTATGGCGGCAGCTGTGGCTAAACATGTAGGCGCTCGTCATGTTGTGATCACCGATGTTAATGAATACCGTTTAGAATTAGCTGAAAAAATGGGTGCTACTCGCGCGGTAAACGTTGCTAACGAGAATTTAAGCGAAGTTATGCAATCATTAGGTATGACGGAAGGCTTTGATGTTGGCTTAGAAATGTCGGGTGTGCCAATGGCTTTTACCGACATGCTTGAGAACATGAATAATGGCGGCAAGATAGCTATGCTAGGTATTCCAGGTAATGATATGGCGATAGACTGGTCGAAAGTTATCTTTAAGGGTTTAACCATTAAGGGTATCTATGGTCGTGAAATGTTTGAAACTTGGTATAAGATGGCAAGTTTGATCCAATCGGGCTTAGATTTATCACCTATTATTACTCATCACTTTAAAATAGATGATTTTCAACAGGGTTTTGATATCATGCGCTCCGGTCAATCAGGTAAAGTTATTTTAAACTGGGAGTCTTAGTGCATGACTGAAGTCGCATTTAAGCATATGCAAGTGCAGGAGCTAGCGTCGCTTCTGCCACAAAAAGAACACGTTATTGTTGATATTCGTGATCCGGCGTCCTTTGCTCAAGGGCGCATTCCAAATGCGATTCATTTAACCAATGATAATTTATCTGACTTTATCCGTGAGGCAGATTTAGATGCACCATTAGTGGTTTGCTGTTATCACGGCAATTCAAGCCAGCAAGCCGCTCAGTTCCTAGCAAGCCAAGATTTTAGTGACGTGTATTCATTAGACGGCGGCTTTGTTGATTGGCAACTGCAATTTCCCGATCAAATTGAAGCGGGCGAATAGTCTAGTAGGAGCAATGATATGCAGCCTTTGGTAAAGGTAGCTCATCATAATATCGCCTTGTTATTTGTGAACTACGCGAAGACGCAAGGCTTGTCTCTCAAACTTGAACAAGAATCTGAGCAATATATTATTTATGTCGCTGACGTTGATTATGACCGCGCAAAAGCGATGTTTGAAGAATTTGCCCGTCAGCCACACGCGCAGAAATATCAGCAAGCAGCTTGGCAATCGGGTCAGGTTGTCGATGTTAATTCCACAGAGCCTTCGTTGCTGTCGGTATTTAAGCGGCAGTTTTTATCTCACGCTGGGCCGTTTACGTTACTTATTTTTGGTCTTTGTTGGTTGGTATATGTACTGAGTGTACTGGGTTGGGGAAACCAATTATTCAGTGCATTGCGTTTTTACACTAGCCTTTCAATGGAAGACTTTCTTGCTAACCCTATACGGTTAATTGGACCTGCATTTTTCCATTTTTCGTTACTCCATATCGCGTTCAACACTATGTGGTGGTGGCAGATGGGAGGCGCTATTGAAAAATGCATGGGTAAAATGGAACTGATCCAAGTGTTTTTCTTCACCGCTATTTTGTCGAATGTGGGTCAGTTTTTAGAAACAGGCTATAACTTTGGTGGTCTATCTGGCGTAGTTTATGGCGTTATTGGTTATGTTTGGTTAGCTGGCGTTTTAGCGCCAGAAAAAGGGATGGCAGTGTCTAAACCACTCATGGGCTTTTTGATTTTTTGGCTAGTGCTAGGCTTTGTTGATATGTTGCCGGTAAATGTAGCGAACACTGCCCACTTACTCGGGTTGCTTGCAGGTTTGTTTGTTGCTTGGCTGCGTTTTAACCGAACCGGTAAACAACCCTAAAAGTTTAGGTTAACGCGCTTAGTTATCTAGCCATTGCGTAAATAAAAGTTTCTTAATTAGTGGCTTACCTGTTTCTTGTGTTAGTAAGTTTTTGACTTTTTCCTCACATAAACGCTGAATCTCGTAGCGACCATTAATAGACTTTATTTTTGCTTCAGGTTGCTGACCAATAATGCTGATAATAGCATCGCGTAGTAGGGGAGAGTGATGCTCTACCGCTTCGTAGTTTGAAGAGTCTTCAATCATTAACTCTACCGATAAGCGTACATAACCCATTTTCTTTTTAACGGCAACATAGTTAGTTACTATCTGTGGTTCAAAACCAAAATAAGCATAGTCTGATGCTTTAGTGAATGGGCTGAAACCAACTAGAATAATCAGGGCAACAATTGCTTTGTTCATCTAAATAAAACCTTACCACATAGTCTTTAGGGTTATACATCAAAATCTATTGTAGCCCCGTTCGCAAAGATTTTCATTTTTATTTATCGATCTTGGTAAACGCTTCCTGATATCATAGCTAGGTATCGCTAAATAGAGTTGAATAGGGGTTATGACGGAAGTTTGTTTAGCAAAGGTTTCCTTTCCTGTAAATTTGCACGGCCATTGGTGCCCAAGCCATTCTTCGTTGGTTGAACAACATACTAGAGATTGGCTATTAGACCCAGGTTCACTTACCGCACGCCTAAAAGCATATTCAGATAGCTTTCGAGTTCAATTGTTGGGCCAAGAAGTGTTACCTTGCCCTGCGCATGAATCGACAGATGATATTCCCGCCGGAGAAGAAGTATTAGCTCGCGAAGTCTTGTTGTATTTGAATGAACAACCACAAGTATTTGCGCGCAGTTTATTACCTCTTTCTTCTTTAACGGGTGAGCAACGAGAGCTAGCGAGCCTTGGTAATCAATCGCTTGGCCAAGTGCTATTTAATCATCCCAAATTAACGCGAAAAGAATTTGCAATTGCGAGTTTTGAACAGGCATCAACTGTGGCTAAACTTGCAGGTACACTAGGTTTAGAGCCGCAGGCGACATTGTGGGGCAGGCGATCAACCTTTGTTATCGAAGACAAGCCATTAATGGTTGCTGAGGTATTTCTGCCCGGCTCAATTGCTTACCAAAACCGCCAAGGATAACCAATGAATATGATTACTCAATGGATGGGGCCTTGGTCGGCTATTAAACAAATTACACGCATGGATAAGCCAATAGGCACCTACTTATTGCTATGGCCAACGTTTTGGGCATTATGGGTTGCCGCTGATGGTTGGCCCCCTTTGCACCTTATTGCGGTATTTGGTCTTGGCGTATTTATCATGCGCAGCGCTGGCTGTGTTATTAATGATTATGCCGATCGTAAAGTTGATGGTTTAGTTAAACGTACGAATCAAAGGCCGTTAGTATCGGGGGCAATGAGCGAAGATCAAGCATTGAGTTTATTTGCTTTTCTCATTGGTGGTGCGTTTGCCCTAGTGATGACCTTATCGTGGAGCACTATTCAGTTATCGGTTGTTGCATTAATATTAGCTGCAAGCTATCCGTTTATGAAACGATATACGCACTTACCTCAAGTGGTATTAGGTGCAGCCTTTAGCTGGGGTATGATCATGGCATTTGCTGAACTACGCGGCAAGGTGCCTTTAGAAGCCTGGCTACTCTTTTCAGCTAATTTGCTGTGGACTGTTGCTTACGACACTATGTATGCCATGGTTGATCGTGATGACGACGTTAAAATTGGCGTAAAATCAACAGCGATACTGTTTGGAAAACACGACAAACGAATCATTGGTTTGTTGCAACTTCTTGTGTTGGCTTTACTGTGGACTGTCTCAGACTTGTTAGCCTTTGGCTGGCCATTTCAACTGGCGCTAGTAATCACCGCAGGTTTGTTTTGTTATCAACAGATGTTGATTATGAATCGCGATCGCGACCGTTGTTTTCAAGCATTTCTAAATAACCATTGGGTCGGGTTAGTTATTTTCATCGGTATTATTATCGAAAGCCTTTAAAACTAGCGACAATCATTAATATGCAAAAAAGCCACTTAAATGTTTAATTCAAGTGGCTTTTTGCTGTCTGCTTTAAATCATCTTCTATGACAGTGGCTTCAAATACTACCTGGCTATCGTTTGTAAAACGGCAATATCGACCAAGTTAGTCACATTACCTTTTACGACATCTAAGGTGCTACTCGCAACGAGCTTACTGTCTTCATCAATCGAAAAGTAGTCGAGGTCTTTTAAGCGATTGATCAAAGTAAGTTGCGCTTTTTTATCAATAAACTCAGGGGCATTGATGTTATTTACCACCGATAAACGCTTAGCAATAGACACAACTTTCTCGCTAAACTCCGTTTTACTAATTGGTGATAATCGTTGTCCCAATGAAGTTATGATGGCAAGTCGCTGTAGTGTTTCATCGCAAACCTCGCCTAACAGCTGAACAAAAACGCGCTGCTCTTGTGACGCCGTTAGCGACCAAAATCCGGCTTTAGATACTTTGGCAATGCCATTATCAGATAAGAAGGTGAGCACTTGGTTTATGTGCTCTTTTATCTCTTCACCTTGTTGCCATAAAAACAAGTCGGTATGTAATAGTTCAATTAGCTGGCAAACTTGGGTATCGATACTGTCGCGTGAGATTTTACTCATTTTATCTAATAGTCGACAGATAAAAGCTGGCAAAATATAACAGTGTAAAATGTTATTTCGATAGTAACGCATTTCGAGTACAGCAAAGTCACCCAGTGAAATTATGTCGCCATAACTGTCTTTATCTACGGTCACTTTCTTCAAGGAAATGGCGTGATCTAGAAGCTGTTTGCCCGTCTCATCAGGCATGGTAATTTCACTGCTATAAGGTACTGCTCGTTGAATCGCTAAAAACAGGTCTATCTGTTGTTCTAAATCTGCTCTTGGCAACGCTTTATGCTCAGTGGCGTGCAAGATCATGGCTATAAGCGAAACACCATTAATGGCTGCACTTTTGTTGATTTTAACCATAACGTCATGTGCCAGTAGGTTTACCGTAGGTGTTAACCAGCTTGGCTTTTGAGGGTCAATTTCATCAATGTCTTGTTTCCACTCTGGTACGTGGGTATTGAGAAACTGGTTAATATTAACAGGCTCACCAAAGTTAATATGTCCTTTACCGTAATTGCGCAGGTTTTTAATTGCCTTTAGTACGCCAAATACCGATTCATTTTGCTTTTTACTACCACTTAATTCTTTGTAGTAAGTACCTACTTCCATTACATGCTCGTAACCTAGGTACACAGGGACAATTGAAAGAGGTCGATCAATTCCGCGTAATAGACTTTGGATAGTCATCGCTAGCATGCCAGTTTTAGGCTCTAATAATTTACCAGTACGCGAACGACCGCCTTCTGAGTAGTACTTTACCGCATAACCACGTTCAAACAATAAGCCAAGATATTCGCGGAAAACGGTTGAATACATGCGGTTGCCACCAAAACTTCGGCGAATAAAGAAAGCTCCTGCTTTTCTAAAAATAGGCCCAGCAGGCCAGAAGTTAAGGTTTATGCCTGCGGCAATTCTCGGCGTTACTAAGCCTTGTTGGTAAATAATATAGGTAAGAAGCAAGTAATCCATATGGCTGCGGTGGCAAGGAACATAAATGATTTCATGTCCATCGTCAGCTAACTCTCTAAGGCGACTGGCATTGTGAACTTCTAAGTCAGAGTACAAACGATTCCACAGCCAATGAAGCACACGCTCACCCACGCGGATCATTGATTCACGATAATCACCCGCGATTTCGTTCATCATATCGAGCGCTTGCTTTTGAGCAGCTTCTTTCGAAATACCTTTTGCAGTAGCTTCTTCCTCGATAACACGCACAATGGCAGGGTTCTTCATCAGCGTTTTAAACATTTGCTGGCGATGCATTAACCGTGGACCAGTAGCCGCAATTTTTTGGCGGAAAAAATGAAAGCGAGCAACACGCAGTAGCTTTTTAGCAATCGTTTGATCCGAGCCATGGGTATCAGCCATCGCGCGCAATGATAATGGCTCGCTATAGCGAACCAAAGTGTTACGCCCTAGAAACGCAACAATAAAAAACTTTTTAAACCAGGTTGGTGACTCTTGATCGGCAACGATAGCACGTACGCTTGCATCTGGCTTTTCGATATTAGGTTTACGCCCCCAAACGATACTTGCAGGTATAAGCTGCCCTTTTAGTTCAGGGTTATTTTTGTGGGCTTTAAGAATTTCACTGCCTAAAGGAAGCGCGTTAGATGGTTTAGGCTTTCCCCACAACGGCTTAGGTGTATCTATCGAGATAGTTCGATCGATTAATTGGCCATCAACTTTTACTTGCGACAACGGATCCGGCAAGTCGAGCTTCTTACAGGCTTTTTGTAAGGACAATAAGTCGCTGGCAGAGCGGTATCTGACAATATAAAAAATAGGTCTATCTTTACTTTCTTTTGGACACTCGACAATGTCATCAGCGACAATTCTGCAGTTTACCCACAAAGTAATCGGTAATTTAAGTAATCGATAAAACAAGTTTCGTAACGCTAACATCTTCTTTGCTAGTTGCTTTTTAATGGTCGCTAGTTTAGCAAATGTAGGATAAATTGTCTTTTTTAGATACATTTTATCAACGTAAATATAAGATTTTTACCAAGCTAGGAGCAAGGCGTGATAACTAAAATGGCAATAGTAACGCGAGTATTCATGGCGAGTGCTTTATGTTTAGTCAGTGTAAATGCATTTTCAAGTAACTTAACAGCACAAGAGAAAAAACTTATCTCGCAAGTGAAGAATGACATGCCGCAAGCGATTAAGTTACTAGAAGAAACGGTAAATATTAACAGCGATACCATGAACTTTTCAGGGGTAAAAAAAGTATCAGATATTTATCAGCAAGCGTTTGATGCCATCGGTTTTGAAACAGAGTGGCAAGATGGCAAAGCGTTTAATCGTGCAGGACACTTTGTCGCACAATATCAAGCGAAAAATCCAAACAGTATTAACGTGTTACTAATAGGCCACCTTGATACCGTGTTTTCAACAGAAGATAGCTTTCAACGCTATCAACCCATAAGTGAAACGAAAGTAAAGGGCCCAGGTGTCGTTGATATGAAAGGTGGCAACGCTATCGTTTTTACTGCGCTAAAAGCCATGAAAGCACAAAGCATGTTAGATGATATTAACGTAAGAGTGGTGTTCACAGGTGATGAGGAGCGAAGTGGTAGGCCATTGTCTTTATCGAAAAAGGCTTTAATTGATGGTGCCAAGTGGGCTGATGTCGCCTTAGGATTTGAAGCGGGTGATGGCAATATAGATACGGTAATGGTTGCTCGCAGAAGTTATATAGGTTGGACGTTAAAAGTTAATGCTAAATCGGCACACTCTTCGCAAATCTTTCGGGAGGAAATTGGTTATGGTGCGATATATGAATTGTCGCGCATTCTCGATCAATTTCGTCAACAGTTGAGCCAAGAAGAGCTACTCACTATCAACCCTGGCTTAATCGCAGGCGGCACTCGGATAGAACATGATGACTTTAATGCCACGGCGTCTGCTTATGGTAAAGCCAATGTTATTGCTAAGGAATTGGTGGTTGCTGGCGATATCCGCACGATCAGCCCTGAGCAATATGAAAAAGCAAAAACGGTAATGGAAAATATTGTCAGCAACAATTTGCCGCATACCCAGGCAAAAATAGTGTTTACCGATGGCTACCCTCCTATGGCACCAACAGCTGGAAATAAGCAACTTGCCGCTTTATATAACCAAGCAAGCCAAGATCTAGGCTATGGTAAAGTGGTTGGCGCCAACCCCCGCAAAGCTGGCGCTGCAGATATTTCCTTTGCAGCTAGTTATGTTGATATGGCGCTTGATGGTTTGGGGATGATGGGAACAGGTGGTCATACTCAAGATGAAACGGCTGATATGACATCGTTTTATAAAAACACAGAAAAAGCGGCTTTATTGCTTTATCGATTATCTCAAAATAAAAAAGTAACTCATTAAAAAAAGTTTAACCCCTTTTTATCTTTTAACGCGTTTAAACAGGTAAGTCAGTTGATTCTGACTGTGTGATCACACCTTGTTTCAATCGTGAAGAAAGGGGTTAATATGAAAAAATATCTTGGACCAATGGTTATAGCCGGCGGAATTACTGTTGGCTTGTTTGGTGTTATGGCGTCACTTGTTGCCAGTGATAAATACATAGAACCAATAATACTTGATGATGTGCCGATAGACTTAGTGTCAATTCCAGAGCCGAGTAAAATTAATAAAAAAATACGGGTAATGCCAGAGCCGCCCAAAATGCCGGAAGCACCTGAAATGCCAACTGAAATAGTTGAAACTACCGGTGAAGTCGGTCCGATGGGAGTGTCTGATTTCACTATTGATATTGGCAGTGCCAATGTAGGGGTTCCAACGATGGCGCCTAAAGCAGACAGTGATGCCACGCCAGTGTTTAGAGTTGACCCTAAATATCCGGTAGAAGCTGCAAATTCCGGTATATCAGGTTGGGTTAAACTAGCGTTTGACATTAATAAGCTAGGAGGAGTAGAGAACATTAAGGTGCTTGAAGCGGAACCAAAGCGCATTTTCAATCGAGCGGCGAGGCAGGCATTAAAACGTTGGAAGTATCGTCCTAAAGTAGTGGATGGGCAGCCCAAAATTCAACAGGGATTATCGGTATTATTAGAGTTTAATTTAGCGCAGTAAATTCTGGCAGCGGTTAAAGTGAAAAAATCGTTAAGGCGAAATTACGGTTTTTTTACTTAATACAAAGGCTTTAAAGGTAGTAATGTAAAAGCTAAGATCCCACGAAAACGTGGATTTAACTCGTCACACATTTTAAGCAAATAAGCGAGATAGGAATAAGATTGATTTTACCTTCTAAAATAAAAGGTTGGTTAACGGGATATATATCACCAGAGCAGGCTTTGGCTGACTTTCTTAAGTCGGGAAATCAAGACAAGCTCAGATATGTAATTGACCATTATAATCAATCAGTTCTTCACTATTTGTTGAGCTTTACCAACAAAGATCTTGCCGAAGACGTGTTACAAAATACTTGGTTAAAGGTCTTTCAAAGCTACAACAAAAAACAGCCTAAAAAACCGGTGAAACATGTTAAGGCTTGGTTGTTCACAATTGCACGAAATAGCTTAATTGACGAATTAAGAAAAGATAGACAATGGCAGGATTTAGCAGAAGAGAACATTGCTGCTCAACAGCCATCGCTATTAGAAAATCTTAGCCAAAAAGCTAGGTTAGAAAAGTTTAACGATATTCTTGAAAGGTTGCCGTTTGTGCAGCGTGAGGCTTTTATTTTTCGCCAAGAAGGTTTTTCATTGCAAGAGATTAGCGAATTAACAGGTAGTGAAATTGAAACGGTTAAAAGTCGATTACGATACGCGAAGAAGCAATTTAAAGCGGCACTAGGAGACCAAGAGTGAACCAAGACAAGTTTGACCAAGAGTTGTCTCAGCTTTATCAGCAACGCAAAGCAGAAGTGATAGCACCTGCGATAAAGCTGGAACAACCACAGAAAAAGACACGACCTTGGTCTAACCGATTGACTATTTTGTCCATCGCTGGTACATCGTCATTTGCGGTAATGGCATTGATAGCCAACTTGGTTCCCAAGCAAGCTACTATGGTAGAGGTTAAACAGCCTCTGCATGTGGAAGTTACGATTGCCGATACTGAATTAAAAGAAGTGTCAGATGGCGAGATAAAACTACCTAGCAGGGAGTCGTTACCTAAATATGAAAAACCTGAACATCCTGCCAAAGTCGCTGTAGAAAAATGGCAACCAGAGAAGCCTTTTATTCCGACTGAAAAACATGAATTATCGCTAGAGCAGGAGCATTTAGTCGTGACTGTTCCTGAGCCACAATTAGCGCCAAGTTTTAAAGTTATGCCGGACACGCGTAAATTGGCTGGCGAGGTAGGTGAAATTACCTTGAGCTACCAGATAAGTGCCAAAGGCGAAGTCATCAATATTGAAATAGAAGCATCAAACTTATCTCGTCAAGGACAACGAGTGGTAAAACGTGCATTTAAAAAGTGGCGTTTTGATCAAGCGGCTAATTCTGACCAAAGGCGCACGATTAAATTTAACTTTACCGCTCCTGAGAACAATGGCAGTTAGTGTTGTTTAAAAATAGCGGCGCTTAACTATAAGCGCCGCTGGCATAATGCAGTTCATAACTGTGGCTATATATTTCGAGAATATTGCCGAAAGGATCTTCCATGTAAATCATGCGATATGGCTTTTCTCCTGGGTAATAATAACGCGGTGCCTTCATGCGTTTTTTACCTCCCGCAGCTACAATTTTTTCAGCGAGCTCTTCTACGTTAGGGTCTTGCACACAAAAGTGAAATACGCCGGTTTTCCAGTATTCAAAGTTATTGTCAGGGTTGGTCTGGTTTTCAAATTGAAACAACTCGACGCCAATACGATCGCCTGTTGATAAGTGAGCGATACGAAATGAATTCCACCCAGCACCGAATACGTCTGTGCACATTTCGCCGATGGGGGAATCGTCCTCTTCGATAAGGGTTGGTTCCATAATTAAATACCAACCCAACACTTGCGTGTAAAACTTTACTGCTGCGTCTAGATCAGGTACTGAAATACCAATATGAGAAAACGTTCGTGGGTAAGGGGTCTGTGCCATAACTGTCTCCGAGAAATTTTTATACAAATGAATTCGGCTTACAACATGTCGATAAGCATAGTCGATAGTTTGATGTTTGAACGAATATGCGAGGGAGCAATACGGTGTATTTGATGGAAACGATCTATCTTTTCTCGTTCTAAGTAATCAGCCTTTAGATTTGATATGGAATTCAGTGCGTTGACAGTAAATAGTTGCGTTTATTTACAGCCTGTATATACTGACAGGTGAACTGTCCATTTATACAGGGAAATGCGTGTGACCGAATTAAAACCCTTAACAAATCGTCAAGAGCAGATATACGATCTGATCAAAGAAAAAATCTCTGCCACAGGTATGCCACCTACACGTGCAGAAATTGCTGACTTTTTTGGCTTTAAATCTGCAAATGCAGCTGAAGAGCATCTAAAAGCTTTAGCAAAAAAAGGCTACATTGAAATGTTGCCTGGCACGTCACGAGGCATTCGCCTAGTAGAAGAAACGCTTGAAGAAGAAGGTTTACCATTAATTGGCCGAGTTGCAGCTGGTGAGCCAATTTTGGCCGAGCAGCATGTCGAAGATCGTTATCAAATTGATGGCAATTTGTTTCATCCTGCCGCAGACTATTTACTGAAAGTAAATGGCGAGAGTATGAAAGACATTGGCATTTTAGACGGGGATTTATTAGCCGTTCATCAAACGACTGATGTACAAAATGGGCAGGTGATAGTCGCACGTGTTGAAGACGATGTTACGGTGAAGCGGTTCAAAAAAGAAGGCAATGTCGTATATCTTCATGCAGAAAACGAATCCTTTTCGCCAATAAAAGTAGATTTAACCAGTCAACACTTCAATGTTGAAGGAATTGCCGTTGGGGTGATCAGATCTGCTGATTGGATGTAAACCTCGCCAGAGTTTGTTAGTTAACGGTTGCACGATACTGAACTGAATTTGTACTGATAGTCAGTTTACTAGCAAACTCTTTATTTCTATATTTTGATCGCGTTTTAAGGACAAATCGTCGATTTACCCATCATTTCTTTTGTAATCTTACCTTAATATTTAAAATTGGTTGAAATTTGTACAATTTGTGCGCAATTAAACCAGTTTTCGTACTAACTTTTTTTAGAGTAAAAGCTTAAAAAATAAACAGGCCTCTATCCCTTTGTTTTTCTTACTTGGCCAATGTTAGAGCTTATACTCGGTTGTTAATACAGACATTTTTACTATACTGAAAAAAAATAATAATTTGACCCAGATCAATATTTAAGTAATTCTAGAACAGAAAGTGAACAATTCTAATAATAAGGCGAGCTTTCGTTTGTTTAAAATTTCGCCAAAATAAAATAAAAGTAAAACAACAAAAAATAAAAACAAAAACTAATGCAAAAAGGGCTAAGTAATACTGTGTTGCAGGGTTTTTGGTCTGTTAAGGGTAGAGGAGATGTCGAGTGAAGAGACGTAACCTAGGTTGGCTCTTGTTGGGGATGTTGCTTCCCAGTATGGCTTGGGCTCAAAGTCAGTTAAACCTTACAAGAGGTGTAACTGAAATAAGTAACGAAGTGTATGGATTACACATGTTCGTACTTTATATCTGTACCGCTATTGGTATTGTGGTATTTGGTGCGATGTTCTGGTCGATGTTTTTTCATCGTAAATCAAAGGGAGTTACTCCTGCAAAGTTTCATGAGAGTCTAAAAATAGAAATTCTCTGGACTGTTATTCCCATCGTGATTTTAGTGGCAATGGCTTGGCCTGCAACCAAAACGCTGATCGCCATGGAAAATAATGATGATTCCGAACTCACGATTCAAATTACGGGTTCTCAATGGAAGTGGCATTATAAATATTTTGGCGAAGATATAGATTTCTACTCTGTATTGACTACGCCGAAAGAACAGTTCGATAACAGAGATGGTAGTACCGCGCCAAAAGGTGAAAACTACCTGCTCGAAGTTGATAAACACCTCGTTATACCCGCCAACAAAAAAGTACGTTTCTTAATTACTTCCGACGATGTTATTCACTCATGGTGGGTACCAGCATTTGCTGTTAAGCAAGACGCAAACCCTGGCTTTATCAATGAAGCATGGGCGAATGTACCTAAACCTGGCATCTATCGAGGCCAATGTGCTGAGCTTTGTGGTAAAGACCACGGTTACATGCCAGTCGTTGTTGAAGTTAAAGAAGAAGCTGATTACCAAGCGTGGATTCAAGAACAGTATCGATTAAAAGAAGAGGCGGCTGCTGCCGAAGCAGCATCACTTAATGCGTCTGCTTCGATGGACGAATTGATGCAACTTGGTGAACAAACCTACATGGCACATTGTGCGGCTTGTCACCAACCAAACGGGCAAGGCTTACCACCAGCATTCCCTGCATTAAAAGGTAGTCCAATTGCTATTGGTGATGTTACGGCACACATCGATATCGTATATAACGGTAAAGCTGGAACAGGTATGCAAGGCTACGGCAAGCAATTAAGCCTGAAAGAAATCGCTGCAGTTGTGACATATGAGCGAAATGCATGGGGCAATAATACAGGTGATGCTGTACAAGCCTCAGATGTAAAGGCCGCGATGGGCGGTGCTGCTGCAAGCACCAGTGACCAAGTAAAAGCCGTTGGTGAAAAGGTTGCTGAAGTTGTTCAGGAAACCATTAAAGCTGAACCTGAAGATTTATCGAAAACCTATACGATGGCAGAGATGATGGCTAAAGGTGAGGCGGTATACAACAAAGTGTGTGTTGCATGTCATCAACCTACCGGTGCGGGAATGCCACCAGCGTTTCCTTCGCTAATTAATAGTCCATTAATCAAAGGTGACGTCTCTGCTCATATTGATATGGTGGTAAATGGCAGTAAGAAAAACCCTGCCATGGCTGCTTTTGGTAGCCAGTTATCTAAAACAGATATCGCAGCGGTTGTTACTTACGAGCGTAATGCTTGGGGCAACAATACCGGTGATCTTGTTCAACCAGCCGACGTAGAAGCGGCGAGTGCTAAGTAGGGAGGAAGAGTAATGTCGACTGAAGCTATTCACGACTCACATGAGCACGATCATCATGATCATAAAATGACTGGCATTAAACGCTGGTTATACACTACAAACCATAAAGATATAGGTACTATGTATTTATGGTTCTCATTCATCATGCTACTGATTGGTGGCGCCTTGGCTATGTTAATTCGTGCAGAATTATTCCAGCCAGGGTTACAATTGATGGAACCAGACTTCTTCAACCAGTTAACAACAGTACACGGTTTAATCATGGTATTTGGTGCCATAATGCCGGCTTTCACTGGTTTTGCTAACTGGATGATTCCAATGATGGTAGGTGCTCCTGATATGGCGCTACCTAGAATGAATAACTGGAGCTTCTGGATACTGCCATTTGCTTTTGCCATTTTATTGTCTTCATTCTTTATGGAATCAGGTGCACCTAACTTCGGTTGGACCTTCTATGCACCACTGTCTAGTACTTACTCAAATGGTAGTACGGCATTCTTTGTTTTCGCCGTTCATATTATGGGTGTGTCATCCATTATGGGGGCGATCAACGTTATCGTAACCATTATGAACATGCGTGCACCTGGCATGACTTATATGAAGATGCCTCTTTTCGTGTGGACGTTTTTCATCACAGCGTATCTACTGATTGCGGTAATGCCGGTATTAGCAGGTGTCGTTACTATGCTGCTTACCGATACATATTTTGGTACCAGTTTCTTTGATGCCGCAGGTGGCGGTGACCCAGTATTGTTCCAGCACATTTTCTGGTTCTTTGGACACCCTGAAGTTTACATTATGATTCTTCCTGCATTCGGTATCGTATCGACAATTATTCCAGCGTTTGCCCGTAAACCATTATTTGGTTATGCGTCTATGGTTTATGCAACAGCTTCAATCGCTTTTTTATCGTTTATTGTATGGGCTCACCATATGTTTACGACAGGGATGCCGCTGTTTGGTGAACTCTTCTTTATGTATTGCACCATGTTAATTGCTGTACCTACTGGCGTTAAGGTCTTCAACTGGGTCGCTACCATGTGGAAAGGGGCGATGACTTTTGAGATCCCAATGTTGTTCTCTATTGCCTTTGTTATCTTATTTACTATTGGTGGCTTCTCTGGCTTGATGCTGGCGTTAACCCCTGTGGATTTCCAGTACCACGATACTTATTTTGTGGTTGCTCATTTCCACTATGTATTGGTAACAGGTTCGTTATTCTCTATCTACGCAGGCGCTTACTATTGGTTACCTAAGTGGACAGGACACATGGTTAACGAAAGGTGGGGTAAAGCACATTTTTGGTGTTCACTCATTTCAGTAAATGTCTTGTTCTTCCCTATGCACTTCTTAGGTTTAGCGGGCATGCCTCGTCGTATTCCTGACTACGCATTGCAATTTGCTGACTTTAACAAATGGGTCAGTATCGGTGGCTTCGCCTTTGGCCTATCGCAACTTATTTTCTTAGTTGTAGTGATAAAGTGTATCCGTGGTGGTGAGAAAGCAGAAGCTAAACCATGGGAAGGCGCCGAAGGTTTAGAATGGACTGTGCCTAGCCCAGCGCCATATCACACCTTTGAAAAACCACCAAAGATCGATTGAGAAATCTAGGCGAGAAGGGCTATTTAAATACACCTTCTCGCACTCTATCAAGATGATCTTAAGGTAAGAATGAAAGAGGAATAACAATGACAGCGACACCAGAACAAAATGTTCAACAAACCGTTAAAAAGCTAGTGCTTGTGGTATTTGCGATGTTTGGCTTTGGTTTCGCGTTGGTGCCTCTTTACGATGTGTTTTGTGATATTACCGGATTAAATGGAAAAACTGCTGATACTGCTGCAGAAATTAACCAAGATGGCGTAGATACATCTCGCATGGTAACAGTGCAGTTTATTAGCCGTATGGCACAAGGTATCCCTTGGCAGTTTGAACCTATGATAAACGAAATTAAAGTGCATCCCGGTGAGATGAAACTCGTTAAATTTTACGCGAAAAATGAATCGTTAAAAGACATTATTGGTCAAGCTGTGCCATCAGTTTCTCCAGGTCAGGCGGCGATTTATTTTCAAAAAATAGAGTGTTTTTGTTTTAACCAACAACCGTTAAAAGCCCAAGAAGATGTTGAAATGGCATTGCAGTTTTATGTCGATGCAGAGTTACCCGCAGATATTTCAACAATAACGCTGTCGTACACCTTGTATGACATAACGGCGAAGGTTGAATCGTAAGCAATATTGCTTCGAACACAGGGGAAAGTTATGACAAACAAAGAATATGAAACTTACTATGTGCCGGCGCAAAGCCATTGGCCCATAGTTGGCGCAGTAGCGCTGTTTTTAATTGCTATCGGTGCTGGTAGCTACGTATCAACACTAAAATCAGGCGAATCTGGTATCGGTGGCTATGTATTATTGGCTGGTATCGCCATGGTTATTTACATGGTTTATGGCTGGTTTAGCAACGTAATTAACGAATCGATGGCAGGCAAGTACAGCCATCAAATGGATACCTCGTTTCGTCAAGGAATGAGTTGGTTTATCTTTTCTGAAGTGATGTTCTTCGCCGCGTTTTTCGGTGCTTTATTCTACGCTCGTACCTACTCAGTACCTTGGTTGGGTGGCGATGGAAATAATGCCATGACGTGGGAAGTATTATGGCCGGAATTTGTTGCCGAATGGCCATTGATTAAAACACCTGACGGAACAACGACTACCGCGATGGGGTGGTATGGGTTACCTTTGATAAATACCATTTTGCTATTAACTTCATCTGTTACAGCGCATTTTGCGCATGTTGCTTTAGAGAAAGACAACCGTAAGAGCTTAAAAATTTGGTTAGGGTTAACCATTTTACTAGGTGTTGTATTCTTATATCTACAAGGTGTTGAGTACTCACATGGCTATTCAGAAGAAATGCAGCTTTACTTAACCAGTGGCATTTATGGCAACACTTTCTATATGTTAACTGGGTTTCACGGTTTACATGTAACCTTAGGTACCATCATGCTTATCGTCATGTTCATTCGTATTATGAAGGGACATTTTACGCCAGATAACCACTTTGCTTTTCAGGCAACTAGCTGGTACTGGCACTTTGTTGATGTGGTTTGGGTACTACTGTTTTTCTTTGTTTATATTTTATAGGCAAATTGGTTGTAAAAAAGACACTCATACCGAGTGTCTTTTTTGTTTTTAAGGCGTTAGATGTTTCTTTCGCCGATATGCCTTTTGTTTCATTGGTTTTTAGTGAGATATAGCATTAATAAGGTCGTGGATTTGGTGTGATGATGCCAGTGGCTAGACAAACCAGCAGTATCATGACAATCAAGAAAGAAGTTAGTACGCGTCGACCAATATACTTACTCATTTTAGGTTTGTCTTTGTCCGGTTTAGTCATGATGAATAATGCTCTAAACAAGTTATAAATCATAAAAATAATTAAGCCTAAAATGATTAGTTTAATGACCACGGTAACCTCACTGTTTATTATCGTTGTTAATTTATTAGCTGAACTTGATAGCGGAAAGTAGGATGTCTTTGCTCACCGATTATTGTCGTCAACTCAATGTAGTACTCGTACTTGTTACTTTGCTTGTCTTTTCTGGATTAATCAAGCTAGGTCTATGGCAACACAATCGCGCCATTGAAAAAGAGTTGCGTTTAGAGCGTATTGCTTCCCTTCAACAACAAGGGCATTTAAGCAGCAATACGGTCGCTCGATTAATCAATAGCAACGAAGATGTTAATGATCTACCTGTGGCTCTTTCTGGGCATTTTGACGGTGAGCGGGTGTTTCTGCTCGATAACCAAGTGAATCAAGGTAAGCAAGGCTACCGGGTTCTACAGACATTCCAATCGGATTTAGGCTTAATATTGGTGAATCTCGGCTGGATCCAAGCGCCGAAACTACGAAGTGAACTGCCTGATTTTCAAGCGGTGACAGGTTTCCACCAAATAGAGGCGAATATTCGTATTATTGAGCAGGGTATTGTTTTACAAACACAAAATTATGACTCTGTTAGTTGGCCGCTCAGGGTTCAACAAATAGAGTTGGATAAATTTTCGCAGATAATTGGACAAAAATTGTTGCCCTTTGTTCTCTACTTAGATACAAAAGAAGACATAGGATTTGTAAAACAATGGCAACCTATCGTGATGCCACCACAAAAGCATCGTGGTTATTCAGTGCAATGGTTTTCGCTGGCAGCAGCTTGGCTATTACTCATGTTTAGCGCCAGTGTTCGCGCATTTCGAATTAATAAACAGAATAATAACAATAAGGTGTAGTATGTCTGACGCAGTAAATTCAAGGAATAAGCGTAATCTACTCTTGCTACTGGCAGTATTTGTATTGCCCATAGTGTTAGCAAAGTTAGCCTTACAGTTTGATTGGTTTGATAAAGGGGTAACCAATAAAGGTCAGCTAATTTCAGGCGAGCAAACCGTAGCTGAATTAGGCATAGATAGCTCTCAGTTTCCTGAGCAATGGTTGCTCATCTATCGTGTACCGGAAAATTGCGCAGAGGCTTGTCAAAACAGCCTGCTCACCGTTAACAATGCCTATCAGCTCCTAGGTAAAGAAATTCCGCGCGTTACACCTATCGCATTAACTTCTCCAAATCAGCCTCAATCTGAACAACTAAAGCACCAAAAATGGCAAGTATTATCTGAACCTTTGGATAAACATACGACTATGACTCAAGGGACGCTTATTGTTGCCGATCCTCTAGGTAACCAAGTATTACTGCACAAAGTACCTTTGGAGCAAGAAGCGCTATCACTTTTTGGTAAATCGCTGATTGCTGATATGAAAAAGCTGCTCAAGTATTCGAAGGTAGGATAAGGCGATGCAAGACAAAAAAATAATAACAATGAGGCGCATGGTACTTGCTAGTATTTTTCTTGCCGTGGTGGTGGTGGCTCTAGGAGCATATACACGATTAACTCACGCAGGACTTGGCTGCCCAGATTGGCCTGGCTGTTACGGCTTGATTGATGTCCCTGAAACTGCGGAGCAAATTGCCAAAGCAGAAGCGGCTTTCCCAGAAAGGCCTGTAGAACCACAAAAAGCTTGGAATGAAATGATTCACCGTTATTTTGCTGGTTCACTAGGTTTATTGATCCTCGCAATCTCAATTATGGCATTCCGTTTACGTTCTCATGGAACACCTGTGGGATTACCCTTTTTAATTTTAGCTATTGTTACTTTCCAAGCTGCTTTGGGCATGTGGACAGTGACTATGAAGCTAATGCCGATTGTGGTGATGGCGCATTTATTGGGTGGATTTACCACCTTATGCCTGTTGTTCCTGCTTTACCTCAGGTTAAAGCCATATAGGGTTCCCGGTGGAGATGGCAGAGTAAGGCCACTAGCTAAGTTTGGCATCATTGGCATTATCATTTTAACGTTGCAGATTGCATTAGGCGGTTGGACATCGTCTAACTATGCCGCGTTAGTGTGTACCGATTTGCCCATATGTCAGGATGGTTGGACTGAGCAGTTAACATTTGAAAATTCATTCGATCCAATTCCACCCGAAAAAGACACCTATGAGTTTGGTCATCTAAATCATGACGAGAGGGTCACCATTCACGTGATGCATAGAATTGGCGCGATAATTACCACCTTATATTTATTGTGGTTTGGGCTCGTTGTATGGATGCGAGCACAAAGTCAGTTCTTTAAAAGTACCTCTGCGGCAATGTTGGCGTTTTTAGTAATTCAAGTGTCGTTAGGCGTTAGCAATGTATGGTTTTCATTACCTCTTTCCGTGGCGGTTAGTCATAACGTGGTAGCAGCAGGGTTAATGCTTATGCTGATCGGCCTTACATACAGTTTAAAGCGGAAAGCATAGGGGGAAGTTATGTCAGAGCAATTATCTAATATCGAAACATCTGTTTCGGCCAAAACCTCCTTTAATTGGCGTGACTATTACGAGATTACTAAGCCGAAAGTTGTCGCGTTGCTAGTGTTAACTGCACTTGTTGGCATGTGCTTATCTGTACCGGGTGCGATCCCTTGGCAAGTGTTAGTGCCTGCCATTTTAGGCATTGGCTTTCTGTCATCAGCGGCGGCAGCTATTAACCATATCGTTGACGAGCGTATCGACAGCCAAATGAAAAGAACCCACAAACGACCTGTGGCAACTGGTCGATTATCAGTAAGAGCTGCAGTCTCTTTTGCGTGCTTTTTAGCGGTATCAGGTTTTTTCATGCTTTATTACTGGGTTAACCCGTTAACGGCATGGTTAACGCTGTCTGGTTTGGTTGGCTATGGTTTTATTTACACCTTATATTTGAAAAGGGCTACTCCTCAAAATATCACTATTGGTGGTTTAGCTGGTGCCATTCCACCACTCTTGGGCTGGACAGCCGTCACTAATGAAATTCACCCCAATGCACTTTTATTAGTGTTATTAATTTTTACTTGGACACCCCCGCATTTCTGGGCTCTAGCCATTCATCGAAAAGATGATTACGCAAAAGTTAATATTCCGATGTTGCCTGTGACTCACGGCGTTAGCTTTACTAAAACTCAAATCCTCTTATATACAGTATTGCTGTTTGTTGTTGGTTTATTGCCATATTTAGTGGGCATGAGTAATTGGTTGTATTTGATCGGTGCTGTCGCCCTGAATTTAGGCTTCTTTGTTTACGCGTGGAAGTTAAAATTTAATGCAGATGAAAATACCGCGATGGACACATTTAAATTTTCAATCGTCCATTTAATGTTATTATTCATCGTTCTTCTCGTTGATCATTATCTGTTACCTATCCCTCAGTAAGGAGTCTGTTGGTGAATAAGCTACTCGTTGTAATCGTGGCAATTGTTGCCATTGCCAGTGGTATATTTGTATTTAAAAAATCGTTTCAATTAGCACAGCCTGAACACGCTCTGTATTATCAAACACCAAGAGACGTAAAGCCATTTACGTTAGTTGATCATCAAGGTCAAAATTTTGGTAACGAGCAGTTGAGTGGTAAATGGTCTTGGGTATTCTTTGGTTATACTTCTTGCCCTGATATTTGCCCGACGACCTTACAAGAGCTTAATTTTAATTACCAAGAATTAAAAACCGTGACCGCAGATACGCAAGTGTTACTTGTTTCTGTTGATCCAAAACGAGATACCACAGAACGATTGTCACAATACATTAGCTATTTCAATGAAGAGTTTATCGCTTTGACTGCCGATCACGGACAGTTATTTCCGTTTGCGAGAAATTTAGGGTTAATGTACGCCATTAGTGATTCAGAACAAGAAAACTATCTAGTCGATCACAGTGCCTCAATCGTGTTAATTAACCCAGAAGGCAAAATCGCCGCTATTTTCAAGCCAGAGCACAAGTTGGGTGAAATTCCTATTGTTAATGGCGAACAGCTTGTGAGTGATTTTGCAAAAATAGTGAATTTAGCTGGTTAACTAACTTTTATCATCTCTACATTAAAGCGGGTACCACTTTCCCGTTTCTTCTAAAACAAACCAAGGGTGGGAATACCAGTAATACCTGCCCGGGTTTTGTTTGCTAGGAGCCGTGCAATTAGCGCGAACTCTACCTCGAGGAAGTGGTTGAGAAAAAGTAATTGAAAACTCTTTCTCGTTTAACCAATGTAATTTCTGTTTACCAATACCAGAGACATAACAATTTAATTGGCTGTTTCTAATATCTGCCGCCGTTACACTGAAGCTGACACTTTTTACCTCACCGCGTTTTACGACTGGACTTTTCTCTTCGCTGGTAACGGTTAAGGTCATCGGCAGAGAGTTTAATTTATCGTGTAAGCTCGATAATTTATCGTAAGGTTGCGAAGCAGGAAACCTAGGAATGAGTGCTAAGTCTGAATGTAGGCCAACGGCACCACTTTGTTGGCTAAAACCGACAAAGCCTAATTTAGCTAACCATTTTGTTGTCTTTAAAGAGTATTCTCCGTAAGGGTAAGCAAAGTACTTCCAGCTTTGCCCGGTTTCTTTTAAGATTTTTTCTTCAGCTTGAACAAGCAACTTACCTTGCTGTGTTAGCCAAGCATCTTCGGTCATGTTATTTGGTACGCGAGCTAAAGAGTCATGTTCGTAACCATGGTTTGCAATTAATACACCATCATCAGACATGGCTTTTAGTTGCTGCCAGTTTAAATAGTTTGCGCGGCCACGGGTAACTATTCCGGGATTCACAAAAATAGTGAATGGGTAGTTGTACTGATCCAAAATGGGTTTTGCGTTGGTTAGAATATTTAAATAAGCATCGTCAAAGGTAATAACAACGGTTTTATCGTCAATAGGTTGTTGTTTTTGAATTTTTTCGATCAATTCGTTTAATGGAATAACACGGAAGCTATTGTCGGCCAAATATTTCATATGCACAGCAAACTGCTCTGGTGTGATAGAAGTGCTTTTAGGGGTATCGGCGCTGACATGGTGGTACTGCAAAATGACGGCACTTTGGCTTACAAATGAAATAAAACTCAAAAAGACTAAGAATAAATGAGCAAGCGCCTTATTTTTCATTAAGTTGTACCTATAATAGCTTTTATTGCAAAGTGAAACGTAAGTATAGTTATTTTCACTAGTTAGTGCTCCGGTGTCACGAAAAAGTTCACATGAATAAACAATTACATAAAAACTTGTTTTTGCTGGCAATACCTATGGTGTTGTCGAATATTACTGCGCCGCTTTTAGGGCTAGTCGATACGGCCGTTATTGGCCATCTTCCTGAAGCTTACTATTTAGGCGGCAGTACTATCGGCGCGACTGTCATCACAATCGTGACATGGTTGTGTGGTTTTTTACGAATGACCACGACAGGGCTGTCTGCTCAGGCATTTGGTGCCGAGAATTTTCAAGACAACCTCTTAGTATTAGCAAGAGGTATAGTGGTAGCAGTAGCTGTCGGCCTACTGTTTATCGCCATTCAATCCTGGTATATCCCAGCTGCGGTCAGTATTGCGGGGGGGAGTGAAAATGTTCAATTCTACGCAACACAATATAGTCAGATTCGTATTTGGAGCTTACCTGCAGCATTGACCAATCTCGTCATTATTGGCTGGCTGCTAGGAAACCATAAAGCACGATCTGTCATGTGGATTTTTATTGCCATGAACTTGATTAATTTGTTGCTCGATCTGCTTTTTGTTGTGGTATTCGATTGGCAAGTGCAAGGTGTCGCTTGGGCAACATTGATAGCAGAATATAGTGGCTTATGCATGGCATTGTTTGTTGGCATGCGGTTAATCAAAGAAAAATCTGATAGACAGATAATATTGCATAAATCTGACATATTTGAGAAAGCGCCAATCAAGCAATATTTTCAACTCAACCGAGATATTTTACTGCGAACGTTAGCCTTACAAGTGTGCTTTGTTTTTATCACCTTTCAAGGGGCACGTCTTGGCGACACTGTGGTGGCTGCCAATGCCATTCTCATGAATTTTTTACTGTTTATTTCATTTGGCTTAGATGGTATTGCTAATGCCGCTGAGGTGATGGTGGGAAAGGCAAAAGGTGCCAATGACAGAAAAGAGTTTAGGCAAGTAGTTTGGGTTAGCTTGTTTTGGACGCTCATTTTCGCGGTTGTCTATGCTGCTTGTTTTTATTTATATGGCAGTTACTTAATCAACACCATCTCTTCAATTAAGCCAGTTGTTACTTACGCTGAGCAGTTTCTAAATTGGATAGTTATTTTGCCAATTGTTGCTTGTTGGAGTTATTTATTTGATGGCATATATATTGGCTTAACTCGAGGGCGAGTAATGCGAAACAGCATGATTGTCTCCACAGTTGTCGGTTTCTTTCCTGCGTGGTGGCTGCTACAGGATCTTCATAATCATGCGCTATGGGCTGCGTTGTCTATTTTTATGTTGTTTAGAGGCGCGACGCTTGCTGGTCACCTTTATTGGACAAGAAACCAAGCCCTTTAAAAACTAAAAAACCGAGCATATAGCTCGGTTTTATCAACGAGTGAACACTCTAATTAGTAGTAAGAATGTTCGCCACGCTCGTGCTCGGTGACATCTTTAACACCTTTGATTTCACCATTCATAATTTCAAGTAATTGCTTCTCGATACCGTCTTTCACAGTAACGTCTATTTGGCTACAGCCATTACAACCGCCGCCAAATTGCAATACTGCATAACCGTCTTCGGTGATTTCCATCAAATTACACTCACCACCGTGGCCTGCAAGTTGTGGGTTTACTTCAGCTTTAATAAAGTAATCGACGCGATCGAATAATGGAGCGTCATCAGCTACTTTTCTTAATTTAGCGTTTGGTGCTTTTAGCGTCAGTTGAGAACCCATTTGATCAGTAACGAAGTCAATCTCAGCTTCTTCTAGGAAAGGCTTACTTTCAGCATCTACATAAGCAGAGAAACCATTAAATTTTAATTCCATATCTTCTGGTTCAACGGCATCAGCAGGACAATAAGACACGCCACATTCAGCGTTAGCCGTACCTGGGTTAACAACGAAAACTCGAATGCTCGTACCTTCAGCTTGTGTCTCTAACAACTTAGCGAAATGACTTTGAGCCGATTCAGAAATAGTGATCATAGCTTTTACACTCTACAGAAAAACATGAATTGAAAAAATACCTGAGTGAATTGGTCAGGATTAGCCCATTTTACTCTGCTATGGCTCAATGCGCCAGTAGATCTTGCGAAATTGACGCTATCTTGAGTTTTAATGCTATTTTGAAGTGCAATAGAGATAAAAAAGAGACAAATAACCAAGGAATTGCGAGTAATTCACTGGATGGAAAAATCAGAGTTTGTTATGTTGATGCCGACTTTCTAAGGAGTTTGTTAACATGCTAATGCGCACTTTCGTTATTGTCTTAATAATGATGTTTATTGCTTCACCCGCTTCAGCGGCTAAAGTAGAAAAATTTTTACCCAAACATGAATACTTAAGTGATTTAACTAAGCCAGAACAGCTTTTGGGCTTCGGCTTAGGAGAGAGACACGTTCGCCATGACCAGTTAGTGCGCTACATGGAAGTGTTATCACAGCAATCTGCCCGAATTAACTTAACTGAAATGGGCTACAGCAAAGAAATGCGCCGCCAACTTCTGTTAACTATTTCTAGTGAAGAAAATTTAAAAAATTTACCTGAATTACTCGCTAAACATGCGGCAAGAACTGCTGACGCACCATTGGTTGTTTGGCTAGGTTACTCAGTGCATGGTGATGAAATTACAGGTAGTAACGCCTCGTTAGCTATTGCTTATTATCTGGCTGCTAGTCAAGACTCAGAAGTTAAACAGATGCTAAACGATACCATAGTGGTGATTGAGCCAAGTTTAAATCCTGATGGTATGGATAGGTTCACCAACTGGGTGAATACCCACAGAGGCACCACACCGAACCCAGATCCTAATCACATTGAGCATCATCAAGATTGGCGTACTGGCCGAACGAATCATTTTGGTTTTGATTTAAATCGCGATTGGCTATTGCTGTCTCAGCAAGAAACTCAAAACCGCATGAAGTTTTATCAGCAATACCAGCCTCATGTGTTAGGTGATTTCCATGAAATGGGCGCTAATAGTAGTTACTTCTTTCAACCGGGTATTCCTACCCGAACTCACCCTTTGACACCAAAGAAGAATCAAGCTTTAACGCAATTGTTGGCAACATTTCACAGCGCTGCATTAGATAAAGACAATCGTTTATATTACAGCCAAGAGAGCTTCGACGATTTTTATTATGGCAAAGGTTCAACATACCCAGACATTAATGGTGGCGTGGGCGTACTATTTGAACAGGCAAGTAGCCGAGGGTTCCAACAAGATTCTATTAATGGCTTGTTAACTTTTGAATATGGCATTCAGAATCATGTTTATACGTCACTTTCTACGATAGAAGGCGCATGGAAAAACCAAGCAGAATTTAAAGCATACCGAAAGCGTTTTTATGAAAACGCGAAAAAAGAGGCAAGCAAAGCAAAATTTGAAGGCTACCTTATTTCTGAACCAAATGACCCATATAAAATGGCATTGTTTCTTGAGAAGTTATCGGCGCATAGAATCAATGTTTATCCACTAACGGCAGAATATGAAGTTAATGATGTCGTTTACCCTGCTAAAGGCAGCTATTTCATTCCAATAAAACAAGGGCAATATCGTGTTATTGAAGCGTTATTTGGTCAAGGAACTAACTTCAAAGATAATACCTTTTACGATGTTTCAGGATGGACCATGCCTTTAGCCATGGATATCCCATTTGTTAAAGTAAAACGCTCGCGTGGCTTAAAGGTAGCGAATTCAGTTTGGCAAGCACCTGCGGATAATAACGATGTTAAGTCTTTAGAAGCCGCTTATGCATTTGCTTTTGAATGGCAGCATACTTTAGCACCGAAATTGTTAAATAAATTATTAAGTGCCGATATTAAAGCGCGTGTTGCAACGAAAACCTTTTCGTCGGTTATCGATGGAAAAACAAAACAATTTTCTCGCGGCACCATTGTGATTCCAGCAGGGATCCAAACCAATCAAAATTGGTTAACTGTTTTGTCTGAGCAAGCGAAGAAGAATCAATTACCCCTGTTTACTATCTCTACGGGCTTAACAGTTCAAGGTATAGATTTGGGCTCTAGATCTTTCGACAATATCGAACCTGTGAAAGTGTTGCTCGTTGGCGGAAAAGGCAGTTCTCAATACGAAGCGGCTGAAGTGTTGTTCTATTTAGATGACTTTCTAGGTGTACCGGTAACAGTAGTTGAGCAAACGCGTTTATCTCGTATTAACTTTAATGATTATACCCATGTGTTAATGGTAGACGGGCGTTATAGCAGCTTGAGTAAGTCTACCATTGATAGATTAACCGCTTGGATCAAGCAAGGTGGCGTTATTTTCGGCCAAAAACGCGCAGCAAAATGGTTATCAGACCAATCTATTTTAAATGCAAACTTTGTTTCGAAAGAGCAGATAGACGACTTATTTGATACTACAAACTTAAACTATCGCGATAAAGAAGCCCTGTCTGGTCGTAAAAGAATTGCTGGGGCGATATATTCTACCAAGATAGATGCGAGTCATCCGTTAGCTTACGGCTTTAACGATGATCAGTTACCACTTTTTAGAAATAGTACCTTGATTATGTCAGACACTATTGCACCGTTTACAGCAGTCGCTACTTATGAAAAAACGCCACTATTAAGCGGTTACACTGACAAAAATCTTGTTAACAGAATTGCTAATACACCAGCAGTAGTTGCTCATAATTACGGTCGTGGCCGTGTCATTGCAACCCCCGACGTTTTGAGTTTTAGAGGTTATTGGTTCGGTAGCGCAAGATTACTTTCTAATAGTTTGTTTTTTGGAAAAGCTTTCAGCGCATCAGGCAAATAGCCGCTATTGAGCATGAGGGAGTGAAATGGCGACCGTGACTAAGGTTATATATTTCACTCCGTTTTGCTTTAGCAATTTTGATATTTCGTTAGCTGTAGCGCCGGTAGTGATAACATCATCAAATAAATAAACTCTCTCGGGCAGTGTCACCGCTGGATCGAGTGAAAACTTACCTTTCAGGTTTCTCCGTCGCTGAGTACCTGTTTGCCCAACTTGACTGAGTGAATCTCCTGATTTATTTAGTGCTCTCTTTAAATAGTTAACTTGTAAGTCGTGGCAAAACTCTCGTGCGATTAAGTGTGCCTGATTATACCCTCGGTTGCGCCAAGTAGCAGATGATATAGGTACACAAAGCCATACTTTGTCGTCATCCTGTTCACATCTTGTTTTAACAAACTGTGTCATCAGCGCTGCGATGAGCTTGGCATAATCAAACCTTTGATGATATTTAAGCTGAGTAAGCCAATGGCTGACAGGCCATTGATAGAGAGAGAAGCTGAGTAACTGATCAAACTTTGGTTTTTTGATTAGTTTGGCAATCGCCGGCCAGTTGAGGAGGTTGCGTTGACAAATATCCATATCAAATTTTACCAAGTCTTCTTGGCAGTTGTGACACAACATAGGAATATCTGACGTTGGTGCTAAGCACAAATTACATTGATCTACGACTGAGTAGTGCTTTTGTGGCAAGCTCGACAATAGTCTTGTCCAAGCACTTTGATATGTTGAAATCCATTTCATTTGACTAGTTAATTGGCTAAAATTGCGCTTTTTTAAAACATTTCAAATTAGCATGGCAGATAAACTGAAAATTGCGAGTATTGGCACTGGGTCGTCAATTGTTCTTATTCACGGCTGGGGCTTAAATGCTGGCGTGTTTGAACCATTAGCTAAGGCATTATCAGAAAGATACAGCGTGACGTGTCTTGATTTACCTGGCTATGGCAATAATGTCGATGTTGCTCTTGATGATTACTGCTTAGAGGCCATAGTACAGAAGATCGCTGCTGTTATTGATGATAATTCGGTGGTGATTGGCTGGTCATTAGGTGGTTTAGTGGCATCTAAGCTAGCGCTAGATTTTCCTGAAAAATGTTCAGCCTTAGCGACAGTTGCAAGCTCTCCTTATTTTGTGGAGAGTGAAGATTGGCCAGGTATTCAACCGAATGTTTTATCGCTTTTTCATCGTCAGCTTTCACACGATACCAAAAAGACCATTGAGAACTTTTTAAAGATTCAAGCCATGGGCAGTCCGCATGTTCGTCAAGACATCAAAGTTATTCGAGATTTAGTGATGCAATACCCTATGGCGAGTAAAGCGACCTTAGACAAATCTTTACTGTTATTAGAACAAGTTGATTTGCGCAGTGAGCTTAGTCAAATAACCCAGCCATTTTTGCGACTATACGGTCGACTTGATGGCTTAGTCCCTAAAGGGGCTATCGACAAAATTTCTGCCTTAGCGCCGAACAGCCAACACGCTATATTTGAGAAAGCATCTCATGCGCCTTTTATTAGTCATTTTGATTCCTTTAAAGCAGCGTTGGTTGATTGGCTTGAAACGCTTTAGATAACTCTAGCTCGCTTTACATTTGATGCGTAATGGTTAATAATTAAACAGACACCGTGGGTGATTAATATCTGTAGTTAGTGCAATTTTTTGTGTGAAGTTGCCGAGATATTTTGGAGATTTTCATGGAAATTCAATCAGCTTTTTCTTCGGGCTTACAAGGCTTTCAAAAAGCTACCGACACCGCTAACCAAGCAGCAACTGATATTGCCAGTGCGGTTGGTTACAACCCCAACTCGCCTGAATTGGGGCAACAAGCTAATGATGCGACGGTTGATCAAAACACTGGCTCTGGTGATTTGTCTGATCTTAACAAGTCAATTGTGGAATTGCGCGTGGCGGAACACCAGGCGAAAGCATCAGCGGAAGTTATTAAAACGGCGGATGATATGTTAGGTACATTACTAGACGTTAGTGTGTAAATAACAATGAATATCACGAACGTTACGACAACAATTCCTACCTTGCCGACGGTATCTAACCCGTCGACAGATGCGTTGCGTCGTGACAATGTTCAACGAGAAGTCATCAGCCAGCCTGCTGCAGCACAGCAGTCTGCGGCGGAAAAGGGCGTTGCTTCTGAGCGAGAACGTGCTCGCACACCTGCTCAAAATAATGAACAAGTCGATTTTGAAAATATCCGTAAACAAGCGGAATTGGCTAATTCCTCTATCAGTGACGAGCAAGCAGGCTCGCAAGAACAAACTGATCCTGAACAAAATCCTCAGCAGCAAGCAAGCGATGACTCTGGTAAACTTTCTCAGAGTAGTGAAGAAGCTGAAGCACAAAAAAAGGATATTGAAAAAGAGCAAAGTAAATCTCAGGAGTTTGCTGAACAGCAGCAAATTAAAGAATTATCGTTAAGAGATAAAGAAGTTAGGGCACACGAGCAAGCGCATGCTTCAGTTGGTGGTCCTTATACAGGTTCGCCGAGTTATACTTTTGAAGTTGGTCCTGACGGAAAAAAATATGCTGTAGAAGGCGAAGTCTCTGTCGACCTTTCACCAGTTAAAGGTGATCCTCGCGCCACCATAACCAAGATGCAAAAGGTTTATAACGCTGCGCTAGCACCTGCTGACCCTTCGATTCAAGATACTCGTGTTGCTAACAAAGCGGCGCAAATGATAGCCCAAGCTCAATCAGAATTAGCAACGGAACTATCAGAAGATACCGTAAAAAGATCAAGCAGCCCACGTGTTATAGGTAATTCCGATACGTTTTCTAAACTTGAAGACGGTGGCGAAGAATCTTCTGATTTTGACGCAAAAATTAATGCTACATTAGCTTCTCAAGAAGCGATTGCGCCCACCCGCAACGATGAAATGATTAAGCGCAGTAATGTTATTGAAAACCGCTACGCGACTATCACCTTAGCATATGATAAACCGCCTAGAAACCAATTCGAACTTACGGCATAGCCCTCGCTTTTTATTGTCGTAGCGCCTGACTAAAATTCTAATTACCACGAATTATTGCCTCCTTGAGCTTTGACGTGTAAAATTTCAACTTGTATATACAATTTGAGCGAGTTAACAATGTCCGAAATATTTCAGCTTCAACAGGGTTCAGTACCTGTGTTGATTAGTATGCCTCATAACGGCGAAATGCTTTTACCCGAAATGAGTGAAACCACGACAGCTGCAGGTAAAAAAGTTGCTGATACGGACTGGTACCTAGATAAGTTGTATCAATTTGCTCAACAACTTGGTGCTTATATTATTACTCCGCACTTTAGTCGATATGTGATTGACTTAAATAGAGACAGCTCTGGCGCTAACCTATACCCAGGAGCAAATTCTACTGAACTTTGTCCAACGACTACCTTTGAATGTGAGCCTATTTACTTAGAGGGAAAACAGCCTAGTAGTAGTGAAATAGATGCGCGCATTGAAAATTACTGGCGCCCTTACCATCAAGCGCTAGCCGACACACTTAGTGAGATAAAAGCTAAATTTGGCCGAGCAGTGTTACTTGAAGCTCACTCTATTCGCTCTGAGGTGCCGCGTTTTTTTGATGGGGTATTGCCTGACTTTAACTTCGGCACCAATGATGGTGAAAGTTGTGATAACACTTTATTGGATAGTGTTATGTCCCTTGATTTTTCACCTTATAGCAAAATAGCGAATGGCCGATTTAAAGGCGGTTATATTACTCGCCACTTTGGACAGCCTACTCAAGGAATAAACGCCATTCAATTGGAGTTGTCTCAGCGAACTTACATGGATGAGACCGAAATGGTCTACAACATAGCTAAGGCTGAACAAGTGCAAGAAAAGCTGCACATGATGGTTAAACAAATTATTCAATACGCACAAGGTAAATCATAATGTCGATACGTATCCATGCTAATAGAATTCTTACTTCAACGGGTTGGCAGCATGACAAAACCTTGTCGATTGAAAACGGTATTGTGAGTAGTATTGAATCTGGTGATGTAAATGCAAGTGAACATTACCATACCATTATTCCAGGGATGATAAATTGCCACTCCCATGCGTTTCAACGAGCATTCGCAGGATATAGCGAGCAAGGAAGTGAGGGCCAGGATAGCTTTTGGACTTGGCGTAAGGTGATGTACGACTTTCTCGCTAAACTGTCAATTAAAGACGCAGGTGTGATTGCCAGTCAGCTCTATGTCGAAATGCTTAAACAAGGCTATACACGTGTTGCTGAATTTCACTATTTGCATCACGATATTGGTGGCGCCTCTGAGCATGGAGCCAAAGCTATGGCGGAAGAAATCATTAATAGCGCTCAAGTGACGGGATTAGGGTTAACGCTATTACCCGTTCTTTATCAGTATAGTGGTTTTGGTAAGCAGGTACCCAATCAAGGCCAACAACGATTTATTCACTCGATTGAAGACTTTAATCAGTTGGTTTCACATTGTATTGACCATGCAAGAAGCAAAGATAATGTCAATGTTGGTATCGCTCCTCACTCATTACGCGCGGTGGATGCAGATTCATTACGAAGTGCTGTTGAGCATTTGCATAGTGCAGATAACACTGCGCCGGTGCACATTCATATAGCTGAGCAACAAAAAGAAGTTGAGGATTGCATCGGTTATTACGGTCAGCGACCTGTTGAATGGTTGCTTAATAATTTTAAGTTGGATGAAAAATGGTGCTTGATTCATGCCACCCATATTAATGAAGCCGAGATCGATGGCTTGGCTAGAAGTGGTGCTATAGCTGGAATATGCCCGACAACGGAAGCTAACTTGGGAGATGGTATTTTTCCAACGGTTGAGTACATGGCAAAGAAAGGCAAAATTGCAATTGGTTCAGACAGCCATATCAGTGTTAATCCGATTGAAGAGCTTCGTTGGTTAGAATACGCTCAACGGCTTGTAAAGCAGCAAAGGGCGCTATTGGCAGATCAAGAAACACCTTCTGTTGGGCAATATTTATGGCAACAGGCCAATATTGGTGGCGCTGCAAGTACGGCTCATAACAGTGGTGAAATAGCACTTGGTAAGCAAGCAGACTTGTTGGTGTTAGATGAAGCAAAATTATCGCTTTACGCAAATGACGATAGGCATGTTATGGATAGTTTGGTCTTCGCTAGTCAAGAAAAGCTCATTGCGCATGTCATGGTTAATGGCGAATGGAAAATCCGTGATGGAGAACATGCGCTAGAAGAAGAGATAACACAAGCTTATCTTAATTTGAAAGCTAGACTTGCTTAAAACAAGCTTTGATAAGGGGCTATTGTATCGCAAACTAACCTTTGATTGGTAATATGCAAATCGGCAGAGCGTTTGTTCGAATTACAATAATTGCGATAAAATTCGACGACACTTTTTCTAGACTGAGTTAACTCATCAATAAAGTGTCGTTCTGATTCATTAAATTGTTTTAAATGCACTTCAAGGTCACGTGTTATCTTTTTCGGATCTAATCTAACGCGTGTATCTGTCGCTTCAGAAAATGTCTCCAACACCTTTTGTTTACTTTGTTCGTAGAAGTCCTGTAACTCTTTTTGTGGGTAAAAGTGCAAAAAGAGTGCGATTGCCACGATTAAGATCAATAAATTCTTCATAGCATGTCGTATAATAAAGCCATAACAGTAGGATAATAAATTTTACTCAACAATACACGCATGAACTTTGATCTGGTTTTTAGGGTAAAAGCGCATCAGAGGCGTGTTTGTATTTGTCGTTAGGGTGGACAAGTGGATACTGAAACGGATAAAACTAAATCACGAGCAAATATTCCAGTAAAAAATATTAAAATTGAGCAGCCAAAAACGGTTGAGCAGTATAAACCGCGTGATCAGATTTACGTGCGTAAAGTCTCAGGTATTTTTCAGCGTTTGCGCCAGAAAATGAACTTCTTTTTTCTCGCCTTGTTCGCGGTACTTCCTTGGTTAACCTACAACGGCAATCAGGCTATTTTGCTCGATATCGCCAATCAGCGCTTTACTTTGTGGGGGCTGACATTATGGCCACAAGATTTAACGCTACTCGCATGGCTATTCATTATCGGTGCTTTTTTACTATTTTTTGTCACCACGTTTCTAGGTAGGGTTTGGTGTGGTTACCTATGTCCACAGACGGTGTGGACGTTTATCTTTATATGGTTTGAAGAGAAAATTGAAGGTACTGCGAATCAGCGTAAAAAACTTGATGCGCAGAAAATGGACTTCAATAAGTTTTGGCGTAAGGCGCTTAAACACACTTGTTGGATTATCTTCGCCTTATTAACCTCGCTTACCTTTGTTAGTTATTTTGCTCCTGCTAAAGATGTATTTATCGACTTTTTTACCTTTAATAGTTCGTTTGCTTTAGCTGCAACTGTTTGGTTTTTTGCGTTTTGTACCTATGGTAATGCTGGCTGGATGCGAGAAATCATGTGCTTACATATGTGTCCTTATGCGCGTTTTCAGTCAGCGATGTTTGATAAAGACACGTTAACGGTTTCTTATGATTATAATCGCGGTGAAAGTCGAGGCCCCCGTTCAAGAAAGCAAGATCCTAAAGCACTAGGCTTGGGGGACTGCATTGATTGTGCTCTGTGTGTACAGGTATGTCCTACAGGGATTGATATTCGCAATGGATTACAGTACGAGTGTATTAACTGTGGCGCCTGTGTTGATGCCTGCGATGGTGTAATGGAGCGCATGAAATATGATAAAGGCCTAATTCGTTATACCACAGAGCATGAATTGAAAGGCAAAAAGGTTCATCTTATTCGCCCTAAGTTAATCGGCTACGCGGTTGTGTTATTCGTGATGTGTAGTTTATTGGTGTGGGAAATTTCTAATCGCGTGCCAGTGTCGCTTGACATTATTCGAGATAGAACAGAGCTTGCTAAAGAAAACTTTAATGGTGAAATTGAAAACGTTTATACCTTAAAAATTCTCAACAAATCGCAAACAGATAACCGCTACCGTCTATCAGTGTCTGGTATTGACAATTTACAGTGGATAGGTGAGCAAGAAGTGTCGGTAAAAGCTGCATCTGTATTTACTTTACCTATGAGCTTAGCGGTAGATCCTTATGACTTAGATGGCTATATGACTGAAATTACTTTTACCGTAACCTTAATTTCTGATCAGGATGAGGTATCATTGTCGCAGGAATCTCGCTTTTTTAATAAACGTTAATGTCGACATTTGATTTTTCAGGGTTGTCTCCTGATACCATTTTAGATGGTATCGAAAGCTTAGATATATTGGTAGATAGCGGTTTGTTAGCGCTTAACAGTTATGAAAACCGCGTGTACCAATTTCATGATGATAATAATACTAAGTATGTCACCAAATTCTATCGGCCTGAACGCTGGCTCGACGAGCAAATTCTAGAGGAGCATCAATTTTCACTGGAACTAAGCGATAGTGAAATTCCTGTTGTTGCTCCTTTGGTTATCGATGGGCAATCTCTGTTCTCTTATCAGGGCTATCGATTTGCATTATACCCTTGCCGAGGTGGCAGAATCTTTGAAGTCGACAATTTAGATCAATTAGAGTGGATGGGTCGTTTTCTTGGTAGGATTCATTCAGTTGGCAGTCGAAGTGATTTTAGCCATAGACCAAGTATTAACACGGAAGAGTTTGTTGATAGCGCCATCAAGGTTATTGATAGTTCTGGTTATGTGCCTCAGCATCTTCACCAAGCGTTTTTTACCGTGCTTAATCAAGTGGCTGAATTGACTAAGCAACATTATCAACCCAATAAGACAATAAGGCTACATGGTGATTGCCATGCTGGTAACATTCTCTGGACAGATAATGGCCCGCATTTTGTCGATTTAGACGATTGCAGGCAAGGTCCTGCTGTTCAAGACATTTGGATGATGCTTTCCGGTGATCGCCAACAAAAAGTATTGCAGCTTGATACCTTGCTATCAGGGTATGAAGAGTTTTGTGAATTTGATTCTAAAGAGCTTATGTTGATAGAATCTTTGCGAAGTATGCGACAAATCAACTATATGTCTTGGTTATGTAAACGGTGGCAAGATCCGGCATTTCCTGTTAATTTTCCTTGGTTTTCTTCTGATAAGTACTGGGAAGAACAGATTCTAGCCCTTAAAGAGCAATACGCCGCTTTGCAAGAGTCGCCTTTAAGCTTAGGCATGTAGAAATAAATGTAGTTAGGAGTTAATAAATGAAACGACTATTGAGTCTGGTTTTACTTTCTTGGGTTAGTATTTCGTCGATGGCAACCGAATTTAAAGAAGGTGTTCATTATAAAGTCGTTGGTCCTATCAGTGTTGATGGCCCGGTAGTAAAAGAGTACTTTTCTTTTTATTGTGGGCATTGTTATCAGTTCGAATACATGGTTGGTTCAATTAAAAAGCATTTACCTGAAGGGGCAAAGTTTGAGAAAAGCCATGTCGATTTTCTAGGCTTTGCTTCTCCAAAGATGCAACAGATGCTAACACGTGCGCTAATTACCGCTGAGAAAATGGGGATGGCTGAACAACACATTGCATCAATATTTAAGTATATCCACGTGCATAGAGCTGTACCAACATCACAACGTGATATTCGTAATGTATTTGTCTTAAATGGTGCAGATGGTGACGAATTTGACCGACTAATGGACAGCGAGGAAGTAAAAAAAGCTGCGGCTGTAATGAAAGCGAACCAAGAAACACTTTCTCAAAAGAAAGAAATGACCAGTGTTCCAAGTGTCATTGTTAATGGTAAATTTATGGTGAACCACCGTGGTTTAGACAAAAGTAACTTAGAACAAGAATATAACGCACTGATTAAATATTTGTTGACGTTAGATTAAGTAATGAAGCTGCCCATTAGCGTATTAATGGGCAGTTATTGTTCCGATAGCTTTTGCAAAATCCTCTGTTTAGAGATTTTAAATTCGTCTTCTGTTAAAAAACCTTTCTCTTTAAGTTCTACCAAGTGACCTAAAGATTCAATTAATTGCACATCGTCAACTTCATTCGAGGGATGTATTGGATCGGGGTTATCAATTATATGATGTGAGTGAGCATTTATATCTTGCGCTGGTGAAGAAGCCTTATCGTTTATTACTTGTTCTTGCTCTTGTGCCAGCACCTGTGGGCCAGAAGGGTTGTTATTCGTACTCTGAATGAGTGTTGAATCTAATGCTTTTTCGTTTGAATCCGACAAAATAATATCTTCGTTAGATTCTGACGAGACTTCTTTTTTAGATATCGTTGAAGAACGTTGAGGGGATTCTTCAATTTCTTCTATATGCCTTTCTTCTGTATCATCTGGGCACAGGGTTTTGGAAAAGGCCCATAAGGAATCAATAACCGCAGCTTCAATTTGATAAAACTTACGCTTAGTAAGGCGAACATTCCCCTTTCGCATATACAAACACGTCGTTAAAACAATACCGTTTGCGAGGGTTATTTTTACTTTTACTTCTCTTACTTTATCGTCAACCATCTTGTCGCGTTTTTCAGTTTTAAACGCTAATGTCACAAATTGTTGAGCACTATTACTAAATGAAGAGTGATGATTAACACAGGCAATATCTTTACCGTTTAATAGTAAAACTACTTCCCGAACTTCTGTTAACGAAATACTCTTACTCGGCGATTCTTCGTGTCGTTGGAAGAAGTGAAGTTGGTTAGCATCGTCAAATGTAAAGTTTGCAAACGTGCTATGAAGCAGGTTGCGAATATGAAGCTTGCTTGAACGATTGAATAAGCGAATACCGATAAACGCTATAAGTATAATTCCAATAAGCCCTAACAACCATTTTCCATAAGTGCGATCAGATTGATTAACCTGATTTGAGGGGGCGTTATCAGTTGCTACTTCTTGCTGTGAGTTTAACGCTTGCAGCAGAGTATTGTTGTCGAGTGAAAGAATAGAAAACCTGCCATTTATAGTCATCAGAAGATTATTTGTAGCGTAATCATCTGCTTTAGCTGCGATATTGGTCAGAATTTTCGCACTTTGTTCTCCATGGCTACTAATGGAAGAAATTACGGTAGATTGGTCTAACTTTTGTAGGAAAACGTAAGGACGGTTTTGATTACCTAGATGTGGACTTTTTAGATAAAAAAGAGGGCTAATAACATTTTCTAATTGAGCGTATGCTGGTGTGTTTTTGTCTAGGTTTCTAGCGTCTGTACCTATATTGGTTTTGGAAATGAGTAACGTGCTTGAATCTTCACTGACTTTAAGTAGTTGATTAACATTATCTTTCACCCATAGTAATTGTTTAAACAAACCTAAACCCAAAGCGTATATTTCATCCGGTATTTCACTACTAAATTGGAAAGGGTTTGACGCTGGAATAGAGTATGCTTTTAGTCCAAAAGGTTGCGGGTTTATTCTTATTATAGCGCCGGTCAGAAACGGATCTTGATGTTTCTTTGTCTGGCTAGAAAGGCCCAAATGAAGATAGCCAAAGCCTTGTTGCCATGGTTTTATGAATGGACTAAAAGCCAGTGCCGATACTGTGATCCCTTCTTGTGGTATTGGTACGTTTAGTACGATACGAGAACTATCAATTGAGAAATTCTCACTTTCTTCACTTAGCGTTAATTGCCATTCTGTGACTACTACTTCAACTGGGTAGGTCGTTGAATTTTTATCACGTAAAAGTGAAGTATTCTGTCGATTAGCTGCTTGCTTGAGTTGAGTATGAGCAGTGTATATTTTGTAGTAGCCAAATGTGTCGAACTCAGAAAAGTTGGGATGAATCGCTAAAGCACTCACCGAGGTTAGCTCAGGATAATATTTCGCTAGGTCAACAATAGGATAATCTGTGCTTTGCTCAAAATTAACATGATATATCATGCCTTTGGCAGATTGAGCGAAAAATTGATTATCGCTTTGTGGCAAAGGTGCAACACTTTGCCAAGAAGAAGCTTGAATAGGTGTTAGGGTTTTCTTTTCGCCAAAAACAGGGCTTTCAGCGGAACTCTTACTTGGCGCAAGTAAGCTTAAACAGCCGAAAATAAATAATATGTTCAGTGCGCGATATAGCCATACTCGACACTGTTTTTTAGCATGTATCATGCCGAATCGAAGTCCTTCTTGAGTCGGGTTTTTAGTCAATTTTTTAGGACGATACCTGTATAACTTGATGAGCATCTATTAGCTGATGCTTATTCTTATTATTGAGGTAGCTCAATTTTCCGTCAATAATCAATTCATCATCTATATATGCCGTTTGCTGTAGATGCTCGGCAGTTTTGCCCCATACATGAACGGTACGTGTAATTGTTTGTTGAACTAAGGTTTCTTTTGTATGAGAAAAGACACTGTGATCTGAAACTAACTCTAGTTCAGCCATTACTTTGTTTTTTTGTGTAGAGACTAACTTTATATCGCTTGATAGTCTTCCACTGATATTTAAGTGATTAATCGAAGGCGCGTAACCTTTGGGATAGGCTTGAATAAACGAAGCCATGACAAACTGACTGTCAGATTTAGGCTGATCGATTAAGGTCCCTTTAATTAATAATAAATCGCCTTTTTCAGCAGACGATAACCCTTGCTCACATACTTCACCAATGGCTTTTATAGGATGAAAATCAGTCCATTCTTTTTGAGTATTGGTTTTTTTATCTAGCCATTTGCTATGCGTTGCAATAGTAATATCTGTTGTTGCCAATACTGGGTTTGCCGAGTACCTGATTTCAGGCTTAGCGACTAAGTTCCCTAACAAAGTAATCTGACAAAGATGTTTGGCTTTTGGCGACGCTTGCATACTATTTATTGAAGTACAAAATATACACTGTAATTAATTCATTGAATTATAGCAATAATACAGCGTTTTGACTGAAAAGTCTTGTTTGTGAACTAGGTGCGAAGAGCACGGCTAAATAACACTAACGAAGGTGCTAAAGCTTGCGTATATGGGAGACAGAAGTGGCCCACCCGACAGGAGTCGAACCTGTTACCTCGTGCTCCGGAGGCACGCGCTCTATCCAAGTGAGCTACGGGTGGAGGTAATCTTAATTATGTCAGCAATTCGAGCTGCTAACAGGGCGGGAATACTAAAGCCTATCATTGTTTATGTCTACCCTTTAAAAAGTACAATCAATCCTAAGAGATAAAAATAAGCGTCTTAGTTGAACAAAATTATTGAAAACGCAGTATTTTCTATATCCTGAATGCCATTCTCGCACTATACTGTATGTCAGTTACATCAACACGGTTGTTTACTTGTAATTGTATGAAAATATTCAGCTACTTAATTTTGATCATAGGCTTTAGTTTAGCGTGTTCTTTTCCATTAGTTGCGCAGCAGTACCAAGTTCAACAATTGTCGGCGAAGCCTTTTGCTAAGACCTTTTCCCGTGTCGGAAAAGTAAGCTTTAAACGCACCCAACATTTATCCTTTAAAAGCCAAGGTTTTTTAAAACATTTATATACAGATGAAGGGCTGTATTTTAAAAAGGGCGATCTACTTGCCAGCCTAGAAGCAACTGACCTTAGAGCGGTAAAAGATTCTCATTATGTGCAGTTGATGCAAGCGAAAAGAGAAGTCAATCGCATCAAAGAGTTAATGCGTCAAAATTTAAGCAGCCAACAAGCGCTAGATTTGGCTGAAACTCAAGTTCAAACTGCACGGCACGCTTATCAAGTTGCATACTACAATCTTGAAAAATCGGAAATAAAGGCGCCATTTGATGGCGTGGTACTGAGTCGATTTGTTGATATGAACGCTTCTCTAATGCCTAGTGTTGATGTATTGGAAGTTGCGGCAATCGATAATAATTTAATGGTAAAAGTTGCTTTAACGACAGATGAAATCTCCTATGTTCGCCTAAATCAAATGGTGCAAGTACAAGTAACTGGAGCTGGAAATTTTAATGGAAGCGTTACTAAGGTGCCTGTCAAAGCAAACGCAGCTGGCAACATGTATATTATTGAAGTGACACTCCAAGGCGTAAAAGTAGGGGACACGCTTGTTAGTGACCAATTTGCAAACGTCACCTTATCGTTCGAAACAGAGCAGCGCGTGCTAAAAGTTCCTAATAGTGCTTTAGTTCAAATGAATAATAGTGGCCAAGCGGGCTTTTATATTGAAAACAGTGAAACGGACGTAGAGAAAGCATTTTTCGATATTACTCATATCGATAGCCAATTTTTATACATTGATGCCTCAAGTATTACCAATGAATTAGCTGTGATCACCAAAGGTTGGCAACAGTTTGAGCTAGGTGAGTTTTAGGCATGTTTTTACCTAAGGCAGCTATCAATAACTCACAGTTCTCTTTGATTATTGTGTTATTGCTTATTCTTGTAGGCTTAGTTTCTTACCATACAATTCCTCGCTCAGAAGATCCGCAGTTTGATATTCCTATCACATTAATTGAAGTTATTTACCCTGGTGCATCACCTCATGATGTTGAAACCTTGGTGGTACAGCCACTGGAAGAGGCATTTAATACTATTGAAGGTATTAAAACCGTTGAATCACAAGTAAAGAATGATGGTGCACGGGTTACGGTAACTTTCTTTTATGGTACTCATGTTGACCTTGCCTTTAATGAAATAAAGCTAGCGGTTGCATCTGTTCGCTCGCAATTACCTGTAGGTGTTCAAGAATTACTCGTTTTAAAAGCAACACCGACAAGTGTCGCTGTGGTGCAAGCTGCGCTTTGGAGCGAGCCAACTGATTACAAGCAAATGGAATATTATGCCAAACAGCTAGAGAAAAGGTTGGAAGGGATCTCAAGTGTAAAAAAAGCGGATATTTGGGGCTACCCTCAGCAAATTGTTAGCGTTGATCTTAATATTGAGCGCATGCATCACTTAGGCTTAGATACAAACCAAGTTGTGCAAATTATGCAGGGGCGAGCGCAAAATATTACGCCAGGGTTTGTGGACGCCAATAGTCGACGCTTCAACGTAAAAGCTAGCGGGAATTATCAACAACTGTCCCAGTTAAAAGAAACTGTCGTTTTATCAACACCTGATCTTGTTGTCCGCCTTGAAGATATCGCAAATATAACATTTGGCAGTAATAAGCCCACCTATTTAGCTTATTTTAATGATAAGCCAGTTATCTTTATTACCGCCGAACAGAGAGCGAAAACCAATATCTTTGAATTAACGAAACAGTTAAACAAAGAATTAGACGCTTTTGAAGCGTTACTGCCTGAAGAGGTAAAACTCAATGTATTCTTTAGACAGGCAGAAAGTGTTGAAACGCGGGTTAATGGCTTTTTCGATAACCTGTGGTCCGGTTTATTGCTGGTTGGCATTATGTCCCTATTTTTCCTTGGCTTAAGAGAGTCTCTTGTCGTTGTTTCTGTGATTCCTTTCTCCTTTTTAATCGCTATAGGCTGGTTAGACTTTTCGGGGTTTGGTCTGCAACAGATGTCGATCGTTGGATTGATTATCGCGTTAGGTTTGTTAGTCGACAACGCTATTGTGGTCACTGAAAGTATCCATCGTGAAATACCCAAGTTTGCAACACTTAAAGAAGCTGCTCAGTCAGGAGCTAGTCGCGTAGGATGGGCGATTACCAGTGGCACAGTGACTACCATGTTTGCCTTTTTGCCTATGCTGATGTTAGCGAGCGATACGGGTGATTTTGTTCGCTCAATGCCTGTTACTGTGGTGTTGGTATTGGCAGCATCCTTGCTATTGGCACTAACTTTCACACCACTGCTTGCCAGTAAGATATTTACGCAGAAAAAATCACGCTTTATTACTTTTCAGGTCTTATGTAACCGTTTTGCTGAAAAATTTTACGCTCAAGCGTTAAATAAGCTGATGGCATGGAAGTATATCGTGATCGCTGTTTTCGTGGTGACGCTTGTTTTCATGATGGGGGTGTTTGGCAAGGTAGGCTTGAGTTTATTTCCGAAAGCTGAAAAGCCTATGATACTGGTAGATGTTGTGACGCCATCGAATTCATCGCTAAGTTATACACAAAAAGTGATGCAGGAAGTAAGCGATGTTTTAAAGGCACAGCCGGAAGTGGCTCATGTCGCGCAAAACATTGGTAATTCGAACCCGAGAATTTATTACAACGAGATACCAGAACGCGGTGTCGCCAATTATGGCCAGCAGCTCGTGTTACTTCATCGTTTCGATGCGCAAGAATCAAAAGCTTTAGTGGAAAAACTTCGCCGTCAATTTAATGGTTGGCACCAAGCAAAAATTAAAGTGAAGGAATTTACGCAGGGCCCTGTAACTGATCAGCCAATTACCATTCGTTTAATTAGTGACTCTTTGGAAGACTTGGCCCATGTTAGCCAAGACTTGGCTCGTTTTATGGCGAAGCAAGCAGGCATTATTAATATCGAAAATCCAATAGGTCAGGCTAATACTGAGCTTAAAATCGATATTGATTATGACAAAGCCGCTATGCTAGGTATCAGTGTTCAGCAGCTAGATCTGACCTTACAAACGCTAGTCTCAGGTAGCGCTGTTGGCTTGTTTAGTGACAGTAATGGCGAAAGTTACCCAGTAGTTGTTAGAGGCAAAAACCTTGACATGTCGTTGTTTGAAAGAGCTTTTATTAGTACCTCTTCTGGTGATGAAGTACCCATGTCACAAGTAGTTAGCTTGTCTTTAGTTCAAGGAAAAACAGAGTTTTTTCATTATCAAAAACAGCGCATGTCGAAAGTATCTGCTGATGTAGCACAAGGATATTCTATTGCCGAATTAACCGAACAAGTCGTCCAGTTTATTGATAACTATGATTTACCAACGGGTATGTATTATTCGTTAGGCGGTGAAGAAGAGTCACGAAAAGAGTCTTTTTCTGGGCTGTCTCAAATTATGATCATTACTGCGGTTGGCATATTTGCCGTGTTGGTATTGCAATTTAAATCGTTTTTACAGCCTTTGATAATATTCTCTTCGATTCCTTTTGCTATCGCAGGATCTGGACTTGGGCTGTATTTAGGCAATTTGTCTTTTTCAATGATGGCATTTATTGGCTTAATTAGTTTATTTGGTATCGTTGTTAATAACGCCATTATTTTAATTGATACGGCAAATAAAAACTTAGCGGAGCAAAGTGACAAACGCCGAGCTATTGTTGATGCCAGTATTACGCGATTTACGCCAATTTTATTGACAACATTAACCACTATTTTTGGCCTGCTACCGTTAACAATGTTTGGTGGCGGCTTATGGCAGCCGTTAGGTGTGGTAATAATATCAGGGCTTTGTGTGTCGGCAGTAGCAAGCTTTTTACTCGTGCCTGTTTTGACAGAGCTATTTACTCGAAAAAAATAACAAAAAAGTAATCTCGTATGGATTTTGTAGGATTTGTTGGTTTTACCATAAGCTTTGTCGCTTATTTTTGCTTTATCTTAATGCTATTTGCGGCAAGAAATCAGCTACTATTAGCTCGCTGGACAATAGTGTCAGTTACTGCTTCAGCATTGGCCTATGGTGTTGCAGCGCTGCAAATAAAGTTTGGTTTTAGTTTACAATGGGTCATGCTAGCAGATGCAGTAAAGATTGCTGCGTGGGCGATCTTGGTGTTGTTATGTAATACTGAGCTCACCTCTATGCGGCAACTGCTAAGTAATTACCATATTAGACAATACATAATGATATGGTCAGTATTGATGAGCGTTTGTTGGCTTGCCAGTATTTATCTCGACTATAGTTATGACTATTTGTTCTTCTTATTTATCGCGTTAAACCTCTGGGTTCTCGTCCTTATTGAACAGCTTTATCGAAGTGCAGATGATCAAATACGATGGGCCATTTGGCCACTCATTATTGCGCTTTCTGGTATGGCTATATTCGATTTCGTTATGTACGCTCAGGCGAGTATGACTAAAGGGATTGATTTCGATTTTTGGCATAGTCGAGGCTACATTGCCTTTGCGGTATTACCATTGCTGCTTGTTAGCACTCGACGTATTAAAAATGGTTCAGTGCGCATTTTTGTTTCTCGACAAGTTGTTTTCTATAGCTCCATTTTGATGATGGCAGGCGTTTACCTACTGGTAATGGCTTTTGCTGGTTACGTCATTAATTATGTCGGGGGAGAATGGGGCAGCGTGATGAGCGTTGGCTTCTTGATGTTAAGTGGCGTAGTACTTGTTGCCTTATTGATTACTGAGTCGTTACGCAGAAAATTAAAAGTATTTATTGCGAAGAACTTTTTCGCTAATCGCTATGAGTATCGCGAAGAGTGGCTTGATTTAATTGAAAAAATCGAAACTACTAGCGCGGAAAGTTACTATCAAATGGCGACGCATATCATGATGTCTAAACTTAACGCTAAAAGTGGTGCCATCTTCAAGCAAAAAACGTCACTGCAATTTGAAAATAAGTATGCACAAGGCTTATCTTTGACACCGGCATTCGATATGCAGCTTATGTTGTTGAGCAAATACTGCCAACAAAAAGGCTGGATAGTTGATGTTGATGAAGTCGCTTTGGACAATAAAATGTATCAGGATCTCGATATTGATACTGATTTATGCCAGAGCTTTGGTGTGCGTATCATCATTCCAATTTTTATCGGAAAAGCATTTTATGGTCTGTTTTTATTAGGCCAAATTAATGATTTAAAACAGCTTAATTGGGAAGATCGCGATTTATTGTTTGCTGTATCTAAGCAGTTAGGTAACTTTATTTCACTCAATGAAGCTAATGATGAACTTGCTGAATCAAAACAGTTTGATGCGTTTAATCGCATGTCAGCGTTTTTAGTACATGATCTAAAGAATATTCAGGCGCAACTGGCGCTTATTACCACGAATGCCGAGAAGCATCGTAATAATCCTGAATTTGTCGATGATGTTTTTGAAACCGTTGAATCAGCAACAGAAAGACTTGATAAGGTGCTTTCTCAACTTCGTAACAAACGTGTCGAGCAATCGCAATCTACAGCAATTGATTTATCGAGTTTACTAGAGCAAGTCGTTCAGCAACGAAACATTGAACTTCCTCACGTAATGTTTGAGTGTAATCAGCCTGCGACGTTAGACATTGATAAAGAAAAGCTGTTTTCTGTATTGAATCATCTTATTCAAAATGCTCAGGAAGCTACAAATGATAATGGCAGTGTTAAGGTCTTGTTAACTACCAAGGGAGATAGGATAATAATAGTTATTGAAGACTCTGGTTGCGGCATGAGTGAAGATTTTATTAAACATCGCTTATTTAAACCTTTTGACACAACTAAAGGAAACGCTGGTATGGGCATTGGCGTTTATGAAGCAAAACAGTTTATAGAAAGCATTGGTGGCATAATACAAGTAAGCAGTGAAGAGGGGCAAGGCTCAACGTTCACACTTACGTTAACCGCTAGACCTGAATTAATACAATAATAAAAATTAGCAGCAAGGACTCGAACGGATGGAAAAACTACTTATTGTTGATGACGACAAAGGGATTCAGAAGCAATTGAAATGGAGCTTATCTGATTACGACGCGGTGTTAGCTGCTGATCGAGAATCTGCTATTGCTGCTGTTAGGCGTTATGAACCTAAAGTGATGACCTTAGATTTAGGTTTACCGCCTGATGCAGCGAATGCGTCAGAAGGATTAGCCGCCTTAGAAGAAATTTTGCGTATAGCGCCACATACCAAAGTGATCGTGATTACTGGTAATGACGATAGAGAAAATGCATTAAAAGCAATCTCGTTAGGGGCCTACGACTTTTATCAAAAGCCAATTGAACCTGAAGTTATTAATGTTATTGTTGCCCGAGCATTCAGTGTTGCATCGATCGAGGAAGAAAATCGATTAATGCGTGCTGTTGGTGGCAATGATATTGGTATCATTGGCAATAGTAGCTCTATCGACCGTATGCGTACCATGATAAAGCGCATTGCTCCAACTCAAATTACTGCCTTGCTGTTAGGTGAAAGCGGCACGGGTAAAGAAGTTACCGCTAATGCTATTCACTTAGCCAGTGACCGCAGTAAAAAGCCATTTATCGCAATTAATTGTGCTTCAATTCCTGAGACTTTACTTGAAAGTGAGTTGTTTGGCTTTGAAAAAGGGGCTTTTACCGGCGCAGTTCGCACCACTAAGGGTAAAATAGAGTGCGCTGAGGGTGGAACATTATTTCTCGATGAAATCGGTGATATGCCATTTAACCTGCAAGCTAAGCTACTACGTTTTCTTCAGGAAAAGAAAATAGAGCGTTTAGGTGGTAGGCAAGAAATAGACGTTGATGTACGTGTAGTTTGTGCAACCAACCAAAATTTAGAGGAAATGGTGGCAGCAAAAGAGTTTCGTGAAGATCTGTTTTATCGGGTTAGCGAAATTACTTTAAATATTCCGCCGTTAAGAGATCGTGAAGAAGACCCTATTATTCTGGCGCAATTTTTCTTACAGCGCTATGCGCAAGAATATAAGTCCAACGTAAAAAGCTTCTCTGAAGATGCACTGAGTGCGATTAAACAGCATCGTTGGCCTGGTAATATTCGCGAACTTCAGAATAAGGTAAAAAGCTCAGTTATTATGGCGACAGGAAGCCAAGTAACTGCTATGGATCTTGGCTTTTTTGATAGTGAAGGTGAGGCGTTGGAGCTTAATTTAAACCTTCGACAAGTGCGAGAGCATGCCGAGTCGTTAGCGATTCAAAAAGCGTATGCACTAACGGCCGGAAATATGTCTAAGTGTGCAGAACTTTTAGGTGTCACTAGGCCAACCTTGTACTCTCTCATTGAGAAATATTCGCTAAATATTGGTACTGATGCTTAGGGATATAGCGGTACTTCACTTAGAAAAAAAGGCGCTTCTTAAAGCGCCTTTTTTAGTCAAACATTTAGCCGGATGATTGATTTTTTTACTTATTCTTGTGCTCAGTTTGAGCCGCGGCATATTGTTTACTTTTTTGTTTAAGTAACTTATCAACGTATCTCGCCATTTTTATTTTCTGCTTAATTGAAGACTCTAAAATCTCTTCAACATCGCGAAGCACTTCTTTTATATGTTCAACGTTTTCTGTGGAGTTAACTACTACTTGTGCAGGTGCAGAACTAGGTTCATTATTAGCAAGGTTTTTACCATTTAAAGAGCCGGTTAATTCTATTTCCATTTCTTCTGCTACCGAAGAAATAGCCGCAGAATCTATGGTATTGAGTTCTTCTAAAAAGCCAAACAACAATAATCTATCAACGAAAATGTTTATTTTACGTGGTACGCCTAGTGTTTTTTCGTGAATCAGCTCAAATGCGTTTTCAGAAAACACATCCTCTCGTTCACAACCTGCTTGATGTATTCGATGGTTTATATAATCTTTTACTTCTTCAACTGACAGCGGCTTTAAGTGAGCTGAGGCTATGATCCTTTGTCTAAACTGCTCCATATTTGGCGCTTGAATGATAGGCTTTAGCTCTTCTTGGCCCAATAAAAAACTCTGTATAAGCGGCTTGTTATCTAATTGAAAGTTCGACAACATTCTCAGCTCTTCAACAGTTTCAGCGGGTAAGTTTTGTGCTTCATCAACGATGAGCAGTGCTCGCTTACCTTGCTGGTGCAAAGAGATCAAAAATTTCTCAATTGCCTGGAGCAAATCCGCTTTACTTTCACCGTTAGCTTCAATATTGAACTCAGAAACGACTAACGCAAGCAACTCTTGAGGATCTAGTTTAGTGGTAACAAGTTGTGCTGCAACAATAGCGTCATCGCCTAACTGGCTTAGCAAGTTACGAGCAATGGTTGTTTTTCCTGTTCCGATAGGGCCTGTAATAACGATAAAACCTTCGCCTTGATCAAGACCATATTGTAAGTAGGAAAGTGCACGTTGGTGATGATTAGACGCAAAGAAAAATCTTGGATCTGGGCTTAGCTGAAAAGGTTTTTCAGAAAAGCCATAATGACTCTCGTACATCCTTTAAAAATCCTTGGTAATTTTGAATACGACACGCTCTTCTTTATAATTAAAATCTTCTTGATCTGAGCTGCGATTGAGGTGCTGAACTTGAATATCAATGCTAAGTTGATTGTTGAGTTTACGAGCATAGCCTAATGAAACTTTTCGGTAAATATCGTGACGTTCATCATCTGTTTCTTTACGGTATAAGTTTTCATTGAAACTTGCATCAAGTGTTAAATCAGAGCGAGGTGACAAAGTTCTGGTGGCGTTAAATGCAATACGCACACTTTCATCTATAACACGAGTTTCTAAATTTTCTCGTTCATTACCCGCTATTTGAAGAGTAAATCTAGTACGTGGCAGGGTGAGTTCGGACTGCCAGTTAACATTTTTATTTAATGACAGTACGTCATCTTCAATTAACTCTAAGCTGGTTAGTCGTATCAATTGGTAGTCGTCTAAGTTGATATTTTGGTTATCTTGTAAGTAGCAATTAGTTAAATCTAACTCTTCACTATTCGGACACCAAAATGCGCCTTCCTCAATGACATTATAGTTTTGACGGGTAAAGCTTTGTACTTCTTCTTGATAAGAAATAGTATTCGTTAAACGACGGTTTCTGTGGGTAAACTCTAAACCATAGCTATCACCATAAAAACGCTGTGAATAATTGGCTTGCAATTGAGTTCGTATGGTTGGTTGCCAATTGATCGCGGCATCGACATATTCTTCTAGTGGTTTACCTTCTAAATCGACGTCATTGCCAATGGGCTTGTTATAGGATAAATCTATGGCCAGACGTTTTGACATAAACCAGCGTATGCCCGCCCCATAGGAATTCATGGCTAAACTATTGCCGCCACTACTTAGAGAGCCTTTGTTATCTTCATCATAGTAACGAACAAATGGGTTAATGTTCCAAGCAGTGATAAAGCCTAATTTAAAATCGCCTCGGTAAAATAAACTGTCTTGGTCGTCATTTTCCCTTTCTTGGTACTCACCAAAACCATCCCAGAATATGTGACGCGCCGAAGTTCCATTGCTTAACGTAACGTTAGCGGTATATCCTTTTTGGTTACCAATATCATCCTCAGAGTCTTGTTCATTGAATAGTAAACTACTGTTGATGACAAAATCGCTGTTTTCGGTGTTATAGCCAATGCCAGCATTATAATTAGCTACTTGGACAGTGTCGGCAGAAACAATATCTGCTAAGGCATTTCTAGCGCTATTTCGCGTTTGGTTTTTAATACTTGCGCTTCCTAATAGCGATAGGCCACGCTCGCCTAGCCTTAGGGCAAAATCTGAATCCAGTTCGTGATAATCATCATCTAAATCGTGATCATGAGAGTAAAACGCATAGACGCTTCTCGACTTTAGATTAAAGTCTAATTGTTTAGATGAATATTGCGTGTCAAACGTCAACCCTGTTTGAGAAACAAGGCTTTCAATTTCGTTGACTCGATTAAGTTCAACATTGGACGTGTAAGTTTCATCGAGAATGAATGCTGGGGTAAAAGTCCACTCTCCGGCAGTGGAAGCACCAGAGAGTAGAGCAATACTTATAGCAAGCGTTAGCTTAGTCTTTTTCGCCGTATCCATAGCCATAATAGCCATACACGTCCTTATGAGATCTTATCGCTTTATTCACTACTATACCCACCGCGATATCTTCATGGAGGGCTTCAGTCGCTTCTTTTATGTTTGCGATGGAGGTTTTAGATTCTTCAACAACGACTAGTGCTTGTCCCATCAAGCTCGACAATACTAAAGTTTCTGTAACGCCTATTAACGGTGGACAATCAAAAATTACCACACGATCTGGGTAGCGATTAGCAAGTTCAGTCGCTAAGGCAGCCATTTTTTCACTAGCCAATAGCTCATTTGATAGATGATGTGGACGACCTGCTGGAATAATTTTTAGCTTGTCGATATTAGTATTAAAAATGACATCACTAACTTGGCATTCATCGTTTAATAGATATTCGATTAAGCCGTCGGTCTCTTCAACGCCAAGCTCTCTATTTAGGCTAGGTCTAAGAACATCGGCATCTACTAGCAAAACAGTTTTATCTTGTTCTAAGGCGATACTTAGTGCCAAATTCAATGACACAAAAGTTTTGCCTTCATTCGGTCGAGCACTACTGATCATAATGAGGTTAGGGTGATGCAACATTTTCGCTGCATTACCAAAGGCATTATTTAGTAACTTTCGTTTGATTTGACGAAACTCATCTTTAATATTTTTTCGAGTACCCGTATCTATCAAATAGCCTTTTTCATTTAACTCATTGGTGTCAATATGTAAAACCTTGTTTTGTGATACTGTACCTTGAGCAGCGGTACTTTGAGTACTTACATTTGGCTTACTCGATTGCTGTGACGAACTAGGCGTAGAAGCTGACTCATTTGTTGATTGAGCTTCATCGTTTGTTGGCTGAGTTTCATCGACCTTGCCAGCTTTTGCTTCTTTCTTTTTGGCAAGTGCCTTTTCAATAGTACTCATTACAGTACTCCTTTCAATGGTGCACTAATTTGTTCCGGGAACAAGGCATAGGCGACAAAAAACATGAAAACGAACAACAACATAGTGTTTGATGCGATAAATATTAACGTTTTCTTCTTGTGCCATGTTTGCAAGCCAAGTTTTTCAGTGGCAGAAACAACACCAAATACTGGAATACCAGTAGCACGGGTCACTTGATTTCTAGACGTAACTACTGGGTTGATTTGGCTAAACAATAGAGATAAGCCGACACCAACACCGACACCAATAATAGTCACACCAATAAGAAACAATAACCTAGGAGGCCCAACAGGTTCAGTTGGTACTCTTGCCGGATTAATAACTTCAAAGCTAATTTTCTCAGTTGTTTCTTCTGCTTCTTTTGCTAACTTAGCACGTTCTTTACGTTTAAGTAGTTCGTCGTGTTGTTCTTTATTGATGTCATAACCACGCGTTAATGAAACGAGCTCAGCTTCTATTTCTGGCAAGGTGTGAATCTTATTCTCTAAATCTTGCAGAGTATCCTTATAGCTTTTTACGCGTACTTTTAATGACGCTACTTCATTTTCGAAAGTATTAACCTGAATTTTTAGCTCTTGATAAACAGGGTTCTGATCAACGCTTCCAAATGACGGAGATGCCGATGCAGAAGAACTTTGTAGAGATTGATAGTATTTCTCCAGCTCTTTATCTCTAAGCTTGTTAAGTTGCTCTAAGCGCCCTTTTAACTCTTTAACATCAGGGTGTTCTTCTGTGTAACGAACCATTAACCCGTCTAGGTTTTCTTCTAATTGAGCAATACGAGTATCATAAGTTGTTGAAACACTATTTTCCGTTTGTACTTTACTGGAAGAAAATAAGCCAAATACTGGATTTTCGCCTACCAATTGCGCTTTTGCCGAAGCTAGTCGGGTTTCTGCTTCGCTTAATTCAAGCTCGGCTTTTTTTAACAGGCCTTTTGTGTCATTAAGGGCTGCATAGTAACCACCTTCGTTATTCATTAATACATTGCTATATTTCTGTTTAAACGCGGTAAGTTTTGCTTCTGATGCTAATAAGCGATTTTCATATTCCTTTATTTGCTCATCAAGAAATCGAGTGGCGCCTTCAGTGTCACTGCGAGATTCACCTAAAGCATTTTCGATGAAAATAGTGAGTGTAGACTTCACAATTTCTTTAGCCATTTCAGGGTCTTTATCTTGAATAGAAATGGTGTAGAAATTTTTACGGCCGGCACGAGTAATTTTTAAGTCATCATTAAGTCGCTCAACGATATCTTCAAATTCTTTCTCATTTTTGGCTTGAATGTCCAAATCGGTCATTCGAATGATACGCATTAGGTTTTCTCTACCTTTGAGCGTTTGTAGTTTGTTTGCTACTTGATAATCGGCGTCACTTTCAACTGAAATCCCTTTCAAAAGAGGCTTCAATAAAGATTGTGTATCTACGTGCACCATCGCTTCCGATTCGTACACATCATCCATTTGGCTTACCATTACCCAACCTAAAGGGCAAATTAACCAAGTAGAAATGATAATATAGCGACGCTTAAGCCAAATTCCTTTTAAGTAATCAATGGCTTGTTCTAAAAGTTCTTGCATTCCTGACCTCTAACAACAACTGAAAATGTTAAAACTGAACTGATCCATTAGAACCAAGTTTCAGGAATGACGATAATATCGCCAGGCAGTAAATCAACATTGGCTGAAATTTCACCGTTTTTCAGTAAGTCTTCGATGTAAATATCGTATTGTGTCTGCTCACCGTTAACAATTCTTACCAATACGGCATCATTGCCATCGGCAAATTCTGTTAAACCACCCACTCGGATCATGACATCAAGTAAGGTCATGTTTTGAGTGTAGTTAATAGCTTGCGGTTGAGCTGCTTCTCCAATAACGCGAATTTGCTCACTTATTGGGCCAACAAAATTATTAACAGTGACGGTAACTACAGGGTCACGTAAATAAGTCGATAGAATTTTTTCAATTTCACGCGCCAATTCGGTAGGGGTTCTACCGGAAACCGGAATGTCTTCTACAAGTGAGGTAGTTATCATACCGTCTGGTCTAACCACAAACGTACCTGATACTTCTTCATGACGCCAAACAAAGATGTTAAGTACATCGCCAGCACCAATTAAATACTTGTATGAAGATACATCTGTCGTTTGAGATTTATGTAATGTGGCAGGAGGGAGCGTTGGTGAGCTACATCCGTTTATTACATAAGCTACGCACAAAAGCAGGATTATTCTTATTTTTCCGAAGGTTTTGTTATCCATGGCTCCAACCTAAACAATTTTGAATTTACGCAAATATTTACTACGCTACCAGATTTTTAAAGTATTTTACAGGCAGAAAATTAAATTTAACAACTGTAAATGAAATGTGAAAGTTGTTATATTGCACGACGTTTATTTGCATTTATTGTTCAGATAATTGAGAATTTCAAAATTCAATAATAAATAAGCGCTAACATACGGTTGAAACATGTTAAATAGGGAATGCGTGTAGTCTATGTCGAACACTAATTTTGGTAACCTTTCTGCTGGCAGTAAGTCTTTAGTTATCATAGAGTTGTTAATATTTGCTGGGGCATTTTTGTTTGCCTACACTTTGAATCACTACGTCGGATTTGTTGAAGATGTGGTGTTAGCAAACAACGTATTGTTTAGCTATTCCGTCGTTTTTGCATTGGTTATCCAACTCTCTTCACTTGCTTTAGGTTTATATAATTCGAAGTTACGAGAAAGTTATCGTGGCTTAGTTCGACGTATTTTAATGTCAGTCGCGATTGGTTTTTTTATTGCAACGCTTTTTAATGCACTATTTTCTTCGGGCGGTGTAGCGACGGAACTTCTCGCAGCGGCTGCCATGTTCAGTTTTGTCTTAGTGAGCTTTTTTCGCTACTGCACACTTAAAATCGATTTCTTTGGCCTGAATCGTCGTAAAGTTCTCGTTTTGGGAGCAGGCGAACGTGCGTCTATTATAGAAAAACGTATGCGCCGAGATGTAGATCGTCAAGGCTTCTTAATGCACGGTTTTGTCGTGATGAATGGTGATGCAGATAACGGCATTATTAATGAAAATAGAATTCAATTAGACGGCGCTCTTGTTACTTATGCCATCGAAAATGAAATAGATGAAATAGTTGTTGCTAGCGATGAACGTCGAGACAATTTGCCCGTAGATGAACTATTTGCCTGTAAAATTCGCGGTATTGAAGTAACAGAAATACTCGACTTTATCGAGCGCGAAACAGGTCAAATAGCCGTAAACTTAATTTACCCTAGTTGGGTGATATACTCGAATGGCTTTGCCAGCAGTAATCACTTACGAAATACCTTAGACTGGCTTTTTAACGCAAGTATCGCCTTTAGTTTATTTGTTGTTGTTTGGCCTGTGATGCTAATAACGGCAATATTAATCAAACTCGATGAAGGGCTTAAAGCACCGGTATTGTATTTTCAAGAGCGCGTTGGCTTAGATGGCAATGCTTTTCGCATTTATAAATTTCGTAGTATGCGAATTGACGCTGAAAAAGATGGCGCTCAGATGGCGAAAAAAGATGATGATCGCACGACTAAAATTGGCAAGTTCATCCGTAAATATCGCGTTGATGAGTTACCACAAATTTATAATGTAATGCGCGGTGACATGGGCTTTGTAGGTCCTAGACCTGAGCGCCCAGAGTTTGTTCAACAGCTAATTAAAACTATTCCTTACTATAACGAGCGCCATAACGTGAAGCCTGGGTTAACAGGTTGGGCGCAGTTAAAGTATCCGTACGGTTCTACAGAAGAAGATTCATTAGAAAAGCTTAAGTACGATTTGTACTACATTAAACATCGTTCATTTATGCTAGATCTTCTAATTTTAATTCGAACGGTTGAAATCGTGTTGTTTGGAAAAGGTCGTTAATTAGTTATGTCGAGTTCGTTAGTCCATGCAATGACGGTAGATGTGGAAGATTATTTCCATGTATCAGCATTTGAAAATATTATCACTAAAAGTAATTGGCGTGACTATGAACTTCGCGTCGAAAGAAATACTTATCGCTTGCTTGAACTTTTCGACAAGTACAACGCTAAATCAACTTTTTTTACGCTAGGTTGGGTTGCTGAACAGTGTCCGCAACTTATTCGAGACATTGTTGCTCAAGGTCATGAGCTTGCCAGTCATGGTTATGAACATAAGCGAGCATTAGAAATGACTAAAAGCGAGTTTTTTTCTGACGTAGAACGTTCTAAAAAAGCACTTGAAGATATTTCTGGAGTGGCACTGAAAGGCTATAGAGCACCAAGTTTTTCAGTAAAAGATGAAAACACCTGGGTTTATGATGTGTTAATTGAGCTAGGTTTTGAATATAGCTCAAGTACTTATCCGATAGAGCATGACCTATACGGTGTACCTAATTGGCCACGGTTTAAATACCAACGCCCGGAAGGTATCACTGAGATCCCAATTCCTACTATCCGAAAAAACGGTACAAATACTGGCATAGGTGGTGGTGGTTATTTTCGCTTATACCCTTATTGGATGTCGAAAAAGCGCATTGAAAAATTTATCGCAGCGGAAGGGAAACCCTACAGTTTTTATTTCCATCCGTGGGAAATAGATGCAGAGCAACCTCGTGTTGCAGGAGCATCGTTTAAATCTAAGATTCGCCATTATATTAATTTGTCTCGTATGGAGGCCAAAATCGAAAACCTACTGAAGGATTATCGATGGGATACGATGGAAAACGTGTATTTAAAGTAAGTGTCTAAAGTTAACGAGGATTGATAACTTGACCATAACAATAACAAATTTAACTGAAGTAAAAAGCTCCTCTTGGGACACCTACGTTAAACAGCATGCTGAAGGAACGTTTTTTCATTTGTCGGGATGGCAAAAGGTTGTTTCAAGTACTTTTGGGCATGATTGCTATTATTTGTTAGCCGAAGAGGCAGAAAAGGTCGTAGGCGTATTACCATTAGTGGAGGTGAAAAGTGCTTTGTTTGGTCATGCACTAGTATCAACTCCCTTTTGTGTATACGGTGGCGCAATAGCCGATAGCGATGAAGTTAAACGTCAACTAGAGCAGCACGCAGTGTCGATTGCCGAACGCCTTGAAGTTGATTATCTAGAGCTGAGATACAAACACGCGCAAGATAACGGCATGCTAGTAAAACAAGCGCATAGCACCTTTGGTTGCGAGCTGGCTGAAGACGAAGACGCAATTCTCGCTAAAGTGAAGAAAAAACAACGCGCGGTTATTCGTCACGCGTTAAAAAACGAACTGACGTGTCAAACAACTCAATCTTTAGATGAATTCTATCAGCTACTTTCTGAAAGCTATCGCAATTTAGGTACGCCTATTTTTACCAAGAAGTACTTTGCTGCTTTGCAGGCGGAATTTGGTCAAGACGTTGATGTAGTGGTAGTAAATGACCCTAGTGGTAAGCCTTCTAACGCGGTAATGAATTTTTATTTTAACGACCAAGTACTCCCATACTATGGCGGCGGTAATAGTGATGCACGCTATTTAAAGAGTGCAGATTTAATGTATTACCATGTTATGTGCCAAGCCAAGAAGAATGGATACCAATGGTATGACTTTGGCCGCAGTAAAAATGACAGCGGTCCTTATAAATACAAAAAGAATTGGGGAATGACACCTGAACCTTTGCATTATTATTATCATTTAGTAAAGGCAGAAGATTTACCTAATTTAAGTCCAAATAATCCGAAATATAAGCTGTTTATTGCGATGTGGCAGAAACTGCCACTAAAAGTCAGTCAAATTATCGGCCCATTCTTATCAAAGTATTTAGGGTAAGCATATGAACAAGGAGCCGTTACTTTATTTATGTCATCGTATTCCTTATCCACCAAACAAAGGCGATAAAATACGATCATTTAATATTCTTAAAAAGTTAAGTGAGCATTTTGATGTTCACTTAGCCTGTTTTGTTGACGACCCTTTTGATCGTCAGTATGTACCTGCGCTTGATAAATACTGTAAAAGTGTTTTGGCCCTCAACCAAAATAAATTGGTATGTAAAATTAAAGGTTTAACTTCTTTTCTTACTAATGAAGCGATATCAATTCCATACTACAGCAATAAGCGAATGACACAGTGGGTTAAACGTACCGTGTTAACGCATGAGATTAAAAATATCTTTGTTTATTCATCCTCTATGGCGCAGTATTGCAGCGATTCAATGTTCGATGAGTGTATTCGAGTTATTGATTTTGTGGATGTTGATTCCGATAAGTGGCGCCAATACGCCGAGAAGAAAACAGGAGTCGCTAAGTTCGTATTTGATCGAGAGTATAAGCAACTCGCGAAATACGAAGCAAAAATTGCGAAGCAGTTTGACCATAGCTTATTTGTTTCTCCTGATGAAGCGGGGTTATTTAAAGAGCTACAACCAGAAAATACCCATAGCAAAATTCACGGTATGTTAAACGGTGTTGATGTCGAGTTCTTTAATCCAAGCGCCGAAATGGCACAAGAATCATTACCTGACGGACCATTTATTTCTTTCACTGGTGCCATGGATTATTGGGCCAATATTGAATCTGTGCATTGGTTTGTTGAAAACGTTTGGTCTCCTTTAAAAGTAAAACATCCTGAGTTGTCTTTTTGTATTGTTGGTGGCAATCCTAGTGCTGACATTCAAGCATTAAGTAAAATTGAAGGTATAGTCGTTACCGGTAGGGTCCATGATATTCGACCTTATATTGCTAAAGCTAGTTGTGTTGTTGCACCTATGCGAATTGCTAGAGGTATTCAGAATAAAGTATTAGAAGCTATGTCTCTGAACAAGGTCGTGGTTTGTACCTCCATGGCGATGGAAGGTATTAATGCTGAAGCAAATGACTTTATTGCTATCGAAGACTCACCTCAAGGATTTCAAGATGCTTGTTCTTCGTTCGTTGTGCATTCCACACAGAACGCGGGTTTGGAGCCAAGTAATCGCCAATGGATAATAGATAACTTTACTTGGCAACAAACGTTAACCCCTCTATTAGGGTATTTTGCTTCTGAGGAGGCTGATCATGACTAGAGTTCAGCAAAGCCTTGGCTTGGGAAGTTTGCTAATCCTGATTTGGTTGTTCACAACATACGATCAAGTCCTGGCTATGGAAGCTATTTGGAGAAGATCTGATACCTTTGCTCATGGTTATTTCATTTTACCCATTAGCTTGTGGCTATGTTGGCGAGACAAACATCTATTTGATGCTAGCTTATTAAAACCAAGCATGTATGCGATTTTCCCGCTTGTCCTTTCAATAATTGGCTTTGTTTTGGCCTATGCTGCAGATATAAACGCGGCATCTCAGTTAATGACGGTGACTGGATTAATATCGATCGTATGGTTAACTCTTGGCGATAAACTGGGTTGGCGATTTAAGTTTCCTTTGATCTTCTTACTGTTCACAGTACCTATAGGTCAAAATATTATTCCTATGCTTCAAGATATAACGGCTTGGTTTACCGTTTTCTTTTTAAAGCTAACTGGAATTCCTGTGTTTCGCGATGGCTGGTATATTCAAACACCAACAGGGCTTTTTGAAGTTGCTGTTGCCTGTTCAGGTATTCGTTATTTAATTGCCTCTGCGGCAGTCGGCGCTCTTTTTGCGTATTTAACTTACACCAGTTTTAAAAAGCAGATTATATTTTTTATATTCGCTTGTATCTTACCGATTATCGCTAATGGGCTTAGAGCATATCTCATCGTGATAATTGCCCATTACTCTGACATGAAATACGCAACTGGTGCCGATCATTTAGTGTATGGTTGGTTTTTCTTTGGATTCGTTATCATGATTATGTTTTGGGTTGGCGGAAAATTCGCAGATCCGCAAAAAGCCATAGAGCGCCCTGTTGGTTTAATTGAGAGCGATAGTTCTAAGTTACCGTTAACATCCGTAACAGTTGCTAGCTTGTTGCTGGTTTGCGCGTTTTTCATGAAAACCAATATTGTCGAAGTACAAGTTCCTGCCACACCTCAAGCGGCTTTATCAGAGGCAGACGATAAATCAATTGTGTGGGATATTAAATTTGGCAATGGGTTACAACGTAGTTTAGTTACAGTTAAACCCGGTGTAGAGGTCATGGTTGCGACATTTGGACAAAAGCAATCTTCTGGTGAGCTGATTTCTTGGGATAATACATTGTTCAACAGAGATCGTTGGACTGTCGTTGAGAAAAAACGCGTTAACGTCGATGCTAAGCCGATGATGGCCTTAACCTTGAGAAATACACAGAGCCAGCAAAAAACGCTTGTCTACTCCTATAAAGTCGGCGATAACTGGCTTACTAACGAACTTCAAGTTAAAGTCTATCAAGCACTAAATGCTATTTTTTATCCAAATAGCCGATCAACAATTGTAGCTGTTTTGTTTGACCAGTCTTTAGACCACACCGTCGAAACCCAACCTATCTTAACTTGGATTGAACAACGACGAGTTTCCAGTTCCAACGGGGAAGGGAATTAATGACAAAGATTCATATCGCTCATGTATTGCATTCTTTTGCTACCGGTGGGCTGGAAAATGGTGTTGTTAATATCATTAATAATTTACCTGAGGGTGAGTACCAGCACTCAATAATTAGTGTTACTAAACATGACCCTGAATTTTTATCGAGAATAAAACGAGATAATGTCGATGTTTATGACTTGAACAAGCCTCCGGGAAGAAGTTTAGGGTGGCTAGTTCAATGTTGGCGATTGTTTCGAAAGCTGCGTCCTGATATCTGTCATACACGTAACCTAGGGGCAATTGAAGCTCAAGTTTCTGCACTTCTTGCTGGTGTTAAATATCGCATTCACGGTGAGCATGGTTGGGATGTGTTTGATGTTGGCGGCACAAATGTTAAATATCAAAAGTTGCGCAAGATATTTAAACCATTCATACACCAATTTATTGCTCTATCGATAGAAGCACAAGATTATCTACTACAGAAAGTGGGTGTAGCTTCTTCAAAGGTAGAGCGCATTTGTAACGGTGTTGACGTGGCGAAATTTACGCCTAAAGCCAAATCCTTGGTATTTGAAAATTTTCCCATTAATGAACAAGATATTGTTTTTGGCACAGTTGGGCGCTTGGCTGAGATTAAAAATCAGACGTTTCTCGTTGATGCATTTATCGAGCTGATAAAACAGTGTCCAGAGTCGAGCGAGCAGCTTAAGTTAGTGATTGTCGGTGATGGTGTTTTAAGACCGCAATTGCAAGAGAGGATTGACGAACATCAGTTGAGTGAGAACATATTTTTGGCCGGACAACGCAGCGATATTGCAGACTGTTTGTCTGTTTTTGATGTGTTTGTGTTGCCTTCTTTGGCAGAAGGTATTTCTAATACACTGCTAGAGTCAATGGCAAGTGGTGTACCAATAATTGCTACCGATGTAGGCGGCAATGGTGACCTTATTCTTGCTGAGCATAAGCAAAGCCATTTGGTTAAGGTTAATGACATTGCTGCTCTGGTAAACTCAATGAAGCAGTATGTAGGTAATAGATCCCTTATAGAGAGTGACAGTGCTTTAGTTCGCCAGCATTGCACTTCAAATTTTAGTATTGAAACTATGGTTGATAAATACCATCGGGTATATCAACAGAGCAAAGTAAAAGGAAAACAATAAGATGTGTGGTATCGCGGGTATATTTCATTTAACAAGTGATCATAGTATTCCTCCTGAAGTGATATCAGCGATGAACGATCGCCAATGGCACCGAGGCCCAGATAAAGGCGATTATCACTATGAGCCAGGTTTAGCGTTAGCGCATCGACGTTTATCTATTATCGATCTGGAAGGCAGCCCTCAACCTATGGTGAGTGCTTGTCAGCGTGCCGTCATTGTCTTTAATGGTGAAATTTATAACTTCAAAGAACTTCATCGTGAGCTCACTGATAAAGGCTATACGTTTAATACCCACGGCGATACAGAAACCATTCTTAATGCTTACCTAGAATGGGGTGAAGACTGTGTTCATCATTTAAGAGGTATGTTTGCCTTTGCCATTTGGGATAGACAAAAACACTCCATGTTCTTAGCGCGCGACAGACTGGGAATAAAGCCGCTTTACTATAGCTTATTTGACGACGGTCATTTTGCTTTTGGATCAGAATTAAAAGTTCTGACGGAGAACGCACTATTTGATAAATCTCTTCGAGAATCAACCATCGAAGATTACTTTACCTTTGGTTATGTGCCTGAACCATACTCAATTTATCGCAATACCTATAAAATGCCGCCAGGGCATAGAATGACCATCAAAAAAGGCATGTCTTCTGTACCGCCATCGGAAGAGTATTGGGATATTCCAACCTCTTTCCCAACCGAAATCAGCGAGCAAGAAGTTCAAGAGCAACTCATTGATAGGTTAAAAGAAGCGGTTGATATTCGCATGGTAGCGGATGTACCTCTAGGCTCTTTTCTGTCTGGTGGTGTCGATTCAAGTGCAGTTGTTGCTTTGATGTCGCAATTACAAAGTGACCCAGTTAATACGTGTTCTATAGGCTTTGATGTAAAAGAATTCAATGAATCTGAGTTCGCCAAGACCGTCGCTGATAGGTACAAAACTAACCATAGACTAGAAATGGTTGATCAGAACGACTTTGATCTTATTGACCAATTAGCCTCACTCTATGATGAACCTTATGCCGACAGTTCTGCTATGCCAACGTATAGAGTTTGTGAGCTGGCGCGAAAGCATGTAACTGTTGCTTTATCGGGTGACGGCGCTGATGAACTTTTTGCTGGCTACCGAAGATATAATTGGCATATGAACGAGGAAAAAATCCGCAGCATTTTACCTCTTGGCCTGAGACGAGCGATATTTAAGCCTTTAGGTGCTTTATACCCGAAAATGGATTGGGCGCCGCGATTCTTGCGAGCAAAAACGACGTTCCAATCAATGGCCTTAGACACAGTTGAAGGTTATCACAATTCAATGTCGATATTGCGTGCCGATGAGAGAGCTAAGTTGTTTTCGTCGACGTTCAAGCAGAACTTGAACGGTTATAGCTCTTTAGAAGTATTTAAACGCTATCAAGATAAAACTAAAAATTTAGATGCATTAAAGACTGCGCAATATTTAGATTTAAAAACCTATTTAGTCGGTGACATTCTTACCAAGGTTGATCGAGCAAGTATGGCCCACTCTTTAGAAGTAAGGGTACCTTTCCTTGACCATAAATTTGTTGAGTGGGGTTTTGGTTTGCCTTCAGCGTTAAATTTAGACAAAGGTGTAGGGAAATTATCGCTTAAGAAATCTCTGGAGCCGCATTTACCGCACGATATTATGTATCGACAAAAAATGGGCTTTGCTGTTCCTTTAGCAGATTGGTTTAAAGGTCCTTTAAAAGAAAGGTTGTATGACGGCTTACTTTCAGAGCAAATGAAAAATTGTGGTTACTTTGACCAGAAGCAGTTGAGAAAGCTAATCGATCAACACGTTAATGGCGTTCGCGATAACAGTGCATCGTTATGGACCTTGATGATGTTTGAGTCTTTCATTCGTCAAAATAAAATAGGTGTTTGATAATGAAAGTTTTACATGTGTTGGACCATTCAATTCCTTTGCATAGCGGTTACACGTTTAGAACCCGTTCGATATTAAAACAACAAAGTAATATGGGCTTTGAAACGTGTCACGTGACGAGTCCTAAGCATGGCAATGATAAAAAAACTGTCGAAGAAGTTGATGGTTTAACGTTTTATCGCTCGGCGCCACCGTCTGGCATTTTGTCGAAATTGCCTGTGTTAAACCAGCTCGCTTTTATCAAACCGATGGAAGAGCGCATTTTAGAAGTCATAGAGCAAGAAAAGCCTGATATTATTCATGCGCATTCACCTGCGTTAAATGGTCTTGCTGCACTAAGGGCTGGACGTAAATCTGGGCTGCCTGTGGTTTATGAAATTCGAGCGTTTTGGGAAGATGCGGCGGTTGATCATGGCACATGTAAAGAAGGTGACTTACGCTATCGAATGACCAAGGCAATGGAAAGCTATGTGGTGAAGCATGCAGATGCAGTTACCACAATATGTCAGGGGTTACGTAACGACCTTATCAGTAGAGGCTTTCCCACTGAAAAATTTACTGTCATCCCAAATGCAGTCAATGTTGAGCATTTCGACCTTATTACTGAAAAAGATGCTGCACTTGAAAGCACATTAGGTCTAGCCGATAAAACTGTGCTCGGCTTTTTAGGCTCTTTTTATGCGTATGAAGGAATCGACCTGACCATTAAAGCGCTGGCGAAAGTACTTGAAAATAATCCGAATGTTCATCTACTACTTGTAGGAGGCGGACCACAAGAGGAATCGTTAAAGCAATTAGTTGAGCAGCTTGGTTTGAGCTCTTCGGTAACGTTTACCGGTCGAGTGCCACATGATGTTGTCGGAAGCTACTACAGTTTAGTTGACTTACTGGTTTACCCGCGAAAATCGATGAGATTGACTGAATTGGTGACCCCATTAAAGCCTCTGGAAGCAATGGCGCAAGGTAAAATTTGTTTAGCATCTGATGTTGGCGGTCATCAAGAACTGATTAAAGATGGCGAGAATGGATACCTATTCTCTGCCAATAATGTTGACGAATTGTCTAATAAAATCCTGGAAATTATTGATAATCAAGCACAATGGCCTGCCATAGTGGAAAGGGGTAGGCATTACGTTGAAAACGAACGCAACTGGCAAGTTAGTGTGAGCTTTTACAAGCCAGTTTATGAGCGACTGGCGTCAAAATGAAGATAATAACGGTTACAACCTTGTACCCAAATACCGAGCAACACCGGCACGGTATTTTTATTGAAAATAGAATGCGTCAGTTGCGTGAAAGATACGCTGATGTTGAGTTGAAAGTTGTGGCGCCAGTGCCTTACTTTCCGCTAAACAGTTCTATATTTGGCGACTATAGCAAATACGCCGATATTCCGTTACACGAGCAAAGGTTCGGTGTTGATGTTTATCACCCAAGATATTTAGTCATTCCTAAACTTGGTATGCACCTTACTCCGTTTTTCTTAGAGCGGGCAATTAAAAACAGTTTGGTGACTATCTTAAATGAGGGTTATGAATTTGACCTCATTGACAGCCATTACTTTTACCCAGATGGCGTTGCAGCTACGCGTGTTGCTAAACAGTTAAATAAGCCTATTACTGTAACGGCAAGAGGCAGTGATATTACTCTAATTCCAAATTACCCCACAGCGAGAAAGCGAATTCAACAGACATTAAAGGATGTCGATGCGGGTATTGGTGTTTGCCAGGCGCTAGTTGATGAAATGAGTGAACTTGAACCTGCACATAGCCCATTAGTGACTATTAGAAACGGTGTTGATTTAGCACTTTTTTCACCGTTAGAAGATAGAGAGAAAACCAGGCAAGAACTTAACTGGCAAAAGTTTACGTTACTTATGGTGGGTAATTTAGTTGAACTGAAAGGGCATGCACTTGTTATTGAAGCGCTCAAAAAGCTACCTGATTGCCAGTTGGTGATCATTGGTGAAGGCGAGTTAGAACAAAGCCTTAAAAGTTTAGCGTCAGAACTTGGTGTGGATGATCGCGTTGAATTTGTTGGCGGATTAAAGCAACCCGAACTTCCTAAATATTATGGTGCGGCTGATAGCTTAGTGTTAGCTTCGAGTCGAGAAGGTTGGGCTAATGTCTTGTTAGAATCAATGGCATGTGGCACTCCGGTAATCGCAACACGCGTTTGGGGGACACCGGAAGTTGTTTGTCGTCCAGAAGCCGGCATTCTTATCGAAAGAAATGTTGAAAACATCATTGAAGGCGTTGAACAGGTAAAGAGTCAACCAATCGATAGAAATGAAACGCGTATGTATGCCGAAGAGTTTAGCTGGGATGCTAGCTGTGAAACCTTATATGGTTTATTTTCTAAACTGATAAGTAAGGGATGATAGGCTCGTGATTGATAGTTTTTACTTATTAGCTAGTGTGATCAGTATGATTGTATTGATGGCTTGGTCATGCTCAAAGGACGATGAATAATGCGCGATATTATAGTGGTATTGTTTATCATCGCAGCGGTCTATTATTCGTTTAAAAAACCGTATTTAGGTGTTTGTGCTTGGATTTGGGTAGCCCTAATGGCTCCTGCTGAGTGGGCTTTTGGCTTTTCTCAAAGCTTTCGAATTAACCTAACCATCGTATTGATTACCTTTATGAGCTATTTGCTCATTCAAAAGGATAAAAAGGGGGTATTTGGCAAACAAGGCCTGTTTATTTTCTTGTTTTGGCTGGTTACTGTCATTTCTTCATTGAATCACAACACGATAGACCCTCAAGTAATTTCCGCAGAGTTTGAGAAATTTACTAAGGTAATCGCCTTGTATCTTTTTGTGGCATTGACCATAAAAAAAGAACATCACATCAACTCATTCATTTGGGCTGTTGTACTCGCACTAACAGCCTATGCTGCAATGGAAGGTGTGAAATTTATGCTTTCGTTAGGGAGCCATAGAATTGTCGGGCGAGCTGGTATTATTGAAGATCGTAATGATCTTGCTGTAGCGATTAATATGTGTATTCCGCTTGCGATCTACTTGTGGACGATAACAAAACACAAGTTATTAAAAACAGGACTGATGGTTCTGGTGATACTCAATATAATAGCGATTATCGGTACATACTCTCGTGGAGGGTTTATCGGTCTATCAATTTTAGCGATGGCATTGTGGTTAAAATCGAACAGAAAAATTTTACTCATTCTATTCGCCGCTATTTTGCTGCCCGTTTTATACGCTAATGCTCCCGATAGCTGGAAAGAGCGTCAGACAACAATATCAACCGCATCGACTCAAGATGGTTCGTTTATCGGCCGCTTATGGGCTTGGAAGATATCCACCATGATAGCGTTAGATAATCCGTTGACGGGTTCTGGATTTAAAGCGGTTACAGATCCTTTAATCTGGAACTACTACAAGCCAATGACGCCTTTCTTTGGGCCAATTGAAACGCCGCCAATACCAGATTGGATAAAACCTAAAGCGGCTCATAATATTTATTTGCAAGTTCTGGGTGACCACGGATTTATCGGGTTATTTTTATTTCTACTCATATTAGCCACTACCTATTTTCAATGTAGAAGGAACGTTAAACTTGCAAAGAAAAAAGGCATTAAATGGTGCGAAAACCTATCGAATGCTATTTCGTTATCATTAGTGGGTTATGGAGTTACAGGATTAAATGTAAGTTTGGCATACTTTGAGCTACTTTATGCGCTGGTAGCGATTGTGGTCATTATGGGTAAGCTAATTAATGATCACCAAATTAAGGAAGAAGTGCCAGTTAAGGCATAGTTTATAGGGTTTTACTCGTCGTGAACAAAGTGTCATGACGGTATTTATTTCCGTGTTGATTTTGATAAAAATCAGTGACGTATAAAGCAGTGTGCATGGGAGCAACTGCTCTTAAAAATGAAAGATAATTAAGAAGAGTCTAATTAGATATGAAAACATTACTAGTATCAGGAGCAATCCTAAGAGAAAATGGTTTTGAATTAGGAGAAGGAAAATATTACAAAGCAGCTCGCCTTTTTAAATTAGACTTGGCCACTGGTAAATTTTCATTAGCATTAGAGCTATCGGAGGGCAATGAAAATTACCCAGACGAAGATCCTAACTTGCAGTTTACAGCGCCTTCTCTAGAAGAAGATGTGTTGTGGCTTCCTACAGATACAGAGATATATAAATATCGACTCCCTGATTTTAACTGTGAACAAGTTATCTCTCACCCTTGCTTTCAAAATGTTCACTCGGTGCATTGTATCGGAGAAGACTTAGTTGCGACTTCGACGGGCCTAGACAATGTCGTTGTCATGAATAAACAAAGCGGCGAAGTAAAAGAAGTCCTTAATACAGAAGGGAAAGACCCGTGGCATCGATTCAATCCAGAGATAGACTACCGACAAGTACATTCAACGCGACCTCATGATTGTCACCCTAACTATGTCTTTGAAGCAAATGGTAATACTTGGGTTACTCGATGCAAACAAGAAGACATCATTAACTTAAATAACCCAGAGCAAACGGTTCAAATATGTAATGACGATCCTATTAGTATTCACGATGGTATTCGCTGGAAGGACAAAATTGTCTTTACTCGAGTCGACGGACTATTAGTGTTCCTTGATTTAAATACTATGAAAGAAACCGAAATAGTTGACCCGTTTAAAGGTACTAAGCAAAGACCAGCAGGATGGAGCCGAGGATTATTTATACACGATAATAAGTTTTACATCGGTTACTCAAAGCTTCGCAAAACTAAACTAAAAGACAAATTGAAGTTTTTAGCCAAAGGCAATGTTAAATATAGCTCAGGTAATAATGCCTTGGTTGTTGAGTATGATTTTGAAAAGCAAACAGTGACTAATGTCTTTGAAACTGAAGATGGTGCTTTAGACGCGATATACGGGATTGTTCCTTTTAACTATGACTGAAGCCGTCCAGACTAAGTTTACTTCTAGTATCGCTTGGTCCATTTTATCTCGCTGGAGTTCTAAATTACTAGGCATGGTTAATACCGTGGTGCTAGCGAGAATTCTAGCACCCGAAGATTTTGGTATTGTCGCGATGGCGACGATTGTCATCACTATGCTTGAGTCAATGACACAAGTTGGGATCCACCTCTATACCATTCGCCATAAGGATGACGACCCTCGCGTTTTTAATACCGGCTGGACAGTTAATTTCTTACAGTCTTTGCTAATAGCTATCTTGCTGTTTATTAGCGCGCCTTATATTGCAGCTTTCTTTAAAGAGCCAGCAGTGGAAGCCATTGTTTATTGTTTGGCTGCGATAAAAGCGATGAAGGGCTTTGAAAACTTCGCCATTTTTATTGCGCAAAAGCAGTTAGATTTCAATTTTGACTTTAAATTAACGCTTTACACACGGTTGACTTATACCGTTGCGACTATTGCTTTTGCACTGTGGTTGGAAAATTACTGGGCGATAGTGATTGGCCAAGGGATATCAGTGTTTATCGGTTGTATATTAAGTTATACCATGCATCCATTTCGTCCAAAATTTCAATTATATCAATGGCGAAAGGTATTTGAATTTTCCAAATCCATGATCCCGTTAAGCACAGGGCGGTTTGTTAATAACCAGCTAGATGTGACGGTAATTGGACGCGTGTCTTCGGCAGCTTATTTAGGTCAGTATCACATTGCCGCTAACTTGGCCTCTTTATTTACTAAAGAATTAATGTTGCCTTTTATTCGCGGGTTAGTGCCTAACTTGTCGAAACTCAAAGGTACACCGCAATTTAATGATGTATTGACTTTAGTTATTGCTGGCGCGGTTTACATCTTTTTGCCGCTAGGGTTTGGCTTAGCAGCCGTTTCTACAGAATTTGTCTCTGTGCTTTTAGGCGACAATTGGCTGCCAGCTGCGCCTATATTAGCGTGGTTGAGTTTATACGCGATGTTATCAGGCATTACTATGTTTGTGAGTGAGCAGTTTCTCGTCATATTAGACCAAGAAAAGTTGTCCAATAGATTAATGTGGTTTAGAAACATCATTCTTATTGCTGCTATTGTTGCCGTTTTGTATTGGGCTAACTATGAGTTAATCCCACAAGCCATGGTTGCTTCTGCGCTAGTGTGTTTACCTATTATTGTATGGTTTGTTACTAGAAAATTGGCCCTGTCGAAAATGCGCTTGTTTAGTCATACGTGGTCGGCATTATTGGCAGGCGGGATCATGGTTTTAGGTATCGATTTCATCTCGTTGTCTGATTGGCCTGTTATTGTGCAGTTGTTGATAAAGGTTGCGGTAGGTGGTCTTCTTTATGTGGGGACAATCGCGCTGTTATATATCATTAGAGGCAAGCCTACGGGTACACCTGAAGAATTGTTAATGAAGAAAATATTGAAAAAAGAATAATGGAAGGAAACATGAGCGAAATACAACTAACTGACGTTGGAACATGTGAATTGCACAGTGAGCAATCACTTAATGTAGGCTCGTCATTTAAACTGGCCGCTAACGAGCAAGCTAGGGTTTCTTTTCTGGGCGATGTTACTTTTCAAGGTAATACATTGTCAGCACAGGAGTTGTTAGATAACTACCTACAAACAAAAGATTTACACGCCTTTTATCAAGAGCTTTCTGGTCGCTTCTTCATTGTTATTCAAGATTTAGCCACTAAAAGCGTTCATTTGTTTAATGATTTTCTTGGTATGGTGCCTTGTTATTATCGCCTAGATAACAAAGAGCTAAGCTTTAGTACTTCTTTAAAGACATTGAAAAAAGAAGTCTCAGGTAAATATACGGTTTCTAAGCAAGCGATATATAACTATATCTACTTTCACTGCATTCCATCTCCAACCACTATCTATCAGGAAGTGGCAAAGCTAGAGCCAGGAAAACTTGTTTCTTTTGATGAGCATGGTAATAAATCAGAAACCACATTGTATTCCCCGCAGTTTGAAACTAAGCCAGGCAATGAACAAGCATTACATCAAGAATGTTTATCTGTTATTGAAAAGGCAGTTAGCGATCAAATCACAGATGATAACAAAGGCAATTGTGGTGCATTTTTAAGTGGTGGTTTAGATAGTTCTACAGTCGCGGGCATGCTGGCGAAAGTAGAAGAACCAGCGAAAACCTTTTCGATTGGCTTTGACGCTGAAGGCTATGATGAAACTGAGTATGCGTTGATTACCTCTAAACACTTTGGCACACAGCACGAAGTACTTTACTTACAATCGGAGCAAGCTGCAGAAAAATTTGTTGAAGTGGCACAGTACTTTGATGAGCCTTTTGGTAACTCTTCGGCAATGGCTGCTTATTTTTGTGCGATGTTCGCTAAAGGGCATGGTGTAAATACGTTGCTTGCTGGTGACGGTGGCGATGAGTTGTTTGCCGGGAATGATAGATACGCGAAACAAAAAGTGTTTGAATTGTGGTCGTCAGTACCTGCAATTGCTAAAGGGCTTATCAAGCCCGTCGCATCTGTAACCTCCTCGATGCCGGTGGCAAAGAAGGCTGCTAGCTACATTTCTCAAGCAGAAATACCACTTCCGGATCGCTTACAGTCGTATAATTTTGTTTATCAACTCGGTCGTGAACAAATATTTGAATCTGAATTTTTACAAGGCTTGGATACTGAATTACCGGAAAAGCAGCTACGCGCGCGCTATCACGATTGTAAAAGTGAAAACCCTGTTGACCGAATGCTGTACTTAGATTGGAAATTTACGCTGGCAGATAACGATTTAGTAAAAGTAAACAAAATGTGTGAATTTGCTGGTGTTGATGTGCATTTCCCACTTTTAGAAAAATCTGTAGTGGATTTTAGTTGTAAGGTTACCGCTGAACAGAAATTACCGGGACAAAAGTTACGTCATTTCTATAAGGAAAGTTGCCGCGGATTTTTAGCCGACGATACTTTGACTAAGAGCAAACACGGCTTTGGCTTACCATTTGGCGTTTGGTTAAAAGAAAACCCTGAGTTAAATAAAACTGCGTTGCAAGCATTGGAAAAATTCAAGCAAAGGAAAATAGTAACTGCTGAGCTTGTTGATAAGGCAATTGCTGCCCATAACAGTGTTCACGCCGGATATTTTGGCGAATTGATTTGGATAATGGTGGTATTAGAACTTTGGTTACAAGGTAATGAGGATGATGCCCATGATTCATAGTTTATTGTCTCTTGCAGGCAAAGTCCTGACAAAAGGCAAGCTAAGTATTCTTATCTATCATCAAGTTTTTGAAGAAATCGATCCAATGCGGCCTACTGAGCCGGTAAAGGCAGAATTTGATTGGCAGATGAAACTAGTTTCTCGTTATTTTTCGCCGTTATCATTAACACAAGCCCTTAAGCACTTAAAAGAGGGGACACTGCCAGCTAATGCCGTTTGTATTACTTTCGATGATGGCTATTTGAATAATCTTACGGTTGCTGCCCCAGTCCTTAAAAAATACAACATTCCTGCAACTGTGTATTGTGCGACCGCATTTGCCAGCGGTGAAAATATGTGGAATGACAGGTTAATCGATTTAGTGTCTACACCAGAGTTAGCTCAAATTGATTTAACATCGCTTGATCTAGGTTGCATCGAATTGACTGACATTACAGCTAGGCGTAGTACAGCACACAAACTTTTAGACAAGATTAAATATTTGCCAATCGCAGAGCGAAAACAAATCGTATCGTCGCTGTACCAAGAAAATGGTGTGAGTGAATACCCGGCAAAAATGATGACGCCAGCTCAAACTAAAGAGCTACATGAGTTAGGGGTAGAGATAGGTGCTCACACTGTCGATCACCCTATAATGCATGTACTATCAGAACAGGAACAAGAACAACAAGTTATTCAAAGTAAAACACTATTAGAGCAGTGGATTGGTGCTCCTGTTGTCGGTTTTGCTTATCCTAACGGCAAGTTGGGAATTGATTATGATGACAAAACTCGTAATGTAGTTGAGTCAGCTGAATTTGATTATGCTGTCACGACTAATGTTGGCGTTTCGACTAAAGACACTGATGTTTATCAATTGAATAGATTTACGCCTTGGGATAAAACGCCGCTCAAATTTCATTTACGTATGATTTTAAATAAGATCAGAAGTAAATAGCAGCTTATTGAAGGATAAAGATGAATAAAATGAAACAATCAAATGCTGCAGTCGTTGTTGGGATCTGTTCCCATGGCTTGTCAATTTGCAGAGCGCTAAATCAATTAGGCGTGCAGGTTTATGCGCTTGATAAAAATATGGAATTACCAGGAACTCTGACTAATTCCGCCGAGCTTATTGAAGTTGAAGATATTAACTCCGACAAATTAGTTGATGCTTTGATTGATTTAGCAACTAAGTTTATCGGTGAGCCTAAACCCGTTTTATTTCCAACAAATGACAAAATGGTTGAAATATTTGCCAGAAATTGGGCAACGTTAGCGCCACTTTATTTGTTGAGTTGGTCTGAGCATTGTGAACTCGTTCGCAAACTGCATTACAAAGATGAAATTGAAAAACAGTCTACGAAGACAGGTGTTTCACATCCAAAATCTTTTATTCTCCAAGATACTAGTGATTTAAGTGATATTAGCGCAGATAAGTTTCCTTTGATCGTCAAACCTACCAGGCCAATGTCATCGTTTAAAGTTGAATTAGTCGATGATATTCAGTCACTGCAAGAGGTTTGTCATGAACATACCGAAGCTATGCCGTTTATCGCACAACAATTTATTGAAGGTGATGATGAGCGGTTAGTCTTTTGCTCTATGTTTATGAAAAATGGCCAGGCATTAGTTAAGTTTCTAGGCCGAAAATTGCAAAGCTATCCAGTGGGCTTAGGGCAAGGGACCATCATGGAGCCTTATTTTGATAGTCAATTAGTGACGTTAAGTGAGCAATACTTTGAAGGTACTAATTACACGGGCCCTGTGTCAATTGAATTTAAAATAGATGACCAAGGCGTCTACTGGCTAATTGAACCGAATATAGGCCGGACTGAGTTTAGTGTTGAGTGTGCTCGAGCTAATAACGTGGATTTAGTCAAAGCTGAGTATTTAGCGACAATCGGTGGTGATTTATCACAAGTTGGTGAACAAACTTATGAGCGCGTTTGGTTAGATACGGAAAAAGATGTCACTGTTTATTTTCGCTTGATTAAACAGCGTAAATCTTTTTGGATTAATGGAAAGCTTCCTGTTTTTCCATACTTAGCGCTACACGATATGAAGCCGTTTTTCAGTAGCTTTTTTAAAAGCTTGCGAACTGTTGGCGGTAAGATTTTGAAAATAATGAAGCTCAAGTAATATGTATCAAGTAGATATATTGCCGTCAATCAAGGACGCTAAAGAGCTTTTTGAGCAGATTCAAATTAAAGAGCCTAAACTACAGTTCTTTCTTAGTTATGAATGGTTTGCTTTATTTGAAGAGTTTATTGTCGAACATGATGGCCATTGCACATATTTGCTGGCTTTGTTTGAAGGCAGTAAGCCTTTAGCGTTATTACCTCTATATGGATATGCAGGATCTTTCGGCACTAAAACACTAGCGTCGATGGCAAACTACTACACGCCTATTTACGATGTTATCTGCGATGAATCTAGCTTGTCTAAAAAGCAAGCATTGAGTACTATTTTTAAAGAAAAACAGTCATTCTTTAATTCATTTGATAAAGTTGAATTTCAACCACTTGCCGAATCTTCATGTGAACTTTATCGAGAGCTTACGCCTTCATCTCGATTTCGAGCCACGACATTTTTTAAACACATAAATTGGTTCCATAAATTTAGTAGTTATGAGCAACTACAGTCGGCTTTTTCTTCTCGCTTAAAAAACACTATCAGAAGGAAAACTCGTAAACTCTATGCAGAAAGTGATGTTGAATTTAAAGTGACGACAGAGCCTGCAGATGTGTTAGAAAAGCTTGGACATTATGAAGCGATTTATAACGATAGCTGGAAAGTACCTGAGCCGTATTATAAGTTCATTCGACAAATTGTTGGTGACGCAGCATCTAAAGGGCAGCTGAGGTTAGGCACTTTAACAGTTGAAGGGGAGTTTGTCGCAGCGCAAATTTGGTTCGTTGTCGAAAAAGAAGCGTATATTTTTAAGCTTGCGTATAAACGAGATCACAAGAAGCTGTCTGTCGGCACTATCTTAACGGCAAAGATGTTCGAGTATTGCAGCACTATCGATGATGTCACCATGATAGACTTTCTTTCAGGTGACGATGCATTTAAACGTGATTGGATGACTGAAAACAAATCACTCATCGGCATTCAATGGGCAAATATGCTGTCACTAAAAGGCTTTGTTATTGCGTTAGCGAATACACTGACCAAAGTGAAAAAAGCGTTAAGTAGTGGCTCACCAAGCGTTTAAAATTTGCAGTTTTTGCTTTAATCCTGATAGCGGATAACCAAGTTTTTCCGCCGCTATGGCTTGTTCCTTCGCTAAATCGAATTGTTCAGTTTTTAGATAAGCCAAGCCTAAATGGTAGTTAATTTCAGCGGATGTATTTTTAGTCGCCTTATTACCTAACTTTAACGTTTTAATCGCTTGTGATATTTGATTTTCATTTCGCTCTATAATGGCTTTCATTATATATCCCCCTTCGTAGTTAGGGTGTAATGAAATGGTGCTACTGATAAAGTCGAAAGCGTCTTTTTTATTGCCTAATTTATAGTGCGCCTGCGCAAGCCTTGCGCCAATTTCCGCATGCAGATAATGGTCAGTTGGCATTTTTTGTGTATAGCTAAACATATACTCATCTATCGCACCTTGAATATTACCTCGTGTTTCTTTGTGCAACGCTGCGCAATAGTGATGTAAGCCATACCAAGCTCCTGGACCAACTTGCTCTTCCCATTTTTTGATCACAGAAACAGGAACTTTATTTTGATAAACACTTGTGCGTCCAGCGCCTGAAACAACATAACGCGCTTTACACATTTCAGACCAAACAGCCCATTCTCCCGGTGTCGGTGTAAAATCTAACGACCATGACGGAAAAGCAATAAAGAGAAAAGCCGAACAAATTAAAGACTTGAAAAGGTTTTTTGTTTTACAAAAAAAGTTCATGATAAGCACGCAATCCTGCAACCAAAGAGAGAGTAAAACTTATCAATAAAATATCATCAAATTAACTAAAATCCCACAAAAAATTAATGTATTATGTCAAGCTATTTACTAACAACTTAAGTGATTATTCGAATTATGTCTGTACAACAAGAACTTCAAACTATTCTTAAAGATACTTTGCAAATGGAAGATGCATTAACTTGGGATGCATCAACAGAAATCTTAGGTGTTATTCCTGAGTTTGACTCAATGGCGGTTGTCACTGTATTAACGCAAGTTGAAGAGTTTTACGGCATTAGTATTGAAGATGATGAAATAAGCGCAGAAGTGTTTGAAACTTTTGGCGCTTTACTTAGTTTTGTCGAAGGTAAGTTGGACGAATAATCCTCATGATTTCAGGCCACTTTATCGACAGCCAACACGGCAACTTATTCGTCACCCAAATAGGTGAGCTTGGTGGTAATGAAGCTGTTGTTTGTTTACCGCCAATATTTGAAGAGTTGAATCTGTCGCGTGCAGTCATCGCTAAACAGGCACAATATTTTGCTAAGCAAGGTAAAGCCTGTTTTATTCTTGATTACATTGGTACTGGCGATAGCCAAAAACACTATGATCAAGTAACGGTCGATATGTGGCTCGATAATGTCATTGATTTAAGTCAATGGCTCGAAAGCAAGGGTGTTAATTCTGTTACTCTTTGGGGAGTAAGATTTGGTGCACTGCTGGCTTTGGCTTATCAAAAAAAATTACATGAAGTGATGCCTATTAAGGCACAGTTACTTTGGAAACCTGTGTTGCAAGGCAAGAATATCAGCACCCAAATGTTTCGCGTAAAACAAGCTAGCGAGATGATGCAAAATGCCGAAGAGAAAGTAAATTGGCGTGAACGAGTTCTAGACGGGGAATTGGTTGAAGTCGCTGGCTATCCATTAAATAAGGCCTTTCTAGAAAGTCTTGAAGCATTGAAATTTGATAAAAAACAACAGCCATGCTCGCCTATTGCTTGGCTTGAATTAGGCAGTGAAACTGTTTCTCCTGGGGTTACTCGTAATATTGGTGCTTGGGCAGAAAACAGTTATTTAGTTGAAAGCCAAGCCTGTCCTCAGTTTTGGCAGTCGCCAGAAATATTCGCTTTGGAACAAGGGTATCAGCTTAGCGCTGATTTACTGGTACAACTAAGCGAGCTCCAGAACAGAACCCTTAATTCATCACTAGAAAGTGTTAGTGAATCACTATGATTGAATTTGTAGAAACCATACCCGTAGATCAGCTTTGTGACGGAGTGGCTAACCAGGAAAGTATGCTGGCTATCGTTCATCAGCCAGAACCTGAAAAGTGCCTTGGAAAATCTGTATTAATTTTAGTTGGCGGTCCGCAATACCGTGTTGGTAGTCACCGCCAGTTCGTATTGCTGGCGCGTGCGTTGGCAGAGCAGGGATATACTGTCATGCGTTTAGACTATCTCGGCATGGGCGATAGCACAGGCGAAAAGCGTAGTTTTTGTCAGATGGATAATGAAATTTCTGCAGCGGTAGACCGATTCACTCAGCTGTTTCCAAACCACCAATTATCCTTATGGGGGTTGTGTGATGCAGCATCTGCCTGTCTTATATATGCTCATAAAGATACACGAGTTAAAGGAATGATGCTCGCAAACCCTTGGCTTAGAAGTGATCAAAGCCATGGCAAAACTATGCTGAAGCATTATTATCTGTCTCGCCTGATGTCACGCGACTTTTGGCAAAAGCTATTTTCTTTTAAAGTTAATTTTCTATCGAGTGTCAAAGATGCCAAAGGCTTTGTAGATCAAAGTAGAGGTGGTCAACAAGCCGATGCGGCGAGTTATCAAGAACGCATGTTGCAGGGCTTACAAGGCTTTTCTGGTAAAGTATGTGTGATGTTAAGTGACAATGACTTAACTGCACGCGAATTTGAAGATCAACTCAACAGTAATAAATCTTGGTCATCGCTAAAAAGTAAATTAGCACTGCATCGAATTTCGCCTGCTGATCACACCTTTTCTTCAATGAATGCTAAAGCACAAGTAGAAAAAGTAAGCTCAACTTTCTTGCAAGAATTAGTGTGATTAAACGCGCAAATTTATACCTCTTAGCCGGCTGCGTGCTGAGCATTTTATTTGTTTTTTTCTTCGTCAGCGCGCCTTCGGTTAATTCCCCTTATTTTTATCATGCCGCCACTAACAACGGTCATGTCGTATTTTTCTTTGTGCTGTCCGGTGTTTTTTTTCTGCCACCCAATCTAGGACCTCTTCAAAAAGTAAATAGGTACTTACTTACCTTCATCGTTACAACCAGCCTTGGAACCGCGATTGAACTAGCGCAATCGTTTGTTAGTCGTGATCTTGATTATTGGGATATTTATCGCAATTTACTTGGTTGGGCTGTAGCTAGCTGCGCGTATTTGTTTTGGCAGAAAAAGAAGAGGTTAGCTATCTCGCTTTTCCTGCTAACCTGTCTTTGCATAATCATTGAGCAAAAAGACGTGTATCGAGCGGGCATCATATACATTGACCAGCAAGATAGGTTTCCTGTGCTGACTAATTTTACCAACCCTCATGAAATTATGCTGTGGGAAACATATAACCAAGCAGATGTTTCTATCACGTCACTTGACGAATCTACAAAGCGTTACGTACACGCTGTATTTTCACCCTTCAAAGGTTATTCAAGCGTTACTTTTGGGCACTTTCAAAAAGATTGGCGAAATTATCGCTATCTAGCGATCGATATCTTAGCGTTGAAAAGTTTGACTGTGCCGCTTTGCGTAAAAGTAACAGACAAAAAACATGACGACCTTGGTCAGCCGAGCGGTGATCGCTTTGACCGCTGTTACGAGGTTAAAGCAGGTGAGCAAAGTATCGAAATTTCTCTAAATGAACTCGAACAAGCGCCTAATTCGCGCCTGATGGACTTAGCTGATATGAGTAAGATTTCGTTGTTTGTCGGCAATACTGAGAAAATCAATCAGATTTACATTGCCAACATGCAACTGCGTTAGCGCTATGGTTAGAGCTAGAAATATCTTTTAGCTTATTCAAAATAACCTTCAATCAACGCAAATATGTCAGTTAGCGCTTCGCACGATTCTATATGACTGGCATCACCAATGACCACTGGCCAATACTTGCTTTCTTCAGGAATTCTTCCATGGCTGCCATTGATGAGTTCAGGTTTCAAAGGAATCACATCGAGCAAAGTTCTAAATCCAAGTTTCTTTTGAAGCACTCGCCAAATTAATTTTCCTTTTACAAAAGGATTGTCAGGGTCGAGAAACATTTCGACTGGGTCGTAGCCAGGCTTGCGGTGAATATCTATGGTACGTGCAAAATCAGGAGCGTTTTTATCATCAAGCCAATAGTAATAAGTAAACCATGCATCGGCGCTAGCAATGGCAATAAGATCTCCTGCGCGCGCGTGTTCAATGCCGTATTGAGTCTTTGTGTCGCTATCTAATACTTTCTCGACACCGGGTATACTTTCTATTAAAACTTTAATGCTCTCTAACTGAGATTTGTCCTTGATATAGATATGGGCAACTTGGTGGTCAGCAACAGCAAAAGCGTCACTAGCGCCAGCATCAAGTAACTCATGGTCACCAGTTTTACGCACTTTAATATAGTTATTCTCGCGGAGCACTTTATTGATGGCGATGGGATGGTTTACTGGCTCAATACCGTACTCTGATACGAATACACATTCGGTATTTAGTCGCTGAAAATCCTCAAAAAGTTCTCGTGCTAGATTATCAATTGCTCGCAAGTCGTTGGTGATATCAGGGTGATTTGGCCCTAACTTTTGTAAGTTGTAATCTAAATGAGGCAAATAAACTAAGTGTAAGTTTGGTTGGTACTTTTCTTGAACTTTGATGGCGGCTTTGGCGATCCAATCACTTGATTTGATGTCAGCCTTAGGCCCCCAAAAATGAAAGAATGGAAACTTGCCTATTTCTTGCTCTATTTCATAATGGAATTGATCTGGGGCTGAATACAAATCAAATATTTTGCTGCCATCGGCGGGGTAATGTGGCCTTGGCGTCATCGAGTAATCGACCGATGAATACATGTTGTACCACCAAAAGCTATTGGCAACCGTGAATTCAGCATTGTCTTTCTTTAGCTTGTCCCAAATTTTTTCCGCTTTGACTAACTGGTTTGATTGTTTCCAAAATCCGACTTCTGCTAGATCGTGAAAATACCAGCCATTACCGACGATACCGTGATCAGTAGCAGTTTTTCCCGTTAGCATGGCGCTTTGTCCTGTGGTTGTTACTGCAGGAAATGCTGGCTTTAATGCTTTAATCGATTGTTGCTGACTCAACTTAGCCAGAAAGGGCATATTTTCTTTAGAAATTAAATTCGAAGACAAGCCAACAATATTGATGACGGCTAGCTTTTTAGTGATATCTGTCATGCTATTAGTAGATTCTTTTTCTTAAGTTGTTCACATAGCCAGCGGCATTCAATAGCGATATTGTCGTTAAGCTGTTCTGGAGAATTATCGTGGGACAATATACCCCAAGTGTACGTTTCTACTTCAATATCTGGGTTTATTTGATATTTCGCTAACGAGTCAATTAGCGCAAGAATTTGCTGCTGGGTTGTGCGTAAATGGGTTGTAAAGCTTTCTTGGTAAATAGGTACGTGTAAATGCATTCGTGACAATGTTGAGACGGGTAGGGTTTGCCACTGGTTTTCGGGTAAATCAGCACAGCTGGTGATTTGCGAATTTACCTGTGATTTTATTTGGTGCAGAAACGGTGAGTGATAAAAGGGCTGCAGCTCTTTACTAACCTGTTCTATATGTTGATGATCAAACTCTATTGCGTTAGATACCTGGATCTTAGCTATCTGAATATTTGCGCCAATAATATCAGCTACACTTGCCTGAATATCTTCGTGCATTACGGCTTGATGACAAACGTCGTAGCAAACTCCTAAATGCGCTGCTGCCACTTTGTTTTCTTTGATATGTAAATCGTCTACAAAGAAATCGATAAGCTCTTCGGTGTACTCAAGTGTGCAATCAGGCTCCATTTCAATGCATAGGGTGAGGTTGATGCCCGTGTCTTGTTTAAAGCGGCTAAAAGCGTGAGCACAAGCGTTTAATTGATCAACGGCTGCCTGGTGTTTTTCAGTGTTCCATGTATTTTTGTAGCCAAGCGGTACCGTGGATATCGAAACGTTTGTTTCAAAAAGCGATGGGTAGGTTGCGATAATATCAACAATAGATAAGGTGTAAGCAAGACGCTCGCTTTCACTCCAATCGGGTAGGTAAACTTGCTGTTTAACTGAATCACCATGAAATTTTCGTTGAGGAAAGGCATTGATCGTCGACACGTGCAGCTGGTTAGCCTGGCAATAATCGACAAGCGCAGTCATGCTCGATGGATTATTGCCAATATCTTCGATGAGCGCTTGATTAAACCAAAGCCCTAACGCCATTTGTTCTAGGTGCCTGTTTGCCTTTATTGGCAGCGCGTGAACTTTAAGCATGTTAAGAAACTGCTCTACCGTTTCATAAGCATGAACATTGCTACAATAAGCAATATTGCTGGCGCGCCAAGCCATTAACCGTTACTCCTGACCATCGACGTTACTGTCTTACTATTTTTCGACTATCGGCGTTTGACCGCGCAACGCAGAGTTATCTTCAAATAATTCACGTTGATCAATTAAAGGGCGCTTCACTTCTTCTAGTGAAATTTTTCCACTTTGCGCGTAATAGTTGATTGGATTCTCAAACAAAACTTTTTCGATATCAGCATCACTAAAGCCCGCTTCTTGCATTGCTTTGCCGGTTTTAGGCACTTTTAGTGGGTCACTTTTTCCCCAATCTGCAGCGCTATTAACCACCATTTTCTCGGTGCCGTATTCCTGTAATAGGCTTACCATACGGTCTTCTGACATTTTAGTATCTGGGTAGATAGAATGGCCACACCAGCATCCTGTTTCTTTGACCAAAGGTAAGGTGTGCTCATTTAGATGATCAATTAACACTAATTCTTCGTTAATCCCTACTTCACGCACTAGTTCGATGGTACGTTTAGTACCATTAATTTTGTCGCGATGAGGCGTGTGCACTAAGGCGGGTAAATTGTATTCTTTTGCCATTTCTAACTGTGCTTGGAAAAAGTACTCTTCTGCTGGGGTCATATCATCAAAGCCGATTTCCCCAACAGCCAATACACTGCTTTTGTTTAGGTAACGAGGAATGACTTTAAGTACTTCTTCAGCTAACTCACGGTTATTGGCTTCTTTAGGGTTCATACCCATAGTGCAGTAGTGCATGATACCGAACTGTTTTGCTCTAAACCTTTCCCAACCAACAAGGGTATTGAAATAGTCAACGAATGTGCTTAATCCTGTGCGTGGTTGGCCTTGCCAGAATGCTGGCTCTACAACGGCAACGACACCTGCAGCAGCCATGTTCTCATAGTCGTCAGTCGTGCGCGACATCATGTGAATGTGAGGGTCAACAAAATGCATAAATAAACTCCGTGTTATAAATGAGGTTCAATGGCTAACGGTAAACTTGCCGGAATTGCTCTATTCGCGGCGATTAGCTCTTCGCGATAGTCTGTTGTCATGCGGGTAAGTTCAGGGTTTAACCGTTCAGACAATCTCGTCATGCTACTGATATCGATATTGCAAAACAGAGACTTTAAAACTAATTGATTAAAATCTGGCTCGTTAAAAAACTGAGCAGGGTAGTCGTTGTTAAGTGCTAAAGCGGCAAGGAGTTCAACGCTATTGGTGCGCTTTAAGTCGACAATGTCATCAACGTATTTTCCTTTTGCGTCTAGCATAGATAAACCTAGCACTAAACTTTGTTTTTCTTCATCGTCGCTGATACTTAGCCATAGTGGAAAATCAATCGTTTCTAAATGCAAATAAACCCAGTAAATGCGAGCTAAATCAAGCGTATTGAATTGTTGAAATACTTTTGTAAATTGATTTACGCCATGCTTTCTTAACATCAGGGGTAACCCTGAAAAGGTGTCTATGCGCGTTTCATTTTCCGCTAATTCATCTTTAAGCTGTTGAAGTTTTTCGAAGACAACAGTAGGAAGGTGCTTTTCAATCGTTGCTAAGTTTAGTGTCATGATGTGTTTAAGTTAAGTAAATACGTTTAGCTAAAAGACTACTGAATAGTAACAATGATGCAGCAACCAAAGCTAGTTGCCACTGCAGAAATACCAGTAAAATAATTGCATCCAACAACACCATAGACTTAAGTAACAACATTACTAACAGCTGTGGCGATTCTTCAGAAGAAAATTTATAGGTATATATAGCAAAATATCCGAAAAACGCGACCAGAGGTAGTGTTTGCACATAGCTAATATCAATGACTTGGCCAATTGCTAGAGCGAATATCGCTGCACAGACAAACAAGCCACTAGCGAAAAAGCGAACTTTTGAAGGTAGCTTATTGGTTTCATAGTGACTAATCAGCGTAACGATTGCCGTGTAAAGACCAATTAAGGCCGCTATATATACGACAATAGTTTGAACCGTGTCAAAATAAGCCAGTACTAAACACCAATTAAGTGTTCTTACTAACCCCATATTCATTGGGCCGAAGAAACGACCTTTCGTTAAAAAGTTATAGCTGACTATGACGCCACCGAATATTAGGTTATATACGGTAAAATCTAGCGATACTAGGCTACTTAAAACGAGGGCAATGCCAGCCCAAAAAAGCGCAAAGCCTTTTGCCGCTGAGATTGAAATAGCCTGACTAGGCAGTGGTCTAAAAGGTCTTTCTTCACTGTCTTCTTTAAAATCTGCGATATCGTTGGTGATCATGCCAAATTGATACCAAGACAAGCTTATCAAAACCAATAGTAAATAGTCGGATAAGTTCAAGGCGACTTCGATAGATAACAGCGATAATAATGTTAGCGATGCCAATATGTTACTGGCGATAGAAAAAATTCCTGGCGCTCTAATCAGCTTTAGGTAACTCTTTAACATGCTTCAACTTCTGTTTGTGCTGGTGATACAGGAAGTTCGCTGATGTGCCTGCTAACGCATTCTTTCATCACTTGCTCATTAATATCGTTAACTTCTTTACATTGACCGATATCCGTTAGCATGGTGATACACAATTGACCACCTAAATGTGCGCGAAAGTTTTCTAATGATGCGCTCACATCGAGTGAGCTAATTGCGTCATGCTTGTCTTCAAAGCCGACACAGCGAATTAACTCTTCAATTTGTGCAAATTGAGTCTCAGTTATCCAACCCATTCGCTGGCTGTATTTAGAATCAATAAGTAACCCTAAAGCAACGGCTTCACCGTGTTTTAAGCTAAAGTTAGATATTTCTTCTAACGCATGTGCGCTCCAATGACCGTAATCGAGAGGCCGAGCTGAGCCTCGCTCAAATGGGTCACCATTATGGCAAATATGCTCTAAATGCAATTCCGCACAGCGTTTTATCATCTGCTGCATAGATGCAGGCTCAAATTCTTTTAGTTGATGACGGTTGCGATACAGTTCATTAAAAAAGTCAGCATCTTTGATCAAGGAGACTTTAATCGCTTCTGCGATGCCTGCGCGTTTATCTCGTGTCGGTAGAGATTCTATAAAATGGTAACTGTTAATAACGGCAAAAGGAGGAGCGAATGTACCAACAAAATTTTTGCGGTTATCATAGTTGATGGCATTTTTAACACCAACGCCCGCGTCGTTTTGCGCGAGTACTGTGGTGGGCATCCTAATCAAACGAATGCCGCGGTGGCAGATAGTAGCTGCATATCCGACCATATCTAGAAAAGCACCGCCGCCGATAGCTAAGATGTAATTGTGACGATCAATTTGGTAATCAATACAGGCATCAATGATTTGCTTAACATAGACATCGGTATTTTTACATTCTTCACCGCCTGGTAAAACCAAGGGAGTCTGTGCGTCTAAGTTTTGGGTATTCAGTAATATTGTTAATTGGGAACCTAAGCTGGGATCATTGTCGATTAGAGAAGTTTCGATAACGGGCAAAATTTTGCTGTTTGGTGCAATGTTTGCGAATAATTCACTGGCAGAGTCGCTGTTTAACAAGATGTTTTCTAGAAAAATAACCGAAAACTGAAAAGGTACAGCAAAACTTGCTTTAATTGACGACATCAAAAGTCCTTAATGTATACAAAAGCCGATATATATCCCTGTATTTATCGGTGTTTTAGAATCGTTTTGCATTCTATCATGAAACATACAATTAACAATCATGAACAAATATGAAATATCTGTGGAATTTATGGCTTTTAGTTGACCTTTAACCTCAGTAAAATTAAGATTTTGCCTTAGTCGTTACAAAAAAATAACAACAGGAAATCTCCCGTGAATGGAATAAATGCTAAATCGGCGTTATACGCGTTATGTTATGGACTTTTAACTGCTTTTACAGTGTATTTAGCATCGTGGAGTGAACAAAAGTGGCGTCCTTTACCTTTTTCTGAATTTTACTTAAGCGCAAGCGAAGTAGCTACAATCGCTGGTGTTTACGGTATTTTAACCTTTGCTATTATTTTACTTGGGCGAGCGTTAGATAAATCAAAAGAGCCGAGCCGAGCGTTTAGTCTTGATTATTTAAACTTTTTGCTCGCTTATACCATTGCTATTTTGTATTTCCTATTAGCCTCTTCTATTACTTTTAATCCTAATTTGTATGTGTATGTTGGCATTTACGCCAGTGCCGCAGCGTTGTTATTGCACTTAGTTTTTTATCGTCCAAACATCAAAGGCATTGGCAGTGCACTGCTATCTGTATTAAAGCGCTTTGGCTCTGTATATGGTGTGGTTGTTCTTATATTGTTTATAACGCCACTAGCTTTAGCGATTGGCTTTATATTCAGTCGTGATGTCGCAGACGTTATTACGGAAATTCGATTACAATTTAACAAAGCAACCGATGTTGAATACGGCCTTGTGCCAGTATTTGAAAACACTAATTTTCGTCGACCGATGATCGCGCGTTATGACGAGAAAAAGAAAGTGCTATACGTGCTTGAGCGCTCTGGGGATATGTACCAAGTAGACTACCCGAGTGGTGATAACAAGAAACTTGTTTTAGATATTAAAGATAAAGTCGGTATCGTTGATGTTGAAAATGGTGCATTAGGGTTCGATTTACATCCAAACTTTAATGAGCCAAGTTCTCCTCATTATCAGAGTATATTTTTGTATTACACAGCTTTTCACGACGGTAAGCAGCAAAATATCGTCTCTAAGTTTACATTCTCAAGTGATCTTTCTGGTAACGAGCAACCATTGATGGTGCTTAATCGAACGCCAGACGCCTATCACAATGGTGGTTCAGTCGACTTTGGACCTGACGGCTACTTGTATATTGCGCTAGGTGAAGGCGTTTACGTCATGCCACGTCGCGACAACAAAGAAGCCATCAGAGCGGCAATCGCTAGAATTGATGTTGACAACAAACCGACTAGTCAGCCTATCGATCAACAACCGGTTGATGGTAAAACTCAAGGGTATTCAATTCCTAAAGACAACCCATTTGTTAACGACGATGATGTGCTTGATGAGTATTGGGTAATGGGTCTTAGAAACCCATTTCGTATCTCATTTGATCCACAAACTGATCAACTTTGGTTGGGCGATGTAGGTTCAACGGTATGGGAAGAAGTTAATAAGGTCACTAAAGGTGAAAATTATCTTTACCCTTATATTGAAGGCCCTAAAACGGCTGATTTTACTGTACCTAAGGGCTTAAAAGGTAAGCCTACCCACCCTTATTACACGTATAAGCACTCTGCGTTTGACCGCGCCGTTATTGGTGGAGTTGTTTATCGAGGGGCTGAATATCCAGCGCTTACTGGCCTATACTTATTCGGTGATAACTTTTCAGGCAAAATCTTTGCAATCGAAACCGATAAGGTACAAGTCGATTCTTCTATATTGGTTGCTCAGGCTGAACAGTACGCACAGCGAGGTATCAGCTCTATAACCTATAGCCCTGAGGGTGAAGTATTTGTCACCTTATTAGGTGCCAAAGGACAAGACACCGGTCAGCTAATGCGATTAACGTCATTTGACCAAGCTCAAGAATACAAAGCTAAAGTAGGCGCAACTCAAGTTGAAGAGACTATTTCAGTTGCTGATACTAAATCCCTATATTTAGAAATGTGCGCTCGTTGCCATGGCAATGATGGTAATGGTAAAGGCCCTGACGCCAAGTTGTTTAAAGACATTAACATTGCTAACTTTACTTCTTCAGAATACCAGCGAGATAAATCGAGTATAGAAAGTATTATCAAAGATGGTGGTCCTGCAAATGGTTTAAGCCCATATATGCCACCTTGGTCAGCTGTATTGTCAGATAAAGAAGTTGCAGCTTTAGCAGATTACATTCAATCACTAAATGACGATAAGTAGTTAACTAAAGAGTAGGCAGTAAATAGCTTTACAGATGTTCGATTTATTAAAAGCAGAATATGGTTTTAAGACTGAATTCTGCTTTTATTTTTGTGTGTCGAAAAGTTAATCAGACTATTATTAAGAATCTTGCTTTTTTTTCGATTTTTCATCTATTGATATTGCACTGTGGGACAAGTTTCAAAGTGAGAAAAAGCAAGTTTTACATTAAAAATTTAGAACACGATAAGAAAAAATACAGATTTATTGACTCCATTTTATGTTAACAAAAACAAGCATAAAGCTGAATGCTAAGTGTTCTTAGGCCTTATTTTCATTGGCTTGTAGTGTCAGAGTTCAAATTTTGTGTTTATACTAAAGGTCGTTTCTTAAGGTATTTGGATAGGAAATATTGGTTATGCAAGATAAGTTTTTAAGTTGTATCTTTTCTGGCATCTGTCGTGTCAAATCGTTTTTTTTCTGTTCATTTGCATTATCAGTGTCGATAATCAATGCTCAGGAAATTGTGCCCCAATCTTATGGCTGGCATGAAATACCTAATTCTACTTTAGCCCCCCATTGCCCTGAAAATAACTTTAACGATTTTAATTATGACTTTGCAAATTATTGCAAAAACGTCACAAATGCTTGGAACAGCAGTGTTTACGATACCAAAAGGCAACGAATTTACTATTGGGGCGGTGGGCACAATGATTACTATGGAAACGAAGTTTACGCATTTGATCTAACGACAGGTTTGTTTTCTAGGCTTACTGATCCGGCTAAACCAGCTGACCCAGATTCAGCTGTTCAAAGCGAACTTGAACCTTACAATGGAACGCAACCTAACTCGAGACATACCTACGACGGCGTTGCTTACCTCGAAAAAGATGACTTGATGTGGGTTTTTTCAGGCTCTTTAGCGCATCCAAGTAGCGGAAATGACAATTTCACCTGGGTATTTAACATTGACAATAATGTCTGGAAGAAACTATCTCCTCGCGGAGACATTCCCGATGGTAACTATGGAGTTGTTTCTGCGTATGACCCGATAGACCAAGTTGTTTATTTGAATAACAGACATGGGTTTTATCGATACGAATATGATGAATCTGGCGGCGAATACACGCTGTTGAACGCTGAAGGATCTCTTAGTACCGGCCTAACTGCAACGATAGACTCTGTCGAACGTAAATTTATTATTGCAGGGCGCGGCTATTTAATTACTTATGATTTAGATGAAAGCACGGGCTACAAGAGACAAAGCCATGAGCTAAAGGGGGACGCTAATTTTATAAGTGAGCACAAATCACCAGGTTTGGCATTTAATTCGGGTAATAATCTGCTTTATGCGTGGACAGGAGATGGCTCAGTTTATAGTGCGACTACCAGCTCTCTTGAGTGGGAAAAGCAAGTTTTCAATAATGGACCTGATAGTTATTTTAGTCAGGGGACCTTTGACCGCTTTACTTATTTGGCAAATAAAAATGCGTTTTTTGTTTATAGTGATATAAACAAAAATGGCTTCACACTTAAAATACCAACGATTGCTGATTCTGAGAAGCCATCAACCCCTTCAAATGTTCAAGTAACCTCACCATTAGATCGTTCTATTTCAGTTACATGGCAAAGCAGTATCGACAACTTTGGTGTAGCTGGTTATAAGGTGTTTATTAATGATACTGAAATCGTAGAAACACAAGAAACGCAATATAAAACATTCTTAACGGATCCGTCACAGAAGGTTGAGATTCAAATACAAGCTTTTGATTCTATAGGAAATATTAGTGATAAATCTGCTGTAGTTAGTTACGAAGTACCGGAACTCACAAAAATCAGAAAATTGGGTGATTGTGCGGCTGAACCGCGCTTATCTGCTCGGGACGATATTGTACTATGTGAATCTTGGGAAAATGAGAACTGGTGGCAAGAAAACGGTTATTTAGATATAGCTGCCGTTGATGAGCCACGAGAAGTACAATCGAGTAGTGTTGAAAATGTTGAGGTAGTTTCTGAAGGTTGTTTGCAAGGAAAATGCTTGCAAGTCAACATGAATAAGGGAGAGATGCGTGCTTTAAGCGTGGCATGGCCTTTAAAGGCAGCAAATGTTGCTCCTGATAATGTTTTTCTTCGTTATCACATTAAGCTTTCTGATAACTGGGATGGCAACATGTGTAATAGTGAAGATCAAGTTGTCGGCTCAGGCGGTAAGTTTCCCGGTATTGCTGATATTCGTACTTATCGTGACCCTGTTGGTCAATGTGGTAATGGCGGATATTCGGGCGATGGTGTTAATTGTTTTTCTCAGCGAGCTATCTTTGGTGGCTGCAGTAATGCCGATGGTAGTCCATGCTCATTAGAAAGCGATATAGCGACACGATTTGGCTCTTATGTTTATCACTCGCAACAAAATGGCAGTACTGGTGATGCTGGCTACTGGCATGGCGCTAGCTTTGGGCAGTCGGGGGCTTCATTTGGAACGTGTAGCAATTCTGCAAGTAATATGAATTGTGGTAAGGGGGAAAGCGGGTTATTCGAGCGAGGTATTTGGTACCAAGTTGAAATGCAGATAAGAATGAATGACCCTGGTCGCGAAAATGGCATTATTAGAGGATGGGTTGACGGTCAGCTAAGTTTTGAAAAGCTTAATGTTGAATTCAGAGCAGAAAATCATGATTTATTACATAATCGTTTGATTTGGCTCGATATATACAAGGGTGGTGTTTACGGAAACTGTAATGACTCTAAGGTATATTTGGATCAAATGGTTGTTGCGTTAGACGCGCCTGTAGGAGGGTTAGATTCAGAGACTCTTCCTGCGCCAGAAATTACCATGACGGTAAGTTCAAACGATATTAGCACGTCAGAGCAAATTCAAGTTGATTGGCAATCGGAGAATAGTAACTCCTGTCAAGCAAGTGGTCTCTGGGAAGGGGAAAAGAGCACTATTGGTTCAGAGTCCATCTCTCCTGAAGCCAGTGGTTACGTGAAACTAAGCTGTAACGATAATAGTGGTAGTAGCTTTAGAGAGCTTGCGGTTATTGTAGATGGCAAACCTATTACTGAGGAAGATACACCTATCGATGGTGGGGGTGACTCTGGAGGAGATAACAGCTCAACTAACGCAATAGAGGTTGCTAATTTATCTGTAATAGAGCAAGAAAGCGGTACTGTTCTTATTAGCTGGGATTTACCCAATGAAAGTGAATCGATAGATAGCTTTAACATCTATTTAAACGAAAGCTTGGTTGCATCGACTGAGCAATCAAGTGTCACAATTGAAAGTTTGCCAAATAGCGCGCTAGCAACATTCTCTGTTCGAACGGTAAACACAGATGATATAGAATCGATTGGCAACCTCAAACAAACGGTCAAGCTCGATCAAGGATCAGCTGCAACAGTACTTTTAGCTAGCGGCGATACATACCTGACAACATCAACGTTTAGGAATTTAGGAGCAGAGCCTTACTTAGAAACTTCAAATACCCGAAATTTATTAATTGGGTTCTCTGATGAACAACTGGATAGCCTGGAGCAAGTTGAACAAGTATTTCTAGAACTCAATACTTATCAAGAGTTTGGTGATATTACATTAGAAGTTTATGCTGTTGAAAAGCCTTGGGAAGAGCTTTTAGCAACTAAAGATTATGCGATAAGTAGTTCATCAGCCTGGGATAACTTAAATGGTGATTGGCTAGATAGGCAACTTACTGCGCAAGGCGACGTACCTTTTGCAAGTATAGAATTAGAAGATGATGATTTACCGAATAAAGTGCAAATCGATGTATCAGACCTTGTGAGTGCTTGGCGTTCAGGTGAAGTACAAAATAATGGTTTGATGATTAAAGTTAATGGCGTATCCACATTTAAGTTCTACTCGAGAGAAAATGATGATTTTTCTTTGTGGCCTAAACTTTTAATCAATAACAGTAATATAGAGGAAGTAATTAAAGATGCTAGCGAGGATGTAACCTTGAACAGGTCTACATTCCGCAATCTTGGTACTGCAGATTCGTTAGGGGTATCGCCAAATCAAAATACGTTGTTGAGATTTAAAGTACCAGAATTAGAGCAAGCACTAACTCTCAAGTCTGCGACGCTAATCTTAAACAATTTTTATGTTTCAGGTCGTTCTTCATCGTTTAACGTGATGCTCCCTGATAAGCGCTGGCAAGAAATGCAAGCAACGAGAGAGTTTTTTATTATGTTTCCATACGGGATTTGGGAGAATTTTCTAGGGGACTGGCGTGATGCTTCAGGTGAAAGCAATGGAACAGATGCTTTTTCAACCAGCGACGTATTTGCATTAGGCGATAACAACGAAGTTAGTGTAGATGTTACGAATGCTGTTAAACGTTGGTTAGAAACAGATGACTCTGGAATTTACATTGAACTCATGTTGATAACCCCTGATTTAGGTTCTATGGTCTTTGACTCTAAAGACAATAGTAATGGTAGAGCGCCGCAACTGAAGCTTGAATATAGCCTAAGTCAATAATAATTCTACGATTGATTGCCTGCTAGATGCAGGCAATCACTTTAAAGCACTCTTGTTATCTACTTAGTTTGAGTTAGGGCCGATATATTCTTTGGCTATGACAATATCGTCGATATAAATAGAAAAGTCTTTTTTAGGTTTACTGGTACCACCGAAGTAAAAGTTGAACCATATTTTTTCTATTTTTAAATGCTCGGTGTTTCGAAAGTGCAGGCCGTCTTGACTAAACACTTTTTTCCCGTCTATCCAAGCCTCTATAATGCCATCGGCTATATTGGGGGTATTTAATTTTAACCTTTGTTCAATACTGTACCATTTTCCTGGTTTTAGCGCTGCTAAGGCTTGGCCCCAAGGCAATACCTTACCATATTTGTCTTCTCCAACTTGATAAATGTAACTGCCGATTGGCATCGAACCGTACCAAGGACTTTTCGAGCTAGCAACTGTTGCGTGAAAAGCGCCACGAGCCGACCAGCCTGAAAGTCCGTCGTTCCCTCTTCCGCCCCAACCAGCTTTGTTGTATGTTCCACCAAAACCAGGTAGCTTGCCACCATCAGAGATTTCTGCGCCGTGTTCTAAGTATAAATAATATCTGAAATAGGCTTCTTCCGGCTCATAGCCTATATTGTCTTTAAAGTAGTAATCAAAGTTTAGCGCGAGATTCTTGTCAGTAGTAAAGTGCGCTGCTACTGCTTTCCCCTTGGTGAACTTAAATGCATCCATATGGCTAATTAGCTCAAAGTTCGCCTTATTAATTAGGGGATCTTGTTGTTTATCTAGCCATGTACTTAACGTATTTATTATCGATGAATTACCATCAAAATTATCGGCGAAATACACTTGTGGGGCTTCTTGTAGCTCTTTAAGGGAGGATACGCCAGAGGCGAGCCCAGTCTCCACTTTTTGTTGTGGTGCTTTGGTTGAGGTTAACTGAATAACAGAAACATCGGTATCACCGAATTGTTTTGCAGTAGTGGTTAATTTTAGCGCGACACTTTTTATAGCGACCTTGTTATCGACAACTTTGTTAGGGATATCAAAGCTGAGTAATGATAAGTTATTTCTTCCTACAGAAAGCGTTTCTCGAGTACCAAGCGAATTAAAGGTCCCCGGAACAATCGTCATATCTGCTTTTGGTAATAGGTAAAAAGTGTCTTGATGTGTTGATATGACAAGTTGTGGATGATATCGAGGGCTTTTATGTTCTTTGCTGAAAAAATCCAATTTTCCTTTGCTGACACCGTTGTTAAGCAGTAAAACTAGGTTTTTTGACAGGTCTAATGTAAATAAATCGAACGTAATTTCTTCAGAAATATCTTTATCTTTTATCAGTTGTTTGTTTAAAAATACTCTATTCAAGTTTGAGTAGGCTTGGTCGAAATCAGATTTTAGCCATTCAATTCTTGCTTCAGTCGATCTGAATCGATAATTAGCGCTTTCATCAATTAACTGTTCAGAGAAACTGGTTGCAGGGAGGGAGAAGCCTGTGAGCAGGAGAATACTGAAAACCTTCGTAAATGTTTTAGCTGAAAAGAATCGATGACTATGTGGCATGTTTAATTCTACTATGTTGTTTTTAAAGCGTGATTTGTTGTTTTTAGTACTCTAGCGCCAATTTATCACTAAATTCGCTTTATTGTCACAAGTTTGATCGATTATAGTAGAGCTAATAAAACCGATATATGGAATATACAATGTCTAACAGCTGTTCAATTTTTCCGACAATAATGTGTGGAGGAAGCGGTTCTCGTCTTTGGCCCTTATCTAGAACTTACACGCCTAAGCAGTTTCTTGCTTTAACAAGTGAATACACCATGATTCAAGAGACGTGTTTACGATTACCTTCCGGCATGGATCACGGTATTTTCATTTGTAACGAAGAGCACAGGTTTGTTTTGGCAGAACAACTAAGGCAGATCCAGTTCACTTCTGACGCGATTCTCCTCGAGCCAGAAGGTCGCAATACTGCACCTGCACTTGCATTAGCAGCATTGGAAGCTATTAAAAAAGATCCTGACGCAATTCTATTAGTGTTGGCAGCGGACCACGTTATTCAAAATAATGAGGCTTTTCATCAAGCAATTGAGCGAGCCACTATTGCCGCTCAAGATGACGCCTTAGTGACATTTGGTATTGTTCCAGACAGACCTGAAACAGGCTATGGCTACATAAAATTTGATGCATCAGGAAAAGAAGTGCATCAGGTGTTGGAGTTTGTAGAAAAGCCACCGCTAGATGTCGCTGAAAAATATCTCGCTTCTAAGCAATATTTGTGGAACAGCGGCATGTTTATGTTTAAAGCCGCTCGTTATTTAGAAGAGTTGGCAAAATATGAAGCAGAAATTTTGACCCAATGCGAAAAGGCGATGAAAGGCGCTCAAAGCGACTTAGACTTTCTTCGTCCAGAAAAAGATAGCTTTTTAGCGTGTCCAGATCAGTCAATTGATTATGCGGTGATGGAAAGAACGAATAACGCTGTTGTTGTGCCTTTAGATGCTAACTGGAGCGATGTTGGCTCATACAGTGCATTGGCAGAGGTATTAGCAAGTGATGAAAACAATAACCAGTTATCTGGTGACGTGTTCACTCATAATACTAAAAACACCTATATCAATAGCCAAAATAAAATGGTGGCGGCTGTCGGCGTGGACAACTTAGTGATTGTTGATACACCTGATGCCGTGCTAGTTGCCGACAAAAACTGTGCGCAAGACGTTAAGAAAATTGTAGAGCAACTTAAAAAGAATGAACGCAGTGAAGTGTCATTTCAGCGTGAAGTTTACCGACCTTGGGGTAAGTACGACTCCATCGATATGGGTGAGCGTTTTCAGGTTAAGCGCATAACAGTAAAACCTGGCGCTAAACTATCGGTTCAAATGCATCATCACAGGGCTGAACACTGGATTATTGTTTCAGGTACTGCAAAGGTTACCATTGGCGAAACCACGCAATTGTTAACTGAAAACCAATCGACTTACATCCCCATTGGTGAAGTTCACGCGTTGGAAAATCCAGGAAAACTGCCTCTTGAGATGATTGAAGTTCAGTCGGGTAGTTATCTAGGTGAAGACGACATCGTTCGCTTTGAAGATCGCTATGGGCGAACATAGTAAAGTTGATGGGTATAAATAAAACTATTAACTTGGATAAAGATTATTTACAATTTCTTAATATTTTATTGAGCTAATGGCCTGTGGTTTAAAAGAAGATGAATTCAGATTTAACGTGTTTCAAAGCGTATGATATTCGAGGGAAGTTAGGCGACGAATTAAATGCAGACATTGCTTATAGAGTTGGGCGAGCTTATGCTCAAGTTATTCAACCAAAAAGTGTCGTTGTCGGTGGCGATGTTCGACTGACAAGTGAAGAGCTCAAACTCGCTGTTGCGCAAGGGTTAATGGATGGTGGCGCAAATGTTATTGACCTTGGCTTGTGTGGCACAGAGCATATTTATTTCGCGACCAGTCATTTAAATTGTGATGGTGGCATTGTGGTCACGGCTAGTCATAACCCAATTGACTACAACGGCATGAAGCTAGTTAGAGAAAACAGTAAGCCAATAAGTGGTGATACTGGCTTGTTTGATATAAAGGCGCTTGCTGAATCTCAACAATTTTCTCCTGTTCAACAACAAGGACAACTCGAAACTCACGATATCTCGTCCGCTTATACTGAACACCTTTTATCTTACGTAAACCCTGAAAATATAACGCCTTTAAAGTGCGTTGTTAATGCAGGTAATGGTGCTGCGGGACCTGCTTTAGATGTTATTGAGCAACACTTTAAACAGCTTAATATTCCTATTGAGTTTATTAAAATTCATCATGAGCCTGATGGTACATTTCCACATGGTATTCCAAACCCACTTTTAGTTGAAAATAGAGCCGCGACTCGAGAGGCTGTTATTGCACATAATGCAGATATGGGTATTGCGTGGGATGGTGACTTTGATCGCTGTTTCTTGTTTGATGAAAATGGTGATTTTATTGAGGGATATTACATTGTTGGCTTACTTGCAGAGAACTTTTTGGCGAAATCGAAAAAATCTAACAAACAAGATAACCGTATCATTCATGACCCAAGGTTGACATGGAATACCATAGATATCGTTGAAAGCATGCAGGGCCAGCCGATTCAAAGTAAAACAGGTCATGCTTTTATAAAAGAACGGATGCGCAAAGAAGATGCGATTTATGGTGGTGAAATGAGTGCGCATCATTATTTCAGAGACTTCTTCTACTGCGATAGCGGCATGATTCCTTGGTTACTAATCGCAGAGCTGATCTCTGTGAAGAAAACATCACTTTCCAAACTAGTGCAACAAAGAATTGCGAAATTCCCTTCTTCCGGCGAAATAAATAACCGTTTAGAAAATCCGTCATCGTCAATTGATAAAGTATTAGCGTATTACCAAGCGAGTGCTATTGAGATAGACAAGACAGACGGCATTAGTTTAGCCTTTGAGCAGTGGCGATTTAATTTAAGAAGTAGTAATACTGAGCCTGTTGTTAGGTTAAACGTTGAATCGAAGGGCGATGTGTCGCTGATGGAAAGCAAAACAAAAGAAATTTTAGATTTATTATTATCTTAACTAATTAAGCATGCATTAATTTGGCGCTGTGCTAATTAAGTGCGAAACACAACATTGGAATATGGTTTACGGATATAAATATGGCAGATAATTTTCAAGGTAAAATAGCAATTATTGGTTTGGGCTATGTCGGCTTACCATTGGCTGTAGAATTCGGTAAGAAATTCAAAACAATAGGATTTGACATTAATCAGTCTAGAGTGGATGAGCTAAATGATGGTGTAGATCGTACCTTAGAAGTGTCAACGGAAGAGTTAAGGTCGGCAACACATTTAACTTGCACGTATAAAGAAGAAGATATCAAAGGGTGCGAATATTATATCGTGACCGTACCTACGCCAATCGATCAACATAAGCAGCCAGATTTAACGCCTCTTGTAAAAGCCTCAGAGTTATTGGGACGCGTTATTGAGAAAGGTGCCATTGTTGTTTATGAGTCAACCGTTTACCCAGGTGCTACAGAAGAGGCTTGTGTGCCGATCCTAGCGGAAAAGTCAGGATTAACATTTAACGAAGACTTTTATGTTGGTTACTCTCCTGAAAGAATTAACCCAGGTGATAAAACTCATAGATTACCTAGCATACTTAAAGTGACATCAGGTTCTACCCCTGAAATTGCCGAGCAAGTAGACAATCTTTATAAAACGATTATTACTGCTGGTACGTACAAAGCGTCAAGTATTAAAGTTGCGGAAGCCGCTAAGGTTATTGAAAACACGCAACGAGACGTCAATATTGCCTTAATAAATGAGCTTTCTATTATTTTCAATCGTTTAGGAATTGATACGCTTGAGGTTTTAGAAGCTGCAGGTACTAAGTGGAATTTTCTACCTTTCAGACCGGGCTTAGTCGGTGGCCATTGTATTGGCGTTGATCCTTATTATTTGACTCATAAAGCGCAGGCAGTGGGCTATCACCCAGAAATGATTTTAGCAGGCCGTCGTTTGAATGATGGAATGGGGCAATATGTTGTATCGCAATTAGTTAAAGGCATGTTGCAAAAGCGCATTCAGGTGGATCAATCTAACGTGTTAGTGATGGGCTTAACCTTTAAAGAAAATTGCCCAGATTTACGAAATACTCGTATCATCGATATCGTAGAAGAACTTAAAGATTACAACGTTAATGTCGATGTGGTCGATCCTTTATGTTCAGCTGAAGAAGCTATGCATGAGTATGGCATTTCGTTGAAAGCTAAAGCAGACGAAAACAAGTATGATGCTGTTATTCTAGCGGTTGCACATGAAGAATTTAAAACAATGGGCATTGAAGCGATTAAATCTTATGCCCGTGATAATCATGTTATTTATGATTTAAAATGTGTTTTAGATAAAGAACACGTTGATATGCGTCTGTAATGGTCATGGTGGAAGGGAATATGTCACAATTTGAACAAGTAAAAAACACATTAACAGAAAGTCCTAAAACATGGCTGGTAACCGGCGTAGCGGGTTTTATCGGTTCTAACTTGTTAGAAGCTTTATTAAAACTAAATCAAAAAGTTATTGGTTTAGATAATTTTGCTACTGGCTACCAAAAAAATCTCGATGAAGTGCAAGGCTTAGTCACTGAGCAACAATGGCAAGCATTTACATTTATTGAGGGCGATATTCGAGACTTTGATACTTGCAAACAAGCGAGTGAAGGCGTTGATTTTGTATTGCACCAAGCTGCACTCGGCTCTGTACCGCGTTCGATCGCAGATCCGATAACTTCAAATGCTGCGAATATAACTGGTTTTTTAAATATGCTAGAAGCGGCTAAGCAAAATCAAGTAACTAGTTTTGTTTACGCGGCAAGTAGCTCAACTTATGGCGATCATCCTGCCCTGCCTAAAGTTGAAGAAAATATTGGTAACCCTTTGTCTCCATATGCTGTCACTAAATACGTAAATGAGCTTTATGCCAGTGTATACGCGAGAACTTATGATTTTAATTGTATAGGCTTGCGATATTTTAACGTTTTTGGTCGTAGACAAGACCCAGATGGTGCTTATGCGGCAGTTATTCCTAAATGGACAGCGTCGATGATCAAAGGCGAAGAAGTGTTCATAAATGGTGATGGTTTAACAAGTCGAGATTTTTGTTATATCGATAATACGGTACAAATGAACATTCTTGCGGCAATGGCATCGCAAGATGCTAAAAACGAAGTGTATAATGTCGCTGTTGGTGATCGTACGACGCTAAACGATTTGTTTTCATCTATTAAACAAGCGTTAAATGAAAACAATATGAGGATTGAACTAGAACCGACGTATCGTGATTTTAGAGCTGGGGATGTAAGACATTCGCAAGCAGATATCTCTAAAGCACAGACAAAACTTGGCTATCAGCCAAAATATCGAATCGCACAAGGTATTACGGAAGCTATGCCTTGGTATTTAAACAACGTTAAATAGTGTTGAAAAAAAGGTTTTAAACATGAAAGTAGGGATAGTGGTTGGTACACGCCCAGAAATTATTAAAATGGCGCCAGTAATACGCGAATGTCAAAAGCGTGGACTGCCCTATTTTATTATCCATTCGAATCAACATTACTCAGAAGAGATGGATAGTATCTTTTTTAAAGAACTACAGTTACCTCAACCTAATTACAATTTAGGGGTTGGCTCTGGGCTACATAGTAATCAAACAGGTAATATCCTAATAAAGATGGAACCTATTCTAGTTGATGAAAAGCCTGATGTTGTCTTAGTACAAGGTGATACTAATACTGTGTTAGCTGGTGCATTAGCTGCATCTAAATTAGGCATTAAAGTTGGACATATCGAAGCTGGTCTTCGTAGCTATGACCGAACCATGCCTGAAGAAACTAATCGTATCATGACGGATCATATTAGTGACTACTTGTTCGCTGTAGGTCCTAATCAACACAAAATTTTGTCAAAAGAGGGCATCGATGCTGACAAGATTTTTACCGTTGGAAATACCGTATCGGACTCATTATTTCAGCACCTTGAGATATCAGCGCAAGAGAGCAATATTCTTGAGACAGTAGGGGTTTCGGAAAAGTCGTACTTTTTAGTGACCGCGCATCGCGCATCAAACGTTGACATTCCGTCAAACTTAAAAGAATTATTAGCGCTTTTCGATAAGCTACACGCGCAATATAGCCAACCAATCGTATGGCCAATTCACCCTCGTACGCAAGCTAAGCTCAAAGAATTCGGTATTGAAGTTCCTTCTTATTTGAAACTTTTACCGCCTATTGGCTATTTAGATTTTATTCAGCTACAAAAACAAGCCCAACTTATTCTTACTGACTCAGGCGGTATTCAAGAAGAAGCGTGTTTGTTGGGTGTGCCATGTATAACTTTAAGAGAAAATACTGAGCGCCCTGAATCAATTGAAGTAGGTGCAAACGTACTGGTCGGCCGTGATGCAGATAAGGCACTAGCAGCAGCGCAAGGCTGGTTAGCAAAAGGTGAGTTTTCTTGGGAGAACCCGTTTGGTGACGGACATGTTGCAGAAACCATCATCGATATCATTACGGGAGCTAAACCGCTAGAAGACGATAAAATTGTTGCGAAGCACGAAACTGTGGCTGTAGTTGGTATGGGATATATGGGCCTGCCAATCGCCAGCTTAATCGCACAAGCAGGTTACCAAGTTACTGGTATTGATTTAAGCCAAGCTAAGGTGGATTCAATTAATAAAGGCGAATGTCCATTTGATGAAGTGGGTATGCCAGAATTAGTCTCTAAAGTTGTTGAACAAGGATTCCTAAAAGCGTCTACCGAGATCCCATCTAGCGACACTTATTTAGTCGCAGTGCCGACACCACATAAAGATAATGCCTGTGATAGAAGCTATGTATTTAGCGCAGCAGATGCAATTGCTAAAGTTGCAAAAGATGGCCAAACGGTAATCGTTGAATCGACAATCTCGCCACAAACGAGTTTAGCAGTAGAGAAGCGTTTTGCAGAATTAGGTATTAATGTCGATGTGGTACATTGCCCTGAACGTGCAATTCCAGGTCAAACCTTACATGAATTGGTAACCAATGACCGTATAATTGGTGCTGCAAATCCTGATGCTCAGCAGAAAGTAAAGCGTTTATATCAGAGTTTTGTTACTGGTGAAGTCTTTCTAACAGACTTAACTACTGCCGAATGCGTTAAATTGGTTGAAAACACTTCGAGAGATGTAGGTATTGCATTTGCAAACGAATTAGCAGAGATTGCTAACGAGTTAGATGTCGATGTTTATGAAGTGATCAAATTAGCGAATCGTCACCCTAGAGTGAATGTATTAACACCTGGCCCTGGTGTTGGCGGACACTGTATTCCAATTGATCCTTGGTTTTTAGTAGAAGGTACTAAAGCGGGTGATTTTGTAAGATTGGCTCGTAAAATAAATGATGATCGTCCAAAGTTAGTTGCACAACAAGCAATCGATTTACTACAGTCAGTTAAAGGGACCAAAGTGGGTATTTTAGGCGTTGCTTATAAAGCTAACGTAGATGACTGTAGAGAAACGCCAGCTGATGCCATTTTAGCTTACTTTAAAGAAGCTGGAATAGAAGTGAAGTATCATGATCCGTTTGTACCAACATGGGATTGCCCAAAAGCCGAGTCTATACAAGAAATTGATGACTGGGCAGACACGCTTATCTTAGTTACCGATCACACTTGTTATAGTAGTTTGAAGGTAGAGACCCCATTGCTAAATACACGAGGATAAGGTTGAAAAGCTCATCTTAGGATGAGCTTTTGTCTATATAGATAAGTAATAAATTAAATGAAGCTTCTTCATTAAAACAATAATAATTAGGGAAAATATTTATGTTAAGAAAGACCATTGTGGCGTCAGCGATTGTAACTGTGCTGCTAAGCGGCTGTGGGGATAATGCGACTGTTGATACTTATTTAGCTGAAGCAGATACACAATTAGCGGCAAATCAGATTAATGCATCAGAAATTGCACTTAAAAATGCATTGCAGTTAGAGCCAAACAATGGTTTGGTTCGGTTTAAACTAGGACAGCTTTACTTATCACAAGGTAATAGAGCTAGCGCAATTAAGGAACTTGAAAAAGCGCAAGAGCTTGAATACCGTGGCCGAGGGCTTGTTAACGCACTTGCCCGAGCGTACCTTATTTTAGATCAAAACGAAGACGTGATTGCGTTAGAGAAAGATTCCAAAGGCCTTCCAGAAAATATCTTAGTTCAATATCAGTCTTATCAAATAGTGGCATTGATTAAAGTCGGTGAAGTAGATAAAGCTAAAAGAGTATTTGAAGAGATTAGTGATACGCTACGTGACACTGAATTTGGCTTTCTAGCTCAAGCTTATATTGCGCTAGCGAATAATGACCTTGAACAAGCTTCTCAATTGGTTGCTAAGGCACTAACGAAAAATGGTAATAATCCTGAAGCGTTAATGTTAAGTGGTCAAATTGCGGGAACACAGCAAGATTTCGTAGCGGCAGCTGACTTTTTCAAACAGTACTTAACTCAGCAGCCTCAATCACGCTTCGTAAATTTAATGATTGCTGATGCATTGGTTAAAACCGACAACTATTTAGAAGCAGAAAAGTATGCTGATCTTATTATGGAAGCAATTCCAAATCAGCCAGTAGCTGTGTATGTAAAAGCGCTTGTCCGTTTTGTTGAAAAAGACTATGAACAGGCAAAAGAATATGCCGAAAAAGGGCTAAATAACAAATATATGGTGCCTCACCTGCGTTTAGTAGCAGGTGTGAGTTCATTCTACCAAGCTAATTACGAGCAAGCGAACCTACATTTAGGCGCAATTGTTAATTATATGAAAGCCGATCATCCAGCAAGAAAAATGTATGCGGTGAGTCAATTTCATATAGGGTCGATAGATGGCTTAACGGAGTCATTAGAAAGCTTCACTCCTGTAACTAACGAAGATAAAGACTTCATGTCTTCAATGAGTTTTAGTTTGTATTCTTTGGGGGCGACGAAACAAGCACAAGCATTAGCTAACAAAGTTGCTGAAGCTGGCGAAGGTAGCCCGTTTGATGCGAGTCGAGCAGGCTTGTTAAAGCTCATGATCAATGATGCATCTGGCGCAGATGATTTAGAAAAAGCATTGGCAGCTAATCCTGAATTGATTGGTGCTGAACTAGCGTTGGCCTATGTAGCACTGGAATCGGGAGAGCTAGAAAAAGCACTTACCACCACGTTAAATTGGCAAAAAAAATACCCGGAAAAAGCGGAAGGATATAATCTAGCCGCGGCAATTTATAGTAAGCAAGAAGAGTATTCTAAAGCCTATGAATCGTTGGACAAAAGCTTATCGGTAGTACCTGATAACCCGTTTGCTTTAACAGAGAAAACTGCTGTTTTAACAAAATTGAATAAAGTAGAAGAAGCTAAGGGAGTAGCAACAAAAGCAGCGAACCTGTACCCCAATAATATTAAAGCATTACGCAATTTTTACGCCCTAACTAAATCCGAAAATGCATTAGCGAAAATAGAGCAAGGGTATAAAAACAACCCTCAAGACAATAGATTTCTCGTGCTATATATGGAAGCGCTGATAGACCAAGGCCAGTCAGATAAGATGTTGGCAGTTGTCGATGCCATAGAGAAGGATGTTCGAACTGATAAAAAAGTGTGGCAACTCGAGGTGCTGATTCATCAAAGAAACAAAGATGCTGAACAGTTAAAGGCGACATTGACGGAATGGATGGAAAAAAATCCATACCACGTTGAGCCTGTACTTATACTAAGCAATTATTACGTGCGAATTCGTGATCTTGATAAAGCAATTAGAACCATCGATAGAGCGTTGAATACGCAACACGAAGAAAGTCAAAATTTAAAGCTCCTTAAATTACAGCTCTTGCTTGACGCACGCGATGTCGACCAGGCAAGGCTACTATATCGTCAATTAGATAAATCTACGATTTCGTCAGAAATAAAAGCTGGCATTGAGGGGCGCATCGCCTTTTTAGATGAGGATTTTGATAAAGCCGTAGAGTTGCTAACTACTTTTTACAAGTTTAAACCTAATAGTCAAACAGCAGTATTGATTGGTATTGCCCAACAACGTCTTGGAGATACAGAAAGTGCAGTTGCGTCGATAGAGCAACATTTATCTGAGAATCCAAAAGATGTATCGGCTAAAAATGTGTTAGCCAGTTTGTACCTTGAATCTGATGTGGAAAAAGCATATCGACAATATCAAGAGCTGGTAGAGCTACAACCTAATAACTTTGTTGTGCTAAATAACTTAGCTTGGTTAGCGGCTGAAAAAAACGATTTAGAAAGTGCCTTACAATATGTTGAAAGGGCTTATGAATTAAGGCCTCAGATACCAAATGTCGTCGATACGTACGCTAAGGTATTGCTAAAACTAGACAGAAAAAGAGAAGCGTTAGTAAAAGCTAAAGAAGCGCAAACACTGACAAAAGGTCGTGATATCGATATTGGCTTAAACTATGTTGAAGTATTGTTGGCAAATAGTAGAAATAACGAAGCTAAAAAAGTGCTTTCTACTATTGTACCGGTAAGCAAAGAGCAACTTGCTAGAAAAGACAAATTGAGCCAAGCGTTATAAAGGAAATTAACCATGAATTTATTTAAAAAATCTCTACCAGTCGCCATGATAGTAGCGGCTATTGGTTTAAGTGGATGTAGTGAAGATTTGTCTGTTGAACAACAAATTTCTCAGGCTCAACAACTTGTCGAGCAAAATGAACTTGGCGAAGCTCTCATTGCGCTAAAGAATACAATTCAGACCAATCCTGAAAACCCCGAAGCTCGATTACAGCTAGGGTTGGTGTATTTAAAGCTTGGCCAATATGAAAATGCTGAAAAAGAATTAGAGCGTGCGCGAAATCTTAATGTTCAAAGCGAACTATTAACGCCTGCATTAGCTAGAGTGCATTTTAAACTGGACAATGTACAAACCGTCAAAGCATTGATTGATAACGCTGGCAATCTATCAGATAGCTTGTATCAAGAAACCTTATATTATGGTGTATTAAGCGCTCTAGATAACAACAGCAAGCGTCAAGCTGAAGATTACGCTAAAGAATCTAAAACGATTGATATGAATAACTTCTATTCTCTGCTAAGTATGGCTTGGATAGCTTATAGCGATGAAGAATATGGTACCGCTTTAGAGTTGATTTCGTCAGCGCAAGAGTTACAACCTGAAAATTTAGAAGGCTTGCGCTTAAAAGGGCTTATATATCAGCGTCAAGGCCAGCATCAACTAGCGGTAGAACAATTTAAAACGCTTGCGGATACTAACCCTTATGATAATGGCAACAAACTCGCGTTGGTTTACAGCTATATTATGAATGACCAGCATGAGCAAGCGCAGCAGATTCTGACACCATTGCTAACGAAATTCCCTAAAGAGCCTAATGCTAATTACTATCAGTCGCTGTATTACTTTACTCAGAATAATCATGAAGCCGCTAAGGAATATGCTGAAAATACCTTAAATGTAAGCAAGAATCATAATGCCGCAAGAGTCATTGCGGGTATTAGCGCTTACTATGTAAATAATCTTGAACAGGCGTATAGCCACCTCACGCCAATTGTGGATGAATTGTCACCTGATAGCCCAGTTTTACAGTTATTTACTCTGATCCAAGTAGATCTTGGTTACGACGAAAAGTTACTGTCGTCTGTGTCCGATACTAAATCGTTAAATCGAAATGACTCTAAGTTGCTACTTACCAATTTCAAGAAGATGCTTGATGAAGGTAAGTATGAAGAGTCGATGAAGCTATTGGGTAAAGTTGATGAGCTTGCACTATCTGACGCTGACAGTCTCGCGAACCGAGGAAAAATGAAATTAACGCTTGGATTAACCAGTGCAATCGACGACTTAGAGCAGGCCAATTTAATCGACGTAAATAACAACGATAATCAACTGGTGCTAGTTTACGCACTAATGCAACAGGGTGATGCAGAGCGTGCATTGAAAAACCTAAAAGCTTGGCAAGAAAAAAATCCAGAGTCCGTATCAGCACTTAATTTGGAAGCGATCGTATTAAATGATCTTGGCCGCAAACAAGAAGCAGAGCAAGTGTTTAAAAAGGTGCTAGAGATCAATGACTATAATCCCGCATCTTTAGTTTTCTTTGCCGAAGAAGCGTATCTGAAAAACGATTTCAACACCGCAGAGCGTCATTTAAAGCACTTGTTAGAAGATAAGCCCAATCATATCATTGCCATTAATAAATTAGCTAAGGTCTACGTTGCTGCTGGCCAAGAAGACAAAGCTAAAGAATTAATGCAGAGCTATAACGACAAAGAGCCTAACAATCCAATCTATAACATGATGTACGCTCGCGCCCTTTTCGCGTCAAAACGTTATACGCAAGTAATAGAAATTCTTGAAGACCCACAACGGTCCTCGCTTCTTTCTGCGGGTCAGCATTACTATTTATTACTTGCTAATTCTTACAGAGAAACTGAGCAACCTGAAAAAGAAATTAGTACATTTGAAAACTGGTTCAAATCTGAGCCAGATAATGAGTTAGCTGCCCTTCGACTGATATATGCCTATAGAGAAAATCAGCAATTTCAAAAAGCCGTAGATGTTATAGATCTGAATGCTTCAACATTTAATAATTTATCATTTAAAACGCTGAAAACCGCTATTCAGACTCAAATGCTCGATTATCAAGGCGCTAAAGAAACGCTAGACACTTTAACAGTGCAGGAAAAGGCAACTACATTGGCAACTTTAGAGAAAGGCAGGTTGCTATTTGCAGAACAGCAATACGAAAAAGCTTTGCCTTTACTGATTGCTTTTTATCAACAAAACCCAACATCGCTCAGTGCAGGGCTAATTAGTGAAAGTTATTGGATGTTAGGCGACCAAGACAAAGCGACAGCATTTATTAAACAGCATCGCGCTAAACAGCCTACAGATAATCGTGCACTATTGTTGCTAGCTCAATACACAATGGAATCATCACCTAAGGAATCGATAGGCTATTATGAGACTTTGGTTACTTTAGCACCGAATAATACGCTCATTTTAAATAACTTAGCATATCTATATAGTACGCAGTCTGAATTAGATAAGGCACAAAAATACATAGATCAAGCGCTTAAGGTAGCGCCTAATACTGCGTTTATAGTGCATACCGCTGCAGAAATTGCTGAAAAAAGAGGAAATAATAAACAGGCGTTAGAGTTGTATCAAAAAGCCGCTACGCTTGCGCCCGAAAACAAAGAGTTTAAGGATGACGCTGAACGTGCTCAAAAACGAGTTAACGGCTAGTGAATTTAAGTGTCAGCTTTTTTTACATTGTAGTAGTTTAGATGATCGAGTTTGTGAAAAAATCATTTGATTACAGTCACTTAAAAAGTTGGCACGGACTTGGCATTGTATTAGGCAAGTTAGTCGAGCACGAATTATTTTGATAAGGATATAGGTATGAACTTTAAAACTAAATTAGCGGCAGGTGCAGCCTTATTAGCACTTACCTCTTTCGCAAACGCAGCTACTGTTAAATCACACATGCAATCTGGCGGTGGCTTTTTACTAGAAGATGATTCTGGTGAGTACTTAATTGACGTTAACCAAAATGGCATCTTAGATGTTGGTGACCGTTTACGTGGTATCATCGAATTCCCATTCATCACTTATGATGGTACACAACACGCTTTAGACGGCGTTCAAAACCAACACATTGGTGCGGTTTTCGAAACTGAAATTACAAGCAAAACTTTTGCTGGTATCCCTGGCTTATTCAACTTCACTTTTGGTCCATCTGCAGCATTTGAAGCAGATTACGGTGTTGGTGCAATGGCTGCATTTTACGTTGATGATGTAGACAACGTAAACATCAAGGGCGCTGATTGTGCTACTAAATTACAAGTATTAGCTGGTGGTGTTTGTGAGCAAACTATCACTGATGGTACTTTAGCGATGACAGCTGGTTTCACTGGCGTTGATGCTGACGAAGGTTGGGTTGCATTTGGTGCTCCAGAAAATGCAGCGGCTGGTGCATCTGTATTAGAGTCAAGTGCTTTAGGTAACTTTAACTACAACCTAAATGTTTTAGACAACTTCTTAGGTTTCGAGTTTAACCAAATCATGGCAAACCCATTTGCTGCAGCTGGTGCTGGCGTTGCTGATGGCCTAGTTGACTTATCTGGTTCAGGTACATTACTTGGTACAATCGATACAGAAGGTAACAGCGTGACTGGTTACGACTTCACTGATGATGCTGATATCGGTGGTAACCACGTACCAGAGCCTGCTTCAATCGCATTATTCGGTTTAGCTGCTTTAGGTTTAGCTGGCGTACGTCGCAGAAAAAGCTAATCACAAGATAAATTAATATCTTTAGAAAGGGTCAGCATGTGCTGACCCTTTTTGTTTTAGCTAGAGGAAGTATCTGCTGTAAATGAGGGCTGTTTGACTGCCTACACAAATCTACGTATATCTAAGTACAACGACCTTCCAAAATTCACTCCCTGTTAAACAAAAGCAAAGTTAAGAAAGCAATCGCTCTCTCTGCTCTTAATTGTATTCCCATTGATTAAACTTTTTGCTAATTGTCCTAATTACAAAGCAATAGATAATTGACTTGGTTAATGAGTAATGCGAGGAGTATTTTAGGATGAAATTACTTAGGGCAACTTAAAGAGTCTCTTTACGTACTGTTATCTTTAAGCAGTGTTAATGAACAGCTGACAAGATCACTCTTTAGTGAAAAGCGCTGGGTAAATTTCTACAAGATCTACTAGAGAGATGGGAAATACTAATTCTAAGAGTGCTTTGAAGCTCATTAATAAGCCAACACATGTTAGCAACAAAAAAGGCAAAACACGGTTTGTGTTTTGCCTTTAAGGTGAGTTTATTTTTATTTATTTGTCGCTATCTTCAACTTGATTATCTATATCAGTAAACAAGGTGTCAGACTTTTCTAGAAAACGATCTACGTTACTCGATGGTGTCATTAAAAATGTAGGCGTTAACAAGGTTGAATCGAATGCTGGTTTAGCGGTAAATTCTGGTTGTTTGCTCATTTGAATCAGGTAGCTACCTCCAAAAAGTAAAACAACAAAACTAGCCGCTAAGGTGTTACGACGTTTACTTGTCATGTGGAAACCAACATATAAATTAAGCCAAAACATCATAAATGCCAGCGCAATTGGAATTACTGTCACTAACATCGCTATGTTGTTATCACTTGCGGTATTAAAATTGACGAGAGTTTCGACAAAATCACTGCCCCAAGTAATATTGTAAAATAGGAAACAAACACCTATTTGTGCCCATACCCTAGCGTCATGTTTGGTTAGGTGAGAAACCAGAGCCACGCCCAAGGGCCATAAAGCAAACATTAAGGTAATACTAAATGTTGGAACGAGTAACTGAGTAAAATTAACTTCTTTGCCATTGTTTAGGAAGAATATCCATCCTGTTAATAGCGCAAAAATCAGCACGTTAGTTATCAGCGTGAAAGGATTTTTTACACTATTAATTAAACTTTCAAAAGGGCTTAACTCAATCGTATCTGCGACAGGGTGGTTGGGGAAAAGCAAGCGAATCTGGCTTTGACCCATTCGAATGACATCACCCGAGTTAACAATGTGCTTATCAGCTGTTTGCTTGCCTTCATCTAAAAACGTGCCGTTTACAGACTGGTGGTCGGTAATTTGCCATGATTCCCCGTTAAAGCTTATGGTTAAATGCTCACCACAAATATGGGGGTCTGACAAGATCATGTCATTTTCAAAACTACGACCTATGTTGATTTCACGTTGGTTATATTTGTGGCGACTGAGAACTTTTCTACCGCGGCTTATTTCTTCTATTATTAATTCCATCTGTTCGATTCCATAAACTGCTTGGTAAAGGCTTGAGCACTTTCTTTTGTAACACCTGCTAGGGTGAAGTGGCTAAGTAAGGCTTGTTCATGATGATCGAGTGAAACACCAATATAAAGCGCATCATAAAGGCCGGGAAAGTCTTTATAGCCTCGAATGCATAAGATTGCTTTGCCGTTCATTTTATCCTGCTCTGACATAACAATGTCGTCTTGGCAGTTATATTCGGTAACGTCATCTTTGCCTGCTTTGTTTCCTGGCATTGCACGGCTAATTTGACGCTGAATCAAACGATAAAATTTGATATCGCCAAGCTCTTTAGCCTGCATATAACGAAATTCCATTTCAACGCTACCGGTGTAAAACTTACTCGAAATATAAACGTCTTCTTGTAATGAACAGTTGGCAACAGCGACTAGCATTAATGCGTCTTGCTTATCAGCGTTCGAATCACCCCAGCAGCGAATAAATGGAACATCAACGATAGGCACCATAACGTTGCCCAGTTGCTTCAACTGCCATTCACTAGATAATAAAGTTGATACCAGCTTTTGTTGATGTTGTGATAGCTGTTCGCTCATTTGTTGGTTAATAGTTTGATTTCCATTACCGTGATAGTTAGCAATGAGTTTTTGGAGTTTATCGTGAGGGATCAAGAATCCTATCTGATTACCTGAAGTTGCTACGTTAATGCCAACTACTTTAGTGTCTTTACTAACAACAGGGCCACCGCTCATGCCTGAGTTTACTGAGCCAGTGAAGTGAATTCGGTCGTTAAAAGATTCTTTTTTTAAACCGTTATAAGTACCAGGAACCACTATCATACCTAGGTCGTGTGGATTGCCTAACGAAAACAGTTCCTCACCTTTTTCCGGTACTCTGTCTGAAATTTCAAAGTAAGGCATAGCGCTATCTACAGAGCGCTTTACCAAAGCAAGGTCATTAACGACATCGATACTTTCTAGGCTTAGATCACCTTTCTTACCGTTATCATCAAGGTAGATAATGCGGTATTTTTCAGGGTGACGAGCAAAACTCGAAATAACGTGATAATTAGTGGCGATCAAACCATCAGCCGAAACTTGAAATGCTGAGCCTATTGAAGACTTTTCACCACTGGCTTGGTCAATAATTTGAATTTGATACAAAGACGGAGCAAGCTGTTTAAAAATAGCTTCCGCTTGTTCTGTTGCACTTAAGGTAAAGCTTACCGCTACCAATAAAGTACAAATAAATGCTTTCATGTGACTTCCTTCGAGAGAACTACTACACAGAATAAAATCGTCATTAATACATTGTGACACTAAATAGCGCTTTTTGTCTGTGGCTTGGCCGAATGTATTGTAACAAAGCTTAACCTATCTTTTTTTCAAAGTCAGTCAATTACATAGACCTAATCTACTTTAAATTTGAATACTTGTTTTAATTGGTAAGGTTGAAGTGGTCAATTGAAGTTTACAAATGCACTAATATAGCCTGTTGGTCTTTCTTACTCATTTTACTCACGACTAAATTAAATGAATTATCTATCAATCGTTTTATTTCGTTTGTTGGTACAGAGCCATCAAAATAGATACTTATCCAGTGACGCTTATCCATATGATAGCCCGGTTTTATCGCGGAAAATATATCACGTAACATTTCTGACTCAGCGGGATCGCATTTTAGATTTAACATCATTAGGTCATTTCGCTCGCCGATAAGAGCAAACATTTTTTTATTAACCTTAAAAACGGGTACATCTTCAGTGAATGGAAAATCTAAGGTACTCATTGGTTTACTAAGAAGATATTCTTTAAGTTCTTGGAATGTCATCGCTTTTTGAATTTAAGTTTCGGTTGTCATATCGAGTATAGCTATCTGACTGATTACTTCAATGTATCGAGAAGCAAGCTTAAGGATTGAAATGTTAAGAGGTTGACCAGTAACTATATGATTTAGCTTGGTAATTTCGTCTAATTTGCTAAAATTAACAGACTCTCTCCTAATTGTTTATGCTTCATCTTTACTAAGGTAATTACAATGTACCCGGTTATTAGACTTATTAAAAATCTTTGGCTTGCTAGTAAAAAACCGAAAGTTAGCTATCTAGATACCAGCTCCATCACCTTTAGGTGCCGGCCGTGGGATTTAGATATGTTTAACGAGATGAACAACGGGCGGGTCTTAACTCTTTATGATATTGGTCGTTTCGACTTATCTGTTCGTTGCAATTTACACAGTGCTTTAAAACGAAATCGTTGGGCGATTGTTGTTGCTGGTAGCTCAGTGAGATACCGCAAAAGAATTCACCTTTTCGATAAAATTACCATGTATAGTCGTTGTGTTGGCTTCGACAAGCGCTGGATCTATATAGAACAGTCAATGTGGGTTAATGGCGAACCTTGCTCATCTCTTTTGTTAAGAGGGGGAGTAACCTCTAAAAGTGGCCTGGTGCCTCCTGAAAAAGTGATTGAACAAATGGGAGAAAGTGTCACGCCAATTGAACTACCTAAGTGGGTAAATGAGTGGATTGATTCAGAGCAACATCGTCCTTGGCCACCATTAGACAAAAAAAACTGATACTATTAACACACTTATTCTAGCGCGTTAAAAAAGAAGTAATTCATGGCTGAAATATTTTCAATCGACTGGCTATTAGCTTATGTCTTGTTAGGTGCAATTGTGGGTTTCGTTGCAGGTTTACTTGGTGTTGGCGGTGGCGGCATTATGGTGCCGGCGTTAACTGCAATGTTTATTGCCCAGGGCGTAGCAATAGATCAAGTTGTTCATTTAGCGCTTGGCACTTCTATGGCTTGTATTGTGTTTACTTCGATTGCTAGCCTGCGCGCACATCAGAAAAAAGAGGCGATTATTTGGCGAGTGGCAAGTCGTATGTCAATTGGTGTTGTTGTCGGCACTTTTGCTGCAACCTTTGTTGCTGCACAATTAAATTCTAGTTATCTCGCCATATTCTTTGCTGTGTTTATGAGTTTTGTAGCGTATCGTGCCTTTTTTAAAGGAGGTAACGAACAAGAGCAGTCGTTGCCTAGTACTCAGCACATGGTCCTTTCAGGCTCGGGTATAGGTGCAATTTCTGCACTGGTGTCTATTGGTGGTGGATCATTAACTGTGCCTTATTTATCAGCAAAAGGCGTTAATATTAAGAAAGCAATAGGTACTTCTTCTGCTGTTGGTTTACCGATCGCAATTGCTGGCACTTTAGGGTATTTATTAAACGGCTGGCAAGTTGAATATGCCCAGCCGTATGTTTATGGATTTGTTTATTTACCTGCGGTGATATGTATAGCCATTGTTAGCTTTTTTACCGCACCTATAGGAGCAAAAGTAGCGCATGCATTACCTGTGGCTACTTTAAAGAAAATTTTTGCTTTATTGCTGGCATTACTGAGCGTAAAAATGCTTTATAGCGTTATCTAAATAGCGAGACATTTCTAAGATGATTAACACTGTTCTCATACGGGCAGTGTTAAACGTAGTTTCTTTGTGATTCACATCAAACTCCTGCATGTTACTCATAGAAAATTCACTAAACCTCACTAAACTGTATAGGTACTTTCAGCGTAAAAACTAAGAATGAATATGTGCATTAGCACAATTCGTTACTGTTTAATTAAGCGGAGATTGAAAATGATTAATGCATATGCAGCGTTAGAGCCTGGTGGCGAACTGATCCCATACCAATATGACCCAGGTGCCCTTGCTCACGATTCAGTAGAGATAAAGGTTAAATATTGTGGTATCTGTCATTCTGATTTATCGATGATTAACAACGAGTGGGGCTTTTCACAGTACCCACTAGTCGCAGGGCATGAAATAGTCGGGGAAATTAGTGCAGTAGGTGAAGGCGTTAATCATCTCTCTACAGGGCAAATTGTTGGCTTAGGTTGGCATTCAGGTTACTGCTCAACTTGTCATAGTTGTAAATCTGGTGACCAAAACTTATGTGTTCAAGCTGTGCCAACTGTTCTAACTCATGGTGGCTTTGCGGAATCCGTTAGAGCTAGTGCTGAAAGTGTTGTGCCAATTCCAGAAGGTATGGACCTTGCCTCAGTAGGGCCTATGTTTTGTGGTGGTATAACCGTTTTCAATCCTATGGTGCAATTTGACGTAAAGCCTACCGATAAAGTCGCGGTAATTGGCATTGGTGGTTTAGGCCATATCGCTTTGCAGTTACTGAATGCTTGGGGCTGTGAAGTGACAGCGTTTACTTCTTCTGAAGCAAAAATTAAAGAAGCCAAAGACCTTGGTGCGCACCATACATTAAACTCTCGAGATCCTGGAGCACTTGAGCAAGCAGCTGGCGAGTTTGATTATATTATTTCGACGGTGAACGTTGATTTAGACTGGGATACCTATTTAGCAACATTAAAACCTAAAGGGCGGTTGCACTTTGTTGGCGCGACATTAGAGCCGTTAAATGTTGGGGCGTTTAGTTTGATCATGGGGCAAAAATCAATTTCAGGGTCTCCTGTCGGAAGCCCAGATACTATCGCTCAAATGTTAGCATTTGCCAATCAACACGATATTTCACCTCAAGTGGAAGAGTTTGCTATGAGCAATATTAACGAAGCTTTGGCTCATTTAAAAAGTGGTAAAGCGCGTTATCGCATTGTATTGAAAGCTGATTAAGCTCTTTTTAATCCTAATGGTAAGTCATCAAATTTCACCGGTCGTATAGTCGTAGAGCGGTCGGTGAAATTGCTGGTTATATTCAAATAGAATTCAGGGTTACTTACTTCTTATTATAATAGTTGGAGCTGCAATCACTCTATTCGCAGAGCTGTATTTGCTTGTTGTCGAATCATAGCTGGCGTTGTTTTAAATTGCTTTTTAAATGCAGTAATAAAATTAGCACTATGCTGGTAACCTGCGTTGAAGGCGATTTCTCCAATAGAGAGTTGATTGTTGATGAGTTGCTCTTTTGCTAGTTCAAGTTTTTTAATGCGCCGATATTCGATGGCGGTTACTTTATATGACGATTTAACTTTTCTTTGCAGTGTACTAACACTCATGCCCATTTTTTCCGCTACTTCTTTCAAGCTTATATCTTGGTATAAAAGCTTATCCAATAGTCGGGTAAATTCACTCGCAGAGCTGTTTAGCGGTTGCTCGGAGTGCTCACTTTCTATTTTTGATACTTGAGAGAGCAGTTGTTCGACAGACAACGAAATTATTTCAGTGGCTATTTGCTCCTTTTGGATTTGTTGCTGAATATTTTCCACTTTAACTAAGTGAAGCAGCGATTGACTAGCTGCTAATATGGCGTGTTGCGGCTCTAAATAGAGAACCTTTCCCGGGTTGCTAAATAGAGTATGAATTTTTTGAGTATCCAACGAAGAAATACACCTTTGCTCTAGCCACTCTTTGGTTACTTGGACATTAACCTTTAAAACATGTTGGTCTTGTTTAAATTGGCGTGAAAAGCGTATGTCGTGTGTGGAAAAGTGACAAAAACATTTTGCGGGTACATCAGGAGAAATTGAGTAATGGTTGTCATTGAGGCTAAAATTTAACTGCCCTTTAAATAAAATGACCACACTAAATGCGTCAGTTAGCCAAATGCTTTTCGCGGTGCTGAATTTTTCTTTTGCATTGGTCACGTGTACCTGAAGGCCAGCAGACATATCGTCAAAGCAAATATCGCCATTTACTAGTTCACCAGCTTTATGACGTGAAAGGGCGAGTTGTTCAGGAATATTCTTATAACACCCTTTGATATTTTCTCTTTTCAACTTTCATAGTCCTTAATCTCACCACAATGAAGATCTAGCAAAACAGATTGACGATTTAGCAAAGCGCTTTATCAAAAAGCGAATTTATCACATTGTTACAATAATGAGAACAATTCTCATTAACAAAATAAAACACTGTATAAATAACAAAGGAAACACTATGAAAAAGCCAAGTTTTCGACCTAGCCTACTCGCTGTGGCGATAGCGTCTTTAACTTCGTTTAGCTTATTTGCCGAAGAGTCTGTAAAAGAGGAAGAGGTTGAACGAATTTCTGTTTGGAGTACTGCAGTAAAAACATCCTCTTTGTACTTGCAAGGTGAAGAAATTGCCAACAAGCAAGCTGATCACTTATCTGACTTATTAAGAGTTATACCCGGCGTAGATGTTGGCGGCGCACATTCACTTAACCAACGTATTACAATCCGTAGCATGGACGATAAAGATCTCAATATTTCAATTGATGGCGCTACACAAAACACCTATATGTACCACCATATGGGGAACTTACAGATTCACGCGGATATTTTAAAGTCTGTTGAGTTGGAAGTAGGGACTAACTCCGTCGTCTATGGTGGCTTAGGTGGCTCTGTTAGGTTTGAAACAAAACAAGCAAGAGATCTGCTTTCAACAGACGAAAATTTTGGCGGTCGAGTTCAATATACTTACGGTGATAACTCTGGAAGTAATTATTCATTAACTGGCTATGGTTTGTTATCTGACAATGTTGATTTTCTGGTTTATTACAATGACGTCACACGTGATAACTATAAAGTTGGCGGTGAAGAAATAAAAGACGGTGATGGCAACCTTGTTCCAGACACTGATGGTTATGTTAAGGGACTCGAAGGTGATTTAGATGATACCTTGATCAAGCTTGGTTGGGATATTACTGAAACTCAACGTTTATCTTTTGGCTATGAAACCTACAATGACGAAGGCAATTACAGTTTCCGTCCTGATATGGGCTTAGCAACTGATCTGGCAATTACTAATTCATTGAATGTCCCACTGCTATGGCCAACAAAATTTACTCGTGACACCTACACGCTTAATTATGATTTAACTATCGACATGACTGCAGTGAAAGCGTCGGCTTTCCACAATACCAGCGAGCTATGGCGAGATGAAATGGGGTGGGCTGAAAATCCTAATTACGCAGCATGGGCGAGTGTCGTAACAGGTGAGGCGCAAAACCAAGGTGCAAATGTCATTGCACAAACAGGGTTAGATGTTAATGAGCAAAGTCATGAGTTTACCTATGGCTTTGACTATGTGAAATTTGACACTAGTTATTTAGCAGAAGCACAAGCTGGCACATTATCATCAGAAGAGGATGCATCGTCATTAGCATTCTATGTTCAAGATAGATGGGAATTTGGCAATGGTTTCGCTGTTATCCCAGGCGTTAGATACGAGCAATATGATATTAATAGCAATGTTGTTAACGACGATTACAGCGACACTGTTTTCGCACTTGCTGGTGAATATCAAGTGACAGAGAACTTCTTAGTAAAAGTTAGTACGACAGGGTTGTTTAAAGGACCTGAACTGGCTGAGGTATTTGTTGGCGCGGGTAGTGATGACAAAGCTAACCCATCAATCAAAGCGGAAACGGGTACAAATGATGAAGTTGCTTTTGCTTATCAAGATGAAGTGCTTGGCGTCGAGTCTCTTTCATTCGGTGCTACCTTCTTTAAAACAACCATAGAAAACTTTATCTATGATTATGCTCCCCATGCAGAGTATCGTTACTGGAAAGATAATATTGGCGACTTAAAAGTCGATGGTTTAGAGGCGTATGTGGGCGTTAAACAAGGAGCTTTTAATGCTCAAATGACCTATGCATCTGCAGATTCTGAAGTAGATGCTTTTGCAGAGTACGCATCGTTAGACGGCAATCGTTTGGATAGGCAGCAAGGTGACGGGGTTAGTGCGACGGTAGGTTATTATCTGGAGCAAGTTAATCTAGATCTAAACTGGGAAGTTCAACAAGTATCAAGTGTTGATGCTGCCGATGCTCTTGATAGTGCGTCATTAGATAATTCCAAAGACGGCTTCACAGTTCACAATATATCTGCTCGCTGGGAGCCTTCACAAATAGATGGATTGACCATTATCTTTGGCGTCGATAATTTGTTTGACGAATACTATGCCTCGCAATCATCTAGAACAGGAACATCAGTTCACCCAAGATTTGGCCCACTTTATTTGTTGGACTATGAACCAGGCCGCAACATAAAAGCGACTGTTGCGTATCAGTTCTAATCGCCTATTTGTAAATGAAAACAAATAAAGCGTTTAAACGCTGGTTGAAAACGACACAGGCTAAACGGTTGTTTAGTTTGTGTCGTTGGTTACATATATACATATCAACAGCCTTATTCAGTTTGTTGGTATTTTTTTGTTTTACTGGGATCACGCTAAATCACCCAGATTGGGGTAAAAGCAATAAAGAACAAGTACTAGAGTTAAGACTGCCTGACCCTTTGGCATTGCTCTCACAACGAGAAGCAGAGGAAATGCCTATTAAAAAAATCCAATCTTTTGTCGAATCACAAACCGGTTTATCTAACCCTAAGTCAATTGATTATCTTCCAGACGCAGGCGAGCTTACCTTGGATTATCCTTTACCCGCAGGCTATGCCTTTGTCACAGTTATTTTAGAAGAGCAATTTGTTGAAGTGGCCTATAAAAAAGGTAGCTTTATCGGTTTGCTAAACGATTTACACAAAGGTCGTCATTCTGGAAAGTCATGGCAGTGGCTTATCGATATCTCAGCGGGTTTCATGTTGCTGTTTAGCATTACAGGTTTGGTTATTTTACTGCAAAACGCTAAACACAGGAGGCTTGCTTCGTGGTTGGTCATCATGGGGACATTTACTCCAGTCTTTCTTTATTTTATTGCGGTTCCACGCATCACTATTTAATGATTAAACAAGAGGAATTTATGAGAATAACTATCCTGCTATTTTTATTGTTTGGCGCAATATTAGATGTTAACGCCAATACCGAAAAAGTCGATCTGACTATTGAACTGCAGCTCCCTGATATTGCCGCAGATCCATATCATAAACCTTATGTAGCTGCGTGGTTGGAAACACCTGAACGCAAAGGCATTCACACCTTTCTATTCTGGGCAGAGCAAGAAGAGTGGTTTAAAGACCTACGTCAGTGGTGGCGTAAAATTGGTCGAAAGAAAAAACCAAACTACGATGCCGTAACAGGAGCAACGAGAAAGCCTGGCGTTTACTCAATTCATTGGAGCGGTAATTTGATTAACGGCTCCCAAATCACACCAGGAGAGTACGTACTTCATTTTGAGTCTGTGCGCGAACAAGGTAGCCGCGAATACTTAAGACAAAAAATAACCATTGGTGATAAACCGCAAACCTTTACTTTAGATGGCCAAACCGAATTAGGCCGAATTACCATTACTATCAAATAGGATAGCTCACTATGTATAAGAATAAACTGGGCGTAGCCCTCAGCTTAGCGACTTTGTTAACCGCAAGTGCTAATGCGCACGAGCGCTTTATGGTGCCATCTCATACTTTGTTGTCTGGAGATAAAGCACAGTATGTTACCGTAACTTCAAGTATATCTAACGATATTTTTCATCCAGATAGACCATTTGGCGATAATGGTAAAGGCGTTACATATCCATCCTTAAAGACATTGTTTAGTATCTTAGAAGAAACCGTTACTTTGCCGGACGGTACAGTGAAACCAGTAGATTCATGGCAAGCTTTTCAGCGCTTATCTGTTGCCGATGTCGCGATTAAGCAATCGGGCACTTATCGAATTAGTTTGGCTCAACCAGAAACTAAAATGACAACTTTTAAAAAAGCAGATGGTACCCCGTCGCGAATTTTCGGTGATAACCCAAATATTCCCGATGGGGCGACAAACGTTGTGCGCCGGACGACACAATCGCGTGTTGAAACTTTTGTCACTTTTAATGAACCGAATACGAAAGCGATAAAGGTTAATGGAGCAGGTATAGAAATAGGCGGAGAAACACATCCAAATGATCTGTTCGCGGGAGAAGAAGCACACTTTACGCTCTACTTCAAAGGTAAGCCTGTGGGAGCTGGCGCTAAGGTTAAAATCGTTAGGGCTGGTACTCGTCACAGAAACGACAGAGCAGAATTAAAGCTAACCACTAATGACCAGGGAAATTTCAGCTTTACGCCAGAGCAAGGCGGGTTTTACTTTCTAGCGGCAAGTTATGATCAAAAGGTGAAGCAGCCTGCTGATATCGATGTGAAGCACTCAAGCCTTTATTTGACTCTTGAAGTATTTCCACAATAGCCCTTTAGCATAAGATAAAAAAACACCAGCCTAGGCTGGTGTTTTTGATCCAGAGAGAGATTTTAAAATGCTACTAGAACATGTATTGGAAAGTGGCAGAAATGCTTCTTCCAGGGTCTGTGTAGTAAGATAAATCTGTTGTTTCACTATGACCGCGGCCATTAATGTAGCGCACGTACTCTTTATCTAACAAGTTAGTCGCGGAGAAGTTAACGCGCATATCGTCATTAAAGTTGTAGGTAGCGAGTAAATCTAAAGTGCCGTAGCCTGCAATTTCCGGGCTACCTTCATTTACTTTTGTCATGCGGTCTGCCCAATTAAGTACTAATTGTGTCGATAAGTTTTCTGTATCGAAACGCAGACCTGTAGTACCTGAAAGAGGTGAAATGCTGGTGATATAGTCGCCAGTCGTATCGTCAGTACCATCTTGGTAAGCTGCATTAGCAAAGAACGCAAGTTCATCACTTAAAGAAAACTCAATTGAGAATTCAGCACCTTTAATGGTAACAGCGTCGATGTTGTTATATTGATTAACTTCAACTTCTGTCATTTCACCCAAATATGGGTTAAAAAACTGCTCTGTACCAATTTTTTCTATTGCTAAAAAGTCATCATATTGACTGTAAAAAATAGCGGCTGAAAAGAAGAAGTCGTCAACGTGACCACGTAAACCAATTTCATATGTGTCGCTAGATTCCGGTGACAAATCGTCACTCGCTACGATTTTATAACCATAGATAGAGTTATCGTGGTTTGAGTAAGCTAAATCGTATGATGGAACTTTAAAGCCTTGGCCATATTGAGCAAATAGGGCAACACTTTCGTTTAGCTTATACAAGGCGCCAATGTTTAATGACAGATTGTTTTCGTCAAACTTTTTGTATTCAACGCCATCATCGTTAGTCGCGCCGTTTGGATCCATTTTGTAGGTATCAAAACGCGCGCCAGGTGTTACAACTAACTGTCCATCTAACAAGGAAATTTCATCATTGATAAAAATACCACCTCGTGTGACATCGGTTGTTGGGAACTTATCCACTTCTTGAGGGTAACCTGGCTTAGGAGTACCTTCAACTTCATAAAGTTTAAATTCATGACGTTTGGCTTCAGATTTTTCTAAGTCGACACCGTACCCTAAGGTATGAGTCTCGTTAAGCGTGATACTTGCATGTGAAATTAAGCCAATGTTTTTTTGTTCGAAAACAGAATCTTTGTACAAATCTCTGATTTCGACAATTGGATAACCTGTTAAGTTGGAATTAATGTCCATTTGACCGTATTCAGAATCGTCTTGTTTCGCACTATTACTATACAAAGCTATGTTTACCATGTCGTAAAATGCCGTGTTAGATTCTGAGTAGTAACGTAATTGAAACGCTTGGTTTTCTTGTTTACTCGTGCTGTTTTCAGTGACGACGTTGTAGCCTGGGTACTTACGCAAATCTTTTAACAGGGAATGGGCGATATCTCCCTTAACATCTTGATTCCAAAGATCGGCGGTGAAGCTGATAAAATCTGTATTAGATAAATTGTACTTACCTTTATACATTAAACTGTCTGAATCGATATCTAACGATGGTTTAGTTTCGTCAAAGTTTTGTGCTTCGCTACCTGTGCGATAAGAACCATGGAGTAAGTGTTCAAAATCACCAGTTAAAAATCCAAAGGAACCAGAGATACTCGATTGTTCGCCTTGTTCACTGTAACCAACCTTTACTTGACCACCAAAACTCTCACCGTCAGCAACGTAATCTGATGCATCTTTTGTGGTAAAGACAATGATGCCCCCTAAGGCATCAGAGCCGTATAAAGATGATGCGGCACCTTTAGCAACTTCAACTTGCTTTAAGGTATCTGTTTCGATAAAGCCACGGCCGACAATGTCGTTTAAGCCATTCGCGCCGTAACCTTCGTTCATACGCATACCATCTTTAATCATTAGAACCCGATTGCCGCCCATACCACGAACGATAAAGTTTTGCGCATCACCTGTCGTACCGCTAACTTGAACACTTGGGTCATATTTAAACAAGTCTCTCATTTCAGTGACAACTTGCTTTTCCATATCTTCGGCTGTGACAACTGAAATACTACCCGCTACATCCTTTAGCGCTTTTTCTGTTTTACTGCCACTAACAACGATAACTTCTAAGTCATTTTGGCTATCGTTCGCTTCAAGAGTCTCAGCAATTGCACTTGCAGAAAGAAGAGCACTCGAAACTGCTGTGGCAACGAGCGTATTTTTGAGGGTAAACATTCTTATTTTTCCTGTGTTTCTTATTTGGAACAGAATAAAAAAAATACCGTCACCGCATGTTTGCTTTATTACTACACACCCGTGGGGGAACGGGCGGAGCAAACAACAAACTACCTCTGCGGTTTGGGTATTTGGGCTTTTCTAATCAATCGGCGTCTATAATACAGAGTTAAAAACAAAAGTAAACACAAATGAGAATAATTTGTATTTGTCTTGTTTTGGGGTTTACGTTAGAATGCCTCCGCTTAAGAAAAAGAGGTATAAAGCAAGTGAATATTCAGTTTATCGAAATGACCATGGCAGATGCAGCAGAGCTACTTATGGCGCCTGTTTTGGTTATTATTTGTCTGTTGGCCCTATACGCGATTTTTGCGTTAGGCCGCTTTGTTTCACAATGGATTGTTAGAAAACAAAATAAATTAACCTATGTGAGACAAGTTAACAGTAACGAAAATACTGTCAAATCACTCGCAGGCTACCCAGTTCATAATTATTTTGTTTGTAACCCTCAAGCATCGGAAGATGAATTAGAGGTTTTTGCACTCAAACAATTAGAAAATTTGCGAATTGTTACGCGTATAGCGCCAATGTTAGGTCTAATTGCCACCATGATCCCTATGGGGCCTGCACTTCAAGCACTAGCAGACGGTAACATTCAAGGTATCAGTGAAAATCTAATTATTGCGTTTGCCGCGGTAATTTGGGGTCTTGTTATTTCATCTATTACGTTTTGGCCGGCTTCTGTTAGAAAGCGTTGGTGTGCCGATGAGCTTATCAATATCCGTAAATTGAAAGGGGAATAGCATGCGCTTTTTAGACGAAGATGAAGAGCTAAACCCGATAGTAAGTGCGGTAAACCTAGTTGATGTTTTTCTCGTTATTATCGCAGCGCTGATGATTGCGCTAGCACAAAACCCACTTAATGTATTCACCAGTGACAATGTCACTGTCGTGAAGAATGCGGGTAAGCCAAATATGGAAGTGATTGTTAAAGAGGGAAAAGAAATAAAACAATACAAATCAACGGGAGAAATTGGCTCAGGTGAAGGTATGCGTGCAGGTGTGGCTTACAAAATGGCAGATGGTAGCTTTGTCTATGTGCCGGAAGGCGAAGCAGCCCCAACGCAGGAGAATAAAAAATAATGCGTATTGTTTCTTATCTAGTCGCTGTGTGCCTTTTAGCGACAAGTTTTATATCAGTTGCTCAAGAAAAACCGCAAGTACTATTGATGATGTCTTCTCATGCATCAAAGCCTAAGGGCGAATTGCTAAAAGAGTTAGCGAAAGACCAACCGTTTGAATTGGTAGACTTTTCAACTAAAGGTAAGTCTGAAGAGGAAATCAAAGCTGCCTGGAACAGTGCTGCGTTAGTTATGCTCGATGGTATTAACCCTGCGCTATCAAAATACATGTTTGGTAAATATGCGAGCTACTTAACGGAATTTCCAAACACGCCAGTTATCTCATTAGGTGACCTCTCTAATGAGAAAATGAATCAAGGTTTATCGGATACTCAACAGTCGGCGATTGGTGGCTATTACAAAAATGCAGGCCGTGGTAACTATCGTAATATGATGTTGTTTATTTCTAGTGATTTTCTAAAGATCGCTAAACATACTGTAGATGTGCCTATTATTGTACCAAATGTCGGCTTGTATCACCGCGATTTTGCTGGCCAAGTAACAGGGGATGAGAATGCCTTTTTTGCTTTTTTAGCACCTGAAAGAACTCAGCCTGTTGTTGCTATTGGTATTCACCGTAGTGTCGTTGATTACGAACAACAGCAAATTGTTGATGCTTTAATAGAAGGATTAGAAGAAAAAGGAGCAAAAGCGTTTGGCTTCTTTTTTGAAGGTAATGACGAGGCATTAAATTACACCGATTTACTGGTGGATGAAAACAACAAGGCACGTGTTAATTTATTGATTAACTATCGTTCACTACATTATGTGGAAAAGCGCAGAGCCGAATTTGAGAAAGTAGGCGTGCCCGTATTACACGCATTAAACTATACCGAAGGTGATCAAGAACAATTCGAAGCAGACAATGCAGGTGTATCACCTTCACTAACGCCATTCTTTTTAGTGATGCCAGAAGATACAGGTAGCGCAGATCCAACGATAATCGCAGCTAATGAAAAGGGTGCGAAAAAAGTTATCGATTATCAATTAAATGCCTTAGTTGAGCGTGCGTATAATCACGCAAACCTTGCTCACATTGAAAACAAAGACAAAAAGGTTGCCACCTTTATTTGGAATTACCCTCCGGGCGAGAAAAATATTGGCGCTGCATTCTTAGATGTACCGTCTTCTATTAGTCAAATTGCCAGAGCGATGAAAGAAAAAGGTTACAGTATTGATGTAAAAGAGCCAGAGTACTTAATTGAATCAGCTGGCAAATTACTTCGCCCGTACTATCGCGGTGAGGATGCCGAAGTTTTAATTGATCAAGATCTAGCGGAATATATGCCATTAGAGACATATCTTAATTGGTTTAATCAACTTCCTGAATCGGTTACTCAGCCTATTGTTGAACGTTGGGGTAAGCCTGAAGAAAGTGGCATGTTACGTACTACGCAGTTAAACGGCAAAGAGACTAAAGCCTTTGTTATTCCACGTATGAATTTAGGCAATATGATCGTGTTGCCACAAGGTGTTCGCGGAGAAGATGCAAAAGAACACTCTTCTTTATACCACAGCACGAAAACACCAATTAATCATAGTTACTTGGCTATTTATTTATTTGCACGGGAAACCTTTGGTACAGATGCTTACATCCATTTAGGGACTCACGGCTCGCAAGAGTGGCTAACGGGTAAAGAACGTGGTTTGTCAGTTTATGATGCGCCGAGTTTAGCCATAGGTAACAAGCCTGTATTCTACCCATATATTATTGATAATGTTGGTGAGGCGATGCAGGCGAAACGTCGCGGCAGAGCAACCATGATCAGCCACTTAACGCCAGGTTTTGCTAAAGCAGGTTTGTACACTGAAATCGCTGAGTTAAATGAGAAAATTGCTAATTATTTGATGCTGAGTGAAGGTCAAACGAAAGAAAATACACAGCAAGAAATTAGCAAAATGGCAGAAGAGCTTAATATGCTCAAAGACTTGTCGTTGTCGAAAGAAGAGTTACTCAATAACTTTGACGATAAGATTGCTAAAATTCAAGATCATTTAAATAGCTTAGCGCAAATGAGTCAACCGTTGGGAATACATACGTTTGGTCAATTGCCAAAAGATGAACACCTTTATACAACTATGTTGCAAATGTTGGGCGACGATTTTACCGCACGTGCAGCTATCGTTGAACAAGAGAAAGGACTGGCTATTGCTGAGTCTGAACAGCTAGATGAACGCAATGTCAGAAAACTAAATACCTTGGAAGGCTTTCAATTGCTTGAAAAAGCGATTTCTTCGCCTGAATTTGTTGAAGGTTTAGATGATCAACTTAAGCAAGATATTACCTTAGCCAACCAATATTGGACTAACTTTCAAGATATTGCCGAAATTCAAAACCTATTACTCGCATTAGAGGGCAATTATATCCCTGTAAGTTACGGTGGCGACCCTATTCGTAACCCAGGTGCAGCGCCTACAGGTAGAAACCTTATCGGTTTTAACCCTGCTAAAGTGCCTTCAAAAGAAGCCTATGATGCTGGCGTAAAACTAATGAATCAAACTATTGATGCTTATCTCGAAAAGCATGGTAAATACCCTGAAAAGTTAGCATTTTCTTTATGGTCATTAGAAACCATGCGTCACCAAGGCGCTTTAGAAGCACAAATTCTTCATGCGCTAGGTTTAAAGCCAAGGTGGAATCGTCAAGGCAATGTTGTCGACACTGAAGTAATCCCTTATAGCGAATTAAAGCGCCCTAGAATTGATGTCGTGATTTCAGCAACGGGTTTATATCGTGATGCTTTTCCTAATGTGATGCTATGGCTAGCAAAATCTATAGATAAAGTGGCGAAAATGAAGGAAGAAAATAACTTTGTTTATCGACATGCCTCCGTGCTTAAACAAGAGTTACTAGATAAAGGAAAGTCTGAAGAAGATGCCGATTATTTATCGTCTATTCGTATTTTCTCTAATGAGACGGGTAACTATGGTACTGGCTTGGCGGCAAGTTCATTAGCGTCTGATACTTGGGAAACTGACGACAAACTCGCAAATCTATATTTAGATCGTATGGGTTACGCTTTTGGTAAAGATGAAAAGCGTTGGAGCGAAAATGTTGGAGATACCTTCGGCGAAGGAGAGGGCTTATACAATAAAGTGTTGTCTGGCACCGATGGTGTAATTTTCTCTCGTTCTACTAATTTATACGCCATGATGACTAACGACGACCCATTTCAATATTTTGGTGGTATTGGCTTAGCTGTTCGTCATTTAGATGGTAAAACGCCTGAAATGTACGTGTCTAATTTACGCAAGAAAGATCAGGTAAAAACGCAAACCTTAGATGAGTTTGTTAACCAAGAAATGCGCAGTCGCTATTTTCATCCTCGCTGGATCAAAGCAATGCAAGACTCTGGATACGCTGGCGCAACGGCAATCTTAGATCGCATGAATAATATGTGGGGTTGGGAGGTCATGACACCAGAAGCTATTCGCGATGATCAATGGCAAGAGTTCTTTGAAGTCTATGTAGAAGACAAATACCAAATGGATATGCGAGAGTTCTTTGAGCAAGCTAACCCGGAAAGTTTGGCGCAAATTCTGGAACGTATGCTAGAAGCGGTTCGCAAAGGATATTGGCAAGCAGACGAGGCAACCATCAAAAAAATGGTAGAGACTTATACTGACATTGCTGCCCAACACGATGTCGCTACAGATAATGAAAAATTCACTGAATATGTAGATGCAACAGCTGCGGGCTTTGGTTTAACGCCTTTAACGCAAGCACTCGCTGAAGCACTTGCTCAGCCCGTCACTTCGGCAGCGACACAAACGCAGCAGGTTTCTGGTCAAAAACTGGAAGAGCAAGTAAAAGCTGAGCCCCTTGAAAAAGATTATCAGCTAGTTTACTGGGCGTTGTTTATTTTTGCGTTAGGTTTTGCCAGCAATTACGTCGGAAGACCAAAAGACGTAGCTAAATTAACGACTAAAAGTGAATTAAAACAAGCAGCGTAATTACTGGATAGTATATCGAAATAAAAAAGAGCCACTAAAGGCTCTTTTTTTTGTTTTAAAGTCGAGATAATCAGCGCACTCTAGCAATGTTTAGCTATAATTGATGAGAAGAAGTATTGATGATTGAGGCGCTAGTAGGTAGTCAGGTGACCGATTCAGATAAAAATTTTACATCCTTAGCAGAACAAGTGGCTATGTTATCTGGCGTATTGGATAACGTTGGTGCCTTTATCTATGCCAAAGACTTAGACGGTCGTTATACCTATGCTAACCAAGCCGTGTTAGATCTTTTTGCCAAACCTTATGAAGAAGTTGTAGGAAAAGACGATAGTCATTTTTTCGATCTCGAGCTTTCTCAAAAGCTCAAGGAAAATGATCAAAAGGTGATGACACAAGCGATAACCGTAGAAAATGAAGAATCTAACTGCGTGAGATCGACAGGGGAAATGCGCGTTTACCGAGTCGTTAAGAAGCCTTTGTTCAACAAACTAGGGGATGTCATAGGCATGTGTGGTGTCTCCTATGACATTACAGATCAAAAGAAACTTGAACAAGAACTCGATGAGCAAAAAACGCTACTTAATATAGTACTTGATAACGTTGATGCGCATATCTACATGAAAGATAAAGAGCGCACCTTTCAATATGTGAACAAAAATGTCGCTGAATTATTTGGTCTTCCTGCTGAAGAAATCATTGGTAAAGCTGAAACTGAAATCTTGCCAGCCGATATTGCTGAGCATTTTTATCAATCAGACAAAAAAGTTTTCGCAACAGGCGAGCGACAATCAATAGAAGAAAGCGTCATTGACGATGAGGGTATTTCTCATCGCTATCTCAGCATTAAAATTCCTTATCGAAAAGGCGACGACATTGTTTCGTTAATAGGTTTTTCTACCGAAGTTACAGAGCTCTACCAATTAAAAGAACAGTTTAGAAAGCAAGCGAATACTGACTCGTTAACTGGACTTTATAACCGCCGTTACTTTGTAGAACATGCCGAACGAGAATTTAAGCGAGCGCAGCGTAACGGAAAACCGCTATCTGTTGTTTCAATAGATATCGACCATTTCAAAATGATCAATGATCTTCACGGTCACCCAGTAGGTGACGAGGTGTTAAAAGCACTGAGTAAAAATTTACTGCCAAATTTACGCAGCGAAGATGTATTAGCGCGCATTGGTGGCGAGGAGTTTGCCATCATTCTTCCTGATACTAATCTCGATATGGCGGCTAGAATTGCTGAGCGCATTAGAAAGCAGCAAGCCGAGGTTAAACTTACTGGACACTGGCAGGGCGAAATTGCTGTGCAAGTTAGCGTAGGTGTCGCCATTATGCAGCCAACCGATAAGTCTTTCGATAAGTTGTTTTCTCGTGCCGATAAAGCTTTGTATTCGGCGAAGAACAAAGGGCGAAATCAAGTCTATTGTTACCACTAAAGAAGTTTTATAAGTAACGTTTACAACACCTCAGAATTGTTTCTCTTGCACCGCTTTTTTCTAAGTGTTATGTTATAACGTAACTGGTTGAAAAGTAATGAAATATGTCGTTTTTGTTAAGCTATTATGATGCGCGTCATAAAGCTGACTTTTTTCGTTTATATTTTCTTAACTAATTGGTCATTCAACTTAAATTCATCCGTCATTTTTCCTCTTTAAAATTTCGCCATCTTTAACGGTGTGACTTGTCTATCCGTTGGATAAATCCAATCAAAACAATAATTCAGAGGAAAGTGTTATGAACTCTAAATGGGTTTCACTATCTGCTGTATCTTCTTTCATGCTTAGCTCTGCAGCACTTGCAGATGTAGTTCCTAGCGTGCAAAAGACCAGTAGTTGGTACACAAATGGTCAAGCGTCAGTTGTCGCTAAAACACAACTTACCCCAAGTACTAAAGCAAAAAACGTTATTCTATTTGTAGGCGATGGTATGGGCGTTTCTACGCTAACTGCTGCTCGTATATTAGAAGGACAAATGAATGGTAATTCTGGTGAAGAGGGCTATTTAAGCTTTGAAACATTCCCTTATTCAGCGCAAGTAAAGACGTACAATGTTGATGCTCAAACACCTGACTCAGCCGGTACTATGACAGCCATGATGTCAGGCGTGAAAACAGATGTTGGCGTTATTGGCGTTAACGAGAAAATCGAACGTGGTGATTGTTCGACTGTTGAAGGCAATGAGTTAGTAACTGCACTAGAAATTGCTGAAATTAAAGGCCTATCAACGGGTGTGGTTTCTTCAGCACGCATTACCCATGCAACACCTGCTGCGACCTATGCTAAATCGGCTGATCGTAACTGGGAAGATGTATCAGATATGCCTGAAGAAGCCGTTACGCAAGGTTGTGAAGATATCGCCTCGCAATTAGTTAATTTTGAAAAGAATTTAGAATCGCGTTTCCCTGGCGTGGATGTTGATGGTATCGAAGTTGCTTTCGGCGGCGGTCGTCGTCACTTCTTACCAAAAGACGACATGTACAATTCGGCAGATGCTGCTAGCAGCGTTGAAGGTGATCGTACGGATGGCCGTGACTTAACGGCTGAGTGGCAAGCACAGTATCCAAATGGCAAATATGTCATGGATCAAGCTGGCTTTGATGCCATTGATGCAAGTCAAACAGAACGCGTATTTGGTTTATTCAATGAATCTCACATGCAATATGAAGCCGATCGCGCAAACGATATTGCTGGAGAGCCGTCTCTTAGTGAGTTAACAGGTAAAGCGATTGATGTTTTAGACAACAATGATAAAGGTTACTTGTTAGTGGTTGAATCTGGTCGTATTGACCACGGTCACCACGCAGGTAGTGCATACAACGCGTTAACTGACACTATCGAATTTGCAAAAGCGGTAAAAGCGGCTTATGACGCAACAAACCCAGAAGAAACACTGATTCTTGTAACAGCTGACCATAGTCACGTTTTCACCATTGCTGGTTATCCTAAGCGTGGTAACCCAATTTTAGGTAAGGTCGTTGGTGTTGGTAAAACTGAACCTGAAATGGCGTCAGATGGCATGCCTTATACAACATTAGGCTATACAAACGGTCGTGGTTATAGAGATTTAGGTGACGAAACGAATGCTGATGCAACTTACGACTTAGATGCAGTAGCGGGTCGCCAAGATTTAACGCAAGTAAATACGGAAATGTCAGGTTTCCACCAAGAGACGATGATCCCAAAAAGTTCTGAAACTCATGCCGGTGAAGATATTTCACTACATGCAACAGGCCCTGGCTCACATTTAGCACAAGGTGTTATTGAGCAAAGTGTCGTTTTCCACATTATCAACAAATCACTTGGCCTAATTGCTAACTAGTAGGAGAGAACAATGAAAGCGTTAAAATATTTGTCGTTAAGCATACTAGTCGCATTAGCCGGTTGTGATGGTGACGACGGTAAAAACGGCACTAATGGTGCGAATGGCACCAATGGTACCGACGGAACAAACGGTTTAAACAGTTTAGTTGCACAAACCTTTCTACCGGTAGGTAATGAAAACTGCTTGAATTCTGGTGTTCAGATTGATTCTGGTATTGATGACAACAGTGATGGCGTACTAGAAGCGGCAGAAGTCGACTCTACTCAATACGTTTGTTCACCAACATTAACCGACGCATCAGGTGGTAGTGCTGATAACACAGTAAACAACCCTTGGTTTGCTCAAGGTGAAGCGCAGATGGCAACGGCGGTTGCTAACAGCAACAGCTTAGTTAACGAAGTGGGTAAAGCGAAAAACGTTATCCTATTTGTTGGTGACGGTTTAGGTATTTCTACTGTGACTGCGGCGCGTATTCTTGCGGGTCAGAAAATGGGTAAAATGGGTGAAGAGCATCAATTAAGCTTCGATAAATTCCCATTCTCAGGCTTTGTTAAAACTTACAATGTTGATGCGCAAACACCTGATTCAGCAGGAACTATGACTGCCATGATGTCTGGTGTGAAAACTGACATGGGTGTAATTGGTTTAGCTGAGACAGTTGAACGTGGTGACTGTGCTTCTGCAACTGGCCAACAATTAGTAACGGCTTTAGAGCTTGCAGAAATTGCCGGTAAATCTACTGGTGTAATCTCAACAGCGCGTATTACTCATGCGACACCAGCAGCTACTTATGCAAAATCTCCTGAGCGAGGCTGGGAAGACGTATCTGATATGCCTGCTGAACAAGTGACTGCGGGTTGTGAAGATATCGCGTCTCAACTGATTAACTTTGAAGCCAATTTAGAAGCGCGTTATGCTGGCTTAGACGTTGACGGTATTGAAGTCGCGTTAGGCGGTGGTCGTCGTCATTTCTTACCGAAAGATGCCGCTTTTAACAGTGCCGATGCTTCAAGCTCAGTTGAAGGTGACCGTACAGACGGTCGCGATTTAACGGCAGAGTGGAAAGCGCAATACCCTGCTGGCCAATACGTGATAGATCGCGATAGCTTCAACGCTATTAATGCCGATGCTACAGAGCGTGTGCTTGGCTTGTTCAATGAGTCACACATGCATTATGAAGCTGATCGCCACAACGACTTAGCGGGTGAGCCTAGCTTGAGTGAAATGACAGATAAAGCTATTGATGTATTAGATAACAACAGCAAAGGCTTTTTCTTGATGGTGGAATCGGGTCGAATTGACCACGGTCATCACGCAGGTAATGCTTATAACGCGTTAGAAGATACTATTGAGTTTGCAAAAGCGGTTCAAGCTGCGGTTGATTCAACTGACCCTGATGAAACATTAATTATCGTTACAGCAGATCACAGCCACGTGTTTACTATTGCGGGCTATCCAAAACGTGGTAATCCAATCTTAGGTAAAGTGGTTGGTGTTGGCAGTGAAGAGCCGTCACTAGCATCTGATGGTATGCCGTACACGACCCTTGGTTACACGAATGGTCGCGGCTTTAAAAATCTAGGTGAAGAAACTGATGCAGATGCAGGTTACAGTCATGACATTGTTTCTGAGCGTCAGGACTTAACCGATGTTGATACTACCTCTCCTGGCTTCCACCAAGAAGCATTAGTACCAAAGAGCTCGGAAACCCATGCAGGTGAAGATGTTGGTGTTTATGCCATGGGCCCAGGTGCTCACTTAGTGACAGGAACTAATGAACAAAGCTTGATTTATCATGTGATGATTCATGCATCTGATTTAGTGACTAAAGCAGAAGCTGTTGTTGATTAACAGAAAGTAAACAGTAATAACCTCATTGGGTTAAATAAAACTGTAATTAAAGGTTGGTATAAGTATTTCAACAACTTATATCAACCTTTTTTATTACTTATGGTTAAGTTAACTCTATTATTTATAACAATGAATATGATGCTGGTGAACGCAGCATCAGCAACCCCTCAATCGTGTGACAAGCAAGCAGATATGTTATTAGCGAGCTATCAAACTAAGCAGTTAGACCAACATGGTAGAACGCTTACCAATAAACTCAACTTGTATCGCTTACAAAACGAGGTTGGCCACTTTTATCCTAACCAAAACTATGGCGATTGGTGGAGTAAAACCCCGAATGAACAATTATTGCTGACGCGCTATTTTCCTGAGTACCATCGCTCTATTGAATATCAGCCAACAGAAATTGGTGTCAAAAAGAAACGCAGTAACGCAGTGTGGCAGAAAAAATGGCAACTGATTTCAACCAAACTATTGTCGAAAATGACGGTATCAAGTGTCGAAGGCGAAGGTTGTCATCAAATTGAACTGCTTACCTACAAAGATAAAGGTAAGAAGTACAAAGCACGTTGGTATACCAAATTACAGTTGCTAGAAAGGTTTGAAATTTACAAAGGTAGCCAATTACAAACAAGCTGGCGCTTAAAAGACTTAAATACTGATACCGAATTTGTGCGCAGATATGCTAAAAACATCTCGGCTTATCAATCGACTGATTATGCGGACATAGGTGATATGGAATCAGATCCATTTTTATCGAAAATGATTAATCAAGGATTCTCTCCAGAGTCCAATTCTCACCAAGGTCATCATCACTAATTTCTTGTATTCTGATCGGAGCAGTTTAGAAAAATAGTGTTAGCAGTCGCTTCCTGTTAACACTACTTCCTCTACGCCTAATTGTCTAAATCACCCTATAGTTCTATAGAAATTAGTATCTTACTTTTAATTTTGTAAAACTGTTCTACACTATTTTTACGCTCGTATATCGTACATTTAGGTAAATAAAAACTTACGTTCGTGATACTGATGTTACAATTGAAAGTAATTCTCATTTGTATCACGTTTTATTTTCATGCTAATATTTGCGCCAATAACAAAGTGGTTACTTTCAGAATTTAAAAACTCTAAGAAAAAAGGTTTACTATGAAACACAATAAAAGCGCTGTAGCTATAGCTTTATCAGCTGTTTTTGCTTTATCAGCATGTGGTGGAAGCTCAAGTTCTTCTTCAACGCCAACGCCAACACCAGAACCAACTAACTCCGCACCAACAGACATCACCTTGTCTAATAGCTCTGTAAATGAAAATGAAGCTGGTGCAACAATTGGTCAGTTAACTGCAACTGATGCTGATTCAGGCGATACTTTTACTTTCACTGTGGAAGGTGACATGTTCGTTGTAGATGGTGCTGAGCTTAAACTAGCAGCAGAAACTCAAGTAAACTATGAAGTAGCTACTTCTCATACAGTAAACGTAACAGTGACTGATAATGACGGTGCTACTTTTACTAAAGAGCTAACTATCGACGTTACTGATATGTTAGACACTTACACATTTACCAGTAAATTTACTGACGGCTCAACTGTTTCTTATAGCGGACAGGTAGCACGCCACGCGTTAATTAACGAATTAAACTATTACATTGGAACGACTCTGAAGACTGAAGTGTTAGACGGTACTATTGCTTCTCGTGATCAAGTTATTGATAAGCTAAATAGATACTTCCGCACAACAGAAGAGCAGTATGATAACTTCGAACTGAAATCTTTTGGCGACAATGCAGTACAGAAGTTTATGACAGACATCTCGGGCAGTGTTAAACGTCTTGGCGGTTCTGGTGGTAAAATTGCAGGTCGCGATGAAAAAGGCCAACACAAAGACTGGGGTCACTCAGAACAGCCTGGTACTGGTTTTGTTGGCTGGGGCAACTTAGCTGGATTTACACCTGAAGATTTAGTTGACATGTTCTTTGGGCAATTAGCAGATAACGTTGATTATTATCTTAACGTTGGTGACAACCGTATTTCTGACAGCGGTGAAACAATCACTGAGTTTTACTTAAACACTGACGGTACAGACTTAAAACAACTTATCCAAAAATTCTTGTTAATGTCTGTCGCTTACTCTCAATCAACAGATGATTACTTTGGTAGCGAAACAGTTGATGTTCATGGTAACGATTTAACGACTGATGAAAACTGTGACGGCGGTAAAGGTTTACAAACGTGTAATGAAAAAGCTGTAACTGATAAAGCTTACTCAAACTTAGAGCATCAGTTTGACGAAGGTTTTGGTTACTTTGGTGCTGCACGTGATTACTTAGAGTACACAGATAATGAAATTGCTGGCAAAGTTGAAGCTGACGGTAGCAATGGTCGTGTTGACTGGAATGGCAAGCATGACACAAATGGCGACGGTATGATCGACCTATTGTCTGAGTACAACTTTGGTAACTCTGTCAACGCAGCTAAGCGTGACCGTAAAGCGGTTGTTGCAACAGACTACACTAATGACGCAATGACAGCATTGATTGCTGGTCGCAACCTAGTAAATGCAAACGCGGGTTCTTCATTAACTGAAGAGCAAAAAACAGAGTTGTTTGGCTACCGTGACCAAGCAGTACGTGCTTGGGAGAATGGTGTTGCAGCGACGGTTGTACATTACATCAATGATAGCCATGCAGATTTAGAAGATCTAAGAGCCGGCTCTGCAGATTACAGTTACTCAGACCTTGCTAAGCACTGGTCAGAGTTAAAAGGTTTTGCATTAGGTTTACAATTTAACCCTTACTCGCCGTTATCAGATGAAGACTTTGCTACGTTCCATGAGCTAGTAGGTCAACGTCCGGTAATGGATGCCGATGGCATTGCTGATTATCAAGCTAAGTTAATTCAAGCACGAGATATTCTTGAAGCTGCATATGAATTTAATGCAGAAAATGTAGCTAACTGGTAATATTTGAAAAAACAAATATTTAGGCTATAAAAAAGCTTGGTAGTTTACTACCAAGCTTTTGCTATTTTAAATAAACAATAAAACAAGGTCATTCATGTCTACTCAGTTTTCAAAAAGCTCACTTGCAACGGGTATTGCGTTAGCGTTGCTTTTGAGTGCTTGCGGAGAAAGCTCTAGCAGTTCCGCAGGTGAAGATTACGGCACTCCACCTCCTGTTGATACAAGCTTTGATGAAAGCAAAATGGTGGAAAATATTGTCGATAACGTTATCACACCAACCTTTACTGAGTTTGCCACTCAATCGCAGGTACAAGCCAACATGGTGTCTAGCTATTGCCAAATGGAACAGGATTATGCGGATGGAAACGCTGAGTTGGACCAAGTTAATACCAGTAAAACAAATGCACGTGACGCTTGGCACACAGCTATGGCAGTGTGGCAAAAAGCTGAGATGATGCAACTAGGCCCGTTACTGGCAAATGACAGCTTACTTAGAAACAATATCTATTCTTGGCCGAACGTTAATACCTGTGCAGTAGATTATGATGTTACTTTCTTCAAGGCAGGTGAAGTTAATGGCGCGCCATACGATATTACAAAGAGAACTTCATCTCGCAAAGGTTTAGCTGCTCTTGAATACTTATTGTTTAATGATGATTTAGCCGATAGCTGTGAGTCTGGCTCTCCCGATAACTGGAATAATCAAACAGAAACGTATCGTAAAATAGCGCGATGTGAATTTGCTAGTGTGGTGGCTTCAGATATTAACAATAGCGCAAATCAACTAGTAACTAGTTGGGCTGCAAACGACGGTTACGCAAATGAACTTAAAACGGCTGGTACAGCCACAAGCTCTATTGCAACTGCGCATGACGCTGTTAATCGCATCAGTGATGCGATGTTTTATCTAGATACCATAACTAAAGATGGTAAATTAGCTAAACCTTTAGGGTTAGTGTTAAACGATTGTGGTGGCGCACCTTGCCCAGAGTCAGTAGAGTCTCTTCACGCCAATGCTTCAATTGAGCACATCACTAACAACCTTCGTGGATTTGAGCAGATATTAACTGGCGGAGAAGGCTTAGGCTTTGTTGATTTTCTTATCGAATCAAACGCACAAGACCTAGCAGAGCAAATGGTTGCCGATGTTGCTAACGCGATTACTGATGCTGAAGGCTATACCACAACGTTAGCAGAAACATTAGCGCTTGATTCGGCGAAAGTTGAACAAACGCATGCGGAAGTGAAAAAAGTAACAGATCAATTAAAAACGGACTTTATTAATTCCTTGGCCTTGGAGCTGCCAAAGACTTCAGCAGGGGATAACGACTAATGATGAAGCCATTTACTAAAACATTATTGGCGTTAACCTTATCGGGATTATACGCAACGGCTTATGCAAACGATAACGCTGACAATACAGATGACACGGCTGTTAAAGATTATTATGAGCGTATCCAGATTCTTGGTCACGACGATAAATTAAGAACTGAATCAGGCTCAGCCACGTTAATTTCAGAGCAAGACTTAGAAAAATTTAAGTTTGACGACATTAACCGAGTGCTATACAGCGTACCTGGTGTCAATATTCGAGAGGAAGACGGCTTTGGCCTTCGTCCTAACATCGGCTTTCGTGGTGCTACACCTGAGCGCAGTAAGAAAATTACTGTGATGGAAGATGGGGTGCTAATTGGTCCTGCGCCATATTCAGCGCCTGCAGCATATTACTTCCCGATGATGAATAAAATGACGGCATTGGAAGTATTTAAAGGGCCTGCTGCCATTAAATATGGCCCGAATACTGTCGCTGGCGCCTTAAATATGACGACTCGTCATATTCCAGAAGGCTCAGAAGGGGCAATTGATGTTGCAGTAGGTACTGATGGCTACTTAAAAACCAAAGCCCACTACGGCAACAAAAATGGTGATTTTGGCTATTTAATCGAAGGTGTACATCTGCAATCGGATGGCTTTAAAGAGCTTGATGGTGGTGGAGACACAGGCTTTGATAAAAACGATATCATGGTGAAGTTAAATTATGACTTATCTAATGATCAATATAGCCAAATTGTTGAATTAAAGTTTGCTTACGCTGATGAATTGTCAGATGAAACCTACCTTGGTTTAACTGATGAAGATTTTGGCAGTCAGCCAAATCGACGTTATGCGGCCAGTCAATTAGATAAAATGGATTGGGAACATCAGCAAATACTGTTCACTCACTTTATTGGTACTGATAATTTTGATGTGACAACACGCCTTTACCGCAACGATTTTAAACGTTCATGGTTCAAAATAAACGGCTTTAAAGGTGGCCTAGTAAACGTTGATATTCAAGACATATTGGCCAACCCAACGGATGAGATTAATCAGGGCTTTTACCAAATTTTAACGGGTAATGCTGACACCACGGAAGAGTACGAGAAAATCATCCTTGGTGATAACTATCGTGAATACTACAGCCAAGGCGTTCAGTCTGAACTTTATTATGACTATGAATTAGCGGGTTTAAAGCACGAACTAAATGTTGGTTTTAGATATCACCAAGACCAAATTAAACGTCGCCATACTGAAGACGCGTTTTTAATGCAGTCGGCGAATCTAGTGTCTGATGGCAGTGATACTGTTGCAACAACGACAAACCTTGAAGAAACTGATGCTGTGTCGGTATTTATTAAAGACACTGTGTTTTGGGAACAATGGGAATTCACAGTAGGTATCCGCGGTGAATACTTTGACTCTTATTATCAAAACCAAGCACCAGGCAAAGAAGGTGATTGGCTGAAGAAAGACACTAAGATTTGGTTACCAAGTATCAGTGCTTTCTATGCAATGTCTGATTATGCTGGTTTTTTCTTTGGTGTTCATGAAGGCTTTATTCCTACAAGCCCGAAAGAAGATCCATCAGTAAATATAGAAAACAGCATTAACTATGAATTTGGTGGTCGATACTTTAAAGATAACACACAAGTAGAGGCAGTCGTTTTCTTTAACGATATCGAAAACTTAAAAGAAAGCTGTTCATTTTCAGCAGCGGCTGCATGTGGCGATAATTTAGATGCTGAGTTTAACAGTGGCGAGGCAAGTGTCCTTGGCCTTGAGTTAACTGTTGGCCATACCTTTGTCGGTAATAAGCATTTTGATATTCCTGTCTCGTTTGTTTACACCTACACGGATGCGGAGTTTGATACGGCGTTTTCTTCTGATTTCCCTATGTGGGGTGCGATTGAAGCGGGTGACCCTTTGCCTTACTTGCCGGAGAATCAATTAACGTTAAGTATTGGCTTAGCAGGTAATAACTGGGATATTAACTTAGTTAGTCGCTATATTGATGAAATGGCAGAAGCGTCAGGTGATGGTGTCTTGCTATCAGGCGTAACTACTGAAGCTTATAGTATCGTTGATTTATCTGCGAGTTATGAGTTAGGCGATATGGGCACTATTTACTTGAAAGTCGACAACCTTACCGATGATCAAGAAATTATTAGTCGTCGTCCTTATGGCGCAAGACCAAGTAAACCACAACAAGCCTTTGTTGGTTATCAGTACTCCTTCTAGTACTATATAGCTAATCTGAGTAGCTTAGTCGAACGTATCTTTAGCACGAGTAGAGCGCTTTTGATATGTGGTTAAGTTACTCGATTGGTTTATTTTCTTTTTAAGGTGGCTAAGTGTTTGAATTTTTATCGCTAAATATTGAGCAGTTAGCCCTCTATCTAATAGATGCCAATAAACGCATATATTGGCTATATCTCGCTTCCGCAGTATTTTTAGCTATTCCAGTATATTTGAAAGTAGCTAGCGAGAAAAAAACAGCAAAGTCGTTATTCGGTTTCGTGTCCTATCTAGTGCCAAGACGCATTTACCTTTCTAAATCAGCACAGCATGACTATTGGCTATTCCTTCTAAATAAACTGATTAAAGCCAGTTTATTTCCCGCGATTATTTTAACCATGGCGCCCATAGCACTTGGTGTAACTGGTGGTATTGAAGTGCTATTTGGAACGATTGAGCACTTGCAATGGTCCAGCGCTACGATAGTTGCCATATTTACTTTACTGCTTTTTGTTTTTGACGACCTTACTCGATTTCTATTGCATCTGGCGTTACATAAAATTCCGGTATTGTGGGAATTTCATAAAGTACATCACTCTGCCAAAGTATTAACGCCAATGACCATTTATCGTTCTCATCCGGTAGAGAGTTATTTATATGCCTGTCGAATGGCGCTGACCCAAGGGTTTGTCGTTGGTCTGTGTTATTACTTTTTTGGTCCAACGTTAAAAATGTACGATATTGTTGGCGCAAATATGTTTGTGTTCTTATTTAACTTTATGGGTTCAAATCTGCGTCACAGTCACATTTGGCTGTCTTGGGGTGATAAAGTCGAAAACTGGTTTATTAGTCCCGCGCAACATCAAGTGCATCATAGTGATCAGCCTAAATGGTTTGATGTTAATTTAGGCTCGGCATTGGCTATTTGGGATCGTATGGCTGGAACATTAGTCAAAGCCTCTGATGTTAAAAACTTATCCATAGGTATCGGAAAAGACTATGCCAAACATGATACTTTGCTGGGTATTTATTGGAGTCCGTTCGCCGGTGCAAGTAAGTTAATTTTAAAGGCTTTTCGTGGCAAGCAAAAAGCTGAAACAGTTGATAAATCTTAATCAAATCAAGCAAAGAAAAATTTAAATAAAAATAATTCTCATTTGTGTTGACAATGAAAAGTATGCCTACTAGTATATAACTCGTTGGTGACACACCCTTATACTTAACATACACCATAGCCAGTATGTTGAGTTGTTACCAGCGGTTCATTAAAGCCTTAATTTAGTTTTGCCCTAAACGTAGGATTAAGTGTTTTGATGGTTTTGGTATCCAAAGTTATTTGGTACTACTTTTCCGGGAGTACGTGTGTGAATGTTGCTCTGTTTACACAAACGTATTGTTAGCCTTACCTCTTTGAGGTAAGGCTTTTTTTTTACTCTCCGCAAACCAATTCTTTTGATGTTACGGTGCTCAAGGTAAGAGCAGAGTTGTGGGGGAGTGACATATATCCTGCCAAGAAATAGATAACTTTTTGTCCTTGCTCCGCCAGCTCAATGGCGTGTTGATAATTAATTGTGATGTCCGAATCGATATCTTGCGGGTATTTATCTGCGTCCCTACGAGCATATTCAATAAAGCGTTCGTTAACTTGTTTATCGTAGAATACTGCGTCAGCAAACTGCAGTTCGCGATGTGCCGCTAACGTTAGCATATCAGGGTCGCCGTGCTTGGTATGAATAAAGGTGATACCGCCTCTATTTTCCGTCATCCCTTGTTTTAACGAATTAATGAATCTTTGCTCTGCAATTGTAGAGTTGCCACTGATTAACTGATCACCAATTTCGCCACGAAGAATAGATTCCCAAAAAAAGCGTCGGTTTTTAACACCTTTAATTTTAGCTTTAACATGATCTCTAAATTTAAAACAGAAATTTGCTAGCTTGCCATAGCCTTCCGGCAATGATTTTTCGATTTGCTCGCGCAGCATTCGTAATAGTATTGGTGCTTTGCCAGAACTAGACATGGCAATAAGCATTGGATCTCTATCGATAATTGCTGGCGTAATATAGCCACATAACTCTGGTTGATCGACGACATTGACCAAAATCTTCAAACGATCTGCTTCTTGTGCTACTTGTGTATTCACATCTTCATCATCAGTAGCTGCAATGACTAGGTTTATATTATCAAGATGACCGGGCAAGTAGTTGTGGCTAAGCCAGACAAGTTGGTTTTCTTTTATTAATCGCTTAACAGAAGGGCTTAAATCTTTAGACATTACCGAAATTGCCTTTGTGGATTTTAGAAGAAGTTCTATTTTGCGTGCGGCTACGTCTCCGCCACCCACTATCATTGCATTAATTCGATTCGCTGTTAAAAAGATCGGGAAATATTGCATGAATGCATCATTAATCTAGCTGCCATTTAGCGAGAATTGTAGCATAGCGACCATCTTGTTTAATCTTTTTCAGCGCGCTTTTTGCTTTTTCTACCAGCTGCTTATCCGTGTTTGGACTTGCGGCTAGGTATAATACAGAAGCGAAGTCTTTTACCTCATATAAAAGCGCTATGTTGTCGGCATCCAAACCTGCTTTCTCTACTTGTGGTCGCCAAATCGTGTTGTTTGTAAAGGTGATATCAGTATTTTTGTTAAATAGGTTAGCCCACATCCCGCTATAAGATTGGCTAATATATAAGTGTTGAGGCTCAGAAAAGCCTTTTGCTTTGAGGTAGGTTTCTGCTTGAGAATCTCGAATAACACCAATTTTATAGCCTTGAGCGTCTACAAGCGTGTCTACATTTACTTCTGTTCTATCTTTACGAGCTGCCAAAAAAGCACGAATGGTATATAGCTCACCCACCCACTGAAACAAGTTTTCACGGTTATCACTGCGAAGAATCGAAAAAATGAAGGTGTTCTTTTGTTGTTGTCCTAGTCTGTATGTTCTCGCCCAAGGGTAGACTTCAATATCGCTGTTAAATCCTGCTTCTTTTATTACTTCTTTAATAACGTCGATCATCGCACCAGTTGGCTCGGCATTATTGTGGCCTATTTGCAGCGGGGGAAGTGACTCGGTAACAAAGCGAACATCGGAAAATGCAAATGATGCAGAATGGATCAGGCAACTCATTAAAACGACAAAGGAAACAAATTGCTTAAACATTTTCTGCCCAAAAAATAAACTGTTGCTCTTATTATTGCCAAGTGTGCGAATAAATAGCAATGAATTTCGTATTATGGCGTTACTACCAGTCTACAGTTAACAATGAATAGTGGTAAACTATGGCTAATATTATTCGAACGAGTTTATTTATGCCTTGGTTACAGCTTAGATTACAAGCAAATGAAGAAACGGCTGAAAAATACAGTGATTGGTTAATGGCGAGCGGTGCGCAAGCGGTAACTTTCATCGATGCGAAAGACACACCTATTTACGAGCCTTTACCTGGTGATGAAGTTGTATATTGGGCCAATACTGTGGTTATGGGACTATACGAAACCAATCAAGATACTGACAAGGTGATCCAATACTTACAAAGTATTCACCCTGAAGGTAAGGAAATGAAATATAAGCTCGAGCAATTGGAAGATAAAGATTGGGAGCGCGAGTGGATGGATAATTTCCATCCGATGAAGTTCGGTGAACGTTTGTGGATTTGCCCTAGTTGGCGAGAAGTGCCAGAACCAGAAGCAGTGAACGTCATGTTAGATCCTGGTTTAGCGTTTGGTACGGGTACTCACCCAACAACGGCTTTATGCTTAACGTGGTTGGATGGACTCGATTTAACCGACAAAGTTGTCGTGGATTTTGGCTGTGGCTCAGGCATTTTATCGCTAGCCGCATTAAAGCTTGGAGCGAAAAAGGTCATTGGTATCGATATCGATCCACAAGCACTGCAAGCAAGTAAAGACAATGCAGAAAGAAATGGTGTTGCAGACCGTTTGGAGCTTTTCCTTCCTAAAGATCAGCCTGAGCTAAAAGCAGATGTTGTTGTGGCCAATATTCTAGCCGGCCCATTACGTGAATTAGCACCGGGTATAACCTCATTTTTAGGTGATTCAGCATTACTTGCATTATCAGGTGTGTTGGAAGATCAAGCCCAAGAGTTGCAAACTCTTTACGGTAAGTGGTGCCAAATGGACGATTATGTGGTGCAAGAGGAATGGGTCAGACTATCGGGCCAAAAAAGATAGTTGTGCTTTGGCTAAGTACATCACCAGAATTTTATTAGAAGAATTTGTTATATAAATATGCTTCTACCCCTTAACCGGGCAGGGTTTGAACAAACAAGCCCGGTTATCAAAATCCTTTAATTCCCCCTGCTTTTTGTAAATTTTTTGTTCAAAAAGTGCACACATCAATAGTTTGCAAAAAGTCAATATAAAAAACTTTAAAAAAAGATACATTTGTTCAATTTATATGCTTTTCAATCCTGAAAAAAACGCGTACACTTAGCGCCCTTTTTAGAGGTAGCTCAAAAAAACAGCAGCGTGAAGATAGGTTCCTACTCCTTAGATAGCAATACAATGTTAGCGCCAATGGCCGGAATTACTGACCAGCCAATGCGACAACTTTGTCGTCAAATGGGGGCAGGGCTTGCAGTTTCGGAAATGGTGTCTGCAAATCCAAAAGTATGGCATACCGACAAATCTAAGCGTCGCTTGATTCATAATGATGCGTCTGGCATTCGTTCCGTGCAAATAGCAGGTTCGGATCCTGAAGAAATGGCATTTGCTGCGAAAGTAAACGTAGAAAATGGCGCGCAAATTATCGATATCAATATGGGGTGCCCTGCTAAAAAAGTAAACAAAAAGCTAGCTGGCTCAGCGTTGTTGAAAGAACCTCCATTGGTGGAACAAATTGTAAAATCTGTTGTCAATGCAGTGGACGTTCCTGTGACGTTGAAAATTCGCACCGGTTGGTGTGAAAACAGTAGAAATGGTGTCGAGATTGCAAAGTTAGCGCAAGAACATGGCATTCAATCTCTTGCGGTACATGGTCGAACACGAAGCGACTTTTATAAAGGTAACGCAGAGTACGACACTATTAAGGCAATTAAAAAGGCTATAGATATTCCTGTTGTAGCCAATGGCGACATTACTTGTCCTGAAAAGGCAAGGGATGTGCTCGATTACACAGGGGCTGATGCCATTATGGTGGGACGAGGTGCTCAAGGCCGTCCATGGATTTTTAGAGAAATAAATCATTTCCTAGAAACCGGTCAATTGTTACCACCACCTTCATTGGAAGAAGTTCGCTCAATAGTTATTGAGCATATTACCGAGCTACATAAATTTTACGGTGATTTCACTGGCGTTAGATTCGCAAGAAAGCACCTGTCTTGGTATTTGCAATTGCTCGACCAAGATAAAGAATTTCGTTCTATATTTAATGCGCTGGAAACTTGCGATGAGCAAATCGACGCATTAGTTAGGTATTTTGATAATTTAAATTAAGAAAGAGTTAAAACAGTATGTTTGAACAAAATATTTCATCTCCATTTGTTACTGGAAATATCCAAACTCAAGCTGAAGCTTCACCATTACGCACTCAAGCTAAAATCGCTATCAGCAACTACTTATCTCAACTGAATGGTAACGACGTAGACGACATGTACGAATTAGTACTTTCAGAAATTGAAGCGCCTATGTTAGAAGAAGTGATGAAGTATACTCGCGGCAACCAAACACGCGCTGCAAACTTACTAGGCATTAACCGTGGTACTTTGCGCAAGAAGCTAAAGAAATACGGAATGAACTAATTAAGCGCAGGTAATCCTGCGACAAAAAAGCACCCTCGGGTGCTTTTTTACTTATAAGCGTAAGAAATTGACCAGCTAGTCAATAAATAAGCAAGACGGAATAATTGCCAAGGACAGTGTCAAAGGCCAGACAAGATTAACAGATAGACGTATCTAACTGACAAAGGTAACTGATATAAACATGGATACCCCACGCCCAATCAAACGTGCACTTTTAAGTGTTTCAGATAAAACCGGTATTGTAGAATTTGCTCGCAGCCTAGCCCAAAAAGGCGTTGATATTTTATCAACTGGCGGTACTGCAAAACTTTTAGCAGACAATGGCATTCAAGTAACAGAAGTGTCTGATCACACAGGTCACCCTGAAATTATGGATGGCCGTGTTAAAACTCTTCACCCTAAAATCCACGGTGGCATCTTGGCTCGTCGCGGTACTGATGAAGATGTTATGAGCGAAAACAATATTGCTGCAATCGATATGGTAGTGGTAAATCTTTATCCGTTTGCTAACACAGTAGCAAATGACGGTTGTACGTTAGAAGACGCAATCGAAAATATCGATATCGGTGGCCCAACAATGGTTCGCGCTGCGGCGAAGAACCACAAAGACGTAACTATTATTGTGAATGCTTCAGATTACCAACGTGTTTTAGCGGAAATGGAATCAAACGAAGGTTCATTAACGTACAAAACTCGCTTTGATTTAGCTATTGCTGCATACGAGCACACAGCTTCTTACGATGGTATGATTGCTAACTACTTCGGTCAAATGCTTTCAGCACATGGTGCTGAAGAGCAAGAAGTAAACTTCGAACAGAAGAATCAATTCCCACGTACATTCAATAGCCAATTCATTAAAAAGCAAGACTTACGTTACGGTGAAAACTCTCATCAACAAGCTGCTTTCTATGTTGAAGCAAATCCTGAAGAAGCTTCAGTGTCAACGGCAACTCAGTTACAAGGCAAGGCGCTTTCGTACAACAATATTGCTGATACAGATGCAGCACTTGAGTGTGTGAAAGAATTTGATGAGCCAGCTTGTGTTATCGTTAAGCATGCAAACCCATGTGGTGTTGCTATTGCAGACAACATTCTAAATGCATACGACAGTGCGTTTAAAACTGACCCTACTTCTGCATTTGGTGGCATTATTGCGTTTAACCGCGAATTAGATGCAGACACTGCTGAAGCAATTGTTTCTCGTCAATTCGTTGAAGTTATTATTGCGCCTTCTGTCAGTGAAGCCGCTGCTCAAATCGTTTCAGCAAAACCAAATGTACGCCTTTTAGAGTGTGGTCAATGGGATACTGAAACAACAGGTCTAGACTTTAAACGCGTAAACGGCGGCTTATTATTGCAAGACCGCGATCAAGGCAAAGTGACAGACGAAGATCTTAAAGTTGTAACTAAGCGTCAACCTTCAGAAGAAGAAATGCGTGACCTTAAGTTCTGTTGGAAAGTGGCTAAGTTTGTTAAATCAAATGCCATTGTTTATGTTAAAAACAACATGACTATTGGTGTTGGTGCAGGTCAAATGAGCCGTGTTTATTCTGCTAAAGTTGCAGGTATTAAAGCGGCTGATGAAAATCTAGAAGTTAAAGGTTCTGTAATGGCTTCAGACGCATTCTTCCCATTCCGTGATGGCATTGATGCAGCAGCAGAAGCTGGTATTACTGCTGTTATTCAACCTGGCGGTTCAATGCGTGACGAAGAAGTTATCGCAGCAGCTGACGAACATGGTATGGCGATGGTATTTACTGGCATGCGCCACTTCCGTCACTAAGCACTATTAGTGCTCAACTAAACGCTAGTCACTCTTTCTTTACGATACTAGCGTTTAGTTAAAAATTCTCTTACATAATTGAACTAAGTTGGCGCTGTTCTCGTTCTAATTATCTGTTATAACTATCAACAATCTAACTTAACCTTTATGGAAGAATATATGAATACAATAAAAAGAAGTGTTCTCACCTTAGCTGTAGCAGGTAGCTTACTTGGTCTCGCAGCGTGTAATTCTACTGAAGCTGAAAGCAAAGAAGCATTGGCTAAAAGCCCTGCGCTTACTCAAGCAATTGCTGGTGATCACCGTAGTGACAAGAACAAATCTCGCGATATTTACCGTAACCCAGCAGAAACGCTAGCTTTCTTCGGTTTCAAGCCAAACATGACGGTTGTAGAAATTACTCCAGGTGGTGGTTGGTATACTGAGATTCTTGCACCTGCGTTAAAAGGCAACGGCAAGCTATACGGTGCACACTACCCAGATACAGGTGAAGACAATTACTACAGCCGCTCTCGTCGCGGTTTAGAGAAAAAACTAGCAAGTGACCCAGTATTTAGTGAAGTAGAATTAACCGATTTTACGCCTAAATCTACAAGCACATTAGCTCCAGCGGGTACTGCCGATCTAGTATTAACTTTCCGTAACCTTCACAACTGGGGTGAAGATGGCATGCAGCAAGTATTTAAAGATGCTTACACTGCACTGAAAAAAGGTGGAGTATTAGGTGTTGTTGAACACAGAATGCCTGAATCTCAATCTTGGGAAGAAAACAAACGCAGTGGTTACGTTCCTCAATCTTTAGCGGTAAAATATGCTGAAGCAGCAGGTTTTAAATTAGCAGCAACCAGTGAAGTTAACGCTAATGCTAAAGACACTGCAAGTCACCCTAAAGGTGTATGGACACTTCCACCACGTTTAGCGTTAGGCGAGCAAGATAAAGCTAAATATTTAGCGATTGGCGAAAGCGATCGCATGACATTAAAATTTGTTAAGTAAATAACCGCAGAAAGCGAAAGCTTTCTGCTTTTTATATTTTTTAGGATCAATTAAATGAAGGTATTAGTTATTGGTAGTGGTGGTCGCGAACATGCATTAGCATGGAAAGCGGCTCAAGCTGAACAAGTTTCAACAGTATATGTTGCACCTGGCAATGCGGGCACTGCAATTGAAGACAAACTAGAGAACGTTGATATTTCTGTAGGTGATTTATCGGCTTTAGTAGACTTCGCAAAAAGTAACGATATCGGTTTGACTATTGTTGGTCCTGAACAACCCCTTGTTGACGGTGTTGTCGATGCGTTTCAAGCGGAAGGTCTAAACATTTTTGGTCCTTCTGCGGCCGCGGCACAATTAGAAGGTTCGAAATCTTTCACTAAAGACTTTTTAGCTCGTCACAATATTCCAACAGCAGCCTATCAAAACTTTACTGAAATTGAGCCAGCACTTGCATACGTTCGTGAGCAGGGCGCACCAATTGTAGTTAAAGCTGATGGTTTAGCTGCTGGTAAAGGTGTAATCGTTGCGATGACACTTGAAGAAGCGGAAGATGCAATTAAAGATATGCTCGCTGGAAATGCTTTTGGCGACGCAGGTCATCGTGTTGTTATTGAAGAGTTCCTCGAAGGTGAAGAAGCGAGCTTTATTGTGATGGTGGATGGTAAAAACATTCTTCCTTTTGCGACAAGCCAAGATCACAAACGTGCGTATGATGGTGACAAAGGTCCAAATACTGGTGGCATGGGAGCATATTCTCCGGCACCTGTAGTTACACCAGACATTCATGATCGTATTATGAATGAAGTCATTATTCCTACCGTTGAAGGTATGGCAAAAGAAGATGCACCATATTCAGGGTTCTTATATGCAGGTTTAATGATTGCCGCTGATGGTACACCAAAGGTAATCGAATATAACTGTCGTTTTGGTGACCCTGAAACCCAGCCTATTATGATGCGCTTACAATCTAATCTAGTAGACTTGTGCTTAAGTGCATGTAAAGGCGAACTTGATCAGCAAACGATCGAATTCGATTCACGTGCAGCAGTGGGTGTTGTTCTTGCTGCAGCTGGTTACCCAGCAAGCTATCCAAAAGGTGATGTAATCTCTGGTTTAGATCAACCTGCTACTGAGAGCAGCAAAACATTCCATGCTGGTACTGCATTAAAAGATGGCAATGTGGTTACTGCTGGTGGTCGTGTACTGTGCGCAACCGCATTAGGTAACTCAGTGACTGAAGCACAAAAAGCTGCTTATGAATTAGTCTCTACTATTCGCTGGCAAGGTGTTGAATACCGCAATGACATCGCTTATCGCGCTATCGCGAGAGAGAGCTAGTTAATAACTTAATAGCTGATATTAAAAAAGGAGCCCGTTGGCTCCTTTTTTGTTTCTAGTGTTTGATGAGATTAATCGTCTTGCTTTTCAGGGCGTTCTTTTGCTTCCCTTACTTTTAATGTGCGTTGTTGAAATTCAGCATCGTTTAATTTGTTTACAGCATTGTCTGCATCTGCAGCCGCCATTTCAACAAAACCGAAACCTCGTCTTTTTCCAGTATGCTTGTCTTTCATTAACCTTACTGAATGAACACGGCCATGCTCTGAGAATAATGCACGTACCGCACCTTCGTTTGCTCTGTAAGGCAAGTTGCCAACGTAAAGCGTTTTGATATCGTCGTTTGAACCTTCAGAATCATTGTTACCTATAAATGTCATTGCTAAAGAAGAGACAAAAACAAATAAAGCGATGTACATTTCTGGCTGATCAGTTTTGCTTACGATGAAATAGGCTATTGTTGCAAACACTATAGCCAAAACTATTTGTATTACCTTCGGGAAATTCATGATTGATTACCTAATTATTATTTTTTGTAAAGACACTTTTATTCGCAAAGTGTAACTACATGTTACCGAGCTTTTACTAGAGTGCAATATTAATAACCCTTATTTTTGTATTAATAAGGTGATTCTTCCTACTTTTGATATTCAAATTAGACTGTAGCTCGTTTTTTAATGGGTTTTACGTCGAAAATTAGACTAAATGCTCGAAATCTAATCGAACGAACATTTTTTTGAAAAAAAGGGTTGATCCTTTTCAGAAGATCTCTACAATGCGCAACCACTTCTCAGGGACAACCTAGAAGTCAGTGAGATGAAGTGTTTTTACTAGGTTTTTAGCAAAAACATCCAACACAAAAAATTATTTAAAATTAAATAAAAAAAGTGTTGACATCAAAACTGAGATGCGTAAAATGCGCATCCGCTCTCAACGGTAGAGCACACGGGCAACACGAATGGGATGTTGTTCGAGATTCGAAAGAATCAGTTCTTTAACAATTAGTTATCATGCAATTTGTGTGGACATTCACAGTGATACGGTTTTACC
>NZ_JBVVBK010000007.1:0-363938 GCF_055786205.1 Thalassotalea coralli | reverse complement strand
CGATACGGTGTCACCGTTCACACAGTGTGCTGCTACCGCTTCATCTAGGCGTAATACCACCGGAGCATTAACGGGTACATCCGTGAGTCCTTGTGACAGGTTGTTCGCTATCACACTCGGTGCCTGCACATCTTCACTGTCACCCGTCGTGAATTGGTACCTGTGATATGAGCCCACGTTATTACCTGCAATATCCTTCAGATAGGTTCCCCAGCTGATATACACGTAATACTGGTGCCCCGCTTCTAGCAATGCATCCGGCGTTAACGTTACCCGCTTGCCATCTGCACTTAAGCTCAAGGTCGCTGCTTCATTGCGCCTTTCTGTATTGTTATACAACCAGAATGTTTGACTATGTAGCGATGTCGGGTCGATACGCTCACTGAAATCTGCCGTAAACTCCGCATTCAAGGCCACTTCCGTTGCACTGTTCGTCGGGCTGTAGCTTCGCAGTGTGCCTGTTTGTGTATCAGTTTGTGTGCCTGTCGTGAAAGAGGTTGATTGTGCAGATTCAAGCAGATTACCACTAAGATCAGAAACACCGTCTACAACTAATGTATAGACTGTCTCAGACTCCAAGTTTAACTTAGGCTTTAAGGTTGCTATGCGCAGATCACTGCTATTTGTAAGGTCCACAGCAACAACTTCATCCCCTTTAAAGAGTTGTATGTTCTTAGTTGAATAACTGTTTACCGCTTCGTCAAACCTAATATTGAACCTGGCATTAATAGGTACGGATGTTTCCCCTTCAATAACACTAGTACTGCTAATCAGTGGAGCAACACCATCTGCATCAAACGCTGTTGTAAAGTAGTAAGTGCGGTTAGACATGGAATTACCAAAGAGGTCTTTTATTCCACTTCTCAAATATATTCTGTGTTGTCTTCCCACAAGAAACGCAGCATTCGGGGTAAAGGTGATTGTCGTGCTATCGTCCTTAACATCTATTAACCCTTCAATTCTTTCTCTTGTCGAGTTGTCTTCGATATAGAAACTTTCATTGGTTACACTTTCCGGATCGATCCGTTCACTCATCACCACAGTTAATGCAATATTAACGGGAACATTTTGAGCGTTGTGCACTGGGTTGATATTGCTAACAGTCGGTCTAACCGTATCAACAGTATTTCCGGTTTCGAAAGTAAACCGCTGTTCTTGTGCCAACGGGTTACCTGCAGTGTCTTTTACAATACCGATAACAACTTCATGCACAGTGTAATCTGCCATTAATGCATCAGGCGTAAACAATACCTGCGTATCACCGCCAATTAACTTAACGTTTCCTAGAACTGGTACGCCACCGTCTCCATATACACGAATAGAATTAGCGTTGACAGACTTACGTGATAGAGCCTCTGAGAAAGTAACAATAATAGCGCTGTTTTCCGCCACCTCAGTTTGATCAGCAGTCGGCTCAGTTGCAATTACCGCAGGTGCAATAATATCGGGGTTTGCGGGATCGGTACCTGCTGCAATCTCATCGCCGTCTTTTCTGCCATCATCATCGGAATCTTGATTGTTAGGGTCAATCCCACGCGCTACTTCTTCCCCGTCTAACAGGCCATCTCCATCGCTGTCAGGGTTATTGGCATCCGTCATCCAAGTATTAACTTCTTCTTCATCACCGAGACCGTCACCGTCTTCATCATTTTGCACTTCAAGCGTAACAGTAACCGTTGTTGAGCTGTTAGAACCCAGATCTGTTGCTATTGCTTTAACCGCAAGATTTTCAACATCCTGAGGAACAGTGAAAGGAACGGAATACGGGTAAGTAGCGTCTTGTGCAACTAGCTGATTATTAACATAAAAATCGACCTTACCAACGGCAATATCATCTTGCGCGTCTGCAGTTAACGTTAATCTTGCACCCTCAACTGTAACGCCGTCTGATGCTGGCTCAACTAGCGAAACTGTAGGAGATATTCCATTTGCATCGTTTAACTCCCTATACTGCGCGATAAACAGTTTCGTATCACCCGTCGCTTTATAATCTGAACCCACAACATATCTTTCTTCTGTAATAAAAGCATGGGTTGCATTAAGTGCAATACCGGTTCCGGCGTAGTCACCTAAGGGAGAAAGGTTTATCGTATCCTGAAAGAAAGGTTCATCAGGGTTTTTAGTATTCACATAGGCAACAACATTAGGGAATAATTGCTCAGCAAAGAAGGTAAATCCGTTTGTCACAGCAACATCACGTGGTACAAAGGTCCTGTCTCCGCCTTTTAACTCCAACGTTCCAGCTTCAGTTATCTTATATACTCGATAACCTGTGCTGTATGCCGCAACATAAATATATCCATTGCTAATTTCTACGTCTTTAACAGTACCGATATTCACAGAGGAGAGGTGCAATGGCGATGAAGGGTCTTCAATATCAAAAAGCGATAATGAAGTGCCACCTACAGCGACCATAAAGTTGTTTTCTACAGCGACACCTTTGACTCCAGTAAGGTGTTCGGTTGAACCTGCAACAAACGGTTTACTAGGATTCGCAACATTAAATATTTCGATGCCGGCCGAGCCATCTGCAACAAAAACAAAGTCGCCTTTTACCGATAAATCTTGAGCAATACCAGCGGTATCAGCAGTGCCAAGTAACTTAGGCTCAGTTACATCACTCACATCGATAATTTGAAGCCCAGCTTCGCCATCAGCAACAAATGCTAAGTCACCTGCCACCTTAACATCAATAGAGGTGCCTATGGTATCCAATGAGCCAATTATCTCAGGATTCAAGGTATCGTCTGCATCGACTATTTGCAGTCCAGCTGCACCGGCTGCGACAAATGCAACGTTTTCTTTTAGATCTACGTTATTAGCGTAGCCTGGAATGGTAACGGTAGACTGTGCGACAGGATCGAATTGCGTGACGTTTACATTTACTACAAAATTTTGGTCACGGTTAGTCACCGTTATTTTTGTTTCACCCGTTTGCCCTGCAAAAATCTCACCATCAGACAAACCAAAATTGGCAATAGTAATATCGTCCGTAGTATAACGGGTACCACTTGATTGTTGTGTGAGATCAACAGACGTACCATCTAACATGTAGCCAGTAACAGAGAGTTTTCCGCTGGCTTCACCATCAATGGCATTATAAGTTAAGAAAAGATTCTCAGGAGATACCGTTATGAAGTCAAGATAGTCTGCCAAATCACCACTTGAAGAATCATTTGGATCTGAACCACCTGCGATTTCCAATCCATCAGAAATACCGTCACCATCTGAATCGGCTAAAAGCGGATTGGTAATAAACCCGTTAACTCCAACAGTTAGCTCCTCTAAATCACTAACGCCATCACCATCTGTGTCAGCGTCGAAAATATTGGTACCTGCTTGATACTCTTCAAGTGCTGATAGCCCATCGTTATCATGATCTTCTAATGCATCGATAGGATCATTAGGATTAAGCCCAAGCGCACGTTCTGCGTCATCTGGAATTCCATCAGAATCCCCATCACCACCTATTTTCACTTCTATTCGGCGGCTAGCGAGTACGCCATCTTTACGAGCACTGATCAGAGCGACACCGTTAGCTTTAGCTGTAACCACACCGTCAGGGCTAACAGTTGCAATCATCTCATTTGTACTTGAATAGTTTGTTCCTTTTGTTCCAGCACTTAAGTCATCGACACTGCCGTCGGCAAAAAAACCAGTGACTGTTAGAGGAAAAGTTTGCTCAGGATTGTTTAGAAGTAATGTATCGGTTGTTGAAAAGCTAAGAGAAACCGGAATAGGAGCAAGCTGTTCAAATTTGATGTCGCCAACTTTTGTAATGCCATTACGTACCACATTAAAGTAATCGCTTTGACCGGATACCGTACGACCATCTTCTAAAGTACAGGTCGCTCTAGCGCGAATCTGTCCCATATTTGAAGGAACATTAGGTAACGCCCATCCACCATCTTCACTGACTTGGATCGTTCGGTTAAGTATATTAATTACGCACTTTTCGTCCAACGTGACGGCCTGAGCGCTTGTCACTACCAAAGGCAGAAAAACGATTGTACTTAGTAGACGATAAGACCAAATTTTCATTTTATATCCCTATTTAACCCGCGCACCAACTGCTCCTTTAGTGCTGGAGAACTAAAATCTTTAACCGTAATTTTTACGGGCTAATTCTGAAAAAGCCCTTATTTAAAAACACTAAAAAGTAATCACTTAAACTCAACGTACTTATTTTTTATATTTCAACTTAAAAACGAGAACATGCACTAACCAAAGAAAGGCCGCCCAAGAAATAAGAAAACCAACAAGCAACATCGACATATGTTCCCAAATAATATTTTTGATCAAAACGGATTCTGCCGTGTTATTTGGGTTTATGTAAATTTCTATTGGCTCAGAAGCTTCAAACTTTCTCTCTAATTCATGTCCTAACTCAAGCATAAAGCCGTCGTCATATATATCGTACCAAGTTACTTTATTTCCAATATACTCTTTATCATTAAATGTATACCTGTACTGAATACGAGGCGTATATAACGTATATTGGCTTCGATTATCTCTAGTAGTTGTTGTAATTTTTTCGTCAATATATACATTGATTAGCATCGCTTCATTGGGAAGCCAATTTATGGAAGAAATTGGACCAACTACCCCTTTAAATACTTTTATTGAGAAAACAATTACAAATATTAGCGCTATTAAAGCGACAAAATAGACACCCAATCTGGCTTTTCTAAGTTGTGCGCGGCTAACTTCTATTGTCATAAAATTGCTCTATTTAATTCGTTAGATACAATATTGTTATAGAAGAATAAATACCCGTCTTCCCAATTCGAACCGTAAATCAACTTATTAGATTTTTCTGCCCCAGCAATTGCAAAAGAAACAACTTGAATTGGCTGAACACTGTTATCACTGATAAAAGGGCGAAAAATTACAAACCTAGTTGAATCGCTATCTACATAACCTAGCAGTTCAACTGATTGCCACTTATTCACGCGCGCTAAAAATGCATTTGCTGTAAATATTACGCTTTGGACTATACCACCGCGATTCTCATTCATCATGACGCCATTTCCTTGTGGCTTAGCCGTGGTTGACGTGACAAACTTTTCAATTTCAGAATCATTTTCAGGATCTACTTGCTCGGATTCGTTTAAAAATTGACAAAAAGCAACCGTCTCCATAGATTTGTAAATCGTACAATTCTTTTGCCTAGAAACTGTCTGAGTGCCTTTGAATCGCTGCATTGCAAATTTAAATGTAAATTCGTTCTTCTTACCACGGTACAGTCCACCCTCTGGGTGGGAAACCGAAAATTCAATAGGCTTACTCTTGAATTTCAACTTGTTAGTCAAATCACCATTTAACCGATTAGACTCTAGGTACGTCATCTTACCTAAATCCAATAAATCTGAAGCTTGAGAGTTATCAGCAATAGAAAAAACCATGTAACACCTGCTTTCACAAACAACTCGTTCTTGCCAGCTCATACTCTTGTTTTGTGAGTTAAAGAGCTTCACACCAAATACAGTAAAACTGTCCCACTGTTGCATGGAAGTAATTCGCACCCTGTTTAGGGTGGCATACTTTGTGAGCTTCAATTTATTCGTTGTAATCGCATTTTCAAACTTAGCTCTGCTGCCATCTTTATTTGTAAAAAGTCTCGCTACCTCCTTTATTTTCTGTTCTTTCAACAGCCAATAATAGTGAGATAGCAAATTCTGAGCACTATCGAATCTTGCTTCACTAGTCAGTTCTAATTCATGGCCCTTTCGCGTGGCTTCCAAGTTTTGTGAGGCGGCAAACATCGACTCACCTTTGTGTGAGATAATACTCCATTCTTTTCGTTCTACGGCAATAGCTTGCTGACCAAACGTAACACCAAAAATTAAAAAAAGGATTAACTGCTTTATCTTCATTTTCATTCCTACAAGCAACTTCCGCCGCCGCCGTCTGATACTTTAATTGGGTCTGGTTTATAATTGTACTCGAAGTCAAAAAACAAGAACTTCAGTTTTGCGCTCCCCTCCGCAAATAGCTCAACCGGTTTTATTTGCCATGCACATGTCTTAGGTCCAGTACAGCTATTCGAAGATGAGCTCACGTTAGCCTCTACTCTAGCACCACCTTTTATAGTTCCCGAAATACCTTCTTTAGTAGACCAGCAGTGATTGTTACTAGGCTTCTTCCTCGCTTCTCGGCTATAAAAGCTACAATGATATAACGCATTATCAAAATCCCACTCTTGCATTGCAGCTTGCAACGTACCACTAGCAGCGATCTCCCCTCCTACAGCAACTTGAGCACCAAATTCGTGGCAATTTTCATCATCTGGGCATCCCAGCTTTTCTGTATACTCATACTTTGGTGCAGTTGCTCCAGTTACAGTCCCTCTCAGCTCAGCATTTGCACCCACAGCAAAACGTTCATCCCTATTGAAATAATGTTCATATGACGGAAAAGGAAGCCTAGGTGTTGCAGCAGACGCAGTCGCTTTAATTTCAAGGTCAATTGCATATTTATTTTGTATGACAGGCTCAGTCGTTACACACGCGGTACAACAGGCTTCGCCCTGCTCCATTGAACCTCCACCAGTAATATCAAGTGATAAAGTAAACGGAGATACTTTTCGCAGCTTTTCTGAGCCACGATTTAATATAGTCAAGAAATTTGTTATTTCTCCAGGAATGCCAACCTTGGTAACTTCTTTATCTTTGCTCGCTTCACAGTGATTGCCACAAGAGCCATCTTTACAGGTATAACATGCTGTATCTGTTCCAGGTGTGCCACACGGTTGATCTTCTTTACTTTCGTCTGGTACTTTCTTACCTTCAGAACACATAGCACACTTTTTATCTTCTTCTTTGATATCTCCATCATCAGGTACATCAAAAATTGGGTTTGCTCCATCGCATCCTGGCTTTTTACAATCGAATTTCACATCTGCTTTCACCGGAATATCGCTCGGATCTGGTTTGAATCCCTTACACAATTGTGTTTTACAATCTTCTGGTGTCTGTTTGGAAAGAGGTTTATTATCCTGTGCCGGATCTCTTACGCAGGAACTGCCCTGACATTTTTGACACTCTGGACAATTGTGAGCTGTACCTGAACCACCCGGTTGTGAACCACAATGCCAGCCTGCTTTTACGACACCAACTCCAGGGTTGGATGAAACAACTGAGCCATCTTCCGAAACTGTACCTAAACCTATGGCTACGAATTCTTCTAAGTCATGGTCGTAAGAGTACATCTCAACTTGTGCACCCGGCGCATGACCATCAACGTTTGGCAAGGATAATTTAGCAGCAGGAGAAAATGTTGCGCCAACTGGCTGAATTGTTACGATAAACTGAGGTTGCATACCATTGGGCGGCGCCATTGGTACTTTTGAGGCGTTTACAGATGTGACTGAAACAATTCCTTCGCGTGAACCGTCTGGGAATGTCACCGAATCTTTTGCGATTTCCAGTTTAAATCCAGGGAAATTATCTAGGGTAAGTACTACGTCTTCTTTACCCGCATACACACCGTTATCTGTGTCTAATTTGACCATGTAGATCGGACCAGAAAGTGGGTTGTCCACACCTGACACGGTCACAACATGATAGCTTAGAGTCGGATACTCACCAAAAGCTAACGTGGTCGAGCCATCAACGATTAAATGAACCGGTCCAACTGGCGCTTGAGTAATAGTGAACTGACCTTGTTGATCAGTAAATGCAGTTCTATCAGTGCCTTCTATACGCACCGTTACACCCGGCAATGGTGTGTCCTGATTGTCCAGTACAACACCACTCACACTCGTGATTCCAGCGTCTGCTGGTACAAATGCTGTCGCTGAGAAACCTGCCAGTAATTCCATACCCTCAGGCGAATCAATCAATACAGCTTCAACACGTTGGGCATCTATACCTGTAAGTGAACCTAAGGTTAGTTGCGCCGACGCACGTCCATCGCTGTCAGTTGACGTTTCGTAGCTGCTTTGTTCATTTTGAAAAACACCGTCGCCTTTGATCACATCAAATCGTACACGTGCTCCTTGAACTACGTTGGCACCACTGTCGGTTACTGCAACAACAAACGGAGCTGGTAAGGTTTGTCCTACAACACCACGCTGATTATTACCTGAGTTAACACTGATTTTGTCACCCGTTACGCTGATTGCTGACGCAGGGAAAATAACCTCGTTTTCAACCCCAACGACTTTAGCGCGAACTTTATGGTTAGCAACACCTGTGCGGTAGCCTACCTGAAATTCGGTGCTCGCCACACCTTCAGCATCAGTCTTCGCAATGATAGCTCGGCCGGATGTTTCAGGCGTGCTGCCAACAATTCCTGCACCTTGCGTTACCCTGAAGACAACAGTAGCATCTTCGATTGGCGCATCAGAGCCATCAAGCAATTTTACGATAAGTCGTTCAGGTAGTTTATTGCCGATTTGCGCAGTTTGGTTTTGGCCGCTTACCAATACTAAGCGCTTATCTGTTACGATTTTGTAGATGATTTTTTGCGATATAGATGTACTGTTGCCGGATTCATCAATAGCGGTAACCGTAATAACATTTTCGCCCTCGTTTAACGGCACATCTGATGCAGCATAGCTACGGTTAGATACGGTCGCTTTAATACCATTAACTTCAACCGTTGCTTGCTCTTCAGAAACGGTTCCGCGCACAATATCATTAACTAGGCCTGTAACAGTAATTTTGTCACTATAAACTTCTTGTGCTTCTGTATGAGATTCGATTGTTACGTAAGGAGGAGTTAAATCCAGAGATACTGAAATAGAATCGGTTGTTTGCTCACCACTTGCATTGGTCGCGCGTGCGACAACTGTGTTAAATCCTTCGGTTAGTTCGACATTAGCACTAAACTGCTTACCATCATGCGCAATTACTGCGCCATTTAATGTTAATTCCGCATTTTCCTGATTAATGGTGCCCGTAACGGTTACTGGTGAGCTTCCAAACGTGGTTAACGTAGCAGGTGTTAATATATCCACTTCCAGTGCCACGGGCTCTTGTGATACCTGAACATAGGCAGAGCCACTGATATTGAAACTGTTGCGTCCACCGGCAATAGTGAGGGGGCCAACTGTCAGGCTTTGACCGGGCGCCAAAACCTGATTTTCCGGAAGTGCTACAACATAGTCCAATTCGCCTAGCTTGCCGTCAGCATTGGCTACCGACATAGTAGCTGGCGTAAGCGATTCGATAACAAAGTGAATGGGGCCGTTTATCTGTTCATCACCATTGTTTGTGATTTGTGCCGTAACGGTAGCATCAGGAGAACGCCTACTGCGTTGTGGGTTATTCCAGCTTACTTCTATTTGCGTGTTTTTCACCCAACCATCTGAATTAGTTTGCGCATTTACCTTACCGACGTTGACGAGTAAAGCAGCAACCGAGCAAACGAATATGAAAAGTAATAACTTAACGGTATTCAAACTTTTATCTCCCTGATAACGCTATCTTTTACAAAAGCGAGCTTCTTCCTAAAAAAGGGCCTAATTAGCCCTTATAATAAATTTTTTCTACATAGACTTGCGACAACGAGCTAGCAGTGCGAGACCAGCGAGTAACATAAAGAAGGACTCTGGCTCAGGCACTGGGGTGCTATTGTAAGTAATAAAGACATTGTCGACCGAGTAGGAATTATTAAACCCATCATCTTCATCGGCAAGTTCAAATGAGATGGCAATTTCTCTGCCCAACCAATTACTCATATCGAATAAGAAGGTTTCAGCTACATTTCCAAATGCAGAAATTTCAAACACCGAATCAAAAGTGTCGTCAGCCGCATCATAAATTGCCAAAAATAGTGTATCTCTGAATGCAGAACCGCCTTGTTCCGTTGGATCAAAAAGCATACTTTGTAGTGCGACATCGACACTTAACATTGACACATTAAGATCAACCATGATTGGTGAATCAAAAAGAAAACTTCCATCATCGCCTTGTGTTAAGACAGCTGCAAACGGGTCAATATCATCACCGGATGATAAAATAGCCTGACCGCCATTTTCTGTCACGGAGCCAGTGAAACTTGCGTCGTTCCAGCCATTCAGTCCTGATGAAAAATCACCATTTATGATTAGGGTCGCATGTGCTGCCACGCTAAAAAAGAGATATTGCACAACGCATAAAAGCGCCATACAGGCTTTAGTTATTGTACTGCTTTTCATAAAACCGCATCCTTTCTGTTATTATTTTTCCGCCCAAACTACCTGCGCCTAGCATGCACGAATGCTGTCGCATTTCATCAACTTTACGACCAAGTGCAACCCAACGAAGTATGAGTATAGCACCCAAAAACGTATATTTTTCGTACAAGCAAAATAATCTTAAACTAGGTGTTTTTGTAAGTAAAGAGTATTTTTTTTATTGCCATCATGTAAACAAATTAAACTTTCGTTAAAGACATCTTCGCGTTAAAGTATGACAGTTTGTTGAAAAACAGGGATTGTTGTGGATAAAGCTCTTCTTAATATCAAAACACTAACTGCCTTTGGACTGATCAGTGTTATCTGCTTATCACTATATCTTATTTCTGTTTTTACTTTTTCGACAACCTCCAAGTCTGTACCCCCTATCAGTTACCAAACTCAGTACACCCCCGTACAATTTGTAGAATCAGCCTTCATTAAGGGCATCGTGTTCAAACATATTCAGCGCACCGAAAAGCTATCAGGTATTAAAGATGCAATGGGATCAGGTGTATGTGTCATTGATTTCAATCAAGATGGATATGAAGATGTGTTTGTTGTGGGAGGAGAAGGCGTTACTCGTCGATATGGAAGGAAACATTGGTGGAACAATCCGACAGGCTCCAAACTTTATCAGAATATCGCCGGACAGTATTTTGTAGACGTCACCACCGTAGCAGAAGAAACAATGTTATCTGGTGGATATGGCTGTGCTGTTGGCGATTTGAATGACGACGGATATCCGGATCTAGTTTATGGTAAAACTAACGAAATAATCTTGCTCACCAACGAAAATGGCAAAACTTTTAGTCGATCCACTATAGGTGAGATCCCCAAACCTTATTGGCCGCTATCTATCACTATTTGGGATTATGATCAGGATGGCAAACAGGATATTCTCGTCGCCAACTTTCTAGATTATGAAAATGACATAAAGATAGGGAACCAGCAATACGGCTATGAAACTGATTCCCAATTTGATGCCGAAAACTACAATGGATTAAGAAATGCAATCCTGCTAAATAGTGGTATCCAAGACAAAACGTCCACTCCTCTATTCGAAACACTACAACTACCAAGTTATGACCGAACTTTAAGTATCATACCCAAACAAATGGTTGCCGAAAATAAGCCTGCTTCTAGCGGCTACTATATTGCAAACGGCTCGGGTTCAAATTCAGATTTCATTGGTTTTGGTAATATTCAATCAAGTGACCCCTTTACCAAATTATTGAGTTTTAAGAAGTCCCCCAACGTTCAGCTCGCTTCTATCAAGATTGCAGATAAAACAGCATTGTTGTTTATCCCCTTTGGCGGTGGCAGCACCCAATTGCATTTTGTCGGTGAACAGGTAAACAAGGACAGGGCTTGGCAACTATTCGCTACATCCGATAAAGACGCTTCAGTGCAATCTTGGGGGACAATTGTTGAAGATTTAAATAATGACGGTCTTGATGACTTCATCTTAGCAAAGGGCAATGCAGCCCCCCATATTGACACCCCTTATTTACCTATAGGAAATATAAATTCCGGAAGGCTTCAACTACCCAATGGGCGATTTGAGTCAACTTTATTTACCCAGTTTCCCACACTAAAACGTTCCTCCAGAGGGATCGCGTCTGCTGATTTCGACAACGATGGGCAACTTGATTATGTCGTAAACAACAACAATGGTGTGCTATCTCTGTATATGAATCACAGTGACACCAAAAATAACTGGATATCTTTTAACTGCCGGCCAATGAACCTTTGTAACTTGGTAGAGTTTACTTTGAACACAGAGTCAAACACGCAGTTGGCAACCAAGACCTCAGTGAAGCCTCAGCCCTTTTTATCTTCAAGCCAACGCAGAGTGCATTTCGGCCTAGGTCAATTTGATTCTGACGTATCGCTTAAAGTAACAGGACCTGACAACAAATACATTTTTGAAAACTTAACTCTCAACAACGTCTATCAGTTAAATTTGGCTCACGGTAGTATCGACATTATCTCGAAAAAACCGAAGAGGCATACTGACTCAATTGAGACCAATCATTACAATTTGTTTGCGTATATAGATTTACCAGTGAAAGAACTCATTCCCGCTTTATCGCAAACAAATACCCCGTCGCTAAACGAATTACTGACATTTGCCAAACAATTGAACCACGATAAATTTGTAACAGTAAAAACTTCGCAGGCGAGAAGCCAAGAAGTCATCACATTGATCAGTTGGTTATTCAACCAAATGCAGCGATTTCCTCCGTCGCAACAGCGTGTTGAACTTTATACGATGCTTATAGAGTTAATCAGCAAAACCGAAAGTGATCTGTTTGTCGAACACTTGGATTACTTGATTCGTTCACTGCCAGAACCACAATTTTGCCAACTAACAGATAATCTTAATTACTGGTTCTGGGAAGAAGAAGTGGCTCCTTTAAGTAAGCCAGTGCTGAAATCTCAGTTATTGCATCGCGCACTGAGAACGTCCTCTGAATCTGAGGCCATTTGTGCTCTTCACGCTTTGAGTGCGAGCGAAGACCCAACAATAGGCTCTTCTCTCATGTCACTTCTTCACCGAGAGCAAAAGAATCAACACATATCAAACGCCCTTATTGCATCTGTCATTAGAACAATTGGCTTTTTAAAGTACCGAAAAGCACTATCACCATTAACACATATCTGTTCCAAGGTTCACGATCCAGTACTTAAAGCCGAATGCGCAGTCACATTGACCAAACTTAACGAACAACCTGGCAAGATAAAATCTATTGTTGAAATGACTAGAAATGATGCCTTGGTATTCAGACTTCATCCTGACAGGCTTGTTTTACAAAACGTTTTTGGCTCCCCAGCGAGGCAGGAGCCAAACCCAACTGAAACTTCTTGGATCAACACCTACCTTAATTCGACTTTGTTTAGCCATTTTTCCATCGCGCATACAATCGATATTTTCTCAGCAACAACAGAGCAGGATAAATTACGAGCGATAAATCAACTTAATCAGTTGCGCTCAGAGAAGGATATAGAACGCATTGCCATAAAAATGAACCAACTCGGCCTGCCCCTGCCTGAAGATTACTCGCAGTTACTACTAGAGCATTATCCCGAGCAATCCTGGTTTATTCCTTACTTATCTTTGCAAAGCTTAAAGTCCTTTTTCGAAAGCCAAGATTTAAACCAGTACTCCCTAGCATTTCAGTCAGCTATATCAAAAGAGTGTCGTATTCGCGCTTCTTTGACAAAGTATTGTGAGCAACGCTTTGCGCCAGACATGAAGGACCTCAGAAGCCGTTTTAGTTCTATCTTAGAACACAACCCCATGGCACTTAGTTACGTGATGCAATCCAACTCAAAGATGAAAAAACGAGTAGTGATAAACCAACTGGCCCGCGCTGCGCGAAATGCACACAAAGAAGGGTTAACAGAACAAAGCCCCCTACTGACCAGAATTTTTGAGTTTTTGTATCTTCAGCACAGTTACACCGATATCTCTGATAATCAGGTAAATACCGTGTGGATTGGTAGCTTTATCCGTTACGCGCAAGCTAAAGGTTATGTACTAGATTCGAAGTGGCGCCAGTATCATGTACTTGCATCAAACAAGACTACTGACTCGCTGGCGCCTTGAGCACTTTAACGCTGACACTGTCTCGTGCAATATCGATTATTGGATTGGTGTCAACTGATTGTTTTAGATTAACCCAATCTAAATACTTCTGATTGAGTTTACGAAACTTAAGTGTGGCTGAAATGGTAAGTGGTGAAGTGGCCCAGTCTGGTACCGTGAGATCGAATTCCACGACGTCAGTAGAACCCGCAGGAATAACATTTATATAACTGCGTCCAACCATATTGAATAAGTCGTGACGCCATACTTCTTTACCGTGTCTATCGATTGCGATCTCTTTATAAACAACCGTATCAGCCCCTAGGGACCCATCTTTTTGCAACTGACCGCTTGAGGTGACAAGACGTTGCTGTGCGTCATATACCTTAAAATCTATCCAAGCTTCATTTAAATCTATGGTGCCACCAGGAAAACTATGCCCAACGCCCTGATTCGTCAATAACACTTTGATTTTTTTGTGCTCTCCCCGATACATAGCAACCGGGTATTTGTGCTGGTTTCTCAGTTCAGCTTTAAGATACAAAGCGCTTTGTTTGGCCTGCTCATCTTCTGGAGGCTCAATCGACAGCTGAATTTTGTCTTGTTGTAGGAATTCTTTGGTCATTTCAAATAATGTTTCATTGCCGAAATGTTTCGCCAACATTACGTTGGCACCGACAAAGTAGTGAGAACGTACTTTTCCTGCGCCATCGGATGCGATGTCGTCAGCATCTATCATCGGCATGTGGCAGTCCTGGCATTGTTTGTTTTGTGGATGGGAAAATCTCGGTTCCTTAGGCGAATTGAACTTACTGTTTGACCAGGCTAGAAATTCGTCCTGCATTTTTACCCAGCCCCAATTATTCATGGATTTATCCATAAATTGGGTATGACATGAACTGCAAAATTGCGACTCTTGCAGCAGTGGTGATAAAAGATCATTCGAATGACGCTGTGGAACCAACTTTAGCGCCTGTTGATGCAAAAAATTAAGCGGCCATACATCCACATTGGCAAACAAATACGATTCTCTGGGGGCAAAATGATAACTTGCCACCCCTTCTGAGCTAGTCAGTTGATTCACACCATGACACGACATACAGCTAATCCCTTCTTTATTTGCTACGGTATCAGGTATGCCTCCATGGCTGCCACCTGGTGTTAACTGACCAGTCAACAAGGCCACTGGTGCATGACACCCTTCACAGTATCGGGTTGCTGCAATGCCTTTAGATTCCGTCAGCAAATTCACGTTTCGCACATATGTGGGATCATCCGCCGCATGTCTGTGCGTAGAAGCCATCCATTGCTCACCGATACCTTTATGGCATTCAATACATTGTGCAGATTCGGCAATATGTCTTCGCTGTACGAAAGTACCACTCTCGGTCATGGTTAGGCTGGGCAAGAAAGGACCGTCGCCATATGCATAAAGGTAATTATCCACCGTATCATTTGGGTAGTTGTTTTGGATTAGGTAGTTTCCAGCCAATAGGCCAACAGTGATAGCACTTGTTACCCCTACACCAACTAAAACAGGTCTGATTATTTTACTAGAAAGCGTGACAAACCCGGACGGAACACTTGAACGTCTGTTTTTCGGAAATGTTACGTAATGCCATATTAAATGAACGACTAACAGGAAAAGCGTTAATATTGCACAAACTATGTGACTGTCGAGCAACCAGGCTTGTTTTTTTAATACGCCAGTAAAACTGATCAAGACACCGGTTAATAAGAGATAGCAGGTTGCAAGAAATAAACTCACACCAAGAATGATCGAGCCAGTCCGTCGAAAACCCACTGTTCGTTTAAAATGTTTATAGGAGTAAAAAAAGAAAATGGCGCCAATTACATAACCCGCAAACAGGTGTACAAGGGCTAGTGCCTGACGAAACCACCCCCAACTCAGGTTCAGTGCATAAGAAGTAAAACCACTAACAACGAGAATTAAGAAGAGGGCGATAAAGCCGTGTAATAAAGATATTTCTAGTTTATGTTTATCTTGTATTCCCATTACGGCACGTCCATGTTACTTCTGCCCTTCTTTATTGACCTTGGAAATATATCAAGGGGAGGTTGGAACAGCCAGTGTTAATTTTATTGATATGGCAACATAAAGCCTGTAGTCGGACAATAACAACATAGAGATTTTGTCCTCCATATCCCTAGGCACCATGGCTTTGGGTTCCCTCCTAAAAGTGCGGTAAAACGTAATCTAAAAATATTACAATCAAGAAAGCTGCCGATTGCAATTTAGCTCTCTCCCTGTAAATATAATAATTGTCAGAAAGAAGTGGATGTCGACAAATACGTTGTCAGTTAGATAGTAAATAATGCGAAGTTATCTTAAACAACAAAAATTTACCAAGTACTCAATGATCAGCATGTTGAGTATTTTTCTTTGCATTATCACCACAAAGTGCATAGCAAACGAAAATAAAAGCACTATCGTAGTAGGTTTTGAGAACTTGGATTATGCACCACTTTTTTCTACAAATGAAAAAGGCGAAATTGTCGGTTTTATTCCAGAGTTAGTCACACTTGTAGCGAGCGAATACCAACTAAACGTCTCCTTAGAATCATTCCCTGTGGGTCGCCTAAAAAGTGAAATAAACAAGGGGAGTATTGATATTCAATTTCCCGACAGCCCTGCCTGGCAGACTCAGCTAGCACCTGAAAAAGAATACTCCTTACCTGTAGTTAGTTATACAGACGGTTACTTTTCTACTGAACCGACAGGTAACATTGAACTGGTGGCAACCCCGTTAGGCTTTACTATTCATGCAATGCCTAGTTTTTCCATACAAGTAGCGACACCAACGAGTGTTACTGCTTTGTTTACAATGTTAAAAATAGGCCGAGTTGACGCTATTTACCTTAACGAAGTTATTGCGAACCACTATGCGGCTGCCAACAATTTACACATAACAAAACGTAGTGATTTGCCTAGCGACAAAGGTTTTTACCATTTTAGCGCAAGTGACGAACATCCGTTCATTGATTTTGTAAACCAATTTATCGCGACCTACCCTGACAAATTTAATCAACTACGCAGTAAATACAAACTTACGACTGAACTGAGTAAACACAATAGACCTGACCTTTAGTGGCTTATCTAAAAAGATAAGCCACTAACAAAGCCTAAATGGGTTTAAGTGTTAAAGATTTTCCTCTGCAAACGATGCTAAATTACTTCTCACCACACCATTTAGATTGACAGTGGTACTTCCTGGAAAGTTCTTAAACCGCTCTACAATATAGGTTAAACCTGAGGTTAAGGCGGTTAGATAGTTGCTATCAATTTGCGCTAAGTTACCAGAGCAAACAAGCTTAGTCCCCTCACCACAGCGTGTGATGATGGTTTTAAGTTGAGATGCTGTGAGGTTTTGACACTCATCGAGTAGCACGAAGGCATTTTGAATACTTCGACCACGCATAAAGTTTACTGATTTAAACTGAATATTGGCTTTGTCCATAATGTAATTCATGCTGCCAGCCATATTTTCATCTTGTTTATGCAACACTTCTAACGAGTCGGTAATCGCGGCTAACCAAGGTGCCATTTTCTCTTCTTCGGTACCAGGTAAAAAGCCGATAGATTCAGCAATTTCAGGCGTACTTCTAGTGACAATGACTTTATCGTACATCCCTCGCTCTACAACTAGCTCTAGTGCTGAAGCAAGAGCTAATAAGGTTTTACCACAACCTGCAGGACCAGTAAGAATAACCAGGTCAATGTTAGGGTCTAACAAAGCATCCATTGCCATACCTTGATAGATATTTTTTGGGTGAATTCCCCAAGCTTGTTTTGCCATTAAGCGTTCACGGCTAATATCGGCAATTGCGAGCTTTTCATCATCAAAGCCAACCACTTTTCCGGCAAAATGCTCCCCTTCATCGAGCAGGTATTCGTTAACAAAGGCTGTTGGCAAGATGCTTTTATCAATGTAATGAGTCGTATTGCGGCCTTCCGTTTCGCTTTCGCACTCTTTAACTTGCTCCCAAAAGTCACCATCAAATTTATGGTAGCCCTTGGTTAAGAACTGAATGTCATCGATGAGTTGGTCAGTTCTGTAATCTTCAACATGATGCAAACCCGCGCCTTTTGCCTTGAGGCGCATATTAATATCTTTGGTGACTAACACCACTTTGCGATTTTTTCGAAAAGCTTGAATATGGAGCGCAGTATTGATTATTCGATTATCATTTTCGTTAAAAGACAACTTTCCAGTAGTTTGCTCTAAGGTATAATCATTAAAAATGGACAAACAGCCAGTACCATTACTATCTTCTCGCGCAGGGATCGGAACACCAGCAAGCACCTCTTCTGGTGAAGCATTAGCAAGTGCATCTTCTAACGCACGAATAGCAACACGTGCATCACGGCTAACATCTTTACGACGATCTTTTATTGAATCTAGTTCTTCTAATACCGTCATTGGGACGACGACATCGTGTTCCTGAAAGGATAAAAAGGCGAAAGGTTCGTGAAGTAAAATATTGGTGTCTAAGATATAAATCGTTTTCTCTTCAGTCATATACACAAATTCCCTCAACATTGAAAAACCTGCGTTAATCAACTCGGCAATCCGCTACCTAAGCAAGCTGTCAAATTGATCAACAATTGCGATTGATATTTGACCCTCCTCACGTCACTAAATGAATGAAGCAATTCCACTTTGACAGTTATTTTCATCACTTGCAAGCGAGATTTACAACAATTTACAACTGTTTTATTTCACTTTTTGAGAAGCATAAAAAAGGCCATTGAGCAAACCCAATAGCCTTTTTATTTTTAAGTTATTTGTTACTAGACTTATTTTAGTTCTGGTAACTAATACCGAAGTACACTACGCGACCTTGCGAGTAGTAGCCGCTTGTCGTGTTGTAATCTTCATTGAAGGCATTATTTACTTTCGCTTCTAATTTAATCGCCTCAGTAACTGGGTAGCTAACACCTAAATTAACTAACTGATAGCTATCTAATTCTACTGTACCTACACCCCACACAGAATCGTAACGCTTACCTTTGTATTGCCACTCTAGGTAAACATCAGCATTGGCCACTTCTGCATTGAACTGGTAACTGTAAAATTCCTTCGCACGACGGATAAGTTGCGCAATTTCACCCGGCTTTGCACCTTGGTCTTCTGCTTCAACATAGCTCGCATTAAACTGGTGAACACCGCCAAAACCACGGTAGTTTAAGCCAAGTTCCGCACCTTTAATTTCCACATTAGCAACATTTATTGGCGTAGTGTTTCCATCGCTATCTTTGCCTGTCCACTCGATAAGATTTTCGATATCCGTTTGATAAAGGTTAAAATCAACGCGCAACTCGTCAAGCTGACTAGTCAAGGTAAACTCATAGTTTTCTGAAGTCTCAGAAACTAAATTTTCATTACCAATCGAACCCCATTGTGGTGGGTAGTAAAGGTCATTAAAGGTTGGTGCTTTAAAACCTGTTCCTGTTGAAAAAACCATGCGCGTGTTATCAGTTAACTGATAAGCGACACTTGCGTTGTACGATGTTTCTGAATCAACACCATGTACATCATCATAACGAAGAGCTAATTCATAAGTGAATTTGTCTTTGTTGTACATGGTGTGACCAAAAATACCGTAGATATCACGTTGTTTTTCTTTGTATTCGTTCGTACCTTTTAGCTGTTCATCGATGTAATCAACACCAAAGCTCGCTTGCCAATCAGATGAAAAAACTGTGCTGTTTACCCATGAGACTTGATCACGTCGAGTATCATAAACATCTCCTGTTGGCGTGACTTTACCTTCGTCATTTCTAAATCCTTCATTTGAAGTACGGCTTTGACCAACTGAAAACTCAGAAACATTGTCGTAGTTACCAAGCATAGAATCAATTTTTGCACCTAAATGCCAAACATGGTTACTAACTTCTGTTTCATTCGCACCCCAGCCGCTATCGTATTCTGTATCGCCCGTATCAACTTGTACTAACCAGTTAACAGAAAAGCTATCCGTAACTTGTTGCTCGCCATTAACTGCAATAGAGTCGTAACTGAAACCATCTTCATCAGTTTCGTCGCCCTCGCGAACGTCAAAGCCATCACTTTCTTCATGGTTAACACTAATACTGGTAAAGCCATTGCCGTGCTCGATACCAACACCTGCACTGAACTTTTGGTAACTTTCACTACCAAATGTAGCGCTGGCAAAGTGCTCACCACCTTCAAGCTTACGCGTAAAGATTTGAATAACGCCACCGATAGCGTCTGAGCCCCAAAGTGCCGCGCGTGGACCTTTAACAATTTCAATACGGTCAATTAATTCAGGTGCAATTTCATTTAAATTTGCTGTACCAAGTGTTGCCGAGCCAACACGTACACCATTCACCAAAATTAAAGTATGCGCTGAGTCATTACCACGAATATAAACTGATGAGTTTTGACCTCTATCACCGTTTTTAGAAATATCAACGCCTGAAACAGTCGCTAACACGTCCAAAACAGATTTCGCTTGAATTAGCTCAATTTGTTCACGAGTAATAATCACTTCTGACGCTAATACATCTTCCGCTTTCGTTGCGAAGCGGTTTGCTGTTACCGAGATGTATTCATCTGCGTCAGTTGCTTGAGTAGTGTCGTTTGCTAATACCGGGGTTGTTAATGCCGTCAATACCGATGCGGCAATTATAGTTTTTTTCATATGCTCCTCGCCATCAAAGCCGCCCGCTTTGATAAGAAAGTTAGGTATTGAACCGGTCTCCGGACTGATGGTTTATCTAAACCAATTACCGTTGCGGGGGCAGTGTAGGAATTTCACCTACTTCCCTTTTTGCTCAATCTAGTCGAGCGCTCAATACGTAGTGTTTACGCCAGTTTTACTGGCAGGTTATTTGGCTCGCTGGCGAATCTCGTCAATTTGCTGACAAAGTAACGTTAATTCGTCTAACGAACGTATGGTCATCCGATGCATCTTGTCAGCATTCGGATGTAAAAATGCATTGTTTTTTACCGCTGGAATAGTCTTCCATTGTTGCCAGTTAATACTATCTGGCATGCTATTGCTGTGAGCGCTTGGCTGAATAATAATGTCAGGCGACGCTAACACCACATCTTCAACATTGATTTGCGGATAATCCGTTTTACTATCAATAAATGCGTTATTTACCTGACACAAATCCAGTTGCTGCTGCGGCCAAGCTTTTTTAGCAATGGTAGTTAACGGTCGCGGCCAAAGCTCATAAAATACAGAAATGGGCGCTTTATCTTGATATTGTGCTCGTAGCGCTTGCAAACCAGCCAAGTATCTTTGCGCAACTTGCTTGGCTGCTTCGTTTTTACCCGTTAGCTCACCAAGAAAAATAAGCTCCTCCGCCACTTCTTCGAGAGTTGTTGGCTTAGATTGCACTATGGGAATGCCAAAGCTTTTTAGGCGCTCAATATCATCGCTTGGACTGCCAGATTTCCACGCAATAATCAGATCTGGATCCGACGCTAATATTTGCTCTATGTTCAATCGTGCGTAGTTGCCAACTCGAGGAATTTCTTTAGCAGCTTCAGGGAAGTCGGCATGCTCAGTCGTACCAATAATTAAATCACCAGCGCCTATCGCATAAAGGTTTTCAACAATATGCGGCGCTAACGCAATAATACGTTTCGCAGGTGCTGTCTCTTTATTTTCACTTTTGTCAGTTGCACCTACTACAATAGAAAATGAAAGTGCAAAGACAAAACACAGGTAATGAAAAAACTTCATAGTCGTTCCTTTTTATCGATTGGCGGTGCTTACCAATCAATGCCTTTTTGTACTTTGATGCCTGAATCAAAAGCGTGCTTCAAAGATTGTACTTCCGATACAGTATCTGCCATTTCCGTTAGACGGCGATGAGCACCTCGACCAGTAACAATGACATGTTGCCCTTCTGGGCGATTAGCAATAGTCTCTAGTACTTCGTCGATATCTAAGTAGTTGTAACTCAACATATAGGTTAATTCGTCCAGTAAAATAGTATTTACCGACGCATCAGCAAGTAACTTTTTCGCTTCCTGCCACACTTTATCTGCAGCCGCCATATCGAGTTCTTTATTTTGTGTTTCCCAAGTAAAACCGGTTTTCATCACATAAAATGGAACACCGTTTTGCTCTAACAAGTTGCGTTCGCCACACTCCCAAGTACCTTTGATAAACTGGCATACAGCCGCTTTCAAACCATGGCCAACAGAGCGCGTTACCATACCAAAGCCTGATGTGGATTTACCCTTACCATTACCTGTAATTACCAAAAGTAAGCCTTTATCTTCAGTAGCATTCGCAATGCGCTGATCGACTTTTTCTTTTACTTTTTGTTGTCGAGCTTTATGTTTTTCTTGCTTAGTTTGATTCTCTTTTTCTGTGCTCATGTTAGTTTCCCCATTGTGCAATTAAGTGCGTTAACTGTTTCATATCTAAATGCTCGTGGCAGACATCCGCCAACTTATCGATGGCCTGTTCTTGTATTTCAGCCAAATCATGGTGTTCTGACAAAGCTGTCTCGCACCAGCTTGCTAATTCTTGGATCGCTTGGTCGTTATCGAAAATGCCATGCAAGTAACAACCAGCAATGTTGCCGTCATCATTCATCATGCCTTGTGCTTGATTTTCGATGCTAAGAATGGTGTTGGTCGACTCGGTAGCAAGACTCTCACCCATATGAATTTCATAGCCTGATACGTCAACATTGCCACCGGCTAAATTCAATTTACCAGTGCAATTTTTGAGTGTTTTCTCTTTAGCAAGCTCTGTCGTCATGGGTAAAAAGCCAAGCCCTTTACTTTCACCGGCTTCACCTTCTACACCGTATTTATCAATAATTAAACTGCCTAGCATTTGGTAACCACCACAAATGCCAAACACCTTACCGCCATAGCGAATATGACGCGCAATCTGTTTATCCCAGCCTTGCTCAACAATGAAAGCAAGGTCCGCTCGCGTATTTTTACTGCCGCCAAGGATGATTAAATCTGCTGCAGGTAAATCGGTTTTATGAAGCTCGGAGGCATAAACAAATTGGAAATTTATTTCAGGGTGAAGTTGCAAGGCATCAAAGTCATTGTGATTACTCATACGCGGCGTAACAGGCACGATAACGTTTAACTTAGTACCTTTATCTTCTTGACGCACCGTTACCGCATCTTCTGCTGCAATATGTAAACCGTGAATGTAGGGTAAAACACCAAGAACAGGCTTTCCGGTTCTCTCTTCTAACCAGTCTAATCCCGACTCTAAAAGCGCAATATCACCGCGAAAACGGTTAATAACGAAACCAATTACGCGCTTTTGCTCACTCTCACTTAACAGCGCTAGCGTACCAACTAAATGAGCAAAGACACCGCCTTTATCGATATCAGCGATAAGAATAACTGGACAATCAGCTTGCTCAGCAAACCCCATATTAGCGATATCTCGTTTGCGCAAATTGATTTCAGCAGGGCTACCCGCACCTTCTACCATGACATAATCGTAGTTGGCGGTTAAACGGTTATAGGAATCAAATACCGCTGCCCGCGCTATGTCTTTGTAGTGATGGTAATCCACAGCGCTCATTTGCTCTAACGCTTTACCCTGAATGATCACTTGTGCGTTTTTGTCTGAAGATGGCTTTAACAAAATAGGGTTAAAATCAATGGAAAGCTCGACATTGGCCGCTTGGGCTTGAACCGCTTGTGCGCGACCTATTTCCCCGCCACACGGAGTCACTGCGCTATTTAATGCCATGTTTTGTGGTTTAAACGGTGCTACTTTATGCCCTTGCCTAGCAAGAATACGACACAGGGCCGCAACTAGCGTCGATTTGCCCGCATCACTTGTTGTGCCTTGCACCATTAAGGTATTGGACATTACGCAGATTCCTTATGATCGGCACCAAGACCTGACTGAAGGTAAATTCGGTCACTATCTTCAACCAAAGGCTTACCAATATGTTTAACACGAGCGCCAGATTCAGTCAGCGTTATCTGGGTTATGCTTGCATAGCCTATTGCCAGCTGTGTGTACCAATTGGGATTACGAAAATCGATGTTAAGCAAGTGCGCTAAGATCATGCGAATAACCCCGCCATGGCACACCACAAGAATATCGCCTTTGTCTTTGCTCACCTGACTCAATATATTTTGCCACGCTTGAACAACGCGATAGCTAAAGCCCGTTAAAAGCTCAGCTTCAGGCAGCGAATGTTGTACGGGATTTTGCCAGAACTTCTCTAGCTGCGACCAAATATCTTGATCTTGATGAACATCATCAAACGGCGTACCGTCGAAACGGCCAAAGTTCATTTCTTTTAAATCAGTATCTTGCTTAATCTGACTAATATGTTGAACGGCAGCGATTTGTTCTGACAGTGACAAGCAACGAATTAATGGTGAGCTAATCACTTGCTCTATTTGAATATTTTTGTCCTGTAAATATTGCCCAAGCTTTTCAACAATCAGTCGATTTTCTTCTGGCGTAACAGTGATATCAGTATGACCATAAAGTGCCGCGGGCCCATCAACCTTACCATGTCGAAGTAAATAGATATTAGCCACGAGCAGCTCCTTTAATTGATATCGGGATGCCTGAAACCACTAAAGTCACTTCATCCGCTATTTTCGCCGTTGCCTGATTAACCCATCCGGCATGATCAACAAAAAGTCGGCTTAATTCACCTAATGGCACAATGCCACTGCCAACTTCGTTAGTAACAATAACAATATCGAGTCGGTATTGATGCTTTAAAAAGGCAGCAACAAGCGCTTCTCTTTGCTTAGTAAGCATGTCGTGTTGTTGTTCGCTGGTTAAGCCATCAACTTCTAACAACAAGTTGTTAAGCCACAAGGTTAAACAGTCAATCAGTACGCTACTGCCATCAGCAAATCTGTCTAAGGTATCTGCTATCGATACTGGGCACTCTATAAGCTGCCAATTATGCTGCACTCTATCTTGTTGATGTAAGGCAATGCGCTGCTGCATTTCTTGGTCAAATGCTTGCGCAGTCGCGAGATAAATAGGAGCCAAATCTTTAGCACCTTTTCCCGCAACTTTCTCAGCACACATGACCAATACTCGCTGTTCAGCAAAACTAGACTTTCCACTGCGAGCGCCACCTGTAACAAGATGAATCATTGAGCTGCTCCCGTCACTAACCCTTGAGGTATTTGAAAAAATGCATGCTGCACAATTACCAAGTAAATCAGCAATTCTGCTATCTGTTGCGCCGCGCCAAGGCAATCACCAGTAAAGCCTCCAAGCCTATTCATTAACCAACGGCGATACCACCAACGAAACGCTAATAGCACTGCGGTAAGCTTTAATACGAAAGAAAAATTAAAGCCTTCTGGAAGAAACAAAACAGGAGCGCCTCCTATTGCCAGCAAAATAACAAGCTCATGACCTGATTGTTGTTGCGCTAAAGGCTTACTCTTGCTTTTCGCATCTTCACTGACGTAAGGCATGGTAAAGATTAAGCTGCCAGCAACCGCTCGAGACAAAGCATGTGCCACCACTAACGCGATAAACGCTATACCTAACTGAGCTAGCTCAGTAAGTGCGCTAAACATAATCAAAGCACTAGCGATTAATGCAACCGTACCATAAGTGCCAATGCGGCTATCTTTCATGATATCGAGACGCCTCTCTATCGTGTAACCACCACCGATACCATCAGCCATATCAGCTAAACCGTCCTGATGAAAAGCGCCAGTGAGTAACAAACTTATTGTCATAACACATGCTATGGTCACAGACGCTGGAAAATATTGCGCCAGTAGTTGGTATGCAAAAGCAAGTATCAGCCCTAAAGCCACACCCACCAAAGAAAAATAACGATTTGACTTGTTTAAGCGCAGTGGAGAATAAGCCACTTTAACCGGCACAGGAATACGAGTAAAAAACTGCAATGCCAATAAAAAATACTGCCACTGCTGGTATACCTTTATCCCTAACCTTTTATGGTTAAACAATGGTACTGACATTACACAGTAACTCCTGCGCTTTCAAAACTTGCCATATCGTTATAAAACGCTGTAGTTGCCTGTAATAAGGGATAAGCGAGTGCCGCCCCAGTTCCTTCACCTAATCGCAACGACAAATCAAGTAATGGTGTCGCTTCCAGTGCTTCGAGTATTTTTTGGTGAGCCTGTTCATGGGATTTGTGGGCAAAAATCATATAATCACGGCTATTTGGCGCTATTTTCGTCGCTAACAATGCAGCTACTGATACGATAAAGCCATCTATAAGCATAGGCAGTTTCGCTTGAGCGCCGCCTAACATAGCCCCTGTCATCTGCACGATTTCAAATCCTGCTAACTCAGCCATCAAAGCAAGAATGTCAGTTTCAGACGCTAATGTATTTTCAACAATGCTCTTGCGAGATACAGCTTGTTCAACCAAACACACTTTTAGCTGAAGTTGCTCATTGGTGATGCCAGTACCTAAGCCAACCGCTTGTTCAGCCGTTAGTCCTAACAAAGCACAAACTAAGGCTGAAGCACTACTGGTATTGGCAATACCCATTTCACCAAACATAAGTAGATTTTTACCCGATTTAGCAGCCTTTTCAGCTAATTTAGCGCCAAGTTCAATGCCCTTTGCTACTTGTTCGACACTCATAGCCGCTTGTTCACTGAAATCTACTGTTCCTGTGCCTAAACGTTGTTCAATAAAGTTATGATGCTGCTGCGCAATGTCGTTAGGGATAGGCAGTTTTATACCGCAGTCAATCACCTGCATATCAATGGTAAACTGTCGGCAAAAGCAGTTAATCGCCGCCCCACCAGCTAGAAAGTTCATCACCATCTGATGAGTCACTTCACTCGGTGCAATACTAACGCCTTTAGCAGCAATGCCATGATCGCCAGCAAAAACCAACATTTGTGGTGCGTTAACAGAGATAGACTGCCACTGCCCTGTGCTTCCACTTTCAATGTTTGCCAGCTGTAAAGCTGTTGATTCCAATGCGCCTAATGCGCCTAATGGCTTAGTTTTCTGATCGATTTTCGCTTGGATTTGTTCAGAAAATTCACGAGCTAATGGTTCGATGGTAAACATGACTACATCCTACGCATTAAGAAAAGAAAGAAGATACTGCCGATGACCGAAGTGATAACGCCGATAGGAATTTCTTGCCCAGCAACGATGGTACGTGCAATAACATCAACCCATATCAAGAAGCAGCCACCAATAAAGCCAGCACTTAGCAGCAACTTCGCCGTGGTAATACCAAAAAACGGTCTTACGATGTGCGGGATCATCAAGCCAACAAAAGCAATGCCACCACAATAAGAAACGATAACAGCAGTCATGGCCGCACAAGCAACAAGCGCCACAATGCGCACTAACGCAACATTAACGCCTAGCGTTCTTGCACTTTCGTCAGAGAGTAATAGCGCATCTAATTGACGTGAAAAGACTAAGGCGAGTAAACAGCAGCATAAAATCACAGGAACAACCACAGACAGCGCCATATAATCTGCTCGAGCAACTGAGCCCATCAGCCAGAAAATGACGCGATTTGCCGCAAATGCCTCACCAAAATATAAGATAAAGCTGGTAAATGCGCTCAACATAAAAGAAACAGCAACGCCGGCAAGCAATAAATGCTCTATTCGGCGCCAGCTGTTATGCATCAACACTAAAACAACGATAAAGACCGCAAATAGCGCACCTAAAAATGCGGCAACAGGAACTGAAAACACCTGCCAAGGTGGCGGCAATAAGCTTGCTAAAGTAGCACCTAGACCTGCGCCAGAAACGATACCGAATAAGTAAGGGTCAGCAAGTGGATTTCGAGTGACATTTTGCATCAAGGCGCCCGCTGCTGCTAAAGCAAACCCAGCAAAGAAACCCATAATGACTCGAGGCAATCTAATGTCGACTAAGATGGTCTCGTAAATGGGACGTTGGCACTCATCGGTTAAACACTGCCAAACATTTTTAAAACCTAGTTCTGCCGTACCGAAGCCCATCGCTAACAACATAGAAGTAATGGTGATGGCCAGTAATAGCAATGATGATTGCCAAAAAGATAATCGTTTGATCATGGCTGAACTCCGGCAAAGGAAACACGTAACTTATGCGTAATCGGATGTTCATCCACTAAGCAATCTAAGTGGAACACTTCTTTGATAAGTGCTTCTGTTAAGACTTGTTCAGGTTCCGCGAAAGCAAGTGCTCGGCCCTGATGAATCAACAATAAGCGATCGCAATACTGCGCTGCTAAATTAAGATCGTGAATTGTCATCACCACGGATAAACCGAGTTCTTTCACGAATGACAATATCTGATGTTGATAATAGATATCTAAATGATTAGTAGGTTCGTCCATAATCAACAACTTAGGTTGTTGAACGAGGGCTCGAGCAATCATACAGCGCTGTTGCTCACCACCAGATAAGGTACTAAACACTTGCTCTCGTTTATCGAGTAAATCTACTTTGATTAACGCATCGGTCACCGACTTTCTGTCTTGGTCGGTATCTCGCTCAAAATAAGACTTGTGAGGAATAAGCCCCATGGCAACAATATCGTTTACAGACAAGGCAAAAATAGCATCGTATTGCTGGCCTACAACTGCCACTTTCTGAGCAACTTCTTTGCGGCTAAGTAAGTTAAGCGGCATATCGTCTAACGTAACATTGCCCGAATCAACAGTATTTTCTTGGTATAAACATTTAAGTAGCGAAGTTTTGCCTGCGCCATTAGGACCAACAATACCAACAACTTCACCGCAATTCGCAGCAAAGCTAACGCCATCAACAATAACCTTATTGTCGACCTGCCAGGTAATGTTATCTGCTTGTAATCGTTGACTCGCCATAATCCACTAAAAACATCTATTCAGTGCAGGCGAACAGAAAGGCTAGACGAAAATCATCTAGTACTTACCGAGTAACCCGCACGGTGTGTAAAAAATTTCATGGCAGGTCTCCTGACTTATAGGGGTAACCCAAGCTTCCCCTTCCCAGTCAAAAACCAGTGGATGAAAACTCAGCCCTACTTACAGTTGCGGGAACAGTTGTGGACTTACACCACATTCCCTTTTAAGCGGATTTATTTAGAAAAATGAACATTAAGATCACTTAAACAAATCTGCACCATAAAAAGCGGCGACACTCTAGCACAGAAAACAAGCTTTTACCAAGAATTAGAAGTATAGACGTCCAAAACGGCAAATTTATAATGTATACCAACTTGAGTGGGTAAATTTGAAAATAAGATGGATAAGATAACTACCAAGGACCGATCATGTAATCTAAGGTAGATAAAAACAAACTCCAACAAAATGCAGGAAGAGCACTCACCAATATGTACCAGTATCGAGCGGGACTCTTGGTTATTTGATTAACGATTTGAGCTAAAATAAAAGATAAGAAAGCAATCAGCAGAAAACCACCGATAAGCCCATAGAAAAAAAATGATGTAGTACCAGAGTTAAAGGCACTTTCAACAGTGACAGAACCATTAACCGAGTATGGGCCAAAATACCCAAACAATGGCACTGGGTAACGAAAAAACAGCATAAACGCTATTGACGTAATCCAGTTAAATAGTATTGCTGCAAGCAACACCCACCTGTTAAACGTGATACTCGCGGATTGCGCTGAGTTATCCGTGTGAATATCCATTATTTCGCTTACTCCTTAGTCCATCAAGCTACATATCAAAACAGTAACTGTATTACAAATCAAGCACTTCTCCACACTGGTTCACATAAAAAAAGCCAACCGGTTAAGGTTGGCTAGGACAAGAAATGTTGCGAGCATTTTCTTTAATTCAATAAAACACGTTTAGCTGATGTTACTTAACGATGACCTCGTTACCGTTAACTACGTAAACGTTATTTCCCTCAGTTACACCAGTACACTGTTGATTAGGACCAGAACACCAAGCATCAACTACCTTCAGTTCACCTTTAACTTCAACAATATAGCGCCAGCCATAAACAGTTTGTTGCTTTTTGGCTGCTTGACGTTTTGCACCAATTAATCCACCGACAACCTTGGCAGCATCGTTACCGCTACCAGAGCCAAAAGCTGAACCTATGCCAACACCAACGGCTGCACCTAATAATGGCTTACCATCTTTACCCGCTTTTGTCGTAATAACTTCAGCTTTTTTAATGACGCCCTCTTCAACGGTAGACTGAGCGAATGTTGCAAAACTTAAACCCATCATAGCAACGGCAGAAATTAGGGTGACTAAATACTTTTTCATTTCGGCTTCCTGTTTCGATTCAATGACAACAGTATAGGTGTTACATTCCTGTTTCATTGTTAACAATTGTTAACTGAGTGAAGCAATTTGTAGCTGCTTTTTTAACCAAGCAGCTACTAGAGGTAAAATTGATAGGTTGCTTTAAGGAAAACTAAGCGACATTTTCTATGTCTTCTGACGATTGCTGAGGCTCTAATTGATTCTGTTCACCATTTAGAGCATTTAAAATTTTACTCACTAATACAACGCGCCCTGCTAAACTTTCCTTACAAGCTCGCTCATTAACGGTATGGTCGCCATCGCCAAATGGCCCAAAACCATCTAGAGTTGCTAAACCCGCGCCTGAAGCAACATTGGCATCACTTACCCCACCTCGGCGCTCTAATTTAAACGGATACCCTGTTATTTTCTCTAGGCGCTGAATAAGTGCCACTTGGTTATCACTGGTTTCCATCACATCGCGTTGCAATCCACCGGATAGTTTTACAGATACACCTTTTACCTTAGGTGCATTAGCAATTTCTTCAATTGCATCTAAGACACGACGCTTTTCGTCACTATCGGTAAAGCGGGCTTCTACTTTTATTTTTGCGCTAGGCGAAATCGTATTAGCACCTATGCCACCCGACATTTTCCCAGCATTAACGGTGGTGCCACGGGAAAGTTTAGTTAAACTCGATAAAGCGATAATCATGTGAGCCGCGGCTAAGTTTGCGTCAGCACCATCAGAAAAATGATTACCTGCATGTGCGGCCTTACCTTCAAGCTCTATATCAAAAGTAGCAACACCTTTTCTTGCAATCACCACGTTGTCTTCAGGACCAGCTGCTTCAAATACTAAGCAAATATCGTAATCTTGAGCGATGGACGCTGTGACGTGTTTGCTATCATCACTGCCGGTTTCTTCATCGCTCACCATCAGCACGTCGATATTGCTCACTTGCCCGTGTTCAGCTAGAACATTTCTTAATGCTAACAAGGCAACGTAATTTCCACCTTTCATGTCACACACGCCAGGTCCATATATCCACTTTTCATCTTGTGAGAACCCTTCAAAAGTATTCGGTGGAAATACGGTATCGAAATGACCTAACAACAGCACTTTAACCCCTGCTGTTTTCGGGCTGACATACAAATGATGATTGCCAATGTTTTCACGTGCAAAAACACGGTCTTGAAAGCCAAGCTCAGACATCCATTGCCCATAAAGCGCCGCAACTTCATCTACACCTGCTTTATTTTTCGTGTAAGAGTTAATGTTAATCAAGGCGGCTAATTCCTGATAATCCACCTTTAATGCTTTCTGCTCTGTGTTTGCCGTTTCTATTGCCACTTCTATATCTCCGTTATACACATGACCCGTATTAGTTCGATTTCAACTGCATTTACCCCACGAGTTCTGCTGCGAACTCTGTCTTCGACATTTGCCTCGAACATTGCTTACGATTTGTACAGGCTATTTCAGCGCTTGAACTTGGCAGTAATATGACAATTTCAAGTCGAAACGATGAAATTTTCACATAACTGTTCCACCAGTTTTCAGATGACAGAAACGCGACATTTTTGTGAATTATTTTTGTCAAAAATCATTCGTCATATATCGGTAATAACCCTTGCCTAGTCTTGCCTTTCACTCATAACTTGCACTGCAAAATCTTGGCAAAAAATCGAAAATTTTAAGGAAGCAAATTCATGGCTAAACACCGTATTGGTACGTGGATGTATAAAAATGGCGGCGGAGACCAAATACATGACAAACTCACCGAACTTTTAAGAGAAAGAGACATTGAAGTCGTTTCGAATTTAAACCTTGCAAGAGCAGTAGCTACTAAAGGTGAAATTATTTGCAACGGGATAGCCATGGAAGAACTAGATGCGTTTTTCTCCTATAACGCAGGTAAGCAGACACAGTATCAAATGTACCTTTACCAAACGCTAAACGATTCTATTCCTTGCTTAAACAACTATGACGCTTTTGCGCTAACTGAAGACAAATTTAGAACCGCTCATCGACTTAACCGTGCAGGAGTAAATACTGCCGAATACAAAATGCTGAAATCGAAAGATAAAAAACGCTTAAAGAAAACGCTTAAAGATTGGGACGGACGCCTCGTCTATAAGCCTACCGATGGCTGGGGTGGCATGGGCATCGTAAAAATAGAAAACCAACGTGCACTAGACATGCTTTTTCCATTTTTAGATCAAACCAATATCCCCCACTTTTATGTAGAGCGCTTTGTTAACTACGACCACACCGATTTGCGCATTGACATTGTTGACGGCGAATTCGTCGGTTGCTACGGCCGTAAAGCGCCCAAGAACGATTGGAAAACCAATATCACCAGCGGCGGCTCAATCTTACTGCGCGAGCCGAGCGATGAAGCCGTTGCTATAGCAAAGCGCGCTGCGCAAATTACTGGCTTAGAAATAGCCGGTGTAGACCTTATTTATGATCTGGACAGAGAAGAATATGTTGTACTCGAAGTAAATGGCATTCCAGCCTTTGCTACCCCAGAGCAGCAAGCCTTAGGGCTTGATTTCAACGACAAGAAAATCGAGAAAATTGTCGACCTAATCCACCGCAAAGTGGACAACTCAATTAGCTACTTATCTGAAGTTAAATCAGTACAACAGGTTAATATTTAACATGAAAAAATCTACTTCTTTACCAAAACTTGGTTTTATATACCTAGATCACGTTCTTCGTTTCTTTGATAAATCTAACTTTAAAGGCTGGCCAGACAAAATCGAATCTGTGGTTTATCACTGGGGCAACGATAAACAGCGCTTTATCAAAGAAGTTAAGCGCAAAAAAATCGAGGTTTTAATTGGCAACATTCCGGCCACAGCATACGAGACTTTCCGCGAAATCGCGCGTGAATTACCTAATGTTAAATTTGTTCCTTCACTCGATGCGCAGTTTGCGAACAAATCAAAAGAGAACGTGACCCACTTTTGTCAAAAGTACAATTTGCCGATTCCGAAAACAGATATCTTTTACGAAGCCGAAGAAGCCATGGCATTTTTGTCAAAAACCTCTTACCCGAAAATTATCAAGAAATCTTACGGCCCTTCAAACTATGGTGGTTATTACGTTCACAAAGTTGATACTTTCAAAGAAGCACAAGCCTTACTTTCCCATAAAAAGTACTACCCCGTTTACGTTCAAGAATTTGTCCCTATGGCGGCAGATATTCGCGTTATGTTAGTGGGACACCGACCAATTTGTGCCTTTTGGCGCAGGCCACCTGAAGGTGAATGGTTAACGAACACCAGCCAAGGCGGCTCGATGGATTACACCAATGTACCGCAAAAAGCCTTAGACATAGCCGTGAAAGCATCAAAGGCAGCGAATGCAGAATACTGGGCATGTGATATTGCATTGGGTGTTGACGGCAAATTTCGCATCTTAGAGTGTGCTACCGCTTTTGCTGCCTTTCCGTATGTGCGCGATTGGATTGGGCAATACCTGATGTGGAGCCTGTCGAACGGTCAATTTAAAAAGCCATATATTCCATTATTTAACTGGGAAGAGTTAGGCAAAATCCGCTCTAGCTTACTACGCACTATGCGCCATATTACTTTTGGTGAATATACGCCGAGTTATGATGCAGGTGATGCGCTAGCGCGTGAAGAGCTTTGGTCACTGTTACCTATTGAACTTAGAGGCAAAGAAGAATGGCCGAGCGAAGAGTGGAATTTTCAAGATAACTACATCCCACGCTCAATGCGCGAACAAGCCCTATTAAGCCAACAGTCTGCAGAAATTGTCGAACTTGGTTTAGAAGATTCAGGTGATTCGGAAAACGAACTTCCACAACTGACTGAAGCGGAATTGGTTGAGTTTTTCTCTTCAGTAAAAGGTATTGGCAAAGTCATGGCAAACAACATTGTTGAATCACTTGGCGCACTCGAGTGCATTGTCGCTTTAACAAAAGATCCACTGCCACTGCTTCAAGTTAAAAACTTAAAAGAAAAGAAACTGGAAGCCATATTACTGGCATGGCAAGAAAAAACTCAAGTAACGGCATAATAGCGGCACGCTAAGGTAAACAGCAGATGAAAAAGCAATACACATCATACGATCAAACACTCGCTTTTCTTGAAAAAGCGATGGGAGAACACCCCCATTTAATTCGCCTGAAGAATATTGGCTACACGTGGGAAAACAGGCCAATTATGCTGGTAACCTTGTCGTTAGATGTAGAGTATGCTGATCAAAAACCTGCGTTGTTATACACGGGCACTATTCACGCTCGAGAATGGATTGGTAATGAGTTAGCGATTAAATTTATTGAGTATGTGATCGCTAACTATCAATTCAACCCCAAGCTAAAAGCGGCACTAACACGAAACACTCTGTATATGGTGCCCTGCCTAAACCCTGATGGTTTCGAATATTCTCGCAACCACTTTTCTTTTTGGCGCAAAAATCGTCGCGATAACAAAGACGGCACTTTTGGTGTTGATCTTAACCGTAACTTTTCAGTGCGCTTTCGAAAAAGTAATGACACAAACTCCAATATTTATGGTGGGCCTGAAGCGTTTTCAGAGCCTGAAACCCGAGCGATTAGAGACTTTGTGTTATCGCGAAAAAATATCACCATTGCATTAGATTATCACTCGCAAGGTAACGTCTTTTTTCCTGCCCATAAATTTAACCATGAAACGGAAATTGAAGGCACTGACTTAAACGTTTTATGTGCCAATATGAACCGCGAAATTCACAAAGTAACCGGCAGAAAGTACGGCATACATCGCGGCAAACCGCCTGCTAATTTAATAAACGGTAGTGGTAGAGAGTTTTACTATTCACTCGGTATTTTGGCCACAGTAGTTGAAGTAGGTACGCGCAACATTCCTGACTACTTAGTGAATATGTCACAAAGTGTTGATGAAAATATTCCGGCTGTGCTTTATGCACTTTCTGAAGCCATAAACTATTCGCCTATTGCGCCAAAGCGCCCAGACAGTTTCAGCTTAGTAGAAATAGATAATAATAACGCTACCTTGAGCTGGCAGTATTCAGGTGAAAACGAAGTCTACTTTGAGGTGTATCGCAGCCAACACGTAAAATCGCCCACCTGCGATGGCAGTTTAGTGGCTATTACAAAAGCGATGCAGTTTACCGATGTACAGCTGAAAAGCGGTCAAAAATACTATTACAACCTGCGTGCTGTAGACTCGGTAACTAAAATTAAATCGCCATTTGCCCCAGAGCTAAAAGTAAAAACCGAGCTGAACAATGATGAGTTTTCTCGTGCGCTATTTCCTTCGAAAAAAGATGTAGGCTATGTTAGCCAGCGCCTGCTAGACAAAAATAAAGAGCACTTCGGCCACAACTCTATGTTCGTCGGTGTAAATAAACGCAAAGGCATTTGTTATGGCATCGTGGTATTTTCGTTAGAAAACTTACCCGATGATGCCAAGTTAAAAAGCGCAAATTTCTCGTTGTACCCGATGAACCGCGTAAACGCCAAAGTAGAAAATTTTGGCGAATGGACGGTATCTATTTTAGATGCTAATGAAATTAGTGACGTGACAGACTTCAATCAAATTCAACAAGCAACACCCATTCAAACCTTAGGCCAGGCTATTACTTCTGATCAGCTCACCCAAGGCATTTGGAGTGAATGGACCTTTAACGTTAATGAGCGTTATTTGCTAAAACAAGCGATAAAATCGGGCCATGTGATTTTGCGCATTGAAGGACCTCAAAAGCTGCCGCTAGGTGCAGACTCGCAAATGATGCAGTTTGATATCGGTTATGGACGCTTTGGAGCAGGTATTCATTACCGCCCTAACCTAGAGCTTATTTACACGCGCACACCACAAAGTATTTCGTTAGAGCCTACAGCCCTTAACACCATTAACAAATACGCTGTCATTGAAAACCAGCTTAGCTCAGGCTTTGATGCCGAAGGCGATATTGTTTACGGGCAAATGGAATTTTCACTGAACGCGTTGCCTCAATCAGACAAAACGGTCATCACCAACGCTTATTTGGTGATGAGCAATAAAACTGTGATGAACTCTAACAAGGACACGCGCTTTACCATTGAAATGGCGGGCTTGAAAGACGTTGATTATCAAAGCGTAAAAAACCGCAAAAAGAAAGAGTTTATAGGCTATGAAGTTAGCGCACTGCAACTGAAAGAAAAGTCGCCCCATCACTTTATTCTCGACAGTTTTTGTAAGCAACAACTCGAAAAACTGCAACATGAAAATAAGCCAGTGTACTTAATTATTAGAGCAACTGCGTCGTCAAGCGATACCAGTGAGCAGATTGACTGGCATGGAGAATCTGGCGCACAGCCACCGCAATTAGTCATAGAATATATTCACCGCCGTAAAAACCCTGTTGCCCCTGCAACTCAGTTAACGACACAAATTGAGAACGGTGCGGTTAAACTCAGTTGGCAAAACCCAAATGATGAAGATTTCGTTGGCTGTTTTGTGGTGCGCAATCGATTCCACCCCCCTAAATCTCCATTAGATGGCGTGAAACTATACGGTGGCCCAGACAATTACACCTATGACAACTTCGGTAACGGAAACCTTGCTAAGTATTACTCGGTATTTACTTACGACGATGTACCAAATTACTCAGAGCCAGTAAGCGTTTATTACACCTCTGATGAAACCATCGTGATTGAAGAACAAGAGTACGAAATTCAAGACGACGACGAGATTATTCGTTAGCCATAACACTCCTAAGAGTTAGCACAATGGGTAGTTACTGAGAATGCTTGGTAAATACCCATTTCACTTAAAGGCAGCCATAAGCTTCTAATGTAGCAAAAACAACAAAGTTGAAAACTTACAAAGTTACGAGCAGTTAATCGTTTGAATTAATAAAGCTTTCTGATAAATTGTATACAATAAATAAACAAATATTACTAAGAAGCCTGCATAATAAGCGATAAAGAAAGGCTGTAGCTACTAAGCAAAACAAGTCTTAGCAGTGTGGAATTATTAACTGTTGGCTTTTGTCATTGCATTAATTTCTTTTGCCAGCAATAAGAAGCCCAAGAATCGAGCGTTAAGTAAACTAAGGAAGGATTAAATGAAATCTCGAGTATTAAAGTTAATTTCAATATTATCTGTTTTAATTGCAACAAGTGCTAATGCAAATCACGCAGATGTAAAGCTCACTCATATCAAACCAGAAAAAGCAGATGCGCGATGGATCAGAACGAAGCAATTCACTCCTAAATATCCCATGAAACTTGCAATGAACGGTATTACTGGTTGCGGTGTGTTTAAGGTTACCGTGGATAAAAACGGTAAAACAAGTGATGTTGAATTAGTTAGCTCAATTCCAAAAAAAGTTATTTATAAACCTGCCAAAAAAGTAATAAAAAACTGGGAATGGAAAAATATTGCAGGTGAACCTAACCTGGCAGAAGAAAAACTCATTCGTTTAGATTTTTGTATGGGCGGTAAAACAGAGGCCGAAGCTAAGGCTAGGTGCGCTGAACAAGCAAAATTAGCGTGTAATGGGTAATTTCATCTAACAAGTTGCTCAAAAGGACGCAAACGTTTGGCTTGTGCTCCTTTATCGCTAACTTTAATCAAGCATTGTCAGCCCCAATCGGGGCGTTAAGTATTTAGGAGTATTCAATGAATTACACAGAATGGATTAAAGCTGAATTACCCCATTTAGAATCAGAGTCGAGCGCAAAAACTTTCAAATATATCCAACAAGCAAAAGAGTCAACTGCCAAGCTTCGAATGATTATTTCGATTGTCAGTTTTGTCTTTTACGTTCTTGCTGGATACTCGGCTGGTTACATACTTGGCAAGGTCACTCAAATTGGTTATGCAATACCTTTAGCTATATCAATAGGTATTGTCATTTGGATGATTTCCCGCATAGAAGAGCGCGTCAAAAGCAATGTAATAAAAAAAGAGCTAATAGTTATCGCCGGAAAAGTGCCTAATTAAGAAACTTCCGCAGGACAAATAAATCTTAGCGTTGCTCATTGAGAGTAGAACTACTAGCCTAAATAAAGCGTTTCTCTTCAAGCTAATGATAGGTATATTAGGCACTTTGGTTTTCTTAAGCAATTTAGCAGCAACGTAACCTAGCAGGCTATTTCAGCTTTGCTAAATTTTAACCCACAATTTTCAGCACCTAAAAAACAAAATTCAACACACGAGATTTAAGGAGTATTAGTGGATAAAGAAATAGATAAACTAGCTTGGTTGTTTGTTCAAGATGGCAAATTACTAAGCGCTAGATCAAAAAATAAAGAATTGTTCTACATTCCTGGTGGCAAAAGAGAAATTGGTGAATCTGACGAGGAAGCGCTTGTTAGAGAAATAAAAGAAGAGATTTCCGTAGACTTAGTGCCGAGCTCTATACGATATGCAGAGACCTTCAAAGCAAAAGCTGACGGGAAAAATAGCGATGTTACTGTAAAGCTAACTTGCTATTTCGCAGACTATGTAGGAGAGCTTCGCCCTGACGAAGAAATAGAGGAAATAGAATTCATTTGTTACGAAGATAAATCGCGTTGTTCATTAGCATCGATTAAAGTAATGGACTGGTTAAAGAGCCAACACTTATTAACGTAATCAAATTTAAAATAAATACCTAAATGTATTCAAAGAAATTTAGCCACTAATCATCAGCATGCTAAGTGCAAGGAAGTAAAGTGTTTATACCCTACAAAGCGGAAGTTGAGCTACTCGCTAATCCTATTTCAAACATACTCATCATAGGTTTCACGTTTCTGTTCTTTATCGCTGTTTATTCCGGCTTAACCTCCATTGATTTCTATGTTTTAGATGGCTTCAATGCCAGCCTTTTTGCTCATGGATTTATGCATGGCAGTTGGGGGCATATTTTAGGCAACATGTTTTATTTGCTTCTTTTTGGCAGTGTAATCTGCTCTCGAATAGGCAATGCTACATTTCCCGCCATATATTTCACTCTTATAATCACTTCTGGCTTGATACATTTGGTGTTTGATGGCTCGCCAGCAATCGGCGCGAGTGGTGCTGTTAATGGCGTAATTGGAATTTACTTATTCTTATACCCTCGCTCAAAGATTAAATGTATGTGGACAGTCATTTGGGCATGGGGAAAAACCTTTAGTATTAAAGCCCACTGGCTCATCGGTTTATGGTTTCTACAAGACTTCTTTGGCGCTTTATACAGTGACGCACCTATTGCCTATGTAGCTCACTTGGGCGGTTTATTTTCCGGTATGGCGATAGGATGGTGTATGTATAAATATAACTGGGTAAAACGCCCGAACAATGAACCTAATCTAGCTCAAGTGCTAAGTAGTAGTTAGTAAGCATAATGAGCGAAACCTAAGAAAAGGAAGTCACATGTTAAAAAGTATCCTGCTATTCATTTCAGGCGCTATTTTATCTGGATTAGCGAGTTTTTATTATTTCACCGATCAAATTGAGTCTTCCAATGAGCTAAATAAGTTAATTGTTAATAATCAGGTTGATTACTTGAAAGCGCTGCATAGTGAAAAGGCTTTACAAATAATTAAGATAAACAATGCTTACATTCAACAATCCATGTCGAGCTCTTTAACGAATGAACAAATCGTTGCATCAAAGGCATTATTAGCATCCTCTCTTTTTTTGAGTGACATCACTAGTCAAAGCTTTGAATCTAAAGAAGAGACGTTTTTATCTATGATGGTTGTTTATGCTAGAACAATCAGCCTTAAAGAGTTTCAAGAGAAAATTTCCGATACAGCTAGCTTCTGTAAAAAGCATACAACTATTGAAGATTGTTCACCCGAAGCAATGATTACGATGTATGCCAAATTCAAAGAAATGGATTTCGAGACCCCCCAAAAAACGTCACCTTAAAAAGCAAGGACAGCCAATGAAATCGAGTTTGCGTTTAGTGTTATTGAGCATGTTAACAGTTACTGTTAGTGAAAAATGCTTTAGTCAGAACATTACTGCTAACAGCGAAGCATCGACTACTTCTCCAACGTCTGTAACTACAGAGCCAAATTATTTTGGTCAAAAGTTGCCAAGTACTGAAGCTGAGCTATTTCCCATTGAAGCATTAGCGTATAAAGATTGGGCACTAGGTGGTGATATTGGTCAGCACATGACTGAATTTTATATGGTCAATACTAGTAACGTACCACACCTACCTACGGTGATTGTCTTTGCGAAAGAAAATCGTGTGTGGAAAAAGCATGATTTCTACTCGGCATTTAGTGGTAATGACAATATTCTCTATTCAAAGAAAAAGTATATAGAACGTACTGATACGGGCTGGTCTAAAATGAAAAGCCTTGGCCCTATGATTGATCGTGATGAACTAAACATCATGCGCTTATCGGCGTCGTCAAATGGCACCTATGTTTTCGATGATGCACAAAGAAATAGTGATGTTATTCGCATATCACAGGTAAAGAATGGTAAGCGTGAACAGCCAAAACTGCTAGGACAACAAATAAACACAGGAAAATGGACCGCCCACCCATTTATCGCTCGAGATGAGTCGTATTTAATATGGGATTCAGAAAGAGACGGAGGTCATGGTGACTCGGACATTTATATTAGTTTTAAACAGAAAGATGGCTCTTGGGGTTCGGCAATTAATTTAGGCGACAAGATAAACACTGAGCACACAGAAAATGGCGCATTCGTGACTCCTGACGGTAAGTTTTTATTTTTTGGTCGTTCAGAAGAAAAACATAAAGACGACGGCAGCTCTTATTGGGTCAGCGGCAAGTACTGGGTGGATGCCCAAATTATAGAGGACCTTAGAGATAAACAATAATGTTTACTCTATTCCCCTTTACTTAGTAATATAACTAAGCACCGCACACACTTTTACGCAGTACTTAGCAATTAAGAAAAGGATTGTAATGGAATACCTATATTCACTCGTTTTATTCACTATCTCATCTTCTGCAACACCTGGGCCGAATAACATTTTGGTGATGACCTCTGGTGTTAATTTTGGCATAAAAAAAAGCTTACCTGTCTTTTTCGGTATATGTGTTGGCTTTGCCTTAATGCTGCTATTGGTTGGTGTCGGCTTTGGCCAAGTTTTCGAATTATTCCCCAATTTAAACACGATAATAAAAGTGATTGGTGTTGCCTATTTACTTTATTTAGCCTGGGGTATAGCGGTTTCTCGAAATAGCTTTTCATCTAACGAACAAGAAAAGCCATTAACCTTTCTCAATGGTGCTTTGTTTCAATGGGTTAATGCTAAAGCTTGGATTGTCGCCACAGGCGCGATTGCGGCATTTACCGCGTCAGGCGGTGAGCACTTGCTGCAAGTTACCATCATATCGACTACCTTTCTCGTTCTATCTTTTCCAAGTGTAGGCGTGTGGTTACTGTTCGGTTCGTGGTTAAAGAAATTTTTAACCAGTGATAGAAATCAACGAGTATTTAATATCACGATGGCCAGTTTATTGGTGTTATCGGTTGTGCCTGTTGTCGGTGAGTTAGTGGAACAATTTGCCTGATATCTACTCTTACCATTGCATAACATAGCGTTAAATTACTTTATCAGTTCAAGGAGTGTTGAATGAAAATTACCAAGAAAAATCTGGAGGATGCGGTAAAGGAAAACATTCTTACTTCGGAGCAATCTGATAAGTTATTTGAGTTTTTAAGTAATCAACCGAATGCTGGACCTAAATTCGATTTTACCCATGTGCTTTATTACCTAGGTGGTATGATAGCTATTGGCGCAATGACGCTATTTATGACCTTGGGCTGGGAGTCTTTTGGCGGTTTAGGCATTCTTGTTATTTCTTTGTTATATGCCGCGGCAGGTCTAAAACTTACTAATGTCTTTCAATCGAAATGCTTAGCCATTCCAGCAGGCATTTGCGGCACTTTTGTTATTGCGTTAACACCTTTAGCTGTTTATGGGTTACAGCAAGCCCTAGGCGTTTGGCCAGACGACACTGTTTATCGCGAATATCACCGCTATATCAAATGGCACTGGCTGTATATGGAACTCAGCACGTTGGCAGTAGGTGTTATTATCGCTAGGAAGTATAAATACACTTTTCTCATCATGCCCATTGCCGTCACCTTGTGGTATCTCACCATGGATATAGCAGTCATGATTAATGGCGGAGATTATAGTTGGGAACTTAGAAAGCTAGTCTCTATGTACACAGGCTTGCTGATGATTGCGCTAGCCTTTTGGGTTGATATTCGCACTCGCAGCAGAGCAGATTATGCTTTTTGGATTTACCTTTTTGGTGTCATTGCTTTTTGGGGCGGTTTATCTGCGCAACACTCTGAAAGCGAGCTAGCTAAGTTCGGCTACTTTTGCATAAACCTAACAATGATATTTATCGGAGTTCTGCTCGTTAGGAGAGTGTTTGTTATCTTTGGTGCAATAGGCTGTACCGGCTATATCGGTTATTTAGCATCAACGATGTTTAAAGACAGCTGGCTTTTTCCAATATCCTTAACACTTCTTGGCTTGTTTGTGGTGTATCTCGGCGTTATCTGGCAAAAAAACGAGCCTGCCATAACCGCCAAAACACGACGCTTTTTACCAAGTGCGCTGCGTGAGATGTTGGAAGCTAAACATGGATAATTTTAAGAAAGGAAGTTTATGAAAAACCTATTGTTAATCACCCTAACTATATTCACGTTTGGTACTCAAGCTAACGTAGCAAAAAGCTTCGTCAACATTTCGGTAAATACCTTAGGGAGCCCTAATGATAAAGTAGAAGCATCTGTACACATTGTTAGTGAACTTCCTTTAACACCAATCGTTGCTCAACTAGCTGCACGAGAAGTAATCGCTAAAACCTTAAGCTCATTTAAAGCACAAGAGCTAGTTTCAAGTGGCGCCATTGAAACCGTTAAGCATCATATATTCAAAGAGATAAAAGCGAACGATCACCTGACCCCCTTTTCTATTACAGAGGTATTCGTGACCGATATGGTTGTTTCTAATGTTGGTAATGTGAAAGTGAAACGAGTTGTTATTCCCACAAAGAGCTAAACTGACTTTATGAATCTAGCTTTAAAATACCTTCTGCGACTAGGAATATTTGTAACAGCGCTTTCTCTATTGGCTGTTTTATCTTTTACTTTCTTTACTTCTGATATGTGTGGCAATGACATCTATTCGGAATTATACGCACCAAATCGCGAGAAAAAAGCAGTGATATTTCAACGTGATTGCGGCGCTACAACAGGTTTCTCTACGCAAATATCCATTATAGAAAGCGAAACCACACTGGCCAACGAAAAAGGAAATGTCTTTATTATTAAAGGCCATCCAAAAGATGTTGCTCCAAAGCTTGAGTGGCTAAATAACTCTACACTGGACATAAACCATCTCCTCTCGGGAGACGAGTACCTTGCAAATACAAGCATTGGTTGGTTTGATAAAACGTCAATTAAGTATCGTTTGTAATGGGTAAATTGAATATGGACTATTGCTTTCAACCTTAACTACAAATAGGAATAGAATGAAACACCCTTGGTATTGGACACAAAATCAGCACCACTTTTGGTCAGAACAACGAACGCGAGGAAAGCTCGCTTTTTGGAAGGGGCATGTACTTTTCTGGACTGTGTTTATGTTTATTGTTAACGGGTTAATGCCCATGTATTTTGGCTTTCCGTATTCAGCAGATAAAACATTAACCCAACTAGTAATATCCCTGTTTATTTGGTCGCTAGCGGGTATAGCATACGGTCAATTAAGTTGGCACTGGAATGAAAAACTCTTCAAAAAATATAACAATTAAACACGTTCAATACATAAAAAGGTGTGAAAAAAGTCATGTACATAGAGTCTGAACAACAACTTAGAGAATTGTATGGGTTTGCCAAGGGGCGTGCCAAAGACAAACAACTAACGTCTTTGGAAAAACACTCTCGCCACTTTATTGAAGCATCACCTTTTATGCTTATATCAACTTATGGAAAAACAGGTTCAGTTGATTGCTCTCCTCGCGGCGGTAAGTCTGGTTTTGTCAAAGTAGTAAACAACAATTGCTTAGTTATTCCAGATGCCAAAGGAAACAATCGCTTAGACAGTTTGGTTAATATTATTGAAACTAAAAATATCGGTTGTTTGTTTCTTATTCCGGGTGTTGATGAAACGCTTCGCGTAAATGGTGTTGCTAAGCTCTCAACGTCAGCAGAATACCTAGCCATGTTTTCTGAAGAAAAAAATCCCCCTAAGGCTTGTATAGAAATTACTATTCAAGAAGTATTTTTACATTGTGCCAAAGCACTAATGCGTTCAGCGCTATGGTCGGAGGGTGCGAAAATTGAACGTTCAACGTTTCCGACTATGGGCGTAATGATTAATGATCAGCTTTCGATAACCGAACCTGCTGAAACTCACGCAGACATGGTCGCCCGTTACACAAAAGATTTATAATCGGTTGTTGGTATTCATCATTAACTTTGATTGAACCCATAAAAAAGGTGGGCATCGTTATCTGCGTACTACTGCCCACCTAACGACAGTCTACTTTGCTTAAGGCTCGTTTTTTAATTGGGAAATTTCAGCTAGCTTGTGTTCGAATTTTTTTCGTTGCGACACCTCTACTTCAGGTATCAGCTCAAGGGCCTTTTTCAACAGATTTTTTGCCATAATAGTCTTACCCAAAGCAAGGTATGTATCTGCTAAATGATAATAGGCATTCGGGTTTTTATCTGATTGAGATACCCACAGTTTGAATGCAGTTGCGGCTTGTTCTAATTCATTACGGCGCGTTAACTGAATGCCTATTGCTCGTAAACTATTTATGTTTCTTTTAAGGTCTGGCTGCGGAGGAATAACAACACCATAGCGTTCGCTTAACTTTTGATAATGTGCTTCAATTGCGGAGACAACATCACCGCCAGCGTTTAATAATGAACGAAACGAGGCAAAGTCTTCTCTGGGAAAGATCAGTTCAAGTCCATTAATCAAACCATGTAAGGCCATCGGATAATGGCCAAAACCTTCGACAAATTCCGCCTTTACCGTAAGCTTACTTTGGTTATTCGCTAGTCGTTTATTTAATTCAGCAACGTTTTGTGCCCGCGCGGGATCACGCACCGCCTCTTCTGCTGCAGAAGCTATATAAAGGTATTTTTTGGCAGTAAATTTATTACTTTTCGTAAGGTTAACAATGGCGTCAACCAACGACTCTTCTTTACTATAGCCTAACCCGAGTAAGTCAGTAGAGGCATTTAAAATATACCCGTTAAACAGTTCCGGCTCACTTACTAAGGTGTGCAGCCCAACCATTGCCGAAGGTGACATACCCACTAAAACTCTAAATTCATTGCCTCGATATTTATCTTCAATCAGCGGAAAAAGTTCTTTTTTAAAGAATTGGAAAAGCTTGTCATCATTACCATCGACATGATTTGCTTTGAAAATAGAGCTAGTACCGTCAGTTTTGTCATGCCCCCAATTTCTGGTGTTGTGTACATACATATTGGGTACATAAGGCCACGGCTCATCGTATAGGCTAACGACGATACTTCTCGGCATTGCCGCGGTGTTTTGCAAATGACTCACCACACCTGAAACGGCTTGAGATAAGGTCCATTTTTCAAACGTGTAGACCACCGGATATGTCACCGTTTTAGCGTCAAGCTCATAGCCACTTGGAAAATAGATATCAACACGCTTATCTTGTCCAAAAACTTTAGAGTTAATGGTAAGTGTTTTCCCATAAGGTAACGGATTAGAAGAAGCCTCGAGTGAAGCAGCGCTTAATTTAGAGCAAACAGCGGCAACAATTAGCGGGAGTAAAAACAGTAACTTTTTCATTATATATAATATCCTTATGGGGTACACATTGATGTAACCAGATTTAAGTCACCTCTTATGTGCCTATGTATTTATCTTTATAATTACGAAAAACATCGTAGCACAAAAAAAGTACATGTAAACAAAGCACAATGGCACAAAATACCTTTTTTTGAGGAAAAAATAATACCAAAACTCCTCGATAGCTTATGAAAGATATGGCTTTCAACCACTCTTATTCAAAGTACATTCGGAGCTAATATTTTCTTAACGAGCGTAATTTGATTTGTTACAGAATGTTTAAGTTTATTTGAGAAATTCTCATCATGCAGAGCGATTCAGTATGGACTCAACACTTTACTTGATATTCTTTGAGCAAACGGTTGAACTGAGACAGCTTTATGGTAGATTGCTTAATATTATAGGTGCAGGTGTAAATGGTAACGCAATGATTATTAAACTATTTATCGCAACAACTTCACCGTCAAAATAACGGATTTAAAGTATGTTTGACTCATTTCAAGACAAAGCCTCAATCAAGAATATTGCCAAGACACTACCGAAAAAACTCGTAAGCGACTATGGCAAACAGGAGTTTTACACTCAAGAGCAAGTAGACACTATTTTTCTTACTGCTTTTAAGGAGAAGTTCAATATTCAGTATGCATACGCTATGTTTTGTTTACCGCAAGACTTCACTCAGATAGCTAAGGCCAACAACTTTACCGCTAGTTATTCTGAGCTGCGACTAGAAATATCTGACACATGCTTTGAAAGTTGGCCCCGATTCAATTTTGATTCACTTTTACACTTATCATCAGAATCGCCTTTGCCTGATTTAGTCAATGAAGTCACTGATATTGGGCTTGACTTACTGCGCTAGCAAACTCTCCACAGAACAGATTTAAGGAAAAAACATGCAATTTGTAATTACTGCGTACGATCACAAAGATAGTGATGCATTAAACAGAAGATTAGCCAACAGGGAGTCTCACCTAGAAGGGATTCAAGCCATGATTGAGGCGGGAACGTTTCTAAGTGGTGGCGCAATACTCAACGATGATGGCACTATGGTTGGTTCAACTGTTCATGTACAGTTTGAAACTCGTGAACAGTTGGATTTATGGCTGGAAAGTGATCCATACGTTACAGGAAATGTATGGCAATCAATCGAAATTAAAGAGGTTAAGCTCGTTCCAATGGGTAAATAACCCCACTCTACGAGGCACCAAGTTAATAGCGAATAAAAATAACTGGTTATTTTTATTCGCATTGAAGAATAGCCTAAATTTTGCACGAAATTTCTCGCCAATTGCTATTAGAAAACGTATAACTAATAAACAGCATTCAAAAATAACAGAAAGTCGCAGTCCCCTAGGTGGGAGTTTTTAACCGTGAGGAATCTATAATGAACATGAGATCCCCGTATTTGCATCTGTTCGCATTCGCATCTTCGGTTATGTTGCTACCTTTTTTTTCTAACTTTTATCTAGATGGCTTTAATTGGTCCATAGCAGATTTTGCCATAATGTTTACTATGATTTTAGTGTTTGGTAGCTGCGCTATTTTTATCGATAACACGCTTACCGTTAAGTTTAAGCCTGTTATTATTGCTTTCGTTATTGTCGCATTTTTACTACTTTGGGCTGAATTAGCGGTAGGTATTTTTACCACATGGGGAAGTTAAAACGAGATGGAATTTACTAAATCGCTACATATCATGCCAGTAAAAAAATGGCTTATTCAGTATGCAATCGCCTTTCCTATCATTGGCGCTTTGCTTGCATTGGTTCAATACAGTAAAGGAAAAACTGTTGAGTATGCCGCTGAATTTGGCCTGCTTTGGGCAGCTATCTCCCTTTTGGTATTTGCTTTGCGAAGAGCTTATAACTTTCATAAAAATATAGATTGTGCGCTATGTAATGACCTAGGAGCAAAAACTTCTGGTCAACATCAAGAAGATACAAGTGCCTCACCTAAAACCTACTCTGTAAACGACGATGACTGAATACGTAGACATTAACCTACCAAGTAAAATGCGCATCGAGCGTAAAACTAAGCAGCTCGTTATCACAAAAAAATGGTTCGGCTCGAGTACCTTATTCTTTGCTTTAATCATGATTGGATTTTGGTGGGCAATACTTGATGAATTGCTTTACTTTTCTTGGAATTATTTTAGCTTCTATGAGTATACGATGGCATTTATTGGGGCGTTCGGTAGCTATTATGTGGTTGCTGACGCTATTAACCAAACACGTATTATTGTCTCGCGTTGGCAAGTTCAGGTAACACACGGCCCTTTACCCTTAACCAAAGGGAAACGGCTTAACGTCAACGACATAAAGCAACTTTACTGCAAAGAAGTCTCAAATAAGGCTCATAGCCATCATCTTTCATATGAAGTGCATGTAATAGCTCACTCTGGCAAAGACGTGCCATTAGTTGAGGGGTTAGACTCAAGTGAACAGGCCATTTATATTGAACAAGAAATAGAAAAATATCTTGGTATTGAAAATAAACGCGTTCGTGGAGAGTTATAACCTCTTCCTATTAAGCGCCTGTTGTTACCATGCTTTTTGTTAGATTGAACATCCAACGACACTGAGTAAAGCCTGGCACCAATACAACAAGGCTAACTAACAACAGTGAAATCTATAAGGGCTAAACTTTTCAGCCCTTCCTACCCGCTATTTAAATTCTCCGAGAATCACTCATTCCAGATTTTAATGAGTACCTAACATTAAACTTTTATTAATCTTACTGTTTACATTTCGCACTATTGACGATAATTTGAATTACGAAAATAATCGTAAATAAAAATTAATACCTAAAACTAAAAACAGAAAACAATAATAAATATTAATAATATCAACTAAGTTAGAAGGAAATTTACTTAATGAAGGCTTTCAAACTAGCTATCGTACTTTTACATTTGGTTTTGCTATCAATATCTTCGTACGCTTACGATAAAACTTCAGAGACAGTCACACTAACCTCTAAGGTGCTAAAAGAAGAAAGAGGAGTCACGGTTCACTTACCACCGAGCTATGAACAATCCCCCAAAAAGACCTATCCTGTACTATATATGCTCGATGGGCCAGGGCATATAGATTACGCCAAAGGAATAATTGAGACTGCAGCGAGAAGAGAGCTTACTTCTGAGATCATCATTGTTGAAATACCAAACACCAATCGAACCCGAGACTTTACGCCTACCCGCACAGAAGACCAAGCAGAATCAGGGGGTGCAGATAATTTTATCAGTTTTATCGAAACTGAGCTTATGCCTCAAATTCACAAAGCATATCGTACAAATAAGTTTAATATTATCGTTGGCCATTCATGGGGAGGATTACTCGTCCTGCGCAGCTTAACAACTAAACCCCATCTTTTTCAGGCACATATCGCTTTTAGCCCTTCTCTTAGTTGGGACAATAAAGTGATGGTTAAAAACGTAAAAGCGTTTATTAATAGCCAAGAAAACTATAAAAACTACCTCTACATGAATATGGGCAATGAAGGTCAAAGTGGCTTAATACCCGGCGCAATCGCTAGTCGTGATGGTTTTATTGAACTAGACAAATTTTTAAAGAGCAACCAACCTACGGATTTTCGCTACAAATCTGAACACCTAATTGAAGAAACGCATGGCTCAACACCTTTGGCTGGCTTATACCCGTCTTTACGCAGTGTTTACGAAGGATGGCACGTACCTTTTAAGACAGTAAGCTTAGGTGTAAACGCTTTAGAGAAACATTTCGCAAAGCTGTCTGAGCGCTTAGGTGTTGAAGTGCAACCAAGTGAATCAATTATTAACAATGCTGGCTATTTTCATATCTGGGTCACTAAAGACACCACTAAAGCACTCGCTTTTTTTAAACACAACGTTGAGAGCCACCCTAAGTCAGCTAACGCATACGATAGCTACGCTGAAGCTTTAGCTATGACCGGAAAAGTAGAACAAGCAATTAAACAAATGCACACGGCGATGTCGCTAGTAGAAAAAGGTTCGAGGGAATACGATTACTACCAAAACAACTTAGCAAAATTAAAAGAAAAACAGCTAAAAGAAGTAGACGGAGAGTAACATTAAGCAGCATTGAAAATGCTAGTTAAATAATACAGCTCTATTAAATCAACCCGATAGCCTACTGCAAAGTAACTGATACCGTTGCGGTAGGCTAATACCAATTTAATGTAATTGGTATTAGCGCCCAAATTCCTGCCATAGCCTTTGAAAACTCGCCAACATATTGTTAGCATTTTCCACGCTATTATTTCTTACTAGGTTTTTCACCTAGCTTGCTTTGTATCTATGATAAGGATATTTGCCTAATGCCAAGTCGGCCTCAAATTTCACTCGCCAATATTGTTTCAGCAAATAAGCTAGCTGTGACGACCAATTTAGTTATTAATACCATTGAAATTGCGCTGCTGGCGCTAGTGCCTTTGTTCATTGGATTTGCGATTGATGGCTTGTTAGCAAAAGAGTTCTCTGACTTTTATTTACTCATTGTCATCTTAATTAGCCTAATCGCAATGAGTGTTTTAAGACGAGTGTTTGATACGCGTGCCTACGGACACATAAGAGTTAAAGTGTTAACAGAATTGGCAGAAAAAAATAAATCACTTGCCGTTTCAACCCTTAACGCTCGACTGGCTATGGGTCGAGAATTAGTTGATTTTTTGGAAGAGAGTATTCCAGATCTTTTAAATGCTACGGTCCAATTTAGCGTGTCTATTATCGTGCTATATTTCTTTGATCCTATATTAGCGCTAGCTGCCTTTGTCGCCTCTTTAATGATGATGGCAATTTACAGTTTTTTCCATCGCGGTTTCTATGCTTTAAACGGCACGCTAAATAAGCAAACAGAAAGGCAAGTGTCTGTCTTAGAAACTAAATCACCGAGCCAATTACTAACACATTTAACTCGATTAAAACGCCTTGAAATTAAAATCTCAGATCGCGAAGCGATATTATACGGCAGTGTCTTTTTCGTATTGCTTTCTGTGGTGGCATTTAATTTATGGTTTTCGACCTTAACAGGTGAAATATCGGCAGGAAAAATATTTTCAATTGTAAGCTACTCTTGGGAGTTCGTAGGCGCTGCTATTGTCTTGCCGATAACGCTGCAAAGCTGGTCACGTTTATCTGAAATTACCGCCCGCATTAACTCATTTGAACAGGAAAATAACCTGCCCAATACCGACAAGCAAAAAGCCGATAATCACTAGGTATATTACCAGCGAGGAAACATCATTTGAACCAAGTCATTTTTAACAAAAAACCGATATCCCCTACCAAAGTTGTCTGCATAGGTCGTAACTATGTCGCTCATATTGAAGAATTAAACAATGAAATCCCTGACGAGCCAGTAGTATTTATTAAGCCAAACTCTGCTATTGGTAGTCGTTTGTTTGCCAAAACTAGCCATAACATTCACTATGAAGGCGAAATCTGCTTCTTAGTTCAGAAGCAAAAGTTAGCAGGAATTGGCATAGGGTTAGACCTCACCAAGCGCGATGTTCAAACACAGCTAAAAACAAAAGGATTACCTTGGGAGCGAGCGAAAGCTTTCGATAATTCAGCATTGTTTAGCGAGTTTTTACCAATTTCCGGTGAACTTAGCGACTACCAACTAACGCTAGCCATTAACAACCAAATAACGCAAGAAGCTAACTACGACTTAATGATGGTTAAACCGCAGGCATTACTAGAAGAAGTTCAGTCTTTCATGACATTAGAAGATGGCGATATATTAATGACAGGCACGCCAAAAGGTGTCGGTAAAGTTAATAAAGGTGACGAATTTACGCTTACACTTTTAAATAAAAGCGATGTGGTGTTAACTCAAACGTGGGTTGCAAGCTAAGCGCCCTCAATTAAAGGTTTAACTGTGTAAAGTGGCTGAGTTCACTAACAAATAGACTTAGGCAGATTGATATATGAACGAAGTCGTCAAAGCTAAACTTGAGCAATATCCAGAGAAAGTGCAACGTGTCCTAGTCGCACTCAGAAGTGAAATACTGACTTTAGCTAACGAGCTTGGCGTGAACCCAGTAGAAGAGTCGTTGAAATGGGGTCAGCTCACGTTTACCGTCTATTCTGGAAGCCCATTTCGCATTGACTGGCTGCCAAAATCACCAGACAAAATCCTAGTCTTTTTTCATTGCCAAACTAAGTTAGTGGCAACATATAGAGAACTTTATCCCGAGGAATTCATCTATCAAGGTAACAGAGCAATCGAACTACCGCTTAGCAACCTTACAGCTTCATCGGCACTGATTCACTGTTTAACCCTAGCGCTCACCTATAAAAAAATTAAACATTTGCCCCTATTAGGCGCATAGCTTGAACTTCTTATCCTCACTTAGTGTTAGGTACTAAGTGTAAAGGTGTCCAAATACACATGAATCACATTTGGCTGCTATAAGCTGTGAAATATCACGATCAGATAGCCCTGTATTTCTTACGCTAAAAGACATACCTTCAATTAATTTGTCCTGATTAAAAATCGGAACTAACGATAATTGATAAATATTGGTATTGTGAGAGCAGCTCAAGTAAATATCGACTATTTTCTGACAAGTTAGTAGTTGCTGAATGGCCATGTGAACTCGCCTAGTCTGCCTAGCCCCAATATGCACTTGCATATCTTCTAAAGTATTAAGGATAGGCTTGTTGGGGTTCAATGCTGAGCTGATGTTATAACAGGTAACATCGCCTGAGCTAAAGTAATACGAACCTAGCAGCACATCATGCAAAGTAAGGTGTAATTTAGCGTCTCTAAAGGCTGGATTATTTAACACTCTTATAAACGCATTTTTTTCAGCTTTAGCCACTATATCGCGTTCTGAGTCAGCGCCATATTTAAGCCAATCTTCGGTAACCGCTAACTGCCGAGAGAGTTTAGTTAAAGAACTCGCGCTGATATGGTCGCTTTCTAGCCAGTTATATACGGCTTGTCGGCTAACTTGCATATCGCGAGCAAGCTTAGAAATTGATATTTTTCGAGTGTTTAACAGTTTTTTTAAACGGGTTGAAAATCGAAGTGCCATAACTACTGGACCGTCTTATCAGTGTAACTATTTTATCCCACCCATAGCGGGCTGCCTTGATCTATATCAAGACTAAAAATAGATGTATCACTTTAAGCACACTGTCCATAAATAGTTGACAGTTTTGACATTATTTGACGATTGTTCAAATTAGCTTAGTGTTGTGACCTTAATTAAAGGATTGAGAACACGCTTAGATATGTCAAAACAGGTTCAATTTAACGAAGGCGACTTACTAATTTCCGTTACTGATGCAACCAGTGTTATTCGCTACGCTAACCCAGAATTTTGTAAAATTGCTGGTTACTCTGCCAAGGAGTTGCAAGATAAACCTCATAATATCGTCCGTCATAAAGATATGCCCAAAGCAGCCTTTGCCAACATGTGGAGCTATATTCAAACTGGGCACTCCTGGATGGGACCGGTTAAAAATGCTTGTAAAAATGGCGATTACTATTGGGTTAACGCTTATGTGACACCGATTAAAAACGAAAAAGGTGAAACCATTGAATATCAATCCGTTAGAACCAAGCTTGATGCTGATGTCCAAGCTAGAGCAAGTGAGGTTTACGGAAAAATAAACAATGGGAGCTCAATACGAAAGAGTCTTTTGGGAACTGATGTTACCGTACTAGTACTTATGGCCCTCGCCTTTTGTTCATTGTATTTGATCGGATTAAGCTTTAGCTTTGGCAATATATTGTCGTTAACGCCAGTAGTATTTGTAACCCTCACAGCAACCTTTGTTTTTGCCAACTGGCGTAAGAAATATCGTCAACTAGTCAAAGAAACAAAAGCCGTTTATGACAACCCATTGATGAACTACATCTACTCGGGTACAAAAGACGATATAGGTTCTATTATATTATCGCAGAAGATGCGAAAAGCAGAGCTTACCGCCGTAGTAGGTCGAGTATTTGAAGTATCTGGAAACGTTACTAAATCAGCAAGTGAGTGTCACAATTTAGGCGTAGAAACCTCAAATGCTTGTTCGCAACAAAAAGCAGAAACGTCAGAAGTGAGTGAAGCAATAAAGCAACTATCCATTACTATCAATGACATTTCTGAAAGCTTAAAACGAGGCTCTGAAGCTAGCGAACACAGTCTAACGATATCTCGTCAAAGCCATAATACTGTACAAGATATGCTTAATTCTATTCATGCACTTTCTGAGCAGCTTTCTTCTGTTAGCGGCACCATATCGAGACTAGTCAATCGCACTAACGCCATAGAAAATGTACTAAGTGAAATAAGCGGCATTGCCGACCAAACAAATTTACTTGCCCTTAACGCTGCTATAGAAGCGGCGCGTGCAGGCGAACAAGGCCGAGGCTTTTCAGTTGTAGCTGAAGAGGTTCGAGCTTTAGCAATGCGTACACAGTCTTCTACAGAAGAAGTAAATCGACTGCTAGAACAAATAAAATCAGAATCAAGCGGCGCTATCCAAGAAATGGATAAAGGGGGTGAGCTTTCCAAAACAAGCGTTACCCTTGCTCAAGCTGCCAAACAAGCAATCAGCGAAATTGCTGAAGAAGTTGAGCGAATGTCTCACCATAGTGTCGATATTTCAGTCAACGTTGAACAGCAAGCGGTAGTTGCGCAACAGATCAGTGGGAATTTAGAAAGTATCTCTGATATGTCAGAAACAACCGACCTGCACAGTAAAAACTCAAGTGAACTGAACACACAATTACTCAGTAAGATTAACGAGCAACAACGCTTAGTCGCACAGTTTCTACAATAGTTTGAAGTCCATTGTTAGGGTTGGTCAAAAGGCTAATATTTTGCACCAGCCTCAGCATCAAATCACACTTTTTAAAGGTACGGCTGGAGCTGATTCTGAAGGGCTTTCTAAGTTCACAGTTTCTGTCACCAGTTGATTATTTTTAAAACGATCAAAATTAATATCTTTCACGTCTAATTGCCGACAGAATTCAGCTAAAGTTGTAAAATCTTTTCGACTAAATGATGTGTCATCTCGAGTCATTAAGCCGTCGTAGTATGCAGTGTCACCATTTAGCGTTAGAGAAGCGATTGCAGAGTATGGATCACCATACTGTCCAACTTTTAACGCACGAACAGACTTTATTTCGAATATCCAATCGCCGTGTTGAATATACCTTGGCATTTTTGGCATCACACATAACCTATTAACAAAAAAACCGACTACCGGTTGGGACGTATAGTCGGCGCACCAGAAAAATACAGTGCAGAGTGAGCTAACTCTTAGGGGATTGACTATACGAGACAAATTCTTGCTCTGTAATGAGCAAATCTTTATTCGTATCAATTTTATCGAACACCGCAATTAATTGCGAGTCCAATGCTTCGGTTAATTCAGCTTTGCTTAAAGAACCGTCTTTATTTTTATCACTTTTTTTCAATAAGCGAGCAAATACTGGTGATGTCTGCTTAGTATCGGTTGCAGTGTCTTTAGATTTCTCTTGGACTTCTTTAGCTGCAGCGACACTTTTCGCGTTACTTTCTTCTACTTGATCAGTTGATTCATTAGCATTCACTAAAAAACCACCCGCCGTGCATAGGACGACTACTAAAGTCATTTTCTTTAAACTAATTGACTCCATCGTTTGTTCCTCTCTCATGTATTCTAAGTCTCAATTTAATTATTTTGATTACAACTGTGACATTGCACGGTATGTACCAACTTTTTATGCCTTTGATTTTATTGAATTAAGTGAATTTTCAGGGAAGTAGTGAATGTGATAACTGTCGCTGATTGACGACAGTAAATTTAATTTAACTAAGCATTATCAGAACCAGCAAAACTCACTGTTAAATTAGTCGTTTATTTTCATAAAGTTAAACGTTTTTACGACAACAAAGCCTGACTGTTGTCGATTAGCGACAGTCTTGTATTTCCATTCGGCTTAACGTAAAACTTGTTAACAGTTAATCAAACAATAACATCAAGCACCATGTTCAAACCCGCGCTAAAGCCAGTTCACGCGCTTGTAAGTAAGTACAGTCGACAATTATCGATCAAGAAACTAACCATTATTGGTTTCGCTGCGGTATTGATGCCGTTATTTATTACCATCATTTATGGTTCGTCACGAATAGGTGTTTTATCCGAACAAAGTGCAAATAGCATAGAGCGTGTATCAGCTTTTATACATACCGTTCGCCAATTGAACTCTTCATTAGACAAAAGCCAACGCGTCGCGAGTCAATATGCAGTGTTAGGCTCTCCAGAACTTTATCAGCGATATATACAGGAAAGAGAAAAGCAAGAAGCCGTTTGGTTAAACCGAAATGGTTATATGTTTGCTACTGAAAGTCTTAAAGGTGCTAGCGAACACTTAGTGACTAGTTTAGCCGCTATTGATGACTTACTAGAACAGCATCATAATAATTTGGACTCGGCTACTGAAAACAACGCCATTACACTCGACTCTTTTACACCTTTGTTTCGACAAATTGAATTAGACAAACAAGAAATTGCTGACGCAATCGAATTAGTAATCAATCAACAGGTATTGTCTTTAGATAAACAAGCTCAACAATCAAAGTACGTGTTGTTAACGAGCCTGCTTGTTATTCCTTTATCTCTTGCTATCGCAATCTTATTTGCCGTACAAATAATTCGTCCATTAAGAAAGTTTACTCGCCATATCAAGCAAATTGAACAAGGAAAGCTTGATAAATCAATTTCTATCCAAGGCGCAACAGAAATTCAATCGATCGGTATTGCACTTGATAAAATGCGCCGGCAACTGCATTCACTAGAGCAGCAAAAGTCGAGCTTTATTCGTCATATATCACATGATCTAAAAACACCGTTGGCGGCAATTAGAGAAGGTGTAGCATTGCTTCACGATCACAGTGTTGGTGAACTAAACGATAGCCAGCAAGAAGTCACAGACATTTTAAGCAATAACGTGGATCGCTTGCAGCGACTCATTGAAGATCTACTAAATTTCAATGTTGTTCTTGATTCATTGAGCTTACAACAAGCACAGAAAATCAATGTAAATAACGTATTCAGCGAGTGTGTTGAGGCCCATCAGCTAGATATCACCAGAAAACAACTTCACATTGAGCGTACCAACCACGACGTGTTTGTTTACTGTCACCCAAAACAGCTAAATGTTGTATTAGATAACCTGTTATCCAATGCGATAAAATATAGCCCGCAAAATGGCCAAATAAAGATGCAATGCAGCTGTGATAACCACAAGCTAGTGTTATCCATAAAAGATCAAGGTCCAGGAATACCGAAAGACATACGAGGTAAAGTTTTCGATGCCTTTGTACAAGGGCCAGCGCCAGAAAATTACAAAGTAAAGTCGAGTGGACTCGGCTTGACTATAGTGCAAGAGATCGCCAGCCGCATGCAAGGTAGCATTGCTTTGGGCGCAAGTGAACAAGGAGCTCACTTTGTGTTAACCTTGCCAGCAGCGCACTAAATTGTGCAACGATAATTCACGTGAATAATTTAAGTATGAAACATGTAACTACAGGCCGATTTTCCACGCCTTTTTTAGTCTTAGCGCTAAGCATATTTAGCTTAGTATTATCTGGTTGCCAAACGACAACCAAAGCGCCTGCTACTGACCTTACACCTTCCCTAAATAACTATTATGTTTGGTTAAAACAACAGCCTGAATCTCGTGTTGCCGAAGAGTTGAATAAATTAAACCAAGCCGAACAAAATATAATAGAAAATAAACTAAAGTTAGCTGCACTGCACTCTGTACCGTCAACGCGATACTTTAATCCCTACACAGCGAAAAGCTACCTTAACGCCATCAATGGCTTAGCAGTAAGTAATGCCCATCAAGGATTTATTCTGGTGATGAAAGATCATTTAGACCAACAGATTCTGCTTCGAAATGAGAAAAAATCCATCACAGCTAAAAGCAAGGAACACCTATTGCAAAAAGAACATTTGGTGCAAGAAAACTTAACACTTAAAAAGCAAATTCAGCAGCTTAAATCCATAGAATTAGATTTGGACCAATAGATGAGTAATGACTTTTCACCTAAACATTCACTACTACTGGTTGACGATGATCCAAGTTTACTGAGGCTTATTAGCATTCGTTTATCAGCAGCTGGATATCAAGTACATACCGCCGAAAATGGCATGCAAGCGCTAAACCTATTAGATAGTCAAACAATTCAGTTAATGATCAGCGATCTCCGTATGGATGGCATGGACGGTATGGCTTTATTCGAAAAAGCGCGCGAAAGGCACCCTCACTTACCGGTCATCATCATGACAGCTCACGGAACAATTCCCGATGCAATTCATGCTACCAAGCAAGGTGTTTTTAGCTTTCTAACTAAGCCTTTTGAAAGCCAAGAATTACTCGATACCGTCGAACAAGCACTTGCTTTAAATGTTCACGTATCTGACTCTAGTCAAGACGACATGCCGCAGCAATGGCGAGAAAAAATTATTAGCCGAAGCGGTGTAATGAACACTCTGTTACAACAAGCTTTCCAAGTAGCAAAAAGCGACTTTAGTATACTTATTCAAAGCCAAAGTGGTACAGGCAAAGAATTACTGGCACAAGCGATTCATAAAGCGAGTGATAGACACAATAAACCTTTTACTGCCATCAACTGTGCTGCGATCCCAGAACAATTGCTAGAGTCTGAATTATTTGGTCATAAAAAAGGGGCATTTACAGGCGCTGAAAGTAATCACATTGGACTGTTTGAGGCCACCTCAGGCGGCACGCTATTTTTGGATGAAATAGGCGACATGCCACTTAACTTTCAAGTGAAACTATTGCGTGCGCTTCAGGAAAAAGAAATTCGCCCTGTCGGTAGTATTCAGTCGGTTAAAGTCGACGTGCGGATTGTTGCCGCTACTCATAAAGATTTACATAAAGAAGTTGCTGATGGCAGTTTTCGTGAAGATTTATATTACCGTCTCAATGTTGTTGAGCTAGCCTTACCCGCACTAAATGATCGCAGAGAAGATATTCCGCTACTTGCAAACCATTTTCTCACACTTAGTAAAAACAAAACCAAACAAGCTATCAATAGCTTCACCAAAGAGGCGATGGAGTTATTGGTTAGTGCTTCTTGGCCTGGCAATATTCGCCAACTTCAAAACGTTGTCGAACACAGTGTTGCTTTATGTACCGAATCTCTTATTAATGACGGCTTAGTGAAAAAAGCACTAAGAGATACCACTTGTGAGTTGCCTTCTTTTCAAGAAGCGAGAGATCATTTTGAACGAGATTACTTGTCGAAATTGCTCACCATAACGGGCGGTAATGTGTCACAAGCAGCTCGAATTGCGCAACGAAATCGCACAGAGTTTTATAAATTACTCAATAAACATCAGTTAGATGCTGAGCAATTTCGCCCAGCATAATCAACGTAATGTAATCTGTGATTAAATAGGTCTAACGGCTTACGGCAGATGCTCTAATGCCAAATAGTCGTGTGACTGCATCTCCTGTAAGCGGCTTAAACAGCGCTTAAATTCAAAGGTTAGCCCACCATGAGTATATAGCTCACTCATTGGCACTTCAGCAGAGATGATAAGCTTTACGTGGCGCTCATAAAATTCGTCAACCAAAGCGATAAAGCGTCGTGCGGTATCGTCGCAGTCGCCATTCATTTGGGTAACATTGCCAAGCAATACGGTGTGATATATTTTACTCAATTCCATATAGTCACCTTGGCTTCGGGCAGACTCACAAAGAGTACTAAAAGAGAAGTAAACAACACCATCTGATTCAGCAATCGTCTCTAATGGTCTATTATTTACTTCAATCGAAGCGCCTTTTTTACCCTCTTCCACCGACAATTTGGTAAAGTAAGTCTCTAAATTTGTCGTTGCTTGTTCATCTAATGGGTGATGGTAAATTTCTGCTTGTTCTAACGTTCGCAAACGATAATCAACGCCACTGTCTACGTTCACCACATCACAATGTTGATTAATTAACGCTATTGCAGGTAAAAAGCGCGCACGCTGCAAACCGTTTCGATACAAATCATCAGGAATAATATTTGAAGTAGCGACTAAGGTCACGTTAAGTGCAAATAGCTCTTCAAATAAGGTCCCTAGAATCATCGCATCTGTAATGTCTGAGACAAAAAACTCATCAAAACAAATGATGCAGGTTTCACTAGCAAACTTCTTGGCAATAATTTTGAGAGGGTCACTTTTACCGGCCAAATCCTTCATTTCTTCATGAACACGATGCATAAAGCGATGAAAGTGAACGCGCATTTTGTTAGGAAACGGCAGGCAATCGAAAAAGGTATCAACAAGATAGGTTTTACCTCGGCCTACACCTCCCCAAAAGTATAACCCTTGAATAGGTTTGGTTTCAGATTTAGCAACAACACGCTTCCAACGGTTAAGCACCTTCTTAAAGCCCGTTACCGGCAGCGGCTTTTGTTGTAAATCTTCAAACAAACGTTGTAGGTGTTTTACTGCATTTTCTTGTGCAGCATCGTATTGAAAGTCGTCTCTTTTCAGATCTTGGTTATACTTTTCAATAGGAGATAAATGTATCATATGAATAAAATGCCTATTTGACTGCCATTGAAGCGCATTACTCTTGAAAATTTTGTATTGCGATCTTAAATATTAGTCAAATAATTTAGTCTCAGTGTGTTAATCTCTATTTTCACCAATTTTCTCTACGAATACAATTTCGTGCGACAAGTAAATTAAGGTTATATATATGAATATCGTTGTTGGAATTATTATTTTTGCTGTTGGCGCTCTTGTGGGTTTTATTGCGAGCAAGTTTTTATCCGCTGCAGAAACAGAAAACAAATCTCTTGCCGAAAAAGCAACTCAGGCAGAGGCTTCATTGGCGCAGTACAAATTAGATGTTGCCGAACATTTAGATAATTCAACACAACTACTTGAGCAAATGAATCAAACCTGTCAAAAAGCGATGAAGCAAATGGAGCAAAGCACGCAATTATTGCAACAAGCGACACCGACAGACATTGAACATATGCCATTCTTTTCAAAAGAAACGCAAGAACAGCTAGCGCAAACTGTAGCACTTCGTCATAACAAAGAAGAACGTAAAACAGATGAGCCTAGAACCGAAGCACCTCTTGATTATTCTGGGGAAGCGAGTGGTTTATTTGCTGATAAGAAACAACCTGTTACAAATACTGAAGCTAACAGCTAGGAACTAACAAAAAATCTATTAGTCTGTAAGTGGGTAGAAAACAGAAAAGTAGGAGAAATCTCTAAGATGAAAAAAATGTCTGTATTAATGAGTAGCATTTTTCTTTCCAGTAGTTTAGCCATGGCGAGCTTACCTGCGAGCGCAGCCTTACCAACTTCCGTCGCTGGCCAACAGTTACCAAGCCTTGCACCTATGCTAGAAAAAGTAACACCAGCAGTCGTGCTAATTTCCGTTAAAGGTACTCAAGAAGTCAAAAATGTACCTGACGCTTTTAGATTTTTCTTTGGTAATCCCCGCCAAGGTCAAAGTAGAGAAAGACCATTTCAGGGCTTAGGCTCAGGTGTCATTATTGACGCTGAAAAAGGTCATATTGTTACTAATTATCATGTTGTTAAAGAAGCTGATGAAATTCAAATCACCTTAAAAGACGGACGCCAAATCGAAGCGAAAAAAATTGGCGCTGACGAAAACAGTGATATTGCGCTTCTGGAGGTAGAAGCTGAAAATTTAACAGAAGTTAAGTTTTCTGATTCTGATCGACTACGCGTAGGCGATTTCGCCGTCGCTATTGGTAGTCCTTTTGGCTTAGGTCAAACAGTGACATCAGGTATCGTAAGTGCGCTAGGACGAAGCGGCCTAAATGCTGACAATTTCGAAGACTTTATTCAAACGGATGCTGCCATTAATAGTGGTAACTCAGGCGGCGCGTTAATCAACCTTAGAGGTGAATTAATCGGTATCAATACCGCAATTATTGGCCCTAACGGCGGCAATGTAGGCATTGGTTTTGCCATTCCAAGTAACATGGTAAAAAGCCTTGTTGGTCAAATCATCGAATATGGTGAAGTACGCCGAGGCGTATTAGGTGTTGCTGGGCGAAGCTTAACAGGCGAATTAGCTAAGGCAATGGAGCTCGAAGAGGCACAAGGTGCTTTTGTTGAGCAAGTCACCGAAGGCTCGGCAGCGCAAGAAGCAGGCATCGAAGCCGGTGATGTCATTGTTGAAGTAAACGGCAAGAAAATTAAGTCGTTTAGTGAACTAAAAGGTAAAATCGGCGCAGTGGGTGCAGGTAACTCAGTTAAGTTAACCGTGATTAAAAATGATGGTGATAAAGAAACTTACAAGGTTACTTTGAAAAAAGCTGACTCTGCTACGGTAGAGCCAGGTACTATCCACCGCATGCTTGAAGGTGCAGAGCTTGAAAACCATAGTAAAGGCTATGGTGTAACTATTACCGGTGTCGAAGAAGGATCTCCGGCAGCCATGTCAGGACTACGTGAAGGCGATATTATTCGTGGCGTAAATCGACGTAAAATTGCCACTATCGGCGAGCTTCGCGAGTTACTGCAAAGCAATGACGGTATCTTATTGCTTAACATCGTCCGAGGTAACTCTAACCTTTATGTAAGAATTCACTAAATAGGTGTGACATATAAGACCTTGACTTAAAGCGGCTAAATGGCCGCTTTTTTATTGGCGTAAAAAAATTAGCTTCTTCATTGGTAGCTATTATCAGCTTGTGTTAGTCTTTAGCGAAAAATGACAGACAATACTACTTGAAATTGTTAAACACTCTAAAGTACATAATCAATGCCATTAGCTATGGTGTTATCATCGCCGTCGTTATCATCGTTTTGTTTCCAGATATTAAAAACGGTCAATCGTCAGGATGGAAAATTCTTAACCAGTCACCCGCTGAGCCTGCTCGAGTATCTTATTCTAGCGCGGTAAAAAGAGCTGGCCCTGCGGTAGTAAATATTTACTCGCAATCAATTCAAAGTAGCCCATTTTATTATCGTTCGCAGTCGGTTCAACAACGTCTTGGTTCGGGCGTTATCATGTCGTCTAATGGCTATATGCTAACCAACTATCATGTCATTCAAAACGCAACGCAAATAGTGGTTCAACTTCAAACTGGGCAAACATTTCCTGCCAATGTTATCGGTTTTGACATCACCACGGATTTAGCGGTGTTAAAAATTGAAGCGGAAAACTTACCTATCATCCCTCAAGACCCACAATATCAATCGGAAGTAGGTGACGTGGTATTAGCCATAGGTAATCCTTTTGCGTTAGGGCAAACTATAACCCAAGGTATAATTAGTGCCACAGGTCGCCCTAGCGGCTTCCAAAACCATAGCTACTTGCAACTTATTCAGATGGATGCTGCAATTAACAATGGTAATTCTGGTGGCGCATTAATAGACAGCAACGGCGTGTTAGTTGGTATTACCTCCCACCAATACCAGCACAGAGATCAACAACAAAATGTTCAAGGCATTTTCTTTGCTGTGCCTTATCGTATAGCCTACAAGGTTATGGTGCAAATAATTGAAAACGGTCGTGTTGTTCGCGGTTGGATTGGGGTACAAGACGCAGGCTACAGCCCTCTACAAAAAGGTGTAAGCATTAGTGAATTAGTGCCTAATAGCCCTGCAACTAAAGCAGGTTTGACGCCTGGAGATGTTATCTATCAAATTGAAGACACACCGATAGAATCTATTCATCACGCTTTAGATATTGTTACTGAAACACGACCTGGTACTGAACTTACTTTCAAAGTACTTCGCAACAATAAGTCGATAGATGTCCCGGTAATTATTGGAGAGTATCGCCCTCGAAATAGATAAAGATTTCGAGGGTTAAAGAAGGAATTTTACGTTGAGCTTTAAAACATATAGCCAAATGATGGCTTGCTACAACCAACGCATGAATCAACAATTGCTTAGCGCTTCTAGCAAGCTAACGCAAAAACAATGGCAACAAGACACTCAGTCGTTCTTCCCCAGTGTTATGCATTATTGGAATCACTTATTATTTGGTGATTTGATTATGCTATCTCGAATTGCGCACAGCTTACCGCATTTGCTCGCACATGAGCAGCTAGTTCAATTCCCTAAAGCGACGGCGGTTGATAATATTTTCGCTACTTCGTTTGAAGAAATCGAAAGCTTAAGAAAAGCCGTGGATGAGGTTATTTTAACTTTTGCCCAAAACATCAATGACGACGATTACCCGAAAACCATTCGATATACCACGACTGAAGGGCAAGCAATGTCAAAAGGCTTAGGAAGTTATGTGAGTCATTTGTTTAACCATCAAACCCACCACAGAGGACAGCTTAGCTGTTTACTGAGCCAACTCAATATTGATTACGGTTGTACAGACTTACCCGTAATCGCAAGTGAATTTTAGTTGGAATAACAATAAAAAAGGCGTATTGATAGTTAATCAATACGCCTTTTTTAATCGTGTGCTTAAAGCTACTGGGCAATTCGTACTATGTCAGCACCTAGTGCCTGTAACTTATCTTCGATTTTGTGATAACCGCGATCGATATGATAAATACGATCAACTTGCGTTTCCGTAGTTGCAACAAGACCAGCAATAACCAAGCTAGCAGACGCTCGTAAATCTGTAGCCATAACTTGCGCCCCCGTTAACTGCTCTACACCTTGGATAACAGCAGTATTTCCTTCTAAACGGATATCAGCACCCATACGTTGCATTTCTGGCACATGCATGAAGCGATTTTCAAATATCGTTTCTGTGACCGTTGCTGCGCCTTCAGCGATAACGTTTAACGCCACGAATTGCGCTTGCATATCGGTAGGAAACGCTGGATGAGGAGCGGTTCGCACATTTACAGCTTTTGGCCTTTGATTCATTATGATTCGAATCCAGTCTTCGCCATACGATAACTCGGCACCCGCTTCTTGTAATTTACTCAACACAGCATCTAACGCGCTAGGGTCAGTATTTCGGCAAGTTACATCGCCACCAGTCACCGCTGTCGCCACTAAGAAAGTTCCTGTTTCAATACGGTCTGGCATGACCTTATATTCACTGCCAGAAAGAGACTCAACACCTTCAATAATTAGCGTATCTGTTCCTGCACCTGAAATTTTAGCTCCCATAGAGATCAAATACTCAGCAAGGTCAACAATTTCAGGCTCTCGTGCCGCATTTTCTATGACAGTAGTGCCATCAGCAAGTGCCGCTGCCATCATCAAGTTTTCAGTGCCTGTCACACTGACAGTATCCATAAAGATGGTAGCGCCTTTTAAGCGGCCTTCATTTTTTGCGACGATGTAACCGTTTTCCACCTCGATGTCAGCGCCCATTAGTTTCAAACCATGAATATGGAGATTTACTGGTCTAGCACCTATCGCACAACCACCAGGTAAAGAAACCTCAGCATGACCAAATCTTGCTAACAACGGCCCTAACACCAAAATTGACGCACGCATGGTCTTAACTAATTCGTAAGAAGCGACAAACTGATCAATAGAAGTAGCATCAATCAATAGCTTATCATCAGATAACCATTCAACTTTCGCCCCTAATTGAGACATAAGTTTGATGGTGGTATTAATATCATTTAAACGCGGTACGTTACTGATCGTAGTAGGAGTATCTGATAGCAAAGCAGCCATCAAAATAGGCAGAGCGGCATTTTTAGCGCCCGAGATTGTCACTTCGCCATTTAACGGATGACCGCCGTTTATTTTAAATGCATCCAAGGTAATTCTATCCAGCTAAACGGTTATAAAGGAAGGTTGAACATTTTGTCTCGTTGCCAATCACTTGTGGTATAAGTTTTAATGGTAACGGCATGTATCTGGTTAGATTGAATTGCTTCTTTAAGTGGTGCATAAATAGTTTGCTGACGCTTAACGCGAGATAGCTCACCTAAAAAATCCGCTACCGCTATAATCGTGCATTGCGAACCATCAAACTTTACATGTAACTCATCTAATTCAACGGCATCGTTGATTAATTTTTCTATTTCAGAAACGTCCACTTAATTGTACTCCCGATAATCTAATTATCGGGATTATAGGGGTTATTCGACTGGCAAGAAAGGAGAGACAGCAGATAATTTTGCTAATTTTTGTAAGTCTTCAGGAATATTGATAAATTGCAGAGTAACTTTGCGTTGATTTGCTTGCTCAACTAGCAATAAAAGCCACGCTAAACCAGCAGTGTCGCCGCGCTCAACAGCTGATAAATCGACTTTCAGCTGAGGTTGCGATAACAGCTCCAAGGCTTTTTTCTCAAATCCTTTTGAAATTGCGTCTCTGGTTAATGGTCCAGCGACAACAATACAATCATTATTTAAAGATAACTTTGTCTTCATATGCTCGATTACGACTTAAAAACGATGTCTTTATTAGCTTTTTCTTTCAACATATCGGTAACGTATGGCAAGCCTTTTTGACGAATTAAACTAGATAACTCAGCTTGTTTACTATCCAGCAAGCTAATACCTTCAGCGACCATATCGTATGCTTTCCATTCGCCCGATTTTTTACTTTTTCTCACGCGAAAAGAAATATCAATAGGATCTCTACCAGGCTCAAGTACCACTGTTTTTACTGCGACAACTTTCTCGTTGCTAAAATCTTTAGCCGGTCCAAATTGCACCTCTTGATTGTTATACAAAGTAAACACTTGCGCATATGACGTGATTAAGTAATCACGAAAAACAGGGACAAAAGCCGCTCGCTGCTCCTTCGTGGTCTTTTTAAAGTTACTTCCGCCGATAACTTTAAATGCAGCGTATTGATAATTGATATACGGTACCAACTCTTCACGGACGATATCTTTTAACAAATTTGGATTTTGACGAATTTGAGATTGTTCTCTAGCAAAGCGCTTAAACGTAATATCGGCAACCGTTTGGATCATTTCATAAGGGTCTTTCTTGTTGACCGCTTTACCGCCTTCATCTGCCACTAAAGGAGCAAATTGCTGACTATGCTCAATACTTGATGATTGAGCGAAAACTGGCGTCACCACAAAACTAATTGCGCTAACCATTAACATAACCAAAGATTTGCGTTTTACATTTAATAGGTTCATTTTGCTAATCGTCACTACCTTGTCCAAATAAAAACTGCCCAATTAACTCTTCTAATACAAGGGCAGGCTTAGTATCTTCAATAAAGTCACCAGCAACTAACGTCTCAACTGATTCATCCATAAAGCCAGGCAACAATCCTATATATTGTTCACCTAGCAAACCAGCCGTAAGAATAGAAACTGACGTTGCTTCTGAAAAGTTGTCATATTGTGTGTAAATCTCTAACGTCACCACAGGTGTGTAGTCTTCTGGGTCTAAGCTAATATCGCTAACCCTACCTACAACAACACCGCCAACTTTGACTGGAGAACGCACTTTAAGTCCACCTATGTTGTCAAACTTAGCATATAACTGGTACGTTGCGCCGTTGCCAGAAATACCACTATCAGCTACTTTTAGCGATAACATCAACAATGCCGCAATACCTATTGCCGCAAACAACCCTACTAATATTTCTACTTTTTTAGACACCATGTCTCCACCAAATTTACACTTATTTACTTAACAGAAGCTGAATATTCACTAATTTTTTTGCTAATTAGCGAACATTAAAGCCGTTAAAATAAAATCTAATCCCAAAACTAATAACGAAGATTGCACTACTGTCGCAGTAGTTGCACGACTAATTCCTTCCGAAGTCGGCTCACAATCATAGCCTTTGTAAACAGCAACCCAGGTAACAACAAAGGCGAACACAACACTCTTAATAATGCCGTTCAAAATGTCTTTTTCAAACGATACTTGTGCCTGCATTACTGACCAAAAAGTACCGCCGTCAACGCCTAGCCAGTCAACACCCACTAAATGAGCACCTAAAATACCAACCGCTGAGAAAATAGCTGCTAACAAGGGTAAAGAAATAAAACCCGCCCAAAATCTTGGTGCGATAACACGCCTTAATGGGTCAACCGCCATCATTTCCATACTGGATAATTGTTCAGTCGCTTTCATCAAACCAATTTCAGCAGTTAGTGCAGACCCTGCTCTACCCGCAAACAAAAGTGCGGCAACAACAGGACCTAACTCTCGAAGCAATGAAAGAGCAACCATAGGCCCCAAACTAGCTTCAGCACCATAGCCAACTAAAATAGTGTAGCCTTGCAACGCTAAAACCATACCGATGAACACACCAGAAACAATAACAATAATCAGAGATAACACACCAACTGCGTGTAATTGTTTTACCAGCAACGGCCAGCCTTTTCGTGGATTTGGCCAATGTAACAACGATGAGGACAATAAGATGATTGCTCGCCCTAAAGCGGCAACTCTACCAATAACTTTTTGTCCTAAAATTTGCAAAAACTTCACGAAAACTATTCCTTGCCTATCAATTCTTTTTGATATGACGGCGCTTTAAAGTGGAAAGGTACAGGGCCATCAGATTGTCCTTTAACAAACTGCTTAACAAGAGGAGACTCTTGTTGATGAATTTCTTCTGGCGTTCCTTGACCAATAATTTTTTGTTCCGCAATAATGTAAATGTAGTCAGCAATACTCATCACCTCAGGAACATCATGTGAGACAACAATTGACGTCAGCCCAGCAGCATCGTTTAGTGACTTAATCAATCGAACAATCACTCCCATTGAAATAGGATCTTGCCCAGCAAAAGGTTCGTCATACATGATAAGTTCAGGGTCAAGTGCAATTGCACGTGCTAACGCCGCTCGTCTTGCCATACCGCCTGATAACTCACTAGGCTTTAAGTGACGTGCGCCTCGAAGCCCTACAGCTTCTAACTTCATCAATACGATTTTCTCAATAATGCGTTCAGAAAGCTTGGTATGTTCTCTTATCGGAAAAGCGACGTTGTCGTACACTGACATATCGGTAAACAAAGCACCGCTTTGAAACAACATACTCATACGCTGTCTTGCTTGATACAGTTCAGCGCGAGAAAATTGGTTAATATCATCTCCGTCAAAACAAATTTGTCCAGACTCTGGTTGTAACTGACCGCCAATTAAGCGTAACAAGGTTGTTTTACCTATGCCGCTTGGCCCCATTATGGCCGTTACTTTACCTTTTGGAATTTGCAAGCTGATGTTATCGTAAATAACACGCTGCTCGCGTTTAAAGGTCATATTTTTAATGTCTACTAAAATATCTGACATAGAGCCTGTTCTAAGTTTGTCTTCTGTTTTACGAAGTGGCGCTAATTCTAACCTAGCGCAACAAATACTTCATCTGAAATTAACAATCTAATCTGTCTAAAATTAGTAATAATTCGTTTATAAACGTAAGAATTTGTAATATTCGTGGAATTTTCGTTCATTTGCCCCCACTAATAAACAGATGAATAGCAGACCTAGCTTTGGTTGACTATCTTTCATTAGCAGGTAAATTGATGAAAAAATGCCAATCTAAGACGAAATTCTGGCCTTTTTACACTATTTTGAGCAAAAGCTCTTTTTTTTTTGCCTACAACCAGCGACAATTTGCCGACATATTTTGGAGTCGTAAATGTTATTGCAAATTTTTATACTGTTAATTTCTTTAGTTACCCTTGTTTGGAGTGCGGACAAGTTTGTCGTTGGCGCTTCTTCACTCGCGCGTAATTTTGGTGTTAGCCCAATGATTATCGGATTGACTATAGTCGCTATGGGTTCTTCTGCACCTGAAATGATGATCGCTGCAACGGCATCCTTAGACGGTAAACCTGACACCGCGATTGGTAATGCGATTGGCTCCAATATCACTAATATCGCCTTAGTTTTAGGCATTACAGCGTTAATGCACCCCTTGTCTGTTTCTTCTTCTACCATCAAACGTGAGTTACCGCTTGTTCTTGCAATAACTTTACTCGCCTATTGGATGCTATTAGACAAACACTTTTCAGCAACCGAAGGCTACATCCTATTTGCTGGCTTTTTTATCTACATTATTTCTTTACTCATGATCACATTAAAACGCGCCAAAAATAAGCCTATGGACGATGCCATGATCATTGAAGCTGAACAAGAAGTACCAGACGCCCTACCGACTTCTTGGGCGCTGTTTTGGTTAGCAGTAGGCATGGTGCTATTGCCAATGAGTGCCAGCTATTTAGTAAGCTCAGCCGAATTTATCGCTCGAGCTTTTGGCGTCAGTGATCTGGTTATCGGCTTAACTGTTATCGCCATTGGTACTAGCTTACCTGAGCTCGCAGCAAGCATAATGAGTATTGTGAAAAAAGAAGATGATCTTGCCTTAGGCAATATCATTGGCTCCAACATATTTAATATTTTAGCGGTATTGTCACTTGCAGGCATGATCGCCCCAGGCGAAATCGACGCTAATGCAGCAGTAAGAGACGCACCTTATATGGTCGGTGTCACCCTTCTTCTATTTATCTTGTGTTTTGGTCGCAAGTTAGGCAATTTCAGAATCACTCGAGCTAAGGGTGCCTTACTTTTAGTAAGCTTTATTGCTTACCAGCTACTATTATTTAGTCAACTGTAAGATTTTACAGTTGAATGTATGATTCGGTTTTTTTAAAGCCAAACGGAAATTGAGTTAACTATGTCCAAATTTAAAGCACTTGCCAAACAAGTTATTGAAATTGAAAAACAAGCAATCGATGAGCTAAACGAGCATATCAACGATAACTTTGAAACGGCATGCGAATTAATTTTAGCGACTAAAGGACGAGTCATCGTTATCGGCATGGGTAAATCAGGCCATGTCGGTGGCAAAATCGCTGCAACATTAGCGAGCACCGGAACACCAGCATTTTTTGTCCACCCTGGCGAAGCAAGCCACGGTGATTTAGGCATGATTACCGAAGATGACATTGTTTTAGCTATTTCTAATTCTGGTGAAACTGGCGAGTTATTATCGATTATCCCCGTGATAAAGCGCATTGGTGCCAAAATGATAGGCATGTCAGGCAATGAAGAGTCGACTTTAGCTAAATTAAGCGATGTCCATATCTGTGTGAAAGTATCACAAGAAGCCTGCCCATTAGGCTTAGCACCAACCTCAAGCACTACCGCAACCTTAGTAATGGGTGATGCACTAGCAGTCGCACTATTAGAAACACGTGGTTTTACTGCCGACGATTTTGCGCTTTCGCACCCAGGTGGCAGTTTAGGTAAAAGGCTCTTACTTCGTTTAGAAGACATCATGCACAAAGGAAACCGCTTACCCGTGGTTAAGCTTGATGTATTAGTAAAAGACGCCCTAGTAGAAATGTCCGAAAAAGGTTTAGGCATGACCGCCATTGTTAACGATGAAAATCAGCTCGTTGGTTTATTCACTGATGGTGACTTACGTCGCGTACTTGACGATAAAACAGATATACATCAAGATGTTATTGAGTCAGTGATGACCAAAAACCCAACAACAGCTTCACCTGAAATGCTAGCAGCTGAAGCGTTGAAAATTATGGAAGATAAGAAAATAAACGGCCTTATTGTCGTAGATAACCAAGGCTACCCGATTGGTGCTATGAATATGCATGACTTGTTAAAGTCAGGGGTAATGTAATGAATACAACACTTTATGGCAGTATTGACGATAGTGTTTATCAGAAATTTTCTCAGATAAAGCTCTTTGTTTGTGACATAGATGGCGTTTTTTCCGACGGTAGAATATATCTAGGTAACGACGGTGAAGAGCTAAAAGCTTTCCACACGAAGGATGGTTATGGCGTAAAAGCGTTAGCAGCAAGTGGCGTTGATTTAGCCGTGATAACCGGCCGAAATTCAAATATTGTCAATACCCGCATGACAGCACTTAATGTTAAACACATTATTCAAGGTAAAGAAGACAAATTACCCGTTCTAAAAGAGTTATTAGCGGCAGAAGGTTTAGCGCCAGAACACGTTGCCTATATTGGTGACGATATGCCAGACTTTGCTTGTATGGATTATGTTGGTTTAAGTATCGCAGTTAATGACGCCCATCCCGCTATTTTGAAAATAGCACATTATGTAACGACAAATAGAGGTGGATTTGGTGCCGTACGTGAAGCCTGTGATATTATGATGCAAAGCCAAAATACGTTATCACAAGCCACCGGCGCTAGTATATGACACGCACTCACGTTCTTTCTTTACTCTTTTTCATCTGCGCTGTAACCATTTACGGCGTTTTTGAATGGTTTGAAAAAGACCTAGAACAAGCAAATAATGAAGACTATGCGATGAACCCGGACTTCGTTGCAGAGCAATTAAGCAGTAAAGCGTTCGCTCAAAGTGGCAAGTTATCTTATAAGATAGATGCACTAAAAATGGAACATTACAGCGAGCTTGCAGTCACATATTTTGAGCTACCTAAATATACTCTGTTCCCAAAAAGTGGTGACAAGCCTTGGGAAATAAGTGCTAAAGAAGGCACATTATTTGGTAATCATCGCGTACAGCTAGAACAAGATGTTTTGTTGGTAGCTACCGACGAAGACAGTATAATTAAAGAAATACACGGAACTGACTTGGAACTGGATCTCAGTACCAACATCATTAGTTCCAAACAGAATATCGAACTTAAGGGCGCCGATTTTGTGATGTATGGCGCAGGACTTATCGTCGATTTAAATACTAAACAAATAACGTTGACGAAACATGATAAAACGAATTATTTCAAACAAGCGCAATAGGTTACTGGCAGTCATTCTTTGTGCGACTTTTTCAGTAAACGGCTTTGCTGCCGATGACGACCTTAAGCAAAAAATACACGTTGACGCATCGCGTTCTGCTGGCGATCTAAAAAATAAAATATTTAGCTACATCGACAATGTCGTCATTACACAAGGCAGCTTAAAAATAAAAGCAGATCTCGTTCAAGTGTTATCAAATCCAGATTCAGAGCCAAAAACCTATATCGCAAAAGGGTCTCCAGCAACCTTCGAGCAAATTTTAGAAGATGGTACGCCTATTTATTTACAAGCCAATGAGATTACTTACGAGCCGGCAAAAAATACTATAGTCATTTCGGGTAATGCAGAATTAAGGCAAGCAGGAAGCATGGTAAAAAGTAGCGTGATTACCTATAACCTTCTAACTGAGCAAGTGCTTGCAGATAGTAAAGACAACGAACGAGTACAAACCACTCTTCAGCCGAAACAACTGGAAAAGCTTAAAAAATGAGTGCAGTGTTAAGTGCTAGCAATCTAGCTAAATCATATAAAGGCCGCCAAGTTGTAAAAAACGTTGGCTTATCTGTTGAAGCCGGGCAAATTGTTGGTTTACTTGGCCCTAACGGCGCTGGCAAAACCACGTCCTTTTACATGATTGTTGGCCTTGTTAACAATGACAAAGGCAAGATCACCTTAGATGGTGAAGACCTTACACTATTGCCTATGCATGAGCGCGCGCGTCGAGGCATTGGCTATCTGCCACAAGAAGCCTCGATTTTTAGAAAGCTAACTGTTTATCAGAACATTATGGCTATCTTAGAAACACGTAAAGATCTGAACGCTATCGAGCGAGAAGAAAAACTCGAACACTTAGTTGAAGAATTTAATATCGGTCACATTACCGAAAACACAGGCATGAGCCTATCTGGCGGTGAGCGTCGTCGCGTAGAAATTGCTCGTGCGTTAGCGGCTGATCCTAAATTTATATTGCTAGATGAACCCTTTGCTGGCGTAGACCCAATTTCTGTCGGTGATATTAAGAAAATTATTCTACACTTAAAGAACAAGGGAATTGGTATTCTAATTACTGACCACAATGTACGTGAAACCCTCGATGTGTGTGAACATGCTTATATCGTCAGTCATGGAGAATTAATCGCTCAAGGGAATGCAGATCAAATTTTAGCGAATCAACAGGTACGAGATGTATATCTTGGAGAGCAATTCACGTTATAGTTGTGATAAGCTGTTAAAAAAACAAAACCAATAACCTTGGAAAGGATAAGAATTAGATAAATGCGCCCTAGTCTTCAACTCCGTATTGGACAACAACTGACTATGACACCTCAGTTGCAACAAGCGATAAAATTGTTGCAGCTGTCAACGTTGGATCTACAACAAGAAATTCAAGAAGCGCTTGAAAGCAATCCTTTATTAGAAGTTGACGAAGCAGCTTCCGCTAACCAAGAATCTCAGCCTGATAATTTAGAACAAGCTTTTTCTGAAACAACGGAAACGCCTACGGCGAATGATGGCTCTGAAGACGCCTCGCCAACCATTGATGAAATCAGCACAACAGAAGCAATGGATAAGTCTGATATTCCAGAAGAGCTGAATATAGACACCACTTGGGATGAAAGTTTCAGTGCAGGCGTATCAAATACAGGTGCCGCTGCTCCTTCAGAAGATTTTGTTTATCAAGGTGAAACCACAGACTCCATTCAAGATCACCTTCGCTGGCAAATGGAATTAACACCATTTACTGAGACCGACGAAGCCATCGCAATGGCAATTATCGACGCTATTGACGATGCCGGTTATTTAACGGTAACCACCGAAGATATTTTAGAATCTCTTGGCTTAGAAGATGTTGAATTGGATGAAGTAGAAGCTGTGCTTAAGCGCATCAACGTATTCGATCCAGTTGGTGTCGGTGCCCGCTCTATTCCTGAGTGTCTAATTATTCAATTAAACCAATTTGATAAAGATACGCCTTGGCTAGAAGAAGCCAAGCTAATCATTGGCGAGCACATTGACTTACTAGGTAACCGTGACTATCGCACCATCATGCGTAAGACACGCTTGAAAGAAGACCAATTACGCGAAATTATTCGTTTGATCCAGTCACTAGATCCTAGACCGGGCGACTCAGTGATCAAACAAGAAGAGCAATACATTATTCCTGATGTATCTGTTGAAAAGAAAAATGGTCGTTGGGTGGTTGAACTAAATCCAGATACTGCGCCTCGCCTTTCAGTAAACCAACAATATGCTTCTATGGCGCGTTCGATGAAAAATTCTAACGATAGCCAATTTATTCGTTCTAATTTGCAAGAAGCCAAATGGTTTATCAAGAGCTTAGAAAGCCGTAACGATACACTATTAAAAGTAAGTAACTGCATTGTTCAGCGCCAACAAGGGTTCTTTGAGCATGGCCCAGAAGCTATGCGCCCAATGGTTCTTAACGACATTGCCGAAGCTGTAGATATGCATGAATCTACGATTTCACGTGTAACCACACAAAAATACATGCACACCCCACGCGGGATATTTGAACTAAAATATTTCTTCTCTAGCCATGTGAGTACGGAAAATGGCGGAGAGTGTTCTTCCACTGCGATCAGAGCTTTAATTAAAAAGCTGGTCGCAGCAGAAGTGCCAGCGAAACCACTGAGCGATAGTAAAATGGCTGAGTTGTTAGCTGAGCAGGGCATAAACGTTGCAAGACGGACCATAGCCAAATATAGAGAGTCTCTAGGCATTCCACCGTCTAATCAGCGTAAAAGTTTACTGTAAACCTTGAAAGAAGGATGAGAGCTTATGCAAATTAATCTTGCTGGACACCATGTAGAAATCACTGAACCTATGCGCGATAGCGTTAATAAAAAGTTTGCAAAGCTTGAGCGACATTTTGATCACATCAACAATGTCTATGTAGTACTTACCGTAGAGAAGCTCAACCAAATTGCGGAAGCAACTGTTCATTTAAACGGTACCGAAGTTCACGCCAAAGCACAGAATGAAGACATGTATGCTTCTATTGATTCTTTAGTGAACAAACTCGATAAACAAATCCTCAAATATAAAGGCAAAATAAGCCAACACTAGTTTCAACTTCAATGAAAATATCCGACATCATGACAGAGAACTGCACTTTATGTGCAGTTCCTGCTACTAGTAAAAAAAGAATCCTAGAAATCATTTGTGAAAAAGCTGCAGAAAATGCAGTTGAAATGAATACCTACACCTTACTTGAAAGTTTAATGCAGCGTGAAAAAATGGGCTCAACGGGTATCGGCAACGGTATTGCCATTCCTCATGGCCGGTTAGCTGATAGTGAAAAAGTGATGTTAGTGGTAGCAACAACTGAACACCCTATTGAATTTGACGCGATAGATAACCGCCCTGTTGATATTTTTGTCGCCTTATTTGTTCCCGAGCAGCAATGTCAGGAACACCTTTCAACATTACAAAGTATCGCAAAATTATTTGGTAATAAAAAAGTCGTCAAACAAGTGCGAAAATGTGACAGCGATAAAGCACTCTTTCAATTTATAACACAAGCCGAACAATAAAAACGGAATTACAACATGAAACTCACCATCGTCAGCGGACGTTCTGGCTCGGGCAAGACAGTAGCCCTTCGTGTACTTGAAGATTTAGGATATTACTGTGTTGATAACATTCCTGTTAACTTGCTACCAGCACTTACGCATACGGTAATCAATGATTACGAAACCGTTGCGGTGAGTTTGGATGTTCGAAATTTACCTGATGACCCGTCTGATGTTTCTGAAATTATCGACTACTTACCAAGCGCAGTAGAATTAAGTATTGTTTACTTAGACGCTGACGATAACGACCTGATAAAACGCTTTAGTGAAACCAGACGTTTGCATCCGCTTATCAAGCAAAACATCGCGTTAGATCAGGCAATTTCTCTTGAGAAAAAGCTATTAGAGCCTATTTCATCACGCGCTAACTTATACATTAATACTAGCCAGTTAACCCCTCACCAGCTTGCTGATCTTATTCGTGAACGTATTTTGGGTAAAACCACTGGCAATATGGTAGTGGTATTTGAATCTTTTGGGTTTAAACATGGTGTGCCGAAAGACGCTGACTTTGTTTTCGACGCTCGCTTCTTACCTAACCCATTTTGGGAAAAAGACTTAAAGCCTTATACCGGACTAGATCAACCTGTAATCGACTTTCTTGCAAGCCAGCCAATTGTCACTAAATTTGTTTGGCAAATTAACAGCTTTATGATGACCTGGTTACCTCACCTAGAGCGCAATAACCGCAGCTATATTACTATTGCTATTGGCTGTACTGGCGGAAAACACAGATCCGTATACATTGCGGAATTACTCACAAATAACCTGAAAAAAGAACGCGCAGACGTGCAAGCTCGACACCGAGACTTAAACGTTGCGTCAACGTAAAGGCTCGTGCATTAATGACCATCTCGAAAGATATCTTAATCACCAATAAACTTGGGCTTCATGCCCGAGCGGCGACTAAGCTTGCTCAACTGTGCCAGCAATTTACGGCAGATATTCAAATCGAGCTAGAAGAAAACACGGCAGATGCTAATAGCGTGATGGGATTAATGTTATTAGCAGGAAGCCAAGGAAAAACAGTAAAAGTTCACGCCAGCGGAAAAGATGCAGAACAAGCGATGTTTGCCATAAACAAGCTTTTTACTGACAATTTCGATGAAGAACAGTAATTTTCAATAACTTTACCATTCCCCTATCCACTAAGTTACGCGGTTAAATTCGCTAGCATCAAGAAAAAAGCTGATAAAACCAGATAGTTGAGATAAACTATTGTAGTTGGTAACGCAGTATTTACTGTTTAACCTGCATTGGTGAACCAGTTATTTTCATCAAGAAAAAATAACGTTTGATAGTAAAAGTGTCACCTTTTTCAAAGATTATTCAATATTCGTGTAGTGATACTGATTGAAGTAGATATTTACCTCAATTGGTATGAAGGCATAGGACAACAAGATGCCGGAATTGTCAGAACAAGATTATAGTCAACAAAAGCTGCAGCAAGTTAACGAAGCACTTGGTAGCGGTATGTTTGTCTATGTGCGCAAGTTAATGCAGAACATGCCTGCATATGACTTGGCACTACTACTCGAATCATCTCCAACGAAAACACGTACCGTACTGTGGCAACTTATCGACCCAGATCATCACGGTGAAGTCCTCGAAGAGCTTAATGAAGAAGTTCGTAAAGGCATCTTAAAAAACATCCGGCCGGAAAAGCTTGCCGAAGTTGCTGAAGGCATGGATGTAGATGACCTCGCAGAAGTATTAAGAACGCTACCTGATAGCGTTTATCGTGAAGTACTTAGCTCCATGGACTCGCAAGACAGGAGTCGCGTAGAGCAGGCACTTGCTTACGAAGAAGATACCGCTGGCGGTATCATGAATACCGATACTATCACTATCCGCCCTGACGTAACGGTGGATGTGGTTTTACGCTATTTAAGATTAAAAGGCGAATTGCCTGAGTCAACTGACTCCTTCTATGTTGTAGACAGAAAAGACCGCTTTATCGGCGCTATTTCACTACAAGCAATTGTCACAGCGAAGCCTGAAACTACAGTTTCAAACCTTATCGATGCCGAAGTTGAAGCTGTCACCGTTGATATGCCTGAGACAGAAGTTGCTCAGCTGTTCGAACGATTTGACTGGTTCTCTGCCCCAGTTATCGATGAAGAAGGCCGCCTAGTAGGTCGTATTACGGTCGATGATATCGTTGATATCATCCGTGAAGAAGCAGAACACTCGATGATGAGTATGGCGGGTCTAGATGACGAAGCCGATACCTTTGCCCCTGTTGTTAAAAGTACACAACAGCGCTCTATCTGGCTGGGTGTAAACTTAATTACCGCTTTATTCGCTGTAGCTGTATCAGCGATGTTCGAAGACATCTTAAGCCAGTTAGCCATTCTGGCGATCTTAAATACCTTAGTGCCAAGTATGGGCGGCGTTGCAGGTAACCAAACACTTACCCTGGTTATTCGTGGTATTGCTTTGGGCCATGTTGGTGAAAGTAACTCGAAAATTTTACTTTATAAAGAACTCGCTATCGGCTTCTTAAATGGCATTATTTGGGCGCTACTGATAGGGCTTGTTGTGGGTATTTGGAAACAAGACGTCACCTTAGGTAGCATCATAGCCTTTGCCATGTTGATGAATATGACGGCTGCTGGTGTAGCTGGTGTGGTTATTCCGTTAATGCTTAAACGAATGAATATTGACCCAGCGCTCGCGGGTAGCGTTATCCTAACAACGATTACGGATGTAGTGGGTATTTTTGCGTTCTTAGGCACTGCAACATTGTTATTGGGTTAATACTTAACATTTCCCCTTTAAGAACTAACAATGTTGCAAGCCAAAATTGTTGCAAGCCAGCATAGTTATGAGCCACAGAAACTAGTTACGACTAGTTTCCTGCTACTTGTAATTCGTTAATAAGTACAGAGCCGGTGTGAATCGCACCTTTTAAGTCAGTATCGCTACCTACAGCAACTAACCCTGAGAACATATCTTGTAGCTTACCTGCAATAGTAATTTCTGACACAGGATAGGCAATTTCGCCGTTTTCTACCCAAAAGCCAGCAGCACCGCGAGAATAGTCACCATTTACGATATTAACGCCCTGCCCCATTAGCTCTGTTACCAATAAGCCAGTGCCTAGTGTTTTAAGCATTTGCTTAAAATCACCGCCATTTGCCGACACTTGCCAGTTGTGAATACCGCCAGCATGACCTGTTGTTTGTAAGCCTAACTTGCGTGCTGAATAACTCGTTAACAAATAAGTTGCTAGCGCACCGTCAGTGATAATTTCGCGATCTTGTGTTGCTACGCCTTCGCTATCAAAAGCACTACTCGCTAATGCGCCTTTAATTTGTGGACGCTCTGAAATCGTTAGAAACTCAGGAAAAAGCTGCTTACCAATAGAATCAACTAAGAAAGACGATTTACGGTATAAGTTTCCACCGCTAATAGCGGCAATAAGATGTCCCCAAAAACCGTTAGCAATATCAGCACGGAACATGACAGGAACTTTCCCTGTTGGCAATTTTTGCGCATTTAAACGTGATGTTGCTTCAATTGCCGCCTTTATGCCGATATCTTCAGGCTTTTCTAATAAGTCGAATTTACGATTGATAGAATAGGCGTAATCGCGCTGCATTTCATCTGCTTCATTGGCAATCATCACACAGCTCAAGCTATGACGACTACTAGGGTAGCCAACAATTTGTCCGTGGCTATTACCGTACACTTTAAAGCCTTCAAAACTTGCTAATGTGGCACCGTCAGAGTTACCGATACGCTTGTCATGATTTAAACCTGCCACTTCACACGATTTAGCAATGTCAATGGCTTCATCAGTAGATAAAACTTTCGGGTGATATAAATCTAGGTCAGGCGGGTCCATTGCTAGCAGTTCTTTATCCGCTAAGCCAGAACAGTCATCAACCGAGGTATATTTGGCAATATTTACCGCTGCTTGTACCGTTTGGTTTAATGCTTCTTGAGACAAATCTGCGGTAGACGCACTACCTTTTCGCCCTTCACAGTACACAGTAATACCCAGGGCACCGTCGTTGGTAAACTCAACGGTTTCAACTTCACCTAGGCGAGTACAAACGCTTAAGCCCTGCTGACGACTCATCGCAACTTCCGCGCCATCTGCGCCAAGAGAATTGGCCAAATCAAGTACGTCACCAACACGCGACTTTACTTGTTCCATTTGTTCTATAATTGAATTTTTATCTGTCATCGAAGTAAACAACTCTTAACCCAGTACTTTCAGTATAGGCTTATGCTAGTGGCAAAGTGCAGCTTAAGGTATACTATGCCAATGTTTTTAATCCAGTCTTTTTATTATGCCTGACTACGACCACGATATCGACGCATTAGACGAAGAATATAAAAGTAAATCTGATATAAAGCGTGAAATGCACGCGCTACAAGATTTTGCTATGCGTTTAGTTAAACTATCAAAGCATCAACGTTCGAAGGTTCCGTTTACCGAAGAGCTATTAGAAGCCCTTGCTCTAGCCGATAAAATTCAAAACAAACCTGAAGCTTTGCGCCGCCATGTGCGCTTTATGAGTAAAGTATTACTTGAAACAGATCTAGAGCCTATTCAAAAAGCGCTTGATATCATGGCTAACAAGCATCAGCAAGAAACCACCAAGTTTCACAAACTTGAACAATTGCGCGATGAAGTGATTGACCAAGGCGGTAACAAAATTGAAGAGCTGTTAAGCCAGCACCCTGCAATGGACAGACAAAAGCTACGTCAGTTGCAACGACAGGCTGCTAAAGAGAAAGCTTCAGAGAAAACTGGTAAGTATTACCGAGAGCTATTTGCTTATTTGAAAGAACATGTAGAACAATAAAAAAACGCGCTTTAAGCGCGTTTTTTTATTCACTGGCTAAATCTTAATGTCGACCATAATTATGATTAAAAATGTGGTTTAAATATCTAAATCATCGGAGCCATAATTGTTACAAACACCAACAACAATCTTCAACGCCTGATCCTCATTAAACCCTTGGTTGATTAGCGCTTCAAACAACAACCTAATTTCCCGAGCTTGTCGGTTAATTGATTCTTCGTCAACTTCCACCGTTAACCATTTATTTAACGTTTGTGTAATAGACATAAATAATCGCCTCCATTCTAAATAAGTAATAAAAAAGGTTTTACTAAGCGAAACCGAGCCAAACTTTAGTAGTCCCGCACTTAATTGGCTTGTTATGTGTCACTTAATTACCACATAAGAAATTTACGAATAAAAGGGGTGACAAACTTGTTTCCTTTTATGCCATAAGTAAGGAATAGAATACCAAGCAATAAACTAAATGAAGCAAAAGCGTAACCAAACAAGTCATGCTTTATAAAAATTAGGCTATAGCTAAAAAATGCGATAAAACTTATACCTAAAGAAAAACCCAATACACGAATCATTTTGACACTCCATCGTTTCATTGACACAAAACGCCCACTCAAGGGGCTGATAATGCTTGGCTAAACTTGTGTAGCGGAGCGGAACCGAGCCAAGCTTTAGCAGTCCCGCTTGATTTACTTGTTAGTTTTTTTTGCTCTTTGATATAAATACAAGAAGCCTACTACAGTGCCCGATGGAATACATAGCAATAACACCATTGCTATTGGAAACGCAAATCTATGGACATTAGTATTTTGTTTTATTAAATAATACCCACTTAACAAAACTAACACATTTAATACTAAAGCAATATTAACCAAAGCGTGGACGTAAAGAGGTAAAGCAAGATAGGCCGGCATTTGAGTTACGCCAAACGAGAAAGCTATAACAAAACCGATTAAGCTCGTGGTGCCATAAATTAAATAAGCCCAACCTGACACTCGAAAATCACTATTCATTTTTAAACCTCAATCCTTTGAAAAACCTAACGCCCCAATAACGGGCTGATAAATGCTTGGCTAAACTTGTGTAGCGAAACGGAACCGAGCCAAGCTTTAGCAATCCCGCACTTAAACAGCTTGTTATATAGCGATTACTCTATACAACGCTTTAGATTGTTTAGTAAATTACCAAAATTGGAGTCAGAAGTATACGAACCAAAACCTGATGAACTGTAATAAAACCAACTAGTTAAATATGCTCTAACTTTGACACCTTTTTCTTTTTTAAAGCCGCTAAATTTTAAATTTACATTGATAGAGTCAGTCTTAATTTTTAACTTACCAGAATAATTTTGTTTCTGAATAATTTCCAAGTCTGCTATCAGGTTCGAAATAATACTTTCTCGAATAGGGTAAGTAACTATTTCACCTTGTGATCCCAAAGCAGAAACGGAACATTGAAGTTTATCCTCTGCATGGACAAACGTAAAAGTTGAGGTATCAAAAATTAGTCTAGATTGGCCGCTCATGCAGTTCCATGCTTAGCTATATAACGCCCCAATAAGGGACTGATAAATGCTTGGCTAAACTGTGTAGCGAAGCGGAACTGAGCCAAGCTTTAACAATCCCGCCTTGAACAGCTTGTTAGCTGTTTTTTAAACCGTAACCTAAATACTCAAATGCTTTAAGAATTAGTAAAGCTAGTAAAACATAAATAAGCCCAGTAACAAAGCTGAACGGTATTGCGAAAATAAGCATTATTGGCAAGAACTCCAACGCTGAATTTACACCCTTTGAAATTGCTATTTGAACTGTAAAGCCAGAAATAAAGAAGATTAGAAATGCTATGGGTGTAAAAATTATATACTTCGAAATGTTTTCTGTGGGTTTAAACCAAACATAAATAGAATAACAAACCGCAAATGGAAGGTAGTACCAAATCCAAATATCTTGAAAGTGATCTACTTTCAGCGGATACAGGATTACTGGTAATAAATAAACTAGACCTAAATATTTCGCTTTGTTCATGAAACAGCTAACGCCCCGCTAAGGGGCTGATAATAGCTTGCTAAAATATGAAGCGAAGCGGAACCGAGCAAGCTGTTAGCAGTCCCGCCTTAAGCGGCTTGTTATGTTTACTACTTAACTTAACCATCAAATAGCACAAACAAACCCAGTAAAATCATTGTGATATAAAATAGTAATACAAGGATACCTTTAAACGAAAATAATAAAAATTTTTTAGAATCTATGAATATGAATTTATTTTTTACTAATTCATATAAAAGGTATGAAAACACACACAACAATGAAAAGACAATGATGTGATAAGCTTCTATAGGTTTTATAAATCCCGCGTACATTAACGCAACAGAAGCGATAAAGACTAAGGTTACTATAGTGTTTATTTGCAACTTAATTTTTTTAAACTTCAATAAAATATCTTTCATTAGCCTTTCAAATTAAGCCGAACTACAAGGCAAACATAACGCCCGCATAAGCGGACCAAAATGCTTGGCTATAATTTGCGAGGAACGAGCACAAGCCAAGCTTTTTGTGTCCGCCTCTTAATGCGCTTGTTAGCTGTACTTCGCCTTATTGAACATTTTAGCCATCCGTATTGCGGCTACAAATGAAAATGCAAATACTACCGCAACATACGCAAACCATGACACTTGGTATAGGCCAAGTAAATTGCTTAAAGCATGTGACATAAAAAACACAAAAGTTGCGGAAAATGCTAGATGCTTAATTGCTAGTGTGTCTTTTATTTTAAGTTGGCCTAAATAGAAGCCTGCACCACCAACCACACCCGCGATAGTTACACTGAAAAATATATTAAAAATGCCTATATCTGCACCTGATTTATAAACTGAGTAATAACGAAGAATAAACCCAAAGATAATCAAAAATGCGGTAAATAAACCTGACTGTTTGATAATACTCAATTGTACTCCTTGTACAGCTAACGCCCGCATAAGGGGCTGATAATAGCTTGCTAAACTGTGTAGCGAAGCGGAACCGAGCAAGCTGTTAGCAGTCCCTTCACTTAATGCGCTTGTTAGGTATTATTGAGCCTAGAGATGAACTTAAACTTATGAATACCATACGTAAATACAGCAAACACTACAAACGAAAACAGCCCAAAAGTTGTATCTTTTTCATCAATTAGCGATGTAAAAGAAACAAGTGTTAATAGTAGAAAAAGCCGCTCAAAACTTTGAGCAATTAGTTTGATAAAGGTATGCATGAATGGCTCTTCTGATTTAATGGAAACCAAAACTACGCCAGCTATACCAAATAAAATAATAATGAACTCTCTCGCTAGAGATACTTCCTCAATTACTTCACTAAACCCTGTTAAATTAAATAAGGACATTCCAATAGCGAAGCATGAAATATGCAAAATTATAGCGAGAAAGGTTCTGAAAACTTCACCCATATTTGAGTAATACCTAACGCCCTGCTAAGGGGCAAATAATACTTGGCTAAAATTTAGAGCGCAGCGACAAAAGCCAAGTGTTATTTGTCCCATGCGTCGTTTGCACTTAAGCAGCTTGTTATATGCCCCATTCAACAGCACTAACACCTTCGATTCTATTAACGATACTTTCTAGTTCCACTTTAACTTTTGCTTCCTCTGCTTCACCAGAGTTGCCAAAGAGTTTTTTTAGAAAAGGAACTCGTTGCTCAGACCAAATTTGCCAGAGGGGCACGTCCGTCTCTTCATCATTTCTCCCCATATAAATATCAACAACAATTCCATTTACACATGCTTCTATCGAAAACATATATTCAGAATCAATTGGTTCATTTGGCGTAAAGTTTAACTTTTCGAGCTCTGAGTGAACGTACTCAGCCAACTCTTTGGCAGAATCAAATTTGTTTGTTTTAAAATATAAGTTTTGATTCATGCGCAATCCTTTATGGGCATATAACGCCCCAATAAGGGGCTGATAAATGCTTGGCTAAACTTGTGTAGCGAAGCGGAACTGAGCCAAGCTTTAGCAGTCCCGCACTTGATTGGCTTGTTATAAGCCATTTGTTGCCACCCTTTGCCCGCAATGAATGCAAACAATTGAACCAGAAAACCAACGCCAAACCACTTTATCCCAGCTCCCGCTTGATGCTGGGTGAGGCTTTTTGAAACCTTGAACAGTTAAACACTTATTGCAATGAGGGCAACGATTAAAAAATGCCAAAACAATATGCATAAAAACTGCACATAAGAATGCACCAAACAAATAAACTAAATGACTAGCACTTGCTTCAGGTTCTGAAAATATTTTTCCGTAAGCCAGAGATACAAAGAAAACTAGCAAAAGTGCCCACGCTGAAAACACGCTCAACACATCAAGTTTTCCAATTATCGATTTCATAGCCGAATTTCCCTTGGCTTATAACGCCCGCATAAGGGGCTAAGCAATGTTTGGCTAAACTGTGTAGCGGAGCGGAATCGAGCCAAACGTTGCGTGTCCCGTTGCTTTATGCGCTTGTTAGGTTTACCTACCTCTTGATACAAGTAGGATCTGATTTTAATTTGTCAAGTAGATGCTTTAATGCGTCACTTTCTGAATCAAACTCAACCCTTAAATTTTTATTGCCTCTTTCGGCATAGAACACTTCCCACTTATTTCCAGACACCCCCAAACAATACTTTTCATTCGATGGGCCATTTAACCAAAATGCTGATGAATCTATTTTGAATTCATCTACGTGTTCTAAAAACTCAAATCTATCCATTTTCGAGGTAAACCTAACGCCTTTAGCAGCGGCAGTTTACTGTCCGCTGCCTAAATTTGTTATGTGTGCAGATTTACACTCTAATGATGATTCTTTTACAGTCTTTAATGTATAGGTATTTTTGCGAGCCTTCTGATGTTGCTAAGAATCGCCTTTAAACCCGAATTTATAGCTTTTAGGCTTTCTATTTCTTTAAGCGGCTTTTCCTCTGGAAGAAGAGCATAAAAAGCCATCGTCGCATCCATCAAGGGCATTATTTCGAGGAATGGAATATCCTCTATTATTCTTAGCTCTTCTATCTGACGAATATTCATTCGCATGGCTTGCCTTGCAGCCATCCAAGCTTCTTCCAATTCCTGGGGGTTCGCATCATTCTCAACCAGCTGAATGTAATCATCAATATTCTCGATCATTTCAAAACGTATGGCAGACATAAAAAGCATATTTTGAAGATACCTTCGCATCTTTCTGGCTTTGCGAGGAGAAATAACATCTGTACGTGAGATGGCTACACTGCGCCCTGAATCAAAAGCCTTAAGCAGGTCTGAATAAAACGCACCATATTCTTTAAGCTTATTTGCTAATTGTAAGACGCTGCCTTCTTCTGCATTAAGAGTCGTTGGAGGCTTCACAGTAGTTCGACGAGAGTGCGACCACATCAAAAAACCAAATAGAGCAGTAATAATCAGCGCTGCAAATTGAATTCGATCCGACATTGCCAGCGCCTGCCATATATCGCTTAGTATTTCTAGCATCTCTTCGGATCCTTATTTCTCACTCGATTTCACCACATAACATGTTTATAGCGAGCGAATCGCGCGTTTTTCTACCGCAGCAACGCTCGCTTTCCTGAATGCTATATTTTTACCAGAGCAGCTAACTGATTGCTAGTTAAAAGAAAGTTAAACTAAATTATATTTTACGGTCGGATAAAAACGAGCGATTCGCTCGTTTTCCTGACTATGCGAGCGAGGGGTTAATATGAGAGTGGCTACAAACTTAAGAATTAAACGTTAACCTAAAACAAGCGCCTTTGTTTCCCTTGTGGATATAGGATAAATCACCACCATGTTGGATCATTATCTGCCGAGCTAAGCTTAGGCCGATACCTGAGCCTTGTTTTTTAGTAGTAAAAAAGGGAATAAATACTTGTTCAATAACATGTTCAGCAATGCCAGGGCCTGAATCTTCAATATCCAAAATAAGCTGCTGTTCTGCGCTTTTATCGCTGGTTAAGCTTAAAAGTAAAGTAACTTCTTTTATCTCGCTATTATTTACTGCTTCAAAGGCATTTTTCACTAAATTAATCAGCACTTGCTCAATTTGAGCAGGGTCAGCGGTAAGTAAACAGTTAGCTTCGTTCGAAAAGGTTAGTTGAATATCTTGCTCTTGCGCTTGCCCTTTAAAGAGCACAAGAACTTGTTGAACGAGTTCTGATAATTCTACTTTCTGCAAGTTTGGCGATGGTAGATTAGCAATCTGGTGAAAGCTTTTGATAAACATCCCTAAATGAGACGAACGACTAGCGATGGCATTAAGCGCTTCGAATAGATCTTGTCTGTCTTCTGCATCATCAAAAGCACTTGGATCAGGCACTAAAGATTGCGCTGTTTGGGCAAGTGATGTCATCGGCGTAATAGAATTAGCCACTTCATGGGTCAGCACCTTGGTCAGTCGTTGATAGGCTTGTTGCTCTTTCGTCATCAAGGCAAGATGAATCGATTGAATGCTCACGAGTTTTAAAAACTCGCTATCAATCTCGCAACAACTGATATGCACAGACAAGGTATCTGAGCTATCGCCTAATTGCCAAGAGACAGTTGCACGGCTATTTACATAGGTTGAAGCGATAAGCTCGCCCAGTTCACCTAGCATCTCTAAGCTGCTTACTGATGTACCGAGCAATTTTTCACTGGCGGGGTTTTTGTGAATTATTTTCCCTTCGCCATTTACCACGATAATGGCCTGATCTAAATGCAGTAATAGCGACTGTAAGAATTGCGCTTGTGATTCGCTTTTCTTGCGATTCTGAGAAATTTGTTCACTGACTTGAGCAAGCTTTTTTGCCAGTGGCGTGGTTTGATTCAAACCCAATGTTGGATCGTCATTTGCCATAGCTTCAATCACTTGGGCTAACTTTTTGTGGCTACGTTGAAATAGATGGCTTAACTTCGCTGCTACTAAGATGCTGAACAACGCCAATATGATGGCAATAGCTGATGACCCATTTCGTAAAAATTCAAAACCAGCAAGCAGTAACGCAAGCGCGAAAACACTCAACCAGATCCAAAGGGTCATTTTTTCGCGGTTAGAGTTCATATTTATCTAATCTTCTATATAAGGCACCGCGAGTTAAACCAAGTGCTTTAGCCGCTTTGCTTACGTTACCTTTAAAATGGCTCAGTGCTTTGGCAATGGTTTGTTCTTCTACTTTTTCTAAATCAAACACTTCTTCAGCGTTAGCTTGCTCACCAGATTGTTGTGTTAAATGCTGGGCATTTGGTGACATAATAATGGAGCTGATATCCAAGACATTTGAGTCTGCCAGAATAACGGCACGTTCAATCGCATGGCGTAATTCTCGAATATTACCTGGCCATGAATATCGCGTTAGCCTTTGTACATCGGAAGCGTTAATAACAATGTTGCGATGATACTTAGTGCAAAATTGCTTTAAGTAGTAATCAATTAACAGTGGGATATCTTCTTTGCGATCACGTAATGGTGGTAGGCGAATCTCCACTGTATTCACACGATACAGTAAATCTTGTCTGAAATTACCGTCGGCAACCGCCTGCAACAAGTTGTCGTTGGTGGCGCTAATTAAGCGAATATCAATATCAACGACTTTCGTGCCACCTACTGGTGTTACTTGGCGGTTTTGTAGCGCAGTAAGTAACTTTGCCTGCTGGTTTAATGGTAAATTCGCTAACTCGTCTAAGAACAAGGTGCCGCCTTTAGCTAATTCAAATCGGCCTAAACGATCAGACTTAGCGTCAGTAAAAGCCCCCTTCTTATGACCAAATAATTCACTTTCAAACAAGGCTTCAGAAATCGCGCCCATATCAACATTAATAAAGGTGTTATTGGCGCGCATACTCTTTTGATGAATTGCCCGAGCGACTAACTCTTTACCTGTACCACTCTCGCCTGTAATTAAAATATTGGCATCGGTTTGTGCGGCTTTGTCTATGGTGGCGAATACTTGTTTCATCACCTCACTTTCACCAATAAATTGCTGATTCTGACCACTCATTGCTTGGCTTAGCTGTTGCGCTTGTTGTTGCAACACATTAATTTTTTTCTTCGAAGAAGAGTGCTGAAAAGCGGAAGCCATTGATGCGAGTAGCTGGTCGTTATCCCAAGGTTTAGGGATAAAATCAGACGCGCCAGCTTTGATTGCTTCAACCGCTAGTTTTATCGCGCCATACGCCGTTACCATAATCACGACCACACTAGGGTCAACGGTTAGAATTTTTTTCAGCCAGTAAAAGCCTTCCTGTCCGCTGATGGCATCTTGGGTGAAGTTCATGTCGAGTACGATCACGTCAAATTCAAACTCTGACATTAGCGATTCTATTTGATGTGGATCGTTGGTGGTTTTCACCAAGCTATAGTGTTTTTTGAGCAACAATCTCGTTGAAATTAAAATATCGTCATTGTCATCAACAACTAAGATATGTCCCGCGTGCTTCATTTAGGCGTGTGCCTTACCTGGCCAATAATTGGATTTACATTAGCTTAGTTAGCGATTGAATTAAAGAAAAAGTGTCCATAAATGGACAAGTGGTTGTTCTACTGATGGACACTTTTAGATAACAAAACATAACACAAACAACATAAACCACTGTTTTTAATTAAGTTTATTTGTTGGCACAACAATTGTTATATCTACTACCAATGAAACGCGATTTTTTGTCTGTTTGACACGCGATATTGACACTAGGAGAACATTTGTGGATAAGCCAAGACAGTCCCCAAAATACAAAAAGCACCTAAAGCCAATCATGGCAATTGCTGTTGTTTCAGCGATAGCCATTGCGGCTTTTGCTTCAGGGCTAGCTAAGCCTAATCAAAAAACGCAGCGAGTAGCCATTAATTCTTTTACAACAGCTGCTGTGGTAGAAGGCCACTTTGAAGACAAATTAAAACTAAGAGGCAATGTCAGCCCGCAAACGTCTATTTACTTAGATGCAGTAATGGGCGGTAGAGTAGAAGAAAAGCTGGTTGAACAAGGGCAATATGTTGAGAAAGGCCAACCACTTTTAAGGCTATCTAATGTCTCTTTACAACTAGACGTAATGAGCAGAGAAGCACAAGTAACTGAGCAGCTAAACTTTCTGCGCAATACCCAAATGACCATGACAACTAATCGCCTTAACTTACGCCGCGATTTACTGGAAATAGACTTAAATATTGCGCACCTAAATAGACAAATAAAGCAGTCTAAAAAATTAGTGTCACAAGGCGTATTAGCCAAAGATAAACTGCAAGCATTGCAACTAGATCTTGATTATTACCAAGAGCGAAAAACTTTGACAAAGCAGCGTCAGCAGCAAGAAGAAGAAATTCGCCAAGTACAAGTGCAACAGCTTGAAGAAAGTGCACAAATGCTACAAAAAAATCTTCAGTTTGCCCGTAATAATTTAGACAACTTAACAGTAAAAGCGCCTACTTCTGGTTATTTAAGTGAGCTTAATGTTGAACTAGGTGAATCAAAGTCAAAAGGCGCTCGCTTAGGACAAGTTGATATTCCTAACCGCTTTAAACTTGTCGCCAATATCGACGAGTACTACTTGAACGACATTACTTTAGATATGAAAGCCATAGTGTCAATTAACGGCGAGGACACGGAAGTGTCAGTAACGAAAATTGACAGTCGCGTTAACAATGCCCAGTTTCGCATTGAATTTGACCTACCGAGTGAAATAGCCAATATTAAGCGCGGTCAAAATTTAGATTTAGATCTGCTATTAAGCCAAGGAGTTGAAGATTCGGTATTAGTTAAGCGTGGCTCATTTATTACCAGCACTGGCGGGCAGTGGGTATTCGTTTTAGACGAAGACGGTACAACCGCAACGCGAAGAGCAATTACGCTGGGCAAAAAGAATAAAAATTACTATCAGGTGGTCGACGGTTTACAGCCAGGCGAAAAGATCATCACCTCAAATTACGCAGCCTTTGATAAGGCAGACATTATCGAAATTACAGGACAAAAATCATGATTAACTTAACCAATGTATCACGTGTTTTTCGCACCCAAGATGTGGAAACGACAGCATTAAACAGCATCAATCTATCGGTTAAAAAGGGAGAATTCGTTGCGATAATGGGTCCTTCAGGCTGCGGTAAATCAACACTGCTTTCCATGCTTGGCATGCTAGATTCACCTGATGCGGGCGAGTACAACTTCAACGACGAAAACATTACCCATTACTCAGAGCAAAAGCTCGCACACCTGCGCAGTAGCTCGATAGGTTTCGTTTTCCAAAGCTTTAACTTAATCGATAGCTTAACTGTCTTTGAAAATGTCGAACTCCCGCTACAGTATTTAAAGGTAGGCAAGAAAGAGCGCGTTCAGCGCGTAGAAGAGATTTTAAAGAAAGTGGGTATTAATCATCGCGCCGAGCATTTACCCCAGCAGCTTTCTGGTGGTCAGCAGCAGCGTGTTGCTGTTGCCAGAGCGTTAGTGATAAACCCCGCAGTAGTGCTTGCCGATGAACCTACAGGTAACTTAGATTCGAAGCACGGTGAAGAAGTAATGACCATGCTTAAGTCGCTAAATGAAGAAGGCACTACCGTAATCATGGTGACTCACTCTGAGCAAGATGCAAGATACGCAAGTCGCATCGTACGCTTGCTTGATGGCCAAATCTTATTAGACAAAGCAAGCGAAACGGTTCGTGAGGTGCAACATGCTTAAGTATTTATTAGGTAATTACATCGTTAGCGCATCTCGTTCCTTAGCGCGTCATCAAATGAATTTAGCACTAACGGTTGTAGGGTTATCAATTGGTTTAGCTGCTGCTTTTTTAGTGGCTCTGTATACCTTTCACGAAAGCTCTTACGACAGTTTTCAACCAGATGCAGAACGCACGTACCGTATTGTGATGCATCATCAACCGACAGGAAATCAGTTCCCATTAACAACGCCGCGAGGGCAGCAACATATTGAAAAAATCGTCGGCGTCGATGATGTTCTTTCATTACTCAGTACCCAGTACTTACTGCCGGGAAAAGTAAAAATAGGTGATGAGCACTTTAAATTAGAAAAGCTGATGGCTGCACCTGAAAATCTAACGGACTTTGTTGTTATCGATGTTATGCACGGCAATTTAGCCACTGCGCTGAGCCAGCCCTACAAAGTTGCTTTGTCAGCGTCGCAAGCCTTACGATTGTACGGTAAAGAAAATGCCGTAGGTGAACGCTTTGTTATCGAAGGTGCTAAGCAAGACTTTGAAATAACAGCGATATTTGCTGATTTCCCAACGAACAGTCACTATGACATGAACGCGATTATCAGAAACAGTTCTTTCATGGACATGATAGGAAAAGTCTCTCACACCTATGTGAAGCTTGATCCTGCAGCAAATGTTGAACAGGTAGCGAGTCAAGTTACCCGTATCTTGAACGACTTATGGCAAGATGAAAGCAACGAAATCGTTTACTTCCTACAGCCAGTGCGAGACATCCACTTAGCAGCCAACTTCAACACAGATATGAGGGTCGGTGGCTCAGAAAAAACCGTTACCGTTAGCATCGCATTAAGTATTTTGCTTATCGTTATCTCTAGTTTTAACTACATCAACATGAGTGTTGCACAAGCTGGTCTTAGAGCGAAAGAAGTGGGTGTGCGAAAAGTACTAGGTGCCACCAGAACACAGCTTGTGATCCAGTTTTTAACTGAATCTATCTTAATTGCTTTGGTGTCTGCACTGCTTGCCTGTGGCTTGGTTGAACTTTTACTTCCTTCTTTTAGTGAATTAGTCGGGCGCGATCTGCAAATTGATAGCTGGTTGACTTACTTACCTCAGATATTACTGGTAACTATTACTATCGGTACTTTATCAGGTTTATACCCTGCACTATTTATTTCATCTTTCAGTGTGCATAGAGTATTGAGTGGCGATTTTGGCAGAGGAAAAACGGCGATTTTAGTGCGAAAATCTCTGATGGTTTTACAATCGGCCTTATCAGTAGGCTTAATCATTGCCGCTTCCAGCTTATACCTGCAGTTAAATTACTTACAAAACCTCTCGGTAAACTATGCAAAAGAACAACGTTTAAAAGTATTAGATTTACCAGGAAACAAAATTTACGATCGCGATAGCCAAACTTTTTATCAAGATCTAGCGAAAATTGACGGGGTAATTTCTGCCACACCGACAGACTTTGACTTAACTAAGTCTACTTATGCGGGTGCATTTGTTACTTCAGTACCAAACGTAACGGACTTTGGTGTTGCCATGGGCTACGCTGGTGTTGGCTTTAACGCTGCTCAATCTTTGGGATTACAGTTAGTCGCTGGTAGAGACTTTAGCCGCGAAACCCAATCTGATTGGTTTAATGAAGAACAAGGTACTATCGGCATTATGATCCCCGAATCTGTTCTAGCGCCAGCGGGTTATAGAACGGCTGAAGAAGCCATTGGTGACATTTGGCGTTTCGGCGCAGGCGGACAAGAAAACCTGCAAGGTCGTATAATCGGTGTATTCAAAGATGTAAAAATAGGCTCAGCGAAACACCACGCTAACCCAGTTCTGTTAGCTTGCGGCTACACTTTCAGCGGCAATTACTCGCTGGTGGTTGAAGTAGAAGATCAATACTCAGCAGCAACGCGGCAAGCGGTTGTAGATTTTATCGAACAACGACTACAGGTTCATGCCATTGAAAGTGAATTGGTTAAAGACAACTATGCGGTTATCTATCGCGACGAAGCTCAATTAGTGGATATGATATCTATCTTCTCTGGGCTAGCTGTATTTTTAACGTGTATTGGCATGTTCGGCTTGGCAGCATTTAGCGCGCAACAAAGAAGAAGAGAAGTGGGTATTCGCAAAGTGCTAGGCGCCTCTAGAGGTGGCTTGATGGCCTTGCTAACACAAGAGTCTGTCGCATTAGTGCTTATTAGCCTTGCCATTGCTTTTCCGCTATCTTTCTACTTCATTGATAGCTGGTTAAACAATTTCAACGACCGCATTAGCCAAACGCCAACGATATACCTAATTTCGGCCTTAACGGTGGCACTAGTCACTTGGCTAACCGTGGCAAGTATTGCCTTTAGAAGTGCAAGTGTTAAGCCGTCATTGAGTTTACGACACGAGTAATACTTTACAAATAAACTCACTCTGGACGAATAAAAAAAGCACCAAGGCTGATAACAGTCTCGGTGCTTTTTTATCGTTTCTGTACGTTTTTTTTAAAGTACAAAGAACTCTTCAAATACTTTATAAAGCTCTGTGCCTTGGTTAACACTAGCCGATGCGAAATGAAGAATTGGGATCACTTCTTTGTCCAAACTCACATAGTGTAAAGCATCACCATCGCCGTAATTATCCATGCGTAAAATTCGTGCTAAAGGCTCACCAGCAGGTAGCGGTTTGCCAAATTCAGCTAAGTAATCCACCATGCCACCCATAGGCGAATAAAACGCTTTATAATGCTCTAAATAACAAGCGTATCGCGTCATTTCTTTTGGCTGATATTCTGGTGCATGAATAACACCTTTATATTGCAAATAACTGAATATACTTTTCGCATCTTCAAGGGCAACGTCTAAATCAATTTGCTCTTGTGAGCCTAGCTCTACAGTAAAACTTTCTTTGTTTAACGCATCTGAGCTAATTGAAAACTCAATGCCTAGATCGGCAAATGCTTCTTGCAACTTCCACCAAGGACAAAAGGTTGCTTCGTCCAAGGCACCGGCAAAGTCGTTTGGTATTAGCAAAGTATGTTCAATATCAAAATACTTAGCGCTTTCTCTTGCATACTCTGGACAATATAGATGCTTGCTCGAAATAGGCCCTGTGTGTAAATCTAGCACCAAGTCTGCTTGGTGTGCTAAGCGCTGTAATTGATAAGCGATACGTTGACCCGTCGTTAATCCGTAGATATTGTGATCAAGCTTTTGCTCAATCGTGTCTATCATTAACGCTTTGAAATTCTGTTCAATTGTTTTGTCGTCTTGACCAATGCTTTGACGAACAAATGGCGCAATAATATCTTCATCAAAATGATACATGCGGTTCCAGTTAACACCCGTAATAGGGTCAAATCGCCCTAAAGTATATTCACCGTTTTTGTGATTACAGCCCACAGGGTTTGCGTATGGAACTAAAGTGATATCGCCGATAATTGGTGTGTTTTGCAATAGCTCAAGCAACTGAAAAATAACAGCGTTACCCTGCACTTCTGCACCGTGCATATTGGCTTGAATGTAAACACTACGCCCATTGTCTTGTCCCTTAAAGCGGTACACAGGAACAGTTAAGGCAGCACCACTGGCCATTTCGCCAACGTGCATCACTTCTTTTGTAAATTTATTCATTGTTGATTCCTGTTTATCGTAGATACCAATCAGCTGGTTGTGCCGCTCGCACTTCTTCAAGACCGTTTTCTGTATAAACGTATTCGGCCGCTATTTGGTGACATAAGAAAAAGGGCATACTTTCGGTAAAGCCATAAGCGCCAGCAAAAGCAAACACTAAGGTATCATCGATATTCGTATCGGCAGGGAATGACAACCTGCCCAGTTTGTCCATACTGGTACACAGTGGCCCATGAACATCAAAGGCGAGACATTCTTGGTCTGATTCCCTTAATAACCTTGCAGGAAAAGGCTGGTCAGTAATTGCTGGACGCAGCAGATGATTAATTCCTGCCGCTAATACTAATTGTTCTTGCTGATAGTTAGTTTTTCTATCAACAACCTGTGTTAGATAGTAGCCCGTATGCGCAACCGCATAGCGTCCAAGTTCTAACCACAACTCTTTTACACCTGCTTGGCGTTTAATATCAGACAAATCTTCAATAATTTGCCCCCAACTTAGTCCTTGGCCAGTTTCAAGGTAATCAACACCTAAGCCACCACCAAGATCTAAAACTTCCAAATTCATGCCCAATGAATCAGCTAAACCAACTAATGGCGGTACCATTTGCTGCCAAAGAGAATACATCTTGGCATTGCTGAGTAAATTGCCCCATTGAAAAATATGAAGCCCATTAACATTCAGTTGAGAATAGTCTTCTAGGTTAACGCCTTGCCATTCTTCAACTGATAAACCAAATGGTGTTAACGCGTTACCGCCTAAAGGATTTTTTTCACCTTCTTGCCACTGTAACTGCACGCGCAACAACACATTCGGATTAACGTTTTTACCTGCAGCCACTTCGTTTAACCAAGTTAATTGATTAAGGCTTTCTACCACGAATATATTAACGCCAGCTTCCACAAACTCTGCCAATTGTTTTTTAGATTTTGCAGGGCCAGTATTTAAAATTCGTTCAGGTGATACACCCTGTTTTTTCACTTGATTAAGTTCACCCAAACTTGCAACGTCAAAGTTAATTCCCGCGCTGTCCACCGTTTGAATAATGCGTGATAAAGGGTTGGCTTTTACCGCATACCAAAGCTTAATAACCTCTTGCTCTTGCAAGCTATTTAAGTGATTAGCTAACGCAGGCAAGTCGTATACAAAGCTCGCCAGCTCATCTGGATTAGTCGGCTTATGCTGTGATAGAGCTGAAACTAATCCTTCAGAAACAGGTAACTGTTCAAACCAAGCGTCATTTGGGTTAAAAGTCGAAGATGGCTGCATAACGGTTATCTCAATAAAGTTTCTAACGTTAAAGAGGCGTTGCTTTGCTCATCACGGTATTTAACAATAAGTGCACAAGCCATAGAAAGGCCTTGTTCTTTACCCCACTCACTTGAAACAGGACGAGTGCCAGGAACAACAACTGCATACTCAGGAATATCAGCACCTTTTTCTAGCATCACTTGATTAACACAGTCATAAACGGGCACTGATGCTGAAAGGTTTACACCGGGTGCTAAAACAGCGCCTTTGCGAATCACAATGCCTTCAACCACAACAACACCTGCACCAAGGAAGGCATCATCTTCAACAATTACTGGGCTAGCACCAACAGGCTCTAATACTCCACCAATTTGAACAGCAGCAGAGACGTGAACATTTTTACCAATTTGCGCGCAAGAACCAATTAACGCGTGGCTATCAACCATAGTGCCTGAATCGACAAAGGCACCAACGTTGATATATGCAGGTGGCATAATAATAACGCCTGGGGCAACGTGAGCGCCACGACGTACAGAAGAACCACCAGGTACAAGACGCACGCCATCTTCAGCGCTAAATGCACGTGCAGGTAAATTATCTTTATCGACAAAGCCTTGGTAGATACCATCAAATTCTGTGTTTTGACCGGCTTTAAATGCAGCTAAAATTGCTTGCTTGGCATCTAGATTTGCGTGCCAATTACCTTGTGAATCTCGGTTTGCTGATCGCATCGTACCAGCTTCTAATTGTTGTAAAATATCTTGCCAATTCATTACTGACTAACTCCAATGAACGACGGCACACAAGAAAGTATTGATAAGCGTGAAGCTCAACACCTTCTAGGTACACGTAACTAACAAGCACTAAAGGCTTGTTGAAATAAATAGCAAGGAAAACTTAGGGCATTTGTAAGACGAGAACTTGTTGTGAAAAACAAGCACGCAGACAAAGGCCAGAAGCTCTCCACCTAGGAATAGGTGACAGTTGCTAGGATTCAACCTATACAACCGACAAATACATCAATCAAAAATGTATTTACCTCGGCGTTAAACTCCCTCGTCAATGTTCATCAGAGTTTGATCTCTTCCCATTGACTACCTAGTTTACGCTCCTCTTCTGGCCTTATTTATACACGCCGGCAAGATAGCCCACGTGCATCAAATAAGGATGCGCGTATTAGAACATTTATTCTAACTTGGTGCAATACAGGATAATTGTCAGTTTAAGACAGGTTTGTAATTACATAGAATGAAAGTACTTAGAAGGAAAGTGCGCGTTGTTCAACAACGTTATTTTCGTTTTCGAGATATTCTTGAAGGGCTTGCTCTATAACAAATAATCGATCTTGTCCCCAACAAAAAGTATTTTTGAATTTAAAACACGGCACGCCCCATAGCTTTAACTCAGCCAATTGTTTTAAGTTTTGTTCTGACCAGATTTGCCAATCGTGACTTTGTTGAAAATCTATCGCCTCTTGATAATCAAAGCCCGCCTTCTCACAAAGAGTACGAATGACGTTTTCGTTGCTAACATCACTTCCATCAACATAAATAGCTCGAAAGGCATTTTCAATAAAAGCTTCATCTTTGCCACAATGTTGAGCATAAGCAAACACTTGATAACAATTCATCACCCCCTTTCCAAGTGGGTCTGTAAAGCTGCCAAAAGGTATACCTGCACGTTGCGCCTCTCGGTTTGCATCTAAATAAATATACTTTTGCTTTGAAAGTGGCACCTTTAAGCCACGCATTAATAATGGCATAACAGGCTTTAAATTTAGCGGTACACCGTAAGCTTGGCTTAACCTTTTTGCTTTGATAAACCCCAAATATGAATATGGGCTTCGTAGCGATAAATACACTTCGATTGGCTCTGAAGCTTTTAGATTGTTTGAGGGTACATGCTGACAAGGTGGGGCTGACAACTCAAATTGACGACTAAAATCGCCTGAGTTAAGCGACAAATCAAGGAGCCTATCCTCTAAATATGACAATCGATCAACGCCTAAATACCACTCACCAGCAAACAACACACTTGCCGAGAGGTAGTGCCCTTTTTGTATTAACCTTCTCTGGTTATTCACTTGAAAATTTATAACGGGTGTTGAAGGGAAACAATAGCCTTCAAAGTTATCGTTCCACGTATCGTCAAATAATTGAATAGCGTCATCAATTGAGTGCACGCGTAATTGCCAATATTGCTGTCCCGTAGTAAGCGCCTGCTCGCTCGGGTAAGCTTTTATTAAAGGAAGGTTTAACTTGTTTGCCAAAATATTCGCGTCATTAAGTGCCCACTGGTTCATCAAAGAAGGAAAAATAGTGACCCCAGGTACCGTGTCATAGACCAAGTAAAGCGCTATAGAAACTCGATAATTAGTCTCTATATCTTTCAATGCACGAACTAATAAATAACTATGAGGATCATTTAAAGCAAGGTACGCTTCAATTTTAGGTTGCGAAAAAAATACCTTTGGCATAGAAAGATAATACCAAGAAAGCAACACACGACGAATAGCACTGCGTAGCCACCAAGTTTTTAATCGATTTTCTCGAATTTTTCTGCTCAAAGTGACCCCTTCTCAGTACGATACAAGCACTAAAAAGTGCCGCCACTCCTTTGGTATCGCGTTAAACTTGCGGTAAGATACCCGATAATTATGACACAAAATCGCCGATCCATAAGAGATTAGCTATTTATAATCACCTGAGCCCTGAATGTCTTTAAGTAATATTAGTCAATTGTTGATACGAAACATCGACCTTTTAACTGCCAAAAAACCTTTATTAGTTAATTTGCCTGACGACTTTATCGGCACAATTCAATTAGCTGATGCAGGGTTTGAATCTATAACCTACTTTGATACCCATTACGGCAACTTTTGCGCACGTCCTAAACACGAGAATTCAAACGCGGTTTTCGATGCTTCTTACGATGCTTCTATTCATGACTTAGTTATTATTCGCTTCCCAAAGAGCAAACCTGAGTTTCTATTTACACTTGCTATGCTAAATAGCTCGTTAGCTGAAGATACGCCAATGATTATTGTTGGCGAAAACAAAAGTGGAATTAAGTCATTAGCGAAACTCTCTAGCGGACTTCTCAATAATGTCATTAAGCAAGATGCCGCCAAACATTGCCTGCTATTTAGTGCCACTTCGCAAAAAGGCAAACCTTTCGTGTTGTCAGATCACTATTCTCAGTACCAGTTATCTTTAGCGAATAAAGAACTAGATATTGCAGCGCTTCCCGGCGTATTTAGTCACAATCGATTAGACAAAGGCACACAAGTATTATTCAAATACTTACCTGACAATATCCAAGGCCGAGTATTGGATTTTGGTACAGGAGCTGGGGTTATTGCTGCTTATCTAGGTAAAAGCACAGAAAACATAGCATTGGAATTAGCCGATGTTAGCGCGCTGGCTTTATCTTCAGCAAAGCAAACCTTAGAATTGAATGGGCTGACTGGCGAAGTATTTGCGACAAATAGCTTATCAAATGTATCGAAAAAATATGACGTAGTAGTCTCTAACCCTCCGTTTCATCAAGGATTAAACACCTATTACCGAGCGACAGAAGAGTTTCTCAAAGGTATCATTAATCACCTAAATTCAGGAGGGCAATTAATTATCGTCGCCAATAGCTTTCTTAAATACCAACCTATTTTGGAAAACCATTTTAGTAAGGTGGTATCCTTGGCAAATGAATCAGGATTTACCGTTTATCAAGCATTTAAGTAAATGCTGACTTAACTTCTGAGAGTAACTTTTTTACTAGAAGAGTTGCAATCTAGCAAAATTTTTACAATTATCGTAATTAAGTAAAATACTAATAGCTAAGCTTTATATATGCAGAACCCTGCTGAGATTAAGTCAATTCGTCGCCCTATAGTGATTGCCATTGTAGGTTTCATCATGATCTTTGTTTCTGTATCGGTTCTATATTTAGCAAAAACATTTCGTACTGAATCACACGAGCAAGCGCTACAAAGTACCCTGCAATGGGCTTACTATTTTGGGGAGATTGCGCTGTTAGCCGATTCAAATAACGACAGCGAAAGCTTGAAACGTATCGCACAAAAGATACAAATCAATAAGTCAATACAAGTCGTTGAAATCTATAAGTACACCAACGATGATGCCGAATCCCTGAACAATATCGTTTACTATGACCATTTAAAAACGGGTTACAAGCCCAATAATGAAGCACTTCACGTTAACCTTAGTAATTTAACGCAATTAGTATCACCTACCTATAGTGGTGACATTGTTAAAGTGCTTGTTCCAATACAACAACAGAACAACCAAGCCTATGTTTATATTGAAATGGATAGCCATAGCGGCTTAACCTTCAGTAACCATCTATTTATTATCTTGCTCGTGCTATTTTTCTTACTTATTGTCGGCACATTTTTCATTTATTTACGAGTAACCCAAATAGTTACCATGCCAATTCGAGATCTTAGCGAGGACGTGCTGAAGGTTTCAAAAACTAAAGACTTCAGTCTTAGAATCAGACAAATGCCCTATCGAGAATTTGATATTTTGTCGCGCAATATAAATGGTTTTTTAAACCGTACAGAGCGATACATTACTCAGTTAGGGCTCGCTGAACAAAAAAGCTTAGAATTGAATATCGAATTAGAAGATAAAGTGTCAAAACGTACCGAGGCATTAAAAGAGTCAAACCAAGAGCTACTAGCGACCTTAGAACAGCTTCATCAATATCAAGATCAACTCGTTGAAAGTGAGAAGATGGCGTCTTTAGGTGATATGGTTGCCGGCGTTGCTCATGAGGTTAATACTCCTATTGGCCTTGGTGTAACGGCATCTACTTTACTGTCTGACAGAATGACAGAAATTAAAACCGCATTTGAAGATAAGACCCTTAAATCGAGCCAACTCAAAAAATTCTTAACCGAAGGCTCGGAAAACGTTGGTATTATTTATCGAAATTTAAAGCGTGCCGCAGAATTAATCTCTAGCTTCAAAAAGGTTGCCGTAGACCAATCTAGTGATGATTATCGCCAGTTTAACTTCGCAGAATTACTTAACGAAATTTTGTTAACCTTGGCACCGCAAATTAAAAACACACAGTATCAGATTCATTTCGATTGCCCTGAACAATTGGTGGTAGTGAGCAAGCCAGGCCCTATTAATCAAATTTTAATTAATTTGATTCTTAACTCAATTAACCATGGCTTCGACGATACACCAGATGGAAACATTTGGCTTAAGGTGAGTGAGGTTGGTGGACGCGTAACCTTAAATTATCGTGATGATGGCAAAGGAATAGCACCTTCAATAAAGGACAAAATTTTCGAACCCTTTACGACCACTAAACGAGGTGAAGGTGGCAGCGGCTTAGGGCTACACTTAGTTTATAACTTAGTCATTCAAGCTCTTGGGGGGACTATTCAATTAGAAAGTGAACCTGGGCAAGGAGCGACATTCGAAATTAGTTTTTCTGTATCTGAGCAACTTTTATAGATATGTGTTAAATACTTGTATCGAAATGTTAACAAAACCATGAATTGAGTATGGAATAATTGTTTTTTATACTTAGGTTATATAACATGTAATATGGTTGTTAAGGGTTAAAAACTGTTGGTTAAATAACGTACTAACCTCTAACACTTGCTAAAATTAACTCAACCCTGTTCACAATATATTGGAAATTGAGCATGCAAAAACCTCATATTCTTATCGTCGAAGACGAAGAAGTAACAAGATTCAACTTACGAAACTTATTTGAAGCCGAAGGTTATTTGGTCTCAGAAGCTGTAAATGGCGAAGCTATGGAGCAGCAACTTACCAATAATACAATTAACTTGGTGATTATGGACATTAACTTACCAGGTAAAAACGGTTTGTTACTTGCCAGAGAATTAACCAACAATAGTGAACTAGGTCTTATCTTTTTGACTGGGCGCGATAGCGATATCGACAAGATATTAGGTTTAGAAATTGGTGCTGACGATTACCTAACCAAACCATTCAACCCTAGAGAGCTTACTATCAGAGCGAGAAACATTCTGAACCGCATTACTCAAGGTAAGAGCGAGTCAGAAAGTGCAATTATCAAGTTCAACCAGTGGACACTTGATGGCAACTCACGAAAAATGACATCTCCAGAAGGTGAAGAAATTTCAATTCCTCGAGGCGAATATCGCGCTTTAAGGTTATTAATTGCCAATGCAGGGCAAATCGTTACTCGTCAACAATTAATCAAAGAAATGACGGGACGAGATTTACGTTCAAATGACCGCACTGTAGACGTAACGATTCGCCGACTTAGAAAGCACTTTGAAAGTGTTTCGAATCAGCCGGAGCTTATTAATACGATTCATGGTGAAGGCTACCGTTTCGTCGGCTCTATCGATAGCTAACGAAAGAATTTTTGAAATAAAAAAGGCGCTTCAAGCGCCTTTTTTATTTTATAGAGCAAAAAAATTACTCATCGAATTTACGCAAGCCATTGCTCAAAAACACCGATAGATGCTTGGTTTTCATCACTCAGTTCTTGTAAGTAGTTTTGTTTAGAAGACCAAGAATCTGTCGACTTCTCTATAGCAACCAATTTACTGTGAACCGCAAGTAATCCTACACTACCAGCAGCTCCTTTCATTTTATGACACCTTTCTTGCCATTCTTCCTGAGATTCGTTGCTGAGTGCTTCACCGATCTCTTCTATATAAACAGCTGATTGTTGACGATATAGATCTAACATCTGTTGAACAACTTCGACACCTAAGTTGTCTACATACCCTTGCAATAATTCACTATCTATTACTTTACTCTCGCCCACTTTTATAATTCTCTTGTCATAATTTGAAGCCATTGTATCAACGTCATTACGTTTGTCATTAGAAGATTAGTATACAATCTCCAAAATACACTAAATGAACGGCTATTGTTTGCTTTTAGCTAGGTTTTCATTCAAAATAGCCGCCTTTTAAAATGCCACGTAAACTCACTTAATATCGTGATAGTGTGCTTTCTATTTTCGTTATGACTGAAGTTAGGGGACAGCCTAGCCCTTTACATAACTTGCTACATCTGGAGTCACCATGTCGACCATAATGCCTGATATTGCCAATCAATCAACAGCCCAAACAGAAGGAACCTTAGACTGGGTTGGAATGAGCAATATTGAAATGCCTCTCATGCTTTCTTCTATGGACGAAGCTCCTCGCATGGTTTCAGCTCACGTTGACGCATTTGTCAATTTAAAGGAGCCACAAGCAAAAGGCATCCATATGTCACGCTTGTACCTTCTGCTAGATGATTTATCGACGCAGAACCAGCTGAATTACCAAACCTTAGTTACCTTACTTGACGGGTTCATTAGTAGCCATCAAGAACTGAGTGACAATGCGAAAGTAGAAATGCGCTTTGATTACCACTTACGTCGTAAATCACTTATCAGTGGTAAGGAAGGTTGGAAAGCCTACCCAGTAACAATAACGGGTCGTTTGAACCAAGGTAAACTTACCATCGAACTTACAGTAGACGTACGTTACTCATCAACATGCCCTTGCTCTGCGGCGCTCGCGAGACAGCTTATCCAAAAATCTTTTAAAGATAGCTTTGAAGATAAATCGCTAAATTACGATCAGATCCATGAGTGGCTTGGTACCACCGAAGGTGTAGTTGCTACTCCTCATAGTCAACGCTCTGTTGCCGAAGTAAAGGTAAAACTAGGCAGCAATGTTACCGAGTTCCCGATTAGAGATGTAGTGGATTTAATTGAAAACTCATTGAAAACACCAGTACAAGCTGCTGTTAAGCGCGAAGATGAGCAAGAGTTTGCTAGACTTAACGGTCAAAATCTAATGTTCTGTGAAGATGCAGCAAGAAAGCTCCAGCATGCAATGAACCAAGTGCCAAGTTTTGAAGACTTTTGGTTACGTATAAACCATTTAGAGTCTCTTCACGCTCACGATGCCGTTAGTGTGACAACAAAAGGCATTGATGGTGGTTACCAACCTTAAATCTACTTCAACCTTTTAAAAAGGCCGATTAGCCACTAGCGCTAATCGGCCTTTTTTTCTATCTATTCACAATAAAAATAGTGAATATTTTTTGAATAATTTATTACACTTGATTCTATCGATGGTACAGTAACATACTGTAAGTAAATTACATTTATCTTCTGTAAAGTAAATAAAAATTCCCGAAAAATATACAAAAAAAGAAATAAAAACAACTAAAACCAATAAAAACAACACCTTAACCACAACCCTTCTATCACCGGAAATTGTAATTATATTACGAGCAAAAACTCTATTTTTATTGACCTTTATCAATTTTGTGGTAGTGTTGGTCATTCCCCGGAAGAAAATAGCAGAGTAATTATGCAAATAATTGAAAAAAATATTCTAAACCATACTCTGCGACCTGAAGAATAATTGTAGGAGATAAAACATGCAGCTTTTTGATCCCAGCCAACAACGAGACAATTGTGGGTTTGGTTTAATTGCCCATCAACAAGGTGAAAGAAGTCACAAGCTAGTCAAAACAGCTATTTCCGCACTAGATCGTATGCAACACCGTGGTGGTATTAATGCTGACGGTAAAACAGGTGACGGCTGTGGTTTACTCATGCAAAAGCCAGATTCATTCTTTCGCTCTATCGCGGAAGAGAACAACTGGAAACTAGGTCGAAAGTACGCCGTTGGTATGATTTTCTTAAACCCAAATCCTGAGATTGCGGCTGAGAGTAAGAAAATCCTTGAAGAAGAACTAGCAAATGAAACCTTAACATTAGTTGGCTGGCGTGTAGTACCTACGGACAAAAGTATTCTCGGGGAAATAGCCGCTAGCAACGTCCCTCAAATAGAGCAAGTTTTTGTAGACGCTCCTCCTGGTTGGCGTAACCGCGATCTAGAGCGTCGTTTATACATGGCAAGAAGACGTGCAGAAAAGCGAATCGAGGATGACAGATTCTATGTTGCGAGTTTGTCTTGCTTGGTGACAATCTATAAAGGCTTAATGATGCCTGTCGATCTGCCAAACTTTTATCTAGACTTAGCAGATATTCGCATGCAAACAGCCATTTGTGTGTTCCACCAGCGCTTTTCAACTAACACGTCTCCACAATGGCACTTGGCACAGCCTTTTAGATATTTGGCGCATAATGGCGAAATCAATACCATTAAGGGTAACCGCCAATGGGCGAGAGCCCGTACTTATCGATTTAATTCACCACTTCTTCCTGATTTACGAAATGCAGCCCCTTTTGTAAATGAAAAAGGCTCTGACTCATCGTCTTTAGATAACATGCTAGAGCTATTTTTAGCGGGCGGCATGGATTTATTTAGGGCGATGCGTTTATTGGTGCCGCCTGCATGGCAAAATAGTCCATTAATGGACGATGATTTAAAAGCTTTTTATGAATTTAACTCAATGCACATGGAGCCATGGGATGGTCCTGCAGGAATCGTGATGACCAATGGTCGCCATGTTGCCTGTAACCTAGACAGAAATGGCCTTCGCCCTGCACGTTATGTTATTACTCGAGATGGCTTTATCACCTTGGCTTCCGAAGTAGGCATTTGGGAATACGGTGAAGATGAAGTCATTGAAAAAGGCCGCGTTGGTCCAGGTGAAATGCTTGCTATAGATACCTATACTGGCAAAGTGTTCTCTTCAGCAGACATCGACAACGACTTAAAAGAGCGTCATCCATACCGAGAATGGCTAGATAAAAATATTCGCCGCCTTGTACCGTTTGATAAATTAGCCGCTGAACAAATTGGCCAACGCGTGTTTGACGATAAGCAAATGGCGGAGTTTCATAAGCTTTATAACTATAGCTATGAAGAAATTCAGCAGGTTATCAAGACTCTTGCTGAAAATGGTCAAGAAGCGACTGGTTCCATGGGTGACGATACACCAATGGCAGTATTATCGAGTAAACCACGAACGCTTTACGATTATTTTAGACAGCAATTTGCCCAAGTCACTAACCCGCCAATAGACCCTTTGCGCGAGCGCTATGTTATGTCACTAGGTACCTGTATTGGCCGTGAGCACAATGTGTTTAACGAAACAACGGGTCATGCTGATCGCATTTTATTTGATACACCTGTACTTATGTATACGGGCTTAAAACAGTTACGTGAACTGGATCCTGACCACTATCGCAGTGACACACTAACCCTTAACTACGATCCAGAAGAAGGCCTAGAAGCAGCTATTCGTCGTCTTTGTGACGAAGCAGTAGAATTAGTTCGAGATAAAAATACCGTAATTTTAGTATTGTCTGATCGTCAAATTCATAAAGGCTTACTACCTATTCCTGCAGCAATGGCCGTCGGCGCGGTGCAAAAACGCTTAGTCGATGAACAACTGCGTTGCGACTCTAATATAATTGTTGAAACGGCATCAGTACGTGACTCTCACCAGTTTGCAGTATTACTTGGATTGGGTGCTACCGCGATTTACCCTTATCTAGCACTAGAAACGGTAGAGCAGCTTGTTGAGCAAGGGCAAATAAACCTGTCAGCTCGCGAAGCCGTCACTAATTACCGAAACGGTATTAACAAAGGGTTATTAAAAATACTCTCTAAAATGGGTATTTCTACCATTGCCAGTTATCGTTGTGCGGGTTTGTTTGAGGTTATTGGTTTACACCAGAACATCATGCAACTATGTTTTCCAGATCTACCAAGCCGTATTCAAGGCGCAGACTTTGAAGACATTGAGCAAGACAATATTAACCTTGCTCGCCGCGCTTTCTTACCGCATCAGAAAGTCGATCATGGTGGCTTGTTAAAGTACGTTCATGGCGGTGAATACCATGCTTATAACCCTGACGTAGTCAAACACTTACAAGACGCGGTGCAATCAGGGAATTACTCTGATTATCAAAAATTTGCAGACACGGTTAACAATCGTCCTGTTGCAGCTCTTCGAGATTTGTTAGCACTGAAAGAAGACACAGAATCAATTGCTATTGATAAAGTAGAACCTGATAGTGCCCTTTATCAGCGCTTTGATAGCGCAGCGATGTCAATTGGCGCGTTGAGCCCAGAAGCTCACGAAGCCCTAGCGATTGCAATGAACCGTTTAGGCGGGTTTTCAAACTCAGGTGAAGGTGGCGAGGACGAACGCCGCTTTGGGACAGTTAAAAACTCTCGTATCAAGCAAATCGCTTCAGGTCGATTTGGTGTAACTCCGCATTACTTAGTGAATGCAGACGTACTACAAATAAAAGTCGCTCAAGGCGCAAAACCCGGTGAAGGCGGTCAACTGCCTGGCGATAAAGTTACACCGTTAATCGCTAAGTTACGTTTTTCAGTGCCTGGCGTGACCTTAATCTCGCCACCGCCGCATCACGATATTTATTCTATTGAAGATCTTGCACAATTGATTTTCGATTTAAAGCAAATCAATCCAAAAGCAGTGATTTCAGTCAAGTTAGTATCTGGCCCTGGCGTTGGCACCATAGCCTCAGGTGTAGCTAAAGCTTATGCTGACTTTATTACCATCTCTGGATATGACGGCGGTACAGGTGCAAGTCCTCTTACATCTGTGAAGTACGCTGGTTGTCCTTGGGAACTAGGATTGGCAGAAGCGCATCAATCACTTGTATCTAATGGCTTACGTCATAAAGTACGCCTGCAAGTAGACGGCGGCTTAAAAACTGGTTTAGACATCGTAAAAGCGGCAATTTTAGGTGCTGAAAGCTTTGGCTTTGGTACAGCCCCTATGGTGACACTTGGCTGTAAGTTCTTGCGTATTTGTCACTTAAACAACTGTGCAACAGGTGTTGCTACGCAAGACGATATCTTGCGCGAAAAACACTTTAAAGGCTTGCCTGATCAAGTCATGAACTACTTCCGCTTTGTCGCCAAAGACGTGAGAGAGATTCTGGCCAAATTAGGTGTAAGTAGCTTGACAGACATTATTGGCCGTACTGATTTATTAGTACCTTTAGCCGGTATTAGCGCTAAACAGCAAAAGTTAGATTTAACGCCAATAATCGCACCTGTTGTCGCAGACGAATCTACCGCTCTTTATCAAACAGATACTAACGAGCCGTTTGATGAAGGCGCACTCAACCAACAAATGCTAAACGCTGCAAAAGATGCGGTACAACATAGCAGTGGTGGTCACTTCCGCTTTAGCGTTCGCAACGTTGATCGCTCTGTAGGCGCAGCCCTTTCTGGCGAAATTGCTAGACACCATGGTGATCAAGGCATGGCCTCAAGCCCTATCAAAGTTTCTTTAACAGGTACTGCGGGACAGAGTTTTGGCGTGTGGAATGCTGGTGGTTTAGAAATGACGCTAACAGGCGATGCTAATGACTACGTTGGCAAAGGGATGACAGGCGGTAAGCTAACCATTAAACCGCCTAAAGGCGTTGCGTATCGAAGTGAAAAAACCATGATTGTTGGTAACACCTGTTTATACGGCGCTACTGGCGGGAAACTATTTGCATGTGGCCGCGCCGGTGAACGCTTTGCCGTTAGAAATTCTGGTTGTCATGCCGTTGTAGAAGGTACAGGCGATCATACCTGTGAATATATGACCGGTGGTATTGTCACGGTATTAGGACAAATAGGTGTTAACTTTGGTGCGGGTATGACTGGTGGTTTTGCTTATGTACTAGACGAATCAGACGATTTAGATGTACGCATCAATAACGAGTCAATCGAGTTACTACCTGTCACTGAATATGCGATTCATAAAGAGCATTTACGCGGCATTATTAATCAGCATTTTGAAGAAACAGGTAGTTTGCGCGCGCAAGCGATACTGCAAGAGTTCGATCAATATGCCAATAAATTTATGCTGGTTAAACCAACCGCGACTGACGTAAAGACCTTGTTAGGTCATCGAAGCCGTTCATCTGCAGAACTTCGCGTTCAAGCACAATAACGCGAAGAGGATTTAAAAATGAGTAAAAACGTATACCAATTTATCGACGTTAAGCGAATTGATCCGCCTAAAAAAGCGATTGAGCAACGTAAATTAGATTTTGTTGAAATTTACAATCCATTAAGCAATGAGCAAAGTGCAGGGCAAGCTGACCGCTGTCTAGATTGTGGTAACCCTTATTGTGAATGGAAATGTCCTGTTCATAACTACATTCCACAATGGCTGGAACTGGTCACTGAAGGTAAAATTTTTGAAGCAGCTGATCTTTGTCATCAAACAAATAGCTTACCGGAAATGTGTGGTCGCGTATGTCCACAAGATAGGTTATGTGAATCGGCTTGTACGTTAAATGATGAATTTGGTGCAGTAACTATAGGTAATATCGAAAAATATATTACTGATACCGCCTTTGCACAGGGCTGGACACCTGACTTGTCTAACGTTGATAAAATCGGGAAAAAAGTAGCAATAGTGGGTGCAGGGCCTGCAGGACTCGCCTGTGCTGACGTGTTAACTCGTCATGGTGTCGACTGTGTTGTTTACGACAAGCATCAGGAAATTGGTGGCCTACTCACCTTTGGTATTCCTTCTTTTAAACTTGAAAAGTCGGTAATAAAACAGCGTCGCAAGATATTTGAAGGTATGGGCATTGAGTTTGTACTCAATACGAATATCGGTGTTGATGTGCCGTTTGAGCAACTTACATCTGACTATGACGCAGTATTCCTAGCCTTAGGCACATACACTGATATGACAGGCGGTTTTGAAAACGAGAACGCTGACGGTGTTTACAACGCGTTAGACTTTTTAATTGGTAATACCCAACACATTATGGGGCTTACAGAAAACGTAAAGCCATACGTAAGCTTCAAGGGCCAAAAAGTTGTTGTTCTTGGTGGAGGCGATACGGCGATGGATTGTGTTCGCACCTCGATTAGACAAGGCGCAAGCGAAGTAACTTGTGCGTATCGTCGAGACGAAGCAAATATGCCCGGTTCACCGCGAGAAGTACTTAACGCGAAAGAAGAAGGTGTTGATTTCCAATTTAACCTACAACCACTAGATATCGAGGTTGATGATAATCAACAAGTCGTTGGTGTTAAATTTGTAAAAACTCAGTTAGGTGAACCTGATGCGGCGGGCCGAAGACGCCCTGAGCCTATTCCTGATAGCGAATTTGTAATGCCTGCTGATGCTGTCGTCATCGCTTTTGGTTTCTTACCTAGTCCGCCTGAATGGATGAAAAAGGCAGGTGTTTCTGTTGATGAAAGAGGACGCGTTATCGCAAACGAACAAAGTAATTTCGCACTACAAACCAGTGCAGATAACGTTTTTGCTGGTGGTGACATGGTGCTCGGCTCTGACTTAGTAGTGACGGCCATCGATCAAGGCCGCAAGGCAGCAATGGGCATTCTAGACTACGTATGTAATGAAGTTATCATGATGAACAGAGCCCTTTAAGTTTTACATTTGATTTAAAAGTAGTGTTTATATCAAATAAATTACTACCTTTACTTTAGTTATAAGTGCTTGTTTTTTAAGAAGGGTAGCGAAAGCTACCTTTTTTAGTTATAAAAAAGTTAACTATTTGTCTACTTTTCATCCATTTTTCATGTAAAATGCGCTTTCTTCTTTAACCTTTGCATTGCTACCAAGGAACCCGTAATCCTCCACAAGGTATGTGGCGAATGTGACAAATAAGCACGCTGTAATATGAAATTTGTAATCCAATTCGCTCTACTGTTCTGTCTATCAGTTCAAGTATCTGCTACCACAACTCAACTTACACCTAAGTGTGAGATTGATGTTGTTACTGAGTATTTAGAACCCTATCAAATAGAATTGCCAGATGGCACTTTAGGTGGTTATTCTACCGATGTTATTAACGCGCTATTTGAGCAAGCAAATTGCCAAGCTAATATCCAAGTAATGGCTTGGGCCAGAGCCTATGAAATTGCAAAAAGCCAAACCAATGTAATGATTTATTCAATCGCGCACACCGAGCGCCGCACCGATAGTTTTAATTGGGTAGGCAGTTTATTAGAAGAAAGGTTGTATTTTTGGGCGCTCAAAGAGTCTTTCCCTGAATTAATTGACGATGAAAATCAGTTAAAAGATAAAAGAATAGCTGCTTCTAGGCATTCTAATGTTGCCCAATACTTAGAAGATAATAACTTCACTAAGGTGTATCACTTAATCAAAGAAGATCAAAATATGCTGATGCTTTATCGAAGTCGTGTTGATCTTATCGTAGCAACTGAAATGACCCTTAAGAACAGGGCGAAAAAACTGGGCTTGGACTTTAATAAGATTCACAAGATAAAAGAAGTTAGTTACCTAAATAACGACCTATCTATTGCTTTTAACAATAAGACTGATCCCCAAATAATTTCGCAATTCAAATCAGCTTACCAACAGCTTGTTGATAAAGGTACTATCGCAAAAATAAAAGAAAAATGGCAAATTTATCAGTAACAAAAAGCCGCAATGATGCGGCTTTTATTTTTGTTCAACAACAATGGGTATTAAAGGCGAGTAGCCAATTGTTGTGTTAGTGCAGTTAATTGCTCATTAATTGCTTCATCAGAAACCTGCTGGTTTTCCATATCGAATTTATCGAAAAAGCTAGGCACCGACAACGAACCAACGACATCGCCATCAAAGTATGGTGCAGAATTAACGGCAGCTGATAACACACTTGCAGCGCCGCCAGGTCCCGGAGAAGTCGCCAGCATTATCATAGGCTTGTTTTGAAAAACCTTCATGTTAATGCGCGAAGCCCAATCAAAAAGGTTTTTATAAGCTGCAGTATAAGAACCATTATGCTCTGCGAAAGACACGACTAATGCGTCGGCTTCAGCAATATCGTCTAAAAATAATTGCGCATCTTCAGGTTGACCTAACTCTGCTTCAACATCCTGACTAAAAAGCGGTAACTGATATTTGTTCAAGTCTAGTACTTCAACATGAGCACCTTCTACCAAATTAGCAGTATAAGCGGCTAACTGTTTGTTTATTGATTGCTTACTTGTTGAAGCACCAAAAGCGACGACTTTCATAATGAATCCTATTAACTGAAAAAGTTAAGGTCATGTTAAAGGATGATTCGCCACTTTTAAATCGGTAATAGAGAAAACATTTTTTCCATTTGATCACTAATAGAAGGGATACCTAACTAAAAGCATCTCCACTGGAAAAGCAAAAAGAGTGATTCGTAAGGTGCGTATGACGGTGCCATAGCTCGATGTTTTAAGCTAAACAGCTATCAATTTGCTCTGGTGGCATGGGACGGTGAAAATAATAGCCTTGCCCATATCGGCATTCCATTTGATCTAACAATTGGGCATCTTCGAGGTTTTCTATGCCCTCGCCAACCGTTGCCATTTGTAAATTAGTGGCCAAGTCGATAATGGTTTTAATGATGGCTTTATGATTGTCATGCTGATGAATATTATTGATAAACGAGCGATCAATTTTGAGTACATCGATCGGAAAACGATGTAAATAGCTCAAACTCGAATAGCCGGTACCAAAGTCATCTAACAGTATTTTAACGCCGTTTTCTTTAAGAGCTTTCATATTCTCAAGCACCAAATCGCTATTCTCCAATAGTGCTCGTTCTGTTAACTCTAATCTAAGGTGACGTGACTCTAATTGCGTTCGTGCCAATATTTCTGCAATTTGATCCGGTAAATTGCTATCGAAGAAGTGATTACCATATAAGTTACAGCTTACATATAAATCGTCACGTTGATGAATTTCTTGCCACTGTTTAAGTTGGCGGCACGCCTTCTCTAAAATTTGTAAATCAATCGACATGATTAATTTAGTCTCTTCGGCAAGAGAGATAAAGTCACCAGGGTAAACAAAGCCTCTTTTATCACTTTGCCAACGAGCTAATGCTTCAAAACCGACGATACTGCTATCTTGTAGTCTGACAATAGGTTGAAAGTGAGGAAAGAACTCATTTCTATCAATTGCTTCGCGAATATCAGCTTCTAGAATTAAGGCATCTTGCAGCTTTTTATGCATACTAGAATCGAATACTTCATATCGACCCTTGCCCATATCTTTAGCATGGTACATGGCAATATCAGCGTCTCTAAGCATGACTTCAGCACTGCTATAGCGTTCATCATTAAATAACACGCCAATACTCGTACCGATGAATACTTGCTGTTTCGCTACCGTAAATGGCTTAGCTAAAAAGTCAGTTATGCGTTGAGCAACATCGTAGGCTTCCTGTCTACTAACTATGTCTTCAATCAAAATAACAAACTCATCGCCGCCTAAACGAGCAACCGTATCCTTACCACGAACAACTTGCTTTAATCCTTTGGCAACTTGAATGAGAAGGTCGTCACCAGCATGGTGCCCTAAACTATCATTAACAACTTTAAATCTATCTAAATCTAAAAACAAAACAGCAAATTGACTCTGCGGTTTTCTTGAAATACACGCGATAGCGTAATTTAATAGATCAAGAAAGACCGCTCTGTTAGGCAGCCCCGTTAACGTATCGTGTGTCGCCGCATGTTTCAACTTGGCTTCAATACTTTTACGCTGTTTAATCTCTTCTTCTAATTCACCAGTGCGCAGCTTAACTTGTTGTTCTAGCAATTCATGTGACTGTCGTTCAAACAGAGCGATTTCACGACGTTTAATGGCTGTGGCAATATGTTGAGAGACAAAAGTTAATAACTCAGCATCACTTTCAGTAAAAATAGTTCTACTCTGATAGCTTTGTACCACCATAGCGCCAATCGCTTTTCCCGACTGCATTAATGGCACACCCAACCAGCTTTTATTTGATGGATCAGGTTGATGTAAAAGCCCTTGCTGGTGAAGCGAAAGCATCTGAGGATAGTCCAGTAAGACACGTTCTCTTTTGGTAATAACCATCTCAGTTAGCCCATTTGAAAACTTACGTTCTTCAAACTGACTATTGGTTTCTAAATTAGTTTGTTCAGAGTGATAAACGAAAGAAATGACGTCTTCTGATTCATTATATTTCGCTATATAAAAGTTAGTGGTATCTATCAATTGTCCAATAATGTTGTGAACAAGCTGATAAAACCTATCAATTTCAATACTGGTATCTGTGGTCAGTTCTGATATGCGAAACAACGACTCTTGAAGTAATTCAGACTTTTCACGTTCGCGAATTTGACTCATTAACTCTCGAGTACGAGCGTCTACCGCTTGTTGCAACCTTTCACGATCTTGTAATCGAGCCATCGCCGTCACAATATGCTGAGCGGTAAAGGTTAGCATTTCAAGGTCGTGCTCTTGATAGCGTGTTGTCTCGTTATAGCTTTGAACAGCCATTACGCCTATAACAAAGCCATCACTCATTAAAGGGACGCCTAACCAATCAGTACCAGAAACACCAATTTGCTTAATAACACCCTGAGCAATTAATTCGTCCATTTTTTTACGGGATGCCAACAAGGGCTGGCCGGTATTAATCACATGGCAAGTCATTGAGCCTTTCATTTCATCGAAATCGATCGGCCCTTCTGGATAATCATCTGCTTCATCTACGTGATAAACAAATTCAAGGGTATTAAAAGTTTGGTCGAACATCACAATATAGAAATTTGTGGCATTCATTATAGCGGCAATGGCTTGGTGAACTTGCGGATAAAAACGGTTTAAATCTTTACAGTCATGAGATAACTGATTCAAGGTAAATAATGCAGTATAGCGAGCTTCTAACTTCCTATAGTTATCAGCCATATCTATAGCTTGTTTGGCTAATTCTTGATAATTAGCCTCCAAAGGTAGATCTTTATTACTACTATTTTTATTCATACTGCATTTAAGTTTCGACTATTTAACTGTCACACCATTTATACATTTACTACTTATACATTTACTACGAAGTTTAGAGTAACTGCTGTGTAACAAGTTTGAACTTCTATAAATTTAGCTGAAAATATCACCCGCCGTCAATTTAACAAAAAATTAACCTTTAGTCTTTTTTATTCTTTTCTTGTCTTTCACGTGCGGCTTCAATGTGCTCTTCAAGTTGTTGCTTGTTTCCACAAATAGCTGAAGTATGCTCATCGCGATAATAACGAACATCAATACAGTCTGTCTGGTAGCGACGCTCTAACTCAGTGCGAATCAAGGGTTTATTTTTAGCATTAGCTATTTGTCTTTGTAACGCCTGACATTCTTGGATCTGTTCTGCGGCTAACGTCACGTCTTCGCAAGCATCTTCTTGGCTAGCACAGCCAATTAAAAAACTAGGTATAGCAATTGCGGCAATTAGTTGGAATTTCATTATTGTTTTCACTACTTTTTAACGATGAGTTCATATTATAGCTATGCATCTACCATTGTCACTGCCAAATAATCTGACCAAATGGACAAGTTATATGTTATAGTTATAAATCATCAATTAACAGGAGCACATTTTATGCAAGTGCAAGTTGTGGACTATCGTGCCGAAGACGCACCTGAACGATTTGTAAAAAGCTTACAAGAAACTGGCTTTGGCGTTCTTAAGAACCACCCAATTCAACAAGAGTTAGTAGAATCTATTTATCATAATTGGTATGAATTCTTTACTCATGGTAACCCTGAAAAATATGCCTTTGACCCTGAAAAACAAGATGGATATTTTGCCCCTGAAATTTCAGAGACTGCAAAAGGACACAAAAAAAAGGATATTAAAGAGTATTACCATATTTACCCTTGGGGCAGAGTGCCTGAACAGTTAGAGCAAGAAATTCGCCAATACTACCAAGATGCATCAAGCCTAGCAGCTCAGTTACTCGGTTGGATTGAACAATATTCTCCAGAACATATCGCAGCTAAGTATTCTGAGCCTTTACCTTCAATGATTAAAGATACGCCGAATACGTTGTTACGTGTATTGCACTACCCACCTTTGACAGGAGACGAAGAGCCTGGTGCTATTCGCGCAGCGGCTCACGAAGACATCAACTTGATAACTATCTTGCCAGCAGCAAACGAACCTGGACTTCAAGTGCAGCAAAAAGATGGCTCTTGGTTAGATATTCCAGCAGATTTTGGTCACCTAATCATTAATATTGGCGATATGTTACAGGAAGCGTCGCAAGGACACTTCCCGTCGACAAGTCATCGCGTTGTTAACCCTAGTGGAGAAAATGCGAAAAAGTCTCGTATTTCCTTACCATTATTCTTACATCCAAGAGACGAAGTGGTGCTTTCTGACAGACACACACAAGAAAGCTATTTGTTAGAAAGGCTGAAAGAATTAGGAGTAAAATAACCGTCAACACTGTTAACAACTCAAGTTAACTTATTTGCACGCAAAAAAGGGGCGATTTTTCACAATAATTGATGATCAAGACTATGATTAACGTTACCATAGCGCCCCTTTTTTCTGAGCGTAAATTGAGTACCGTAATCTTATACGCTCTAGTCATATATTTGTGGAGTAAAATTAATGTCGTTTCAACCCGGTCAACGTTGGATAAGTGATGGAGAGTCGGACCAAGGATTAGGTACTGTTACCCAAGTAGAAAACCGCTTTGTCTCTATCATGTTTACCGCTACCGGTGACATTCGTAAGTACGCTATAGATAACGCCCCTTTAACTCGTGTTATCTTTCAAAAAGGCGACACCATTCCTAACCATGAAGGTTGGCAATTACTGATTGACTCAACGTCAGAAGAAAACGGTCTCATTACCTATCACGGTAAAAATGTACAAACCGGCGAAGAAGCCAGTGTCAAAGAAGTGATGATTGATCACTTTATCAAATTTAATAAGCCACAAGACCGACTACTTAATGGTCAGGTAGACCGATTAGATTGGTTCCGCTTAAGAAAAGACTGTATTGAACAGCAATTTACTCAACAGCAATCGCACCTAACTGGATTAGTGGGTGGACGTGTTAGCTTAATTCCACATCAGCTATACATCGCCAATGAAGTCGGTAGCCGTTTTGCACCACGAGTATTATTAGCTGATGAAGTGGGTTTGGGTAAAACCATTGAAGCGGGTTTGATTTTGCATCAACAACTGGTTACAGGCAGAGCTAACCGTGTGCTTATCATAGTACCAGAAACGTTGATGCACCAATGGCTAGTAGAAATGCTACGTCGCTTTAATCTCCAATTTAGCATTTTTGATGAAACTCGCTGCGAAGAAATCGTTAAATCTGCAGATCCTGAAGAGCCAGTCAACCCATTTAGTGCTGAACAACTCGTACTCGTTAGCTTATCGTTTGTTCGCGACAACCCGGACTGGTATGAAGAACTTATTAACGAACAATGGGATCTTATGGTGGTTGACGAAGCCCATCACCTTGATTGGTCCATTGAAGCACCAAGCGTAGAATATTTATGTGTAGAGCAATTAGCACAAGAGATTCCAGGTGTATTATTGCTTACAGCGACGCCAGACCAGCTTGGCCACGAAAGCCATTTTGCGCGTTTACGTCTATTAGACCCTGACCGTTTTTATGATTACCAAACCTTCCTAGAGGAAGAAAGCCACTATGCGGAAGTTGCAGATGCTGCAAACGCCTTAGTAGCAAAAGCAGAGTTAACATCTGATCAAGAAACGACACTCACCGAACTGCTAAAAGAAACTGATATCACGAAGCAGCTAGCAGATATCCGACAGCAAGATGAAGAACAAAGCGATGAAGCGCGCAGTCAATTATTAGATCAGTTGTTAGATCGCCATGGCACCGGCCGTATTTTATTTCGCAACAGCAGAAACACCATTAAAGGTTTCCCTGAGCGACAGTTAAAACCAACAGCGCTTGCTATGCCTGAGCAATATCAAGAAGCAATTGAAGACTTCCTTTTATCAGACACAAAAGAAGCATTGGCCGCTAAAAAACAAGCTAGCTTTATCACCTCTCCTGAAAGGCTATTTAGCTTAGCAAGTGCCCAAAATTGGTTTGATATTGACCCTCGTGTTAACTATTTGATTGAGTTATTGCAAAGCTTGAATAAAGAGAAGCTTCTGGTTATTTGTGCTCATGCTGAAACCGCGATTGAACTTGAACAAGCGTTACGAGTTAAAGAAGGTATACGCGCTGCGATATTCCATGAAGGCATGTCTATCGTAGAGCGCGATCGCGCCGCAGCTTACTTTGCGCAAGAAGAAGATAGCGCTCAAGTATTATTATGTTCAGAGATTGGTAGCGAAGGTCGAAACTTTCAATTTGCGCATCATTTAGTGCTATTTGATTTACCAAGCAATCCAGATCTATTAGAACAACGCATTGGTCGCCTTGATAGAATCGGCCAAACACAAACAATTCGCTTACACGTACCTTACTTTGAGCACTCTGCTCAGCAAGCCTTGTTTGAATGGTACAACTTAGCTATGGAATCTTTCGAGCATACGTGTGTTACCGGTAGAGCCGTCTTTGAACGTCACGGAGATGCACTAAAAGACATCATGTTAGATGCCGTGTTAGACACTGAGCAGTTAGCTCAGGTTATTAGCGAAAGTAAAGCTAGCCACTTAGCGATAAAGCAAGAATTAGAATCTGGCCGCGATAAGTTACTTGAATTGAGATCAAGTGGACAAGGCAAAGCCGAGACATTAGTTGCTGAAATCGACAAGCAAGACCGAGCGGTTAGTCTGCCTCAGTTTATGTTCCAACTGTTAGACGTTTTTGGTATTAATCAAGAAGATAAAGCCGATAATGCCATCGCTTTGCAACCAACAGAACACATGCTAGCAGCTAACTTCCCTTGTCTACCTGACGACGGAACGACCATTACTTTTGATCGTGAAACCGCATTGGCTTGCGAAGATTACCACCTCATTACTTGGGATCACCCTATGGTAAGTGGTGCAATGGATCTTGTGTTATCAGATGAGATAGGTAACGCCAGCATTGGCCTATTAAAAAACCCTGCCCTACCAGCAGGTACATTTTTTGTTGAGTGCTTATTTACATTAGAAGCAACAGCGCCGAGCCACTTGCAATTAAACCGTTACTTGCCGGTAACACCAATTCGCGTGTTAGTGGACAAAAATGGGAACAATCTAGCCGATAAAGTTGGTGCTCAGTTACTCGATCAGCAATTAACGCCGGTTAAAAAGCAAATCGCTTTACAATTAGTAAAAGCCCTTAAAGGTGAAGTGTCTCCACTAGTAGAAAAAGCCGAAGCACACGCTGATAAGGAAGTAACTCCAATTATCGACAATGCTAAAGCCAACATGACAGAACAGCTTAACAATGAGCTAGAACGACTAGTAGCGTTAAAAGCCATTAATCCAAGTGTTCGCGAAGAAGAGCTTACTTTTGTTAAATCTCAACGAGAGCAGCTTTCTCAGTACATCGACAAGGCACAGCTGAAATTCGAAGCAATTCGCTTAGTGGTTGTCAGCAATTAAGCAGTTGCGAATACCGTAATGGCAGCTAATCCTGACTTTGTTTATCAACCACCGATGACTCCTTATCTCGATATCGTTTATCGAGATGAGGACATTATTGTCCTTAACAAACCGAGTGGCTTACTTACCGTTTCAGGGCGTCTACCTGAGCATCAAGATTGTCTGGAAACACGTGTGCAAAGAGTTTTGCCTAGTGCAGTCATTATTCACAGGCTGGATATGGCAACCTCTGGTATTATCGTGATGGCATTAAACAAGCAAGCGCAAGCGCGAATTGGCCGCCAGTTCGAGAAAAGGCAAACCAGCAAAACATATATTGCCCGCGTATTTGGTAATGTCGCGACAGATTCAGGTTCAGTTGATGCGCCGCTTATTTGTGATTGGCCTAATCGACCCAAGCAAAAAATAGATAATGAAAATGGTAAAAAAGCCCTAACTCATTACAAAGTACTTGCTAGAGAGCAAGCAACTACCTTGGTTGAACTAACCCCAGTTACAGGTCGCTCGCATCAATTGAGGGTTCATATGTTGTCAATAAGCCACCCCATTATTGGCGACCGCTTATACGCACACTCCGAAGCACTAGCGCTAAGTCCTAGACTCGCGTTACATGCACAATCACTTACTATTTATCATCCAACAACTAACGAGCGACTCACCTTCAATATTGAGTGCCCTTTTCTATAATCACTGAATTTTCGTTGCAGAAATTCTAGATAAAGCCGATAGTAAGATATTGCTTTTAGGTCACTATTTTTATGAATAAAACTATTCTACATTGCTTTTTGTTGTTGCAACTCACGTTTGTCAGTATTGATGCTCTAGCGGTATCACCTAAAGAGGCGCTTGCAAGCCAACAAGAAACTGATTCTTCCAAGACCTCTCAAGAGCAAAGCGAAGACAGCGCTAAAAACAGTGACGCCCCTAAAAAAACGGAAACGCAAATCAAGCTACCGATAAACTTACAAAACCAACAGCAAGCCGATTTAGAGCATTACTTACCGGAAAAAGACATTAACAAAATCCTAGTGGGACCTAATGAACATATTACCTTACTGTCGCTAAGTGAAACCACGAATAGCAAAGGCATACTGGTACTAATTCCAGAATGGCAGCAATCAGCCATAAGCCCTAGTGCCATGGATAACTTACGACAAGTAATGCCAGCACAAGGTTGGACGACAATTACAGTTCACCCGCTTGCAAAACCCAGTAACTTCCCATCACATGCAATCTCCAAGCAAGCAAGGATCGAGGCAGATAATAAAGCTATTGAGACGTATCGTGAGTCACTTACTAGCCTGATGAAAGCCGTAGACGAGCAAACAAAAATGTATCCTGGCATTATTGTCGTTGTCGCCCAAGGTCAAAGTGGAGCACAGTTACTTGATCTATACAATAAAGAAGCCATAACTTCTCCTGCAGCGCTGGTACTGTTAAGTGTATTTATGCCAGATCAGCATTGGCAAAAACAAGCAGCCGACAGCTTAGCAAACTTAGGATTTCCGGTACTCGATGTTTCTTTAGCCCGCGACAATCGCTACATGCCATCGAGCAAAAAGATTAGAAAAGTAACGGTAAAACGAATGGCAAAATCTCAATACCGCGCCTTAGAGATAAAAAACCATCAAGCAGGTGTGTATCCAGACAATACACTCGATAGAGAAATTAAAGGATGGTTAACGGCGAACGGTTGGTAATTGCTCGCCGCAATGCTCAATGCAGAAGGCTAGTTTAAATCATCATTTAGCCAGTACTTAGTTCCTTGAAGCGTTGCTTGTAACGCTAACCCTGCTTCAGTAATTTGGTATATCGATACGCCGTTTATCACAGTAGCCGCTTCGCTATGCTCACCACCTTTATCACGAGATTTAGCAGCAGCATCGGCTTGCCCCGAGAAGTCCCAACCATATTCGACAAAGTTTTCCATCGATTTTTTCGTATGAAAAATAAAAACAGCACTAAAGTCTTTAACACCTAACCCTATACCTAGACCAGCAGACCCCATACGCATATAAGTATTTTTACCTGTACTATTGTTATGAACAACGCCAGATCCACCACCAGCAGAAAGAAAAATTAAATTAACCCCAATGTTAGAAAAAACCGCATAGCCTTCGGCTTTTTTTATTTGTGATTTTGTGCCTGGCTCTTCTTTATATAAACGACTTAGCACATCATCTCGCATATCTAGAACTTCTTGACGATCTTTTTCTTTATTAGCAAAAGCAGAAAAAGAAATAGTAAATATAACTAAGGCAACGATTGCTTTCATTGAATGACTCATCTTTTCAATTGATATTAGATTCACTATAGACAAACGAAGTATCTTCACGCAACTATCTTATTCTATTTAGATTTAGTGATAACTTCATAAGCCGCTTGAATATCTTGCGCTTTTTGTTTCGCGGCTTCCATCATCTCAGGAGGTAACCCTTTGGCAATCAATTTATCCGGGTGATGTTGCGCCATAAGCTTTCGATAGGCTTTTTTTACCGTTTTATCGTCAGCGTCTTTGTCGACACCTAGCACTTTATATGCTTGCTCTTCCTGCTCTGCCTGACTAACTTTACCGCCCTGCTGATGAAATTGCGCACCCGCAATAATCATTTCCAATAAGTTATCTAAATCACGTGCAGAAAAACCAAGGGCTTTAGCTAATTTGTGCAATGCGTCACGCTCTGCTGGGTCTAGCGAGCCGTCGGCGAATGCTACTTGAATCTGGATCTCTAAGAACACCAGTAATAAGTCTTGTCGACCTAAGGTCACACGCTTAAATTGCTTGAGCTTGTCTTCAAGAGGAAAACCCGCCATTTTTCCTTCTCGAAAAGCCTCTTGTGCGGCACGTTTCATATCACTGGTTAAACCCAATTTATCCATGTACGCGGAAGCAAACTGAATCTCGTGCTCAGTGACTCGCCCTTTCGCTTTTGCGATATAACCCATAGTAGCGAAAGAAGTGTAGAAGAAAATCTGCTGACGCGTTTCTTCTGTTTGACGCGCTAAATCATCAAAATTAAAGCCTAATCCTTTGTCAAATCTGTGCCCTAACCATAAGCCTAGCAAGGCACCAAATATGTTTTTTGATAACATAAAGCCACACAAAAAACCGATGACTTTTCCCCATACTTTCATCAAAATCCCCTATCAGAAATGAATTGATTAAGTTGTTCCAATCTTTGTGGTGTACCTACATCAGTCCACAATTCATTGAGCTTTATCGCCACAACTTTACCTTGGTCAACTCCTTCTCGTAACATGCCACCAAGCGCTTTAGCGACATTGGGCTTACATTCAGTGAAAAACCTTGGCCTAAAAATAGCGATACCTGAATACGTAGCCGTGGTTAGAGGGGCATGTTCACCTTTGTTCTTCACTTCTTCCTTTTGCGTCAACACAAAATCCCCGTCAGGGTTATGTTCTGGGTTATCTACTAACCAAAGTAAAGCGTCTTTTTCAGGAGATAATGTAGGAATGTTTGCAAAATCATAGTCGGTATATACATCGCCATTAACAACTAGGAAACTTGTTTCACCGCTAAAAAATGGTAGTGCTGTTGCAATACCACCTGCCGTTTCCAAAGCACCATTTTTTTCATGACTATATTCGATATTAACCCCGTACTCCTCACCAGAGCCCAATAGCAATTGGACTTGTTCAGCTAGCCAAGCAATATTAATAATAATGTCTTTTATACCGGCTGCTGCGAGCTTTTCAATATGATGGACAATAAGCGCTTTGCCGCCTACTTTTAACAAAGGCTTAGGCGTAGTATCCGTTAACGGTTTCATGCGCTCACCACGGCCAGCTGCTAAAATCATCGCTTTCATGAATGACTCTCCTCGATTTTTGCAGGTAATGTTTGACTAAACTGGTGCAGGTAGCTCAATTCTGGGTAGCGACTGGAAATGTCGATAATGTAGCTAAGAGTAAGTGGAATATCTTTTAAATAACCTGACTTATTATCGCGATGATGTAAACGCGCAAAAATACCACACGCCTTGATATGTCTTTGCAGACCCATTAAATCAAACCATCGTTGCCATGTTTCAAGCGGGTGATCATATTCAGACATTTGCGAACTATATTTCTCGACAAACTCTGTTAACAATTCGCTGACTAGCGCATCAGGCCATTTTTGGTAACAATCTCGTAATAGCGACACCACGTCATAGCTTATTGGCCCTTTAACGGCATCTTGAAAATCTATAACGGCAATTTGATCATCTTCAACCATTAAATTTCGGCAATGAAAATCTCTATGCATAAAACATTGAGGTTGCTCTAGCGCGCTTTTAATTAATACCTCATAACACGATTGCAACTTAACTTTATCCTCAGCAGATAAAGACAAACCTAAGTGTGCATTTAACAACCATTCTTCAAAAATATCTAATTCAAGTTGAACAAAGTCAGCATCATAAAGTGGTAACCCATATTGGTCACAAGTCGCCATCTTAGGAATAATAGCCATTGCTTGACGATACCAAGTGCCGGCATTATCTTCAGTTAACAAGTTACCAAGACACGTTGACCCTAGATCAGATAAACAAAAAAATCCTTGTTCTTGTTGATAATGAATAATCTCTGGTACATGAATCGCCCGTTCTAACAGTCGACGCTGAACATCAACAAATGCTTGGTTGTTGCACTTATCTACTGGCGAATCGACAAGAATGTATGACCGATCAAAGATGGTCGCTCGAAAGTAACGACGGAAGCCGGCGTCACCATCAAGTGAACTAAGCGAAAAGTCTTCGGTCTGAAAAGTATCAGATAACCACTGATAAAGTTGCAGTTTTCTTTGATCGCGCAAGATTTAAACCCTTAATTTAAAATAAATCGACGTAAGATCGCCCGTTAAGACGTAAAATTGCTATATTATTAACAACTTTGGCGCTAAAATAACACGCATATTGAATAACGCCTATCGGTCAATAATAAAATATCGGACCTTGAATGCATTTTCTTCGTAATTCTTTAAGCATTGCTTTGTTTTCATTTATTTCAGCAAACGCTTTTGGACAACAAACTGAATCAGACAAAACGCTCGCGAATGCTTGTCCTGTTCCTGACTTTACGCGAATACAACACAGCGAAAAACTAAACGCTGATCAATCCATCAATATTATTTCGGGAACGACAGATATTCGACAAGACAAGTTCGCTAAATTTACTGGTGGTGTCACATTTTTCAGCGATCAGCAAGCAATTATTGCTGATGCTTTAGAAGTAAACCAAGAAACCGAAACTTTCTCTGCTACAGGCAATATTCATTTTCAAAACAACAGTATTGATGTCTTTGCAAGTCAGTTATTTGCGAGTAAGTCCGCTAAAACAACAGAAATGCTCGACAGCGCTTACCAATTAAATGGCAACCCAGGTCATGGCAGCGCAGCTAAAATAAACATTAGCGCAGATGGAAATTTAGTCTTAACCGATGCCAGTTACAGCAGCTGTTACGGCGACAAACCTGATTGGCAGCTAAAAGCCAGCGAAATTAACATATCTAAAGAGGAAAATATTGGCGAAGCATATAACGCGAGAATTATGTTTTTCGATGTGCCAGTGCTTTATATTCCGTATTTCTCTTTTCCGGTATCGGAAGAGCGAAAATCAGGTTTCTTATATCCTCAAATAAGCTCTTCGGGAAATTCGGGCTTTCAAATAGAGACGCCTTATTACTGGAATATTGCGCCTAATATGGATGCCACCATAACACCGAAATATATGTCAAAACGCGGCCTACAATTACTCACGGAGTTTAGGTACTTGCAAGGCCTGCAAAGCGGTGAAATCAATCTAGAGTATCTTCATAAAGACGATGAATTGGTTAATAACAACGACGCTCGTTATTTAGCAAGATGGCAGCATATTGGTACCTTCTCGGAAAACTTCAGAGCCCATATTGATTACACCACGATTAGTGACGATAACTATTTAGTTGATATTAAAAGCGATCAATACAACTCAAACGATGCGTATCTATACCAAACGGGTGAATTAGCTTACTTCCAAGAAAATTGGCTTGCTAAAGTCAAACTGCAAGATTTCGAAGTATTAGGTGAAGAAGTGTCAGGCTACCGTACTTTACCACATATAGAATTTAGCAGTTTCTACCCTATGTCTTTCTTAAATGGTGAGTTTGATATTTATTCAGAAATCACCCGTTTTGACACCGATGACTTAAGTAAACCAGAAGCAGACAGGTATCACATAGAAGCTGGTGTCACGATTCCTATCGCGACTCCTGCTTGGTTCGTCAATTCTGAATTGCGTTTACTGCAAACCAATTACCATCAGTCTCGTATTGAAGATAACGAAAGTTTAGAAGAAAACGTTAGTCGTACTTTACCTAAAGCACGTATACATGGCGGCATTAATTTCGACCGAGATGCTAGCTACTTTGGTCAGTCTTTTACCCAAACGCTAGAACCACAATTGCAGTATTTATATGTTCCCGATGAAGATCAATCCAACATCGGTATTTACGATACGACCAAACTGCAAGATGATTATAGCGGTCTATTTAGAGATCAACGCTTTAGTGGCTTAGATCGAATAGCCCAAGCAAACCAATACTCTTGGGGTATTACGAGCCGCCTATTAGACGCGAGTAATAAAGAAACCCTGCGAGTAAGTTTAGGCCGCATTGTTTATTTGAACGATAGTAATGTCGACGAACAAAACAACGTGATATCAAGTGACGAGTCGGCATTGGCTGCGGAAGTCTTTACTCGTATTAGCGATCGCTGGCAATTTAGTAGTGATATTCAATACAGCACAGACAATAACATTACCAACAAGAGTCAAAGTACGTTAGATTATCGTTTTGTCGATAAACACCTAGTTCAATTGAACCATAGGTACTCTCGTAATGTCTCAGGTAATAAGCTTGAACAAGTTTCTTTATTATCTGCTGTGACCCTCAACAAAGATTGGCAATTTGTTGGGCGCTTCACGCAAGATCTTCAAGATAGACGAAGCTTAGAAACCTATGCTGGATTTCAATATGAAAGTTGCTGTTGGGCAGTTCGCTTTTCATATTACCGACATATAAATTCAAATATAGATGAACAAACAGATATTATTGAAAACCGCGATGAATTCGACAGCGGATTCATGGTAAAGTTTATCATCAAAGGATTAGGGGGCAAGAAAACCCGCATCGATACGTCAGACATGTTTGATGATAGTATCTTCGGTTATAAACGTCCTTACTTTCTCAACAATTAACTAGATAACTAACTAAATGAAGAACTTAGTAAAAATAATTACCGCATCACTCTTATTTGCAACAGGAATATCTGTTGCTGAACAAGTTGAGCTTGATCGCGTTGCCGTTATTGTTAACGACGGTGTCGTTTTAGAATCAGAAGTCACCGAAATGCTTGCAAAAATTAAGAAGCAAGCAGCAGATAACAACCAAGACTTACCTAGTGACAAAGCATTACGCATCCAAATTATGGACAAGCTAATTGAAGACAGCCTTATTGCGCAAATGGGTGAACGTATGGGCATTCAATTAAGTGACCTTCAATTAGATGAAGCGTTGGAAAACATCGCAGCAGAGAACAAGTTAACACTTGAAGAATTCCGAAATTCAATAGAGCAAGACGGTATGTCTTATGACAAATACCGTGAAAAAGCGCGAGCTGAAATGGTTGCAGGTGAAGTTCGAAGAAACTCTGTTCGTCGTCGTGTCTATGTGTCTCCTCAAGAAATCGCTAACTTATTGGAAGTGATGAAAACCCAAACCAATAACGACGTAGAGTATCGATTAGGCCATATCTTAATTGAGTTTCCACCAAATCCAACGCAAGAAGATATTAACGAAACAAAAGACCGTGCAGATAAGGTCATTGATTTATTAAACAGTGGGTCGGATTTCGCAAAAATCGCGATTGCTTCTTCAGGTGGCGCAAATGCGCTAGAAGGTGGTGATATGGGCTGGCGCAATATCAATGAATTACCGACACTCTTCTCAGAGCTAGTGGAAGACAAAGATAAAGGTACTGTTTTAGGCCCTATTCGCACAGGCTTAGGTTTCAGTATTATAAAAATTAATGATATTCGCGGCCGTCAAGTAGTTGAAGTAGAAGAAGTTAAAGCACGCCACATTTTGATACAGCCTACGATTATATTAAGTGAAGCCAAAGCAGAAGAAATGTTAAAAGACATTCGCGAAAAAATTGTCTCTGGCGAGGCAACTTTTGAAGATATGGCAAGAGAACATTCTGGTGACGGCACAGCTGCTAGAGGTGGTGACTTAGGTTGGGCAGATCCTGGCATGTATGACAAAAAGTTTACTAAAGAGCTAGAGGCTTTGGAAATCAACGAACTTTCTCAGCCATTCCGCTCGTCTTTTGGTTGGCACATAACCGAGTTAACTGGGCGCCGCACATTAGATGCAACAAAACAAATGAACCAAAACCGCGCGCACCAAATTTTATTTAACCGCAAATTCTCAATGGAGTCGGTACGTTGGATTAAAGAGATCCGCGACCAAGCTTACATTGAAGTAATGGAGTAAATTTAATGGTAAATCGTATTGCCGTAACTCCTGGAGAGCCTGCTGGCATTGGCCCAGATTTGGTTATTTCCGTTGTTCAGCAAGACTGGCCGGTACAGTTGGTGGTAGTAGCTTCACTTGAAATGATGCAAGCTAGAGCTAACCAATTGGGTGTTGACATCGAATTTTATCAATACGATGCGTCGCAACCTGCAAGAGCACACAAAGCCAATACCATGACTATCCTCCCTGTTGCCCTTGCAGAAACCTGCAAGGCGGGAGAATTAAATGCGGCCAATGGGCAATACGTAGTAGAAACACTTCGTGTTGCCAGTGATAAAAATATCAATGGCGAATTTGACGCTGTTGTCACAGGACCCGTTCATAAAGGTTTGATTAACCAAGCTGGCATCGCCTTTAGCGGTCATACCGAGTATTTCGCTTACCAAGCTAATTGTTCTGACGTAGTAATGATGTTAGCAACAGAAGGCTTGCGTGTTGCATTAGTAACTACTCACATACCGCTAGCTTACGTATCTAAAGCAATTACCTACGAGCGCTTACAGAAAGTGACTCAAATTCTTCATCACGATTTAATCGAAAAATTTGGTATCAGCTCGCCCAAAATATATGTGTGCGGTATCAACCCGCATGCTGGCGAAGGTGGACATTTAGGCAAAGAAGAAATCGAAGTGATGAACCCTGCGCTTGATGAATTGAGAGCACAAGGGATGAATTTAATTGGCCCTTTACCTGCGGACACCATCTTCCACCAGAAATACTTAGACGATGCCGACGCTATACTGACCATGTACCACGATCAAGGTTTACCAGTGTTAAAATATAAAGGGTTTGGCAATTCAGTTAATATTACCCTAGGCTTACCTTTTATACGTACTTCAGTCGATCACGGTACGGCAATTGAACTCGCGGGTACTAATAAAGCGGATCCAGGTAGCTTTATGCAGGCAATTGCCACTGCTGTTGAGCTAACACAAAATCAAAGTAAACAATCGAAATAAGGCCTTTTTTTTATGGGTAAAAATTCTCATCTTGGCCACCAAGCGAGAAAGCGTTTTGGTCAAAATTTTCTTCATGATCAAGCGATAATTAGTCAAATAGTAGATGCTATTAACCCTGAACCAGGCGAGAACCTGGTTGAGATAGGCCCAGGTCTTGGCGCACTAACTGAGCCTGTCATTGAGCGCGCTGGTGACATCTCCGTTGTCGAGCTAGATCGTGACTTAGCGCACCGCTTACGCCACCACCCTTTTTTAGCTAAGCATTTAACTATTCATGAACATGACGCGCTTAAATTCGACTTTTCTCAACTAGCGAGCGAAGAAAAGCCATTGCGTATATTTGGTAATTTGCCATATAACATTTCAACACCACTTATTTTCCACCTATTGTCATTTCACGACAAAGTAAAAGATATGCACTTTATGTTGCAAAAAGAAGTGGTTGAGCGCATGGCAGCGGGCCCAAACACTAAGGCCTATGGCCGCTTATCATTAATGACACAATATCAATGTCAGGTAATTCCTGTTATGGAGATAGGTCCGGAAGCGTTTCAGCCACCACCAAAAGTTGATTCAGCGATAGTTCGTTTAGTGCCTCATTCTGAGATAAAGAACCCTGTTAAGAGTATTAATGCATTAAATCAAGTTTGTGCGACAGCCTTTAATCAAAGACGTAAAACGATTCGCAACAGCTTTAAGAAACTTATCGATGCAGAAGCGTTAGAATCACTTGGTGTAGACTTAAGCTTGCGTCCTGAAAACTTGAGTTTGGATGACTACATCCGACTAGCAAATTATTTAAGTGACAACCCAAGCAATGACTAATTATTCTCCTGACATTCGGGTAACAGTTGAAACCCAATATATTGATGAACATTCAGATGAAGCCGAAGAGCAATTTGTTTTTAGCTATACTATTACCATCGAGAATATTGGCGAAGATACCGTTAAACTGATTTCTCGATATTGGGAAATTACCGATGCCAATGGCGAGCTTTCCACCGTCGCAGGTGAAGGTGTCGTTGGCAAGCAGCCTACCCTGCGAGCTGGCGGCAGTTATACTTACACCAGTGGCTGTATCTTAAAGACACCTTTTGGCACAATGGAAGGGCACTATCAATTTATCAACGATGTCCATCAGCCTGTTCAAGGAAAGATCCCCTTGTTTCGTTTAAGTAAACCTAACCTATTGCATTAAACGCTATGGCCAATTATTTTGTCGGTGATATTCAAGGGTGCTTTGCCGAGCTTAAAGCATTGCTTAAACAAGTCGATTTTGATCCTAAAAAAGATATTCTTTGGCCTGCCGGCGATTTAGTGGCAAGGGGAGACGACTCGTTAGCAACATTAGATTTTCTGATCGAATTGGGCGATAGCGTGCGCCCAGTGTTAGGCAACCATGACCTTCACCTGATCGCCACTCACTATGGCATAAAAAAGCCTAAACCTGCCGACAAACTAGCCCCTATTTTTAAAGCTCCTCACCGAAAAGACCTCATTGAGTGGTTAGTACACCAGCCGCTACTTCGTAAACTTCCTAATGAAGAAGTCTATATGAGCCACGCTGGACTTTCGCCGCAGTGGACAATAGACGAAGCGTTCGACTGCGCTCGCTTTGTCGAAAAGAAACTGCAAGGAAAAAAGCGAGAAGCCTGGTTAGCTAAGATGTATGGTGAAAAACCAAATGATTGGCACAAAGTGACCACTAAAGAAGATAAGTTTCGTTTTACCATTAACGCTTTAACACGTATGCGCTACGTATACGAAGACGGGCGCCTTGAATTTAACTGCAAATTGGGCCCTGAATACGCACCAGATAACCTAATGCCATGGTTTTGCCACAAAAAATTATCACTTGGTAATCAGCACTGGATATTTGGTCATTGGGCAGCTTTAGAAGGTGAGGTTAACCACCCTCGTGTATATGGACTAGACACAGGTTGTGTCTGGGGCGGCGAGTTGACAATGCTATGCTGGGACACCAAAACAATTCATCAAATCTCATCTTTGCAAAACAGTAAATAAAGCAACAACTAAACGTGAAATAATCCTCAGCGCTGTTATACTACACTTTAGTAAGAGTATGGCAAAACTATAACTATATCAATTGTCAGCCTTACTGAAGCCCTCTGAGAAAGTAAAATAAACTGGTGATTTTAATGAACCTGAATCTAACTGTTCGTAAGAAGATAATTGGCGGCTTTTCCATCTTGGTAATTCTGCTGATTTTTACAAGCATCACTTCCTTGAGCAATTTGAATACCATCAATAACGCCACTAAACAGCAAGGCGAACTAGCAATACCTACGTTAAGTATAAGTAATGCATTAGCCAATCATTTAGCGCAAATTGGAACTCTAACATTAAGCGGTTACTATCAAAAAGACGTGACAAAGTTAAACGCTGATCGTAATGAGTATAGTGAGATTAATAAGACACTTGACGGTGAATTTAAACGATTAAAAGTCATCGTGAAAGATGAAAGTGGGTTATTAAGCAACCTACGCAAAGTAGACTCAGTTTATGCTTCATTGCAGTCGAACATCGATCAGGTATTTAGTCAAAGACAATCGTCGATTGAAAACTTCTCGTCGCTTGATGAGCAAGTTTACGAAATAGAAGAACGCGCAGATGACGCAGCAACCGTCATGTTGGATTTAGCTGACAACGATTTAGCCGACACTACGTTGCAACGTGCAGTTTCACTTGGTGAACAACTTGAAACCTTATTAGATGGCATTGTGACGTCTGCTTTTGAATTTAAAGATGTAGAAGATAAACAAACAGCAGACATTATTGCTAACCAAATTACTGGTAACTTTGAATCAGCTCAACAAGTTATTCGTGAAATTGAAAATGAATTAGCCGTAAACAACATTGAAGGCATTAGCGAAGAAATAGTAGATACAGAGCAAGCATTAGCGACGCTATTATCTGGTAGCCAAAGCATATTCCAACGAAAAGACAATCAAATTAACGCTAACGCGACTGCAACAAGTCAGCTGGCAGAAGCTGAGTCTAATATTCGCAAAGCGACAGATATCCTCAATCAACAAATTAATTTGGCTAATCAAACCGCTGATAGAACTGGTGAAATGGTAGCAGACTCTGTTTCTACAGGTAACAGCGTCACTTGGGTCATTATGATCGTATCTACAGGTATTGCTTTTGGCATCGGCTGGGTTACGTTGATGAGCATTACTAAACCATTATCACGAGTAAACGATATCCTGCAAACGGTTGCCTCTGGCGACTTATCGCGTAAGTTAGATGATAGTGGCAAAGACGAGTTCGCTCAGCTTTCTAGAAACTGTAATACCTTAATCGACAGCTTACGTTCACTTATCAATGGCATTGTTAGTCGTTCTACTCAGTTGGCAACAGCTTCTGAACAAACATCAGCAGTTACTGCGCAAGCGACTACTGCCATTGAAGAGCAGCGTGCTCAAGTGGAGCAAGCGGCATCTGCTACCACAGAGATGAGCAGTACGTCACACAGTGTTCTATCTAGTGCCAATGACGCTTTAGGTGAAATTAAACAAGCAGACGATGAAGCAGAGCGCGTTAAACACATTTCGAATCGCAATAGATCAACTATCGAACAGCTTGCACAAGAAGTTGAAGATGCGTCTCAAGTTATCAACAAACTACAGCAAGACAGCGCCTCTATCGGCGGTATTCTTGATGTTATCCGTGGTATCGCTGAACAAACTAACTTATTAGCATTAAACGCAGCAATCGAAGCCGCTCGAGCTGGTGAACAAGGTCGAGGTTTCGCCGTTGTTGCTGACGAAGTTAGAACTTTGGCGAGCCGAACACAAGAGTCGACGCAAGAAATTCAAAATATGATTGAAGTATTACAGTCAGGTGCTGAGCAAGCTGTAACTGTGATGGATACTGGTAAGAAGAAAGCTGCTGAATGTGTTAATCAAAGTGAAGAGGCGGGTAAAGCGCTAGAAACAATTACTCATGCTGTTCATGAGGCCTTTGATCGCAGCTCACAAATTGCGAGTGCAGCAGAAGAGCAAAGCGCAGTAGCTCATGAAATCAGTGAGAATTTAGAGTCTATTGTTGCTATTGCAGAGCAAACAACAGCAGGCTCTAAGCAAACAGCTGAATCCAGCAGTGAAGTTGCCCGCTTAGCGGAAGAGCTTCAGTTGTCAGTGCAAGAGTTTAAGCTTTAGTATCCTGAAGCCGGAATACTCTTTTCACACGAAGTAAAAGTAAGTTAACAAAAAGCCAGTCACAAAGACTGGCTTTTTTTATGCGTAAGTAAAACTAACGCTACCTTTTAGAATAAAACCTAGTATTCGTATCTAACGTTACTTTAGGGTTACCTACCTCTTGTATTTGCAGATCAATTGGCATGATAGATTCCTGAATCTCTTCAGGTGGAACAGTGATAGTAAAAGGCACTACCACTAATTCATGACCTTGCACATGAATTGGCTGTTTAATGGCTAAATCAATATTGTCATTGCCCTTTATGACAACATAGTAGTCTTTGGCGTGCATATCTTTGTTGGTCAGTTTAAGTTGGTAGCTGTTTTCAAACGCACCATCAAAGTTCTCCCTAAACAACACAGTTCTATCTCGTAGAATAGATACTTCTATCGGAGAGCGCGTCACAACAAAATAGGCCATCAAAATACACATAATGGTGGTTATCACGCCATAAGCAACAATTTTAGACCTTATTTTAGGTACTTTAATTCCTGCTAATGCATTTTCCGAAGTGAAGCTGATTAACCCTTTTTTATAATTAAAACGGTCCATCGTTTGATCACACGCATCGATACACGCACCACAACTGATACACTCGTATTGCAAGCCATTTCGAATATCGATACCCGCTGGGCATACTTCAACACAAAGATTACAATCCACACAATCTCCTAAGCCCATCACCGCTGGATCTTGGCTTCTTTTACGTCTACCTCTAGATTCACCGCGAGCGGCATCGTAAGCGATAAGCTGAGTATTTTTATCAAACATGGCAGATTGAAAACGAGAATATGGACACATGTAAATACACATTTTCTCCCGTAACCAGCCGGCATTTCCGTAGGTACACAAAGTAAAAAATGCCACCCAAAAAGTTACCAGAGCACTCCACTCAAAGGTCAACATTGTCGCGTATAACTCTTTTACTGGAATAAAATAAGCCATAAAAGATACAGCGGTAAAAAACGATACTGTCACCCATCCAGTATGTTTAAGTGCTTTTTTCCGTAACTTTTCTACAGACCACGGGCTTTTATCTAGTTTTATTCGTTGGTTGCGACTACCTTCACATTTCTCTTCGATCCAAACATAGATGAAAGTCCACACCGTTTGAGGGCATAAAAAACCACACCAAATACGGCCGAGCCAAGTTGTGATAAAAAACAAGGCAAAAGCACCAACCATAAATAGCGCCGCTAGTACGGTAAGGTCTTGTGGGAAAAATGTCTGTGAGAAAATGTGAAACTGCTGAGCGCCAATATCCAACAGTATAGCTTGCCTTCCTTGGTAAGGGATCCAAGGTAATAACACAAAAAGTGCCATTAAAAACGCGCCCGTATAGCGCCTCATTCGTTGAAAGTGCCCTTTTTGTTCACGGACATAAGTTGGGCCGTCGTCTTTGTAAGGCTTAATAATGAGATTTTCACTCGATACATCAAATTTCATGGTTTGCTCTCTTTTCCTAGGAGCACAGACCATCGCAAAAAAGATGCCAAAATATAAGTTTTATTTTTTCCTTATTTTACAAATGATTAGGTCAATTTTCATTAATATTCCAGAAAACAAAAGCACGAAATATCGCGGATGGCACGATATACCGTGCTTTATTGACGAATAATTCCTAGTTTTTGCATTTTAGATCGCAAGGTACTCGCGGGTAGGTCAAGTAATTTAGCCGCGCCATTATCACCGCCAATTCGCCAATCAGTCTCGGAAAGTGCAGATAAAATATGCTCTTTTTCGGCTTCGGCTAGGCTTTTGATGTTAGTACGGTTAATTCGATTATCTAAATGAAACGATTGTAAGCTTAATGTTGAACTTGTCGCCAATATCATTTCTCGCTCAAGAATATTTTGCAGCTCTCTTACATTACCAGGCCAATGATATTGAGATAAGGTCGATAAACTTTTTTTATTAATTTTATTGATTTGTTTACCCAGTTTTTTATTAAGCTGAGCAATGATACTACTGCACAATAAAGGAACATCAGCAATGCGTTCACGTAACGCTGGTACCTCGATTGGAAATACGTTTAGCCTGAAATAAAGATCCATCCTAAACTTACCTGAGTCAACCATGTTCTTTAAGTTGCGGTTGGTCGCTGCAACCACTCTAATATCGACTTTAATGGTTTTGCTGCCGCCTACGCGCTCAAATTCTTGCTCTTGCAGTACTCTTAATAGCTTACTTTGGGCTTCAGGTGTCAATTCTCCAATTTCATCTAAAAATAAAGTTCCACCATCTGCTAATTCAAACTTTCCTTTTCTTCTTTCAGTTGCACCAGTAAAAGCACCTTTTTCGTGACCAAATAATTCAGATTCCAGTAACGACGAAGTAAAGGCAGCACAGTTAACTTTTACCATAGGTGCATGTTTACGAGCGCTTAATTCATGTAGATTTCGTGCGACCAACTCCTTGCCAGTTCCGTTTTCGCCAAGAATAAGTACCGTGCTATCTGTCGCCGCAACTAAATTTATTTGCGCGAGCAGCTTATGAAAAATATCACTTTCTCCCACCAAGCCAGTGACTTGCAAGTGCTGATTCAATTCTGTCGTTAAGTAGCTATTGTGTTCCGAAAGTTGTTCAGTAAGTTCATTGACTTGCTCTAGCGCTGTCTCCAGCGCCTGTTGCTGGCTTCTTTGCTCACTCACATCACGAAATATGGCTACAGCACCAATTAATTTTCCGTCTTGAAATACTGGAGTAGAGGTATATTCAACTGGAAATGATGTACCGTCTTTGCGCCAAAAGACATCGCTGTTTACATTACGAGCAATACCATCTTGCGTCGTCGCGTAAATAGGACAATCGCATGACGGATAGTGACTACCATCGGCATGACTATGATGGTGATACTCATGAATCTGTTTTCCAATGAGTTCACTGGCTTTCCAGCCAGTCATTTTTTCTGCTGCTGGGTTAACAAAAATCGCATTACCGTGAAGGTCAAACCCGTAAATCCCCTCTCCTGCGGCATCTAACAGCAGTTGTGGATCAGAAATAAAATCTTTTAACGTTACCGACATAAAACGCTCAAAAAAATAGGCACGAAATATCGTGCCTATTATCCTGATTTACGAATAAAGTGCCAGTAAAGTTATAAACCTCTTTGCCACTCCTCACGCAGCGCTATATCTGTTGGGCGTTCTATCGCGGTATTTATTTGCGTAAGAAGCTTTTCTTTGTCTTGTCCTAAAACACCTTTTAACACGAGATAATTCGATGCGTGATCGGAACGAAATATCGTTTTATCTAGGGCTAAGGTTTCTAAAAGTATTTTCATCTCAGAAAACAGCTGCGCTTGGGTTAGCATCTCAAAATCACCTTCAAAGCCCGCAGTAAAACGCTCCATTCCAAGCGGAAAAGATACGACAAGTGTAGATAAATACTCAGGTTGCGCTTCATTCATTAACTGAGCAGAATGGATTGCATGTTGCGCTGACAACTGCGTTCCACCTAAGCCGTTAAGTATCATCACTGAGCTTTTAACACCCGCTTGTTTTATTTTCACTAGCGCCTCTAAAGACGACTCATAGGTTTCACCTTTTTGTATGTTAGCGAGTACTTGGTTATCCCCGCTTTCACAGCCAACATAAAGCAGCTTTAGCCCCAACGCTTGCAACTCGGCCAATTGTGCTGAGCTCTTGTTTTTTAGGTTTCTTGGCAAGCAATAGCTTGAGACTCGAGAGACTTGGGGGAAATATTGCTGGATCAACAACAGTATCGATTTTAGCTGGCGAAATGGCAGCATCATGGCATCACCGTCAGCAAGAAAAATACGAAAAACAGGTAAGCCTGCTCGCTTGATACTTAGCAGCTCTTGTTCGATATCTTCTAATTTTTTCGCTTTGAATTTTTTATTGGGTGCCGTATACATCTCACAGAAAGTACACTTGTTCCATGAGCAGCCATTGGTTACCTGTAAAATTAAGCTTTTCCACTCACTGGGTGGACGAAAAACAGGTTCAGTATACGAAAGTGGATACATATCGCTTACCTAGTAAAAGCTTCGTTAACTGCGTTCATAAATAGCGAAATCTAAATCGTAGGCATTTTTTTCATCTGCTTGGCGAACTTCACTACTCACTTTTTGCCATTCTTCTAGGTCGTATTCTGGAAATTGCGTATCACCGTCGATATCGCCATCGATGTGAGTAATATACAAGCGATTTGCTGCGGGCAAACAATGCTTATAAATCGCACCACCGCCAATTACCATAATTTCTTCGACTTCACCCGCCACTTTAAGTGCTTCGTCAACCGACGTTACCGAAACAATGCCTTCTGCCTGATAGTGTTCATCTCTAGAAATAACAATGTTCTGTCGACCAGGTAATGGACGGCCAATGGATTCGTAGGTTTTTCTTCCCATGACAACAGGCTTACCTAGTGTCGTTTTTTTAAAATAAGCAAGATCTGCTGGTAAATGCCAAGGCATATCGTTGTCTTTACCAATGATACGATTGTGGGCGTGAGCGACCACCATAGAAAGAATTGTCATAAGGAAAATTAGCGCAAATAAATTTGCTCGAATAGTAATATATTTACGCTATTTTTGGAATCGAGGAAGTTGGGTCTTTCCTTGATTTTTAGGAAAATACTTCAATAAGTACTATGGTATTGTAGAACATGTGGCAAAGCACAGCGTAGCTAATATTATTGGTTTTAACACGAATTAAACCGAAAAATAACCCCATGCAAAATATTTGAAAAAAGCTAAAAAAAGTCTGATAGTTTGCGTGAACCAAAGTAAACAGAAGGCTCGTGATCAGTAACGCCCCCACTGTGCCGACTACAGTCTGTTTAAACTCGGTAAACAACCAACCTCTAAAAAAGATTTCTTCGAAGATTGGCGCCACAATGCTTACCATCAGTGCAGTAAGCAAAAATATAGGAATACTACTCTTAGCCGCTTCAAATAATTGTTCCATAAAAGGTTCTGGCGGAATTTCAACCACTAAGCTAGTCAGATACCAAACGCCATAGATAAGCAAAGATATAGCTAAGCAAGTAAGCAAAAGACGAGAGTTAATGCTTTTTATCGCCCAGTAATCACATAACTCAGCAATCGTCGACTTCTTCGATACCTCTTTCAAAATAGGTAAGGTTATTAAGGAAGCAATCAAGGTGAGAACTAAAGCACCAAAAATAGAGGTCATCCAACCAAAAAATCCGGTAAAGCTGAAGTCATTTAAGAAAAAATATCCACCCGCACAAAGCAACATAGCTACAATTTGGGCACCCAAAAAAATTGCTACAGCCATGAAAAAAACTTTAAAGGCCTTACCTATGCCAGGCTTGCTAGTTTGTTCGATTATCGATGTGTCTTGTGTTTGATCGTAATTCATTGTCATTAACCATCATTCCTTTAGTGACTTCAAAGCCAATTTTCACGAAAAGGCTGCAACTTAACCACCTTTTCGCCTTTAACCCTTCCTGTTCATTAGTCTCTGGTCAGCTAATTTTATTACTCGACACTTCAGAATATTTTAATGGTCAGTCTTATTAAAAAATGCCCCACTAGAATTGCTGACCAAAAACGACAAACTTCACACGGTAGAAAAAGAACTTTATCGAATTCAGTCAGCTCAGAAAGGTTAATCCCACGAGACAAATAATGCTACAGACTTCGCCGTAGTAATGAGCTTAAGAAGCAAAGAAACCAAGATAAGCAATTGATTATAATAATATTTATAAAGCATTGTATAAATATTGTAAAAATATTGACAACATTTTTAGCTTTAAAAGCTACTGTCATTACCAATAACAAAACACTAAGGAGCACGCGTTCTGATAATGTCGCTACGACCGCTAACTACTTTAGACCATGCCAGTTGATTGTTTGAAACATGGAATCGACGAATCGGTGGCAACTGTTCTGCAATGATTTCCTTTTGATCTGAATTGTTATAACGAATTAGCTTTCCATCGCTTGTCATACAAACTAAATGACTTTCATCGAGCTGCACATTTAACACAAAACGTCTAATGTCTATGTGACATTCACTTGCGTTTGCCTGTTGATTTTCATGCCAAAAAGCATTCATTTGTTGATCTATGAATAGGTTTTGCGATTTACTAGCCAAAATAAATGCCCATTGACTATCTAATCGACTGTGTTCACTCGTCATTATATTTACTTTATATAACTGCCATTTTTCATTTTCATATTGGCTGTACGCTACCTCGACATTATTCAACCAACCTACCCCATATGCTGGTAACTCTGTGTCTATAGTAAATTTGACCTTTTCAGATTGCACATCAAAAATAACAAGTCCACTGTTGGTATTCGCTAAAATCAAGCGATCGTCAAAAGACCAAATCAAGTCATAAAATGTGCGACCTTCGTCAGGTGGTTCTATTGAAGACGAGAATGGCTTTCCTTCAATAGTCAGCCAGAGTTTACTGTAACCAGACCTTTTTGAAATAAAAGCCAGCTTTTTGCCATCAGAATTAAGAGTAGGTAAATAGTCCATTACTGATGAATTAGCTTGATTAAATATCTCCCCATTGATTTCAATATCTCGGTTGGTCATATAAGACGTAAACAAGTAATCTTTACCATTGTTTATCAAGTTCACCTGACTCACCCTATGGCTATCAGATACAAAAGTCTTAGCAGGCTTGCTACTATCAAAAAAACTTTTCTGCAATTGATAAGACGGGTGAGGGCCTGGATGAATCAAACCATCCCTTTCATGGGACAATACAGCTGAGTTAATTTCATAATCAAAAGTTAATATTTTGTCAAAACTGCTATTTTCCGGGTTGAGCTGGTAAGCATCAGTTTTTCCTGGTTCACTTTCGCTTAATAGTAACAACCTGCCACTTTCACCTCGATGAATATAGTAATTACCACGTCCTCTGCTTGAAGGTTGCGACAATAACCTTTTACTACCAGCATCAATATCTAAAACAAAGGCCTGATATGGTGAAAACTCCGTTGTTCGTTCGACAAAATAAAGTTTGTTTTCAGACTTTTCATAGACAAACTGTGTGAAACTTTTCCCCGCACACTCATATAAGCTCTCTGTTTTATGAGGCAAACCGCTTTTTAATTCAACGCGATGAAATTGACAAGTATTTTCATTCCGATACAAGTAAATGAGCTCACTATCATCTTGAGCCCAATGAGCATTGTAACCTCGGCCTCCTTCTCTACTTACTCTAGCAGATGCATGGGTATCTAGATCTACGATATATACCGCATATTCCCCCTCTTTATTCGACGAATAAGCTAAAAATTTATTATCATGCGAGATTGAGGCGTCTGATTGCCTCTCTGACAAACGTGTCATTGGAGATATAGGTACAAGAGTAGATTGTTCGAGTTGATTTTCAGATTTTGGTACATAACTAAAGATAACAGTTCCAATCAGCCCTAGTAACATCAACGCGAATACATAAAATGCTGATCTCTTGGTTTTAGTTTTAACCGTTTCTGGGGCTTTAACAACGATGCCTTGTTCAACGTCTTCCATTTTTTGTCGAACGTCGGCAATAAAGCGGTACCCCACTTTAGGCACAGTAGCAATATAAGACTTTACCTTGGCATCATCAGCTAACGCTTTTCGTAACTTTAATACTACGCGATTTATCGCTCCATCAGATACAACCTGCCCATGCCACACATTAGTAAGTAAAGTTTCACGACAAATATCACGTTTTGGATTCCGGCAAAAATAACTCAAAAGTAATGCCGTTTTAGGTTCTAATAAAACCGATGAATTTTTTGTTTTAAGTAGCTTTGTATTTTCATCAAACTCAAAATCACCAAATTCCCAATTCATTCAATTAGTTACCATATTAGTTTTTTGTAAAATAAATGCGGCGGTCAGAAAAAGTCATAAAAAATCATACTAAAGCCACGACTCATAACCGTCAACTCAGACAGTATTTAGTTTTCATTAGGAGGAATTACAATGAGAACTTTATTTAAACATTTATTAAATTTAACGCTCTTTTTACCATTATTTTTACTTAGCCAACAAGCATATGCTCAACAAAAAGCACTAATTATTATTTCGTCTCATCAATATGGTTATTGGTTACCTGAAGTCATTACACCTTATCGACTGCTACAACAAGCCAATATTGACGTTGACATCGCTAGCCCATATGGCGGCAGTGGTAGAGGTGCAGGTGAGAAAACACTAAGTGAGGTCGATCAAAATTTCAGACCACAAATACAAGATAAATTGAATCACCCAATCGCGCTAATGGATATAGATCCACAAGAGTACGATGCCGTATATGTGGCTGGTGGAGCTGGCCCTATGCTCGACCTGTATAAACATCCACAGATCCAGCGAATTATTAGCACAATGTACTTAGATGGAAAGCCAGTTTCAGCAGACTGTCACGGCCCTGCGGCTTTAGCTGGCGTAAAATTGCCTAACGGAGAACTTTTAGTTAAAGGTAAAAAAGTCACCGGAAAGTCCAATGCTGAAGAAAACAGTTGGGCTAAGAGTCACTACCCATTTTTCTTGGAAGATAAATTCAAACAAGAAGGTGCCCTGTTTAGCGCTGCTAAGCCAAGACAACCTTGGATTGTAAGAGATGGCAATTTGTTAACGGGTCAAAACCCTCAATCGGTTGAGCCGCTGGTTAAAGAGCTCATTACCATGTTAAATGAAAAACACACTAATAACATTCAATAGATAGGGAGTTCGATATGACCATTAAAAACGTAGTTTTGTTATTTTCTTTGTTTTTTGTTGTCAACTGCACGCAAGTATTTGCGAACGATGATGATGCTGAAATTAGGGCTGTAATTCAAAAGTACTTTGACGGTAGCTCTAAAGGTAAACCTCACTTATTAACCGAGGCTTTTACTGACAGCTTAGAACTTCAGCATGTGAAAAACGGCGAGCTAGCTCGTTGGTTAGGTAAAGACTATATAAGCCGTTTCAAGCCTGGAAAAACCAATTCCCGTATCGGAAAGATTATTTTCATAGATGTAACGGGAGATGCTGCAGTAGTTAAAGCAACGGTTAGCTCTGGCAATACACTTTTTACCGACTACCTACTGTTGCTAAAGCTTAAAGATGGCTGGAAGATCACTAACAAAACATTTACTCGTCAAAGAATACAACAGTAAATGACCCGCCGGAAGAACTTGATAGTGTAAAGCATTACAATATGCCGTAACTTTGAATCTTACGGCATAACAGTAAAATTATAGAAAAAAGTGCTTATTTAAATTCACTACTTTACAAAACAACCAATCAGCCAGTTCACGCTTCTTACGAAAAAGTCATCAATAAAGAAGCGACCATTAGGCTTTATACCATCTACAAGACTGTCGAAAAATTTTACACTTAGGCATAACATTTGTAGGGTTAACAGCCTACTAGTAGTACAAATGTATGATTTTTTTGTATGTTTTATTGTCGGTTTAATTTATGCATATCTAGTCACTTATATACTGTTTATTCATTATCAGAAGGACGGTTTTATGAATAAGTTACTAAGCTGGGTGACAACTTTATGTCTATGCTTGCTTCTAACGAATCAAGCTAGAGCAAATATCATGTTGCCGGATCCTAAATGTGGAACTGCCGCGGGTGACAACTGTTTAGTTTTCGACGATTTTACCGTGTTTTCTATGTCCTTTCTTGAGTTCAATAATAGTGGGGCGTTACAACCAACCGCTCAAGACCTTTATTATATTGATTCCAGCCCAGGTAAAATAAAAGATGATATTGTTATAGCTTCATCACCAGCGGCTTCGATTAACAACAGTGATATTTCCCCCACAGGCATAGATGACGCCTACTCTACACCAACTTCTGGTGGTCCGGATTTTTTTGCCATGTTAGCTGCCAATGAGCCTGATCCGGTTTTAACGCACGATAACATTCAAGGCGGCAATGCCTTGATGCCAAACCCAAACAATATCGACGTTGATGCAGATGGCAGCGGAGATGGCACTGGCCCTCTGGCGCTTTGGGATATCGAAACTTCGGTATTGACGTCTTTTTTAGGCGGTGAAGATTTAATGTTTTTCTTCAACTTAAATGAAACAGGCACAGACGATCAACTCGCATCGGGGCAAGATATGCTTGGTTGGCTTCGTGTTTACTTAACAGATTCATCTACCGGAAATTCCATCTCTTTCACGCTATCAGGAAATAATACCGCTATACCTGCAGTCCAAAGTTACACTCAGACCGCTCAAGACAATATATTGCCGACAGAAGAAGATAAATGGGCTTATATCCATGGAATGATATGTGTTAATGATCTCGACGGAAGTATTATCGCACTTTCTTCATGTAGTGCTGCTGGTAACCCTGCCAACGGTAAAACAGTAAACCAAAATTTAGGGGCAAATGCCGCAGCTTTTGGCCTGTGGAATCACGATTTAAATGCGGCATTATACAGTGGCGCTTATGACATGATGTCCGTCGACATGCGCATGGGCTATATTGAAAGCGGCTACGAACAACTGTTTATTCGTGCAGCACAAGTGGGTACCGAAATTCCCGAGCCTTCGATGATTCTAATATTTGCGATCGCGTTGCTTTTACTGACTTACAGAGTGGTAAACAAAGGCACGATTGGAAATTAAATTAGTATTGTTGCAATAAGCGATCAAAAAAAAGCAGCCCTTGGCTGCTTTTTTCTTCAATTTAATTAATAAAAAACTATTTACGATACTCAACTTCTACGTCGTAATCGTCTTCATCCCAGTCGTCATCCCAATCATCGTCGTCAATGTCTTCCATCGCTTCTTGATGATAAGTATCCCACTTGAACTCAACTGCTTTTTCTTCAGGAGATTCTTCTTCTAAATCACCAGGAATGGTTTCGATAAAGCTCATTAATTCTTGGCAAAGCTTATCTGTTCCCTGCTTGTTAAATGCAGAGATTTGATGAACGCCACCGTCCCATTCAAGCCCTTCTAAAATACGAGAAGTTACTTCTTCAGCTTCTTCTTCCAGCATAAGATCCAATTTATTAAAAACGATCCAACGGGGTTTATTAGCAAGCTTTTCTGAATGAGATTCTAGCTCACCAATAATGGTTTTGGCGTTCTCCAAAGGATCTGAACCATCAACTGGCATTACATCGATAACATGAAGCAGTACGCGACAACGTTCTAAATGTTTAAGGAATTGAGTCCCTAAACCCGCACCATCAGCTGCACCTTCAATTAATCCTGGGATATCTGCAATCACGAAACTACGCTGTGAATCTAAACGCACAACACCAAGGTTAGGCACTAATGTAGTAAATGGGTAGTCTGCAACCTTTGGCTTAGCTGCTGACACACTGCGAATGAGTGTCGACTTACCTGCATTAGGTAATCCCAGAAGACCCACATCAGCTAATAACATTAACTCTAGTTTAAGGTTACGAATTTCACCTGGAGTGCCATCGGTTTTTTGCTTAGGCGCTCGGTTAGTACTGCTTTTAAAACGCGTATTACCTAACCCGTGCCAACCGCCTTTAGCCACCATTAGCTTTTGTTTATGCTTAGTTAAATCACCCAATTGCTCTAAGGTATCAACATCGACAGCACGCGTACCAACGGGAACTTTCAGGACGAGATCTGAACCACGTTTACCTGTCATATCACGGCTTTTACCGTTTTCACCACGCTGCGCACGATGAAAACGTTCAAATCGGTAGTCAATTAGGGTGTTAAGGTTTTCATCAGCTTCAAGGTAAACATCGCCACCATCGCCGCCGTCGCCACCATTAGGTCCGCCAAATTCAATGTATTTTTCACGGCGAAAGCTAACGCATCCATTACCACCATCGCCGGCTTCAACGCGGATATCCGCTTCATCGACAAATTTCATGACAGTTTAAACATACTCCAAATGAAAAAGGATTTATTTAGTATAAGCGATTTTAACGCTTGCATAAAAAAAGCCCTGCAATAACGCAGGGCTTTTTCAAAAACATAAAAGCTTATTCAGCGATGATGCTTACGAATTTACGGTTCTTAGGACCTTTAACTTCAAACTGAACTTTACCGTCAGTTAAAGCAAATAAAGTGTGGTCTTTACCGATACCCATGTTGTCACCAGCGTGGAACTTAGTACCACGTTGACGAACAATGATGTTACCTGCTAATACAGACTCACCACCGAAACGCTTAACACCTAAGCGTTTACTTTCTGAATCACGACCGTTCTTGGTACTACCTGCTGCCTTCTTATGTGCCATTTCAATATGCTCCTAAAATTAGCCGTTAATACCAGTAATTTTCACTTCAGTGAACCATTGGCGATGGCCCTGCTGCTTACGTGAATGCTTACGACGTCTAAACTTAACGATTTTAACTTTGTCGCCACGACCTTGCGCAACAACTTCAGCTACAACTTTACCACCAGAAATGTAAGGCGCGCCTACATTGATGTTTTCGCCGTCAGCGATCATTAAAACGTTATCGAATTCTACAGAAGAACCAACTTCTAGCTCTAGCTTTTCTAGGCGAACTGTTTGGCCTTCAGTTACACGGTGCTGTTTGCCACCGCTTTGGAATACCGCGTACATTTGCTACTCCGTACTGCACTTTAATTTAAGTAAAAGCGCATAAATTTAAAAATATAGGGCGCGAATTCTACGCGAACGGCATTAGGATCGCAAGCCTAAATATGATCAAAATATGACTTTTTTCTTTAATTTACCCTTAAGCCTATATGAGACTTCTTTCTAAGCCATTTTAGTGTAAACTTGGCGTCATTGAAAATGAAGTAATCGCTAAACACAAAAGCCTGTCAATCCCGTTATGGACATTAAAGAAATTCAACAATTAGCTCAACAAGATATGAGCGCCGTTAACGACTTAATCTATCAGCAACTACAATCTGATGTTGCTTTGATTAACCAGCTTGGCATTTATATTGTAAACGCTGGCGGTAAAAGAATGCGCCCAATGTTAACCGTTTTAGCAGCACGCGCCATTAATTATCAAGAATCTCACCATATCGATATTGCAGCGATTATTGAATTTATTCATACCGCAACATTACTTCATGATGATGTTGTCGACGAATCAGAATTAAGACGAGGCAGAGAAACCGCAAACGCATTGTTTGGTAATAGTGCAAGTGTTTTGGTGGGAGACTTTCTTTACACGCGCTCATTTCAAATGATGACCAAATTAAGCAATATGCGCGTCATGGACATTTTGTCAGACGCCACCAATATTGTTGCTGAAGGTGAAGTCATGCAGTTAATGAACTGTAATGATCCAGACACCACAGAAGAAAGTTATATGCGGGTTATTTACTGCAAAACAGCGAAGCTCTTTGAAGCAGCAACAAGATTAGCAGCTGTAATAGCAGATCAAAGTGAAGAAGTGGAATTAGCATTACAAGAATACGGAAAATTCTTAGGGACAGCTTTCCAGATAGTTGATGACATAATGGATTACACAGCTGATGCTAAAGAAATGGGCAAAAATGTCGGCGACGATTTATCGGAAGGCAAACCAACCTTACCACTTATTTACGCTATGCAGCACGGTAGTGAGCGTCAGAAAAGCCTGATTCGCGAAGCCATCGAGCAAGGTAATGGTATGGATAACCTTGACGAAATACTTGCTGCTTTAGAAGCAACCAATGCCCTAAACTACTGTCACAAAGTTGCCGAGCAAGAAGCAGACAAGGCCATTGCTTGTTTAGCGCCTTTAGCAGAAAGTCCTTATAAAGAAGCATTGGTATCACTGGCGCATATCGCTGCGAATAGAACGGCATAACGGTTAAACGAATAAGAGTACCAAAATGAAACATATTGGCTTCTTGCTAAATCTCATTGCATTAGGGCTATTTATCCCTGGTATTCTTTTACCCATGTTTTCCCTGAATATGGATATGAGCGCCCAAACATCAGGCGCTCAATTGACATCTGAGGTCATCAATAAACAGCTTTCACTAATCGCCACGATAGAAGAGCTATGGCAAGATGAACGTTTACTCGTCGCGAGCTTGATCTTTTTGTTTTCTATTGCCATTCCAGTTATTAAAACCGCACTGATTGCTTCTGTTTATTTTATGAAAAATGCGCAAATTGCGACTCGTATAGCCAGTATCGTCAGTGCTATTGGTAAGTGGTCGATGGCAGATGTTTTTGTTGTTGCTATCTTTCTTGCGGTTTTATCAACAAATCATAGTGAAACCGCCAGCGCCCAACAGTTATCTATGTTTGGCTTTAAAATGGATATTGTCCTAAGTAGTGCAACGCAGTCAGGAGTTATGGCTGGCTTTTATTATTTTGCAGGTTATTGTTTAGTATCACTTTTAGGCAGTCAAATTAGCCAATTCGCCTTAAAACAACATCCACAAGATTAATCATTTCCAGCTTGATTCTGTGTTTTAAAATGATGCTCTAATTTTGCCTTTAGCGCTTCTGCCCTGTCGGATGCAGAAGGGTGAAACCCAATATATTGTGGTTCTACATGAATATCTTCCGATAGAAGTCTAAAAGGAATAGAGTACTTTTCTCGCATCGCATCAGCCCAGACACGATCAACCACTATCCCATCGACATGACCTAGCACAAGTTTCGCGAAAAAAGCCCTCGCCTGCGTTTCATTATTGGTGTGAAATTTAGAGTATATAACTTTCATATCATGAGACGCTAGAAACGCCATAACTTCTTTAGGGTAACCGTAGGTCCTCGCTATCATTACCTTCAAATTGTCGTATTGCCTCAATGTGGAAAAAGTCAGTTTAGAATCAACTGGCACCGCTAAAGTAAGGCGCCAATCATTAATAGATATATTAATTCTGCTAATCGGCTCAGTAGGGTCGGTATGCAGTATAAATGGGATATCTCCAGCCAAAACAGACTCCCTGCATCGCGCAAACGGAAGTTCAACAAAAGAGGCTGGCTGAGACATTTCTTTAGTAAGTTTTCGTAAAAGATCTACACTTTCTCCGGCGTACTTACCATCATCGCCAATATAAGAATAAGGATACCAGTGTTCAAAGCAAAACCTATAGTCCTGCGAAGTTTGTGCCGGCAATGACACAGTCACAGAGAGCAAAAAGAAAAAAACAAGCCCGAGTTTGTTTAAAACATTCACAGTAACACTAGTTAAACCGCGGAAATAATAGTTAATTATAGTTCAGTTTTTAACCGCCAATTAACTTAAGAAAAAATATTTAGCTCTCTACTAACTTGTGTTGCTCGTTTAACCATTGCAATGCACTCGCTTCATCAATAAAATGACGCATATTTTGTTTTTTATAAGCAGGTGATCTTGCTTTGATAATTTCCATTTGTGCGAGGCTTTCTATCACAATAGCTTTGGCTACTAGCCTTTGTTCATTCATCCACTCGTTATATTCATTTAATACTTCAAAGGCGGCTGGAGTTCCACCTTCTAGTGCCAAGTCGTCAATTAACATTGAAAACGACTGCTCGCCTAAATTGATAATACATTGCTTTACTTGACGAACGTAATACTCTGCTCCTGAGCGATTAAAACTGCCAACCAAACGAGTTTTAATAATATTTCCAGACAAAGTGACATAAGATTCACCATGCCTATCGGACAATTCTTCTTCCACTTTATCGCCTAACACCTTCAAATACCTCTACCTGCAAGCATACAACAATGCACTAAAACAACGCTTGTTACAGATCAACTAACTAGAATAGTGAAAAAGTCCGCAGAACTCAGCACTATGTTCTTTGATGTAGCTTACTTCTGTTGCCGATAGCTTTTCTTTAGCAACGTTTGGGTTAGCATAAATATTACTCCCCACTTTTCCTCTTGAAGAGTTCCCCTTCCAGGCGACACCATTTTTGGTGGGAACGTTTAAAGAAGCCGTTTGTTCAATTTCAAGAAACTGCGCTAATTGTTGAATTTCCTGTTCAGGTTGAGAAATTAAATCTTCATATTTTAAGAAAATAGTGGGGGCTGACTGAAGTTTCATTAATTCTAATCGGCTGTTAATTAAGGCGCAAAAGTCTTCTACTGAAACTTTATTGGTCTTAGCTGCTTGTGCGATATTAGACATGGAATAATACAATTCAAACGGGTCGCGAACCATCCAAACATAGCGCCCTTTATCGCCAAACATTCTCATCCAACTATGCATAAAAACTTCATTGTGAGGTGATTTCGAAACGAATAATGGTTGTTGCAGAAGCGACTCAATCGTGTTGCCTTTTGCTTTGTTATAAGCATAAAAAACAGCCAAATAACGTTCTAAAGGGTTTGAAGCTTGGGCAAAGCTATGACTAAATAGCGTGCAAAATAATTCGAAATCTACATTTGAATGATCTCGTAAGCCATAACCCGTACCATGACTTTGCGTTATGTCTGTATATTCGACTTTATCAACTTTTAAGTGCTGAATATTAGAGTTTTCTAGTAATTTTTTATCACTATTCGTGTTTTCCATACGGTGGCAGCCAGCATCCATAAAACGTAGCTCTTCAGGAAAAACAGTTAATTGTGGGTGGTTATCTAAAAGAGATGCTGTTAACGTTGTGCCGCTTTTTGCCATGCCGCAAATGATAACAAAACGCAGTTTATCTTGAACACTTAGCAAATCCGAAAATGACTCGTTCATTTAGTTTTATACCTTTCAACACGATATAAAACATCATAGCCAATTCATGTCATCGCTGAAAGCAATATGTTATTTAGGCTATTGATAGGCATAAAAAAAGCCGCTAGAGAGCGGCTTTTCTATTCACACAACAGTCATTAACCATTGATGAAGTCGATACCTTCTTTGATATCTTTGTTAAGTGTTTCAAGCATGTCTTCTTTAGCTTTTTGCTCAAATGCACTTAGCTCACCGTAAGATAAAATTTCTTCAACGCCATTCTTACCTAAACGAACTGGGTGAGCAAAGTAATCTGCATCGCCATTTTCAACAGCAACATAAGCGTAATCAACTACTTCTTCACCTTGTAAGCCTTTGATTAAAGACATAGTGAAGCGTGCAGCTGCAGCACCCATTGATAATGTAGCAGAACCACCGCCTGCCTTAGCGTTTACAACTTCAGTACCCGCATTTTGGATGCGTGGTGTTAATGCAGCAACTTCTTCTTCTGAAAACTCTACGCCTTCAACTTGAGAAAGAAGAGGTAAGATAGTTGTGCCTGAGTGACCACCGATTACAGGTACTTTAACAGAAGCAACATCTACACCTTTAAGTTCAGCGATAAATGCTTCAGAGCGGATAACGTCAAGAGTCGTTACACCGAATACACGGTTAGCATCGTAAGTACCCGCTTTTTTGAATACTTCAGCTACAATTGGCACAGTACCGTTTACAGGGTTAGTAATTACACCAACTAATGCTTTTGGACAGTTAGCAACAATACCTTCTGCTAACGTTTTAACAATACCAGCGTTTACGTTGAATAGGTCAGCACGGTCCATACCAGGCTTACGCGGCATACCAGCTGGAATAATTACAATGTCAGCACCAGATAACGCAGGCGCTAAATCGTCAGCACCAAAACCTTCTACTTTAACTGCAGTAGGGATGTGGCTTAAATCAACAGCAACACCTGGAACTACTGGAGCAACGTCATATAACGCTAACTCTGAACCTGCTGGTAATTGAGTTTTAAGAAGTAAAGATAACGCTTGGCCGATACCGCCAGCTGCGCCTAAAACAGCTACTTTCATTGGAATTCTCCGAAAATTTGAGTAATTACTTAAAATTTGGTCGCCAAAAGATAAAGCATTCGCTCCCAAAAGACAATGTTTATTGTTTAATCTGTAATGAGTTACAAGGATAGCGTATAATCGCCAGAATGAAATTATACCTAGGTATAATGTGCAGACAGTAAATAGTATTAAAATCGTAATAAAGTGGATGTTATGACTAGCGTACAACAAAAACAAGAAGCTCTTGTTCAAGCTTTTAAAGACTTACTAAAACAAGAAAGGTTTGGCTCTCAAGGAGAAATAGTCGACGCCTTAAAAGCACAAGGCTATGACAATATTAGTCAATCTAAAATTTCTCGTATGTTAAGTAAATACGGCGCTGTTCGCACACGTAATGCTCGTCAAGAAATGGTGTACTGTCTGCCTGCAGAGCTTGGAGTGCCTACTGCCAAAAGCCCTGTTAGCCAACTTGTGTTAGATATTGAACACAATGAAATGATGATTATCATCAGAACAAGTCCGGGCGCTGCGCAACTTATTGCTCGATTACTCGATAGTTTAAGTAAAGCCGATGGTGTATTAGGCACTATCGCTGGTGATGACACCATTTTTATAGCACCAACAAGTGTAGACGCTATCGATAACACGATTGATAACCTAGAGAAGCTATTTTCGAAAAGCTTAACAGCTTAACGCTTTTTATCATTCGGTTTTAACGTAAAAAAAAGCACGATGTTATCGTGCTTTTTTATTGAAATCAGCTCTTTAATTTTGTGATGGTAGTGGCTCTGCTAACCTAGCTAGAAAATTAAGACTAGGTGCAAAAAATGCAGCGCCGGTTTCTGCCTGCGTGTACTTGAGCATGTGATCAAAATTACCTTCTTCATCACCTTTTACCATACTTTCAAGCATCAGCTCAAAGTGGCTAGGAGTGTTGCAGTAAGAAACAAAAAACAACCCCTGTAGCTTCATATCTCCATAAGGCATACTCTGACGCAATATTTCCATGCTATTGCCATATTCATCTTTCAAATTCGTTCTTTTGATGTGTGAAGTAGCTGGTTTGTTTTCAGAAGTATACTCTTCGTTATCCAGCTTGGTTCGAGCAAAAACATCTTCCTGCTCTTTTACTTTCAAGCTGTTCCACAAATTCAAATTGTGGCGGTATCGTTGAATGTGCAAATAACTACCGCCAGCAAATGCTAAATCTTGCTCGTCTTGTACTAAGGCAACTTCTCTGCGGTGCCTACCTTGCGGATTTTCAGTGCCATCAACAAAGCCAGTTAAATCTCTACCATCTAAAAATCGGAAAGCCCTCACTTGCTCTAGCAATTCAACACTGTCCGCTAACAACGCACACACTTTATCAGCGACAATATGGTTGACATCTTGGCGATCACTGCGTATTTCGATGTACAAGTCGTAATTTGTGGCAGGCGCAATTCGATCGTCGCATGTGACTTCACTAAATGATTTTAAATGAGCTGGGCGGCCAACTGGGTATAACTCATCCCAATAGCTTGCGCCTATAGCAACCACCCCGGTCAAGTTTGCTTCTGAAAAGCGATCGGCATATTTATCAAACAACGCAGGCAAGCGAGACAATGCATGTCTAATATGCTGATTTTTATCGTCTAATGCGTTAAAAAGCAAATAGTAGCCATGTAAGCTCGGCTCTGCACATACACCAAATTGTTCTCTTGCCATCTTGTTACTCGAATGTCTCAGCTAATTGGTTAATTTTACACAATTTTGCCAAATTTACAGCCTAAGAATGAGATAAGCTTGTTTCACAACAAAAAAGCCCGCTTTCGCGGGCATCATTCTTTGTATCTTTAAGAGCTTAGTTTCGAGTAAATTCTGGATATGCTTCTAAGCCACAATCAAACTTATCAACACCTTCATACTCTTCTTCTTCGGTAATGCGAATGCCCATTGTCACCTTAAGAGCCATCCACACCACAAAGCTTGCAGCAAACACCCAAATGAAAATAGTTGCAGCGCCAATTAATTGCCCTGAAAAACTCGCGCCACTATTTGTTAAAGGTACTAGCATTAAGCCAAGGAAACCGACTACACCGTGCACTGAAATAGCGCCAACAGGATCATCGATACGTAATTTGTCTAACGTTAAGATAGAGAAAACCACTAACACACCACCCAATGCACCAAAAAGTGTAGCTTGCAACGCAGTAGGTGTTGATGGTTCAGCAGTAATCGCCACTAAGCCTGCTAACGCACCATTTAAGATCATGGTTAAATCTGCTTTTTTGAACATGACTTTAGCAAGGATTAACGCTGCGATAGCACCACCGGCGGCAGCGGCATTCGTGTTAAGAAATACCATAGCAACAGAGTGAGAGCTGTCGACATCTGCTAGTTTCAACACTGAACCGCCGTTAAAACCAAACCAACCCATCCAAAGAATAAAAGTACCTAATGTTGCTAATGGTAAGTTAGCACCTGGGATTGCGTTTACACGACCGTCAGCACTATATTTACCTTTACGGGCACCTAGCAATAAAACTCCCGCTAAAGCTGCCGCTGCACCAGCCATATGAACAATACCTGAGCCAGCAAAATCAGAGAAACCTAAATCTCCAAGGTTAAATAAACCAAAGACATCATTACCACCCCATGTCCAACCGCCTTCCATTGGGTAGATGAAGCCAGTTAATACCACAGTAAATGCTAAGAATGCCCAAAGCTTCATGCGTTCAGCAACAGCACCTGAAACAATTGACATAGCAGTTGCAACAAAGACAACTTGGAAGAAGAAATCTGATGCCTTTGAGTAAATGGCACCACCGGTAATTCCGCCTTCACGTTCAGAGAACTCTTTTAAGACAGCGCCGCTGTCCACCGATTCAATACCAGACAAGAAAAAGCCACCGCCATACATAATTTGGTAACCACAAGCTAAATACATAGTACAAGAAATGGCATATAGAGCGACGTTTTTGGTAAGAATTTCAGTGGTGTTCTTAGCGCGCACTAAGCCAGCTTCCAACATTGAAAAGCCTGCCGCCATCCACATGACAAGCGCACCACAAACTAAGAAATAAAAGGTATCAATTGCATACTGTAAGTGAAAAATACTGTTTTCCATAATTGGCTCCTATAACGCTTCTACATCAGTTTCGCTCGTACGAATTCGCACAGCTTGTTGAAGGTCGTAGACGAAGATTTTTCCGTCACCAATTTTTCCGGTATGCGCTGAGCTAACGATAGCTTCAACCAAACGTTCTACCTGCTCATCTTTGACAGCAATATCAAGCTTAACCTTTGGAAGAAAGTCTACTTGATACTCTGCGCCACGATATAATTCAGTGTGGCCCTTTTGACGACCAAAGCCTTTTACTTCAGTCACTGTTAAACCTTCAACTCCGATTTCAGAAATCGCTTCTCGAACATCGTCTAGCTTAAAAGGCTTGATAATAGCGCTAATAAGTTTCATTAAATTCCCCTATCTAATTATTTCTTATTGCTATTCAACCCTTATGCCAGATACAACATAAGCCTTTTAAAACATAAACTTAAGAAATTTACGCGCCCCACAGCACACGATAAAACGCACCAAAATGGCGCACAGTTTTTAACCATGTTTTCTTATGGTGCATAGTAAATAACTTGAAAAGGAAAAGTGCCGAAAGGTAAAAGAGACTGTCAATTGCTAAACAAAGGCACTGATAGGCCTTTAATGATCAAAAAACGCACGCTTAAATTAGCGTGCGTTTTTATCAATTCGTTGCCAAAGAAACTACGGTTAGTAGATCATAGCTGCACTTGGGTTCAATACCGCCAAAATGCCTAGTCGTTCCATATCACAAAAATAGTTTGCTGCGCCGACAATTTCTGGCTCAATTTCCATTTCCTTGAGCTTCTCAGGTACTAACAATTGCTCTTTATTATGTTTCTTGCATTGATAGTTAAGCAACATCATACGTTTAGCCATGTACAATAGCTTAGTTTCATCGGTACTAAACTCAAAGTTCTCTTCATCTTGAAAACGAATTGGCTCTACGAGTGCATAAGGTAATTGCCATAGCTTCAATAATTCGCCGGTACAATCAGCATAAGTAAAACCATAGACTTCCTTTTGCTTTTCCCATGGTAAATCGCCAACATTCAACTCTTGCGCTTTTACCACTTCTTCAGGCATGAACTGCTGCATTACCAACTCACCTAAATTATGTAACAAGCCTAGGATAAATAAGCGTTCAGCATTTGGAACATTTAGCTTAAAGCCTAAAAACTTTATAATTAGTGCACAATCAACACTTTGCTCCCAAAATTCTTCTAAGAAGCTCGGTGAGGCATTGATTGATTTAAAGGCCTTAGTGGTAAAGTATGCAATCACTAAATTGTATACTTCAGTGATACCTAACACCAAAACGGCTTTTGAAATAGTGTCTATTTTACCCGGATAATTAAAGAAGGAGCTATTTGCCAGCTTCAAGACTGTGCCCGACAACGCGGGATCAAGTAAGATAACGTCAGCAATATCATCTATTGTCGACGCTTCATCATCTATCAGTTCTTTTATACGAACAAAAGAATCTGATAAGACAAAAATTTCACTGGCCTTTTCGGCGTAATCTAATGCATCCATAGGATAACCTTACAATAATTTACCTAGCTATTCTGTAACTTCTTTGTAACCGCGTTCAATTTTCTAGATGAAAAACTACCGCCCTATTCACTGAGTATAGACGTTAATTGATTAACGCAAAGTTTAATCGGCAATTTTTGCATCTATATGATACGAGGTAAATTTTCTAATATTTATTACACCAGTATCGAATATCAGGTATTGTCCCTTTATCCCTTGAAGTACACCGCTAACTTCAGGCGTTTTATCAAAATTAAACGAACTCACTTTTGTTGGAAACTGTAATACTGGATAGCCAAGTTCGATAGGTGATGGTGGCAATTCTACAACAGCATCTTCACCAAAACTTAGTTTAATTTCAGCTAACTTATCACGAATTTCCGCTTTCAATTCTTCACTTTTAGCAATTAAATCAAGATTATCTGCATTACCTTTCAACATAGCTCGCCAGTTAGTTTTATCCGCAATGAAGTTCGCGAGAGATATTTCCACTAAACCAGATTGTCGCCTTGTTTGTACTCTAAACAAAGGAATAGCTTGAGTTGCTCCCTGATCAATCCAGCGCGTTGGTACTTGAGTTTCTCGGGTAATTCCCACTTTTAGGCCAGAGGTATTCGATAAATAAACAATGTGAGGTACAAAGCAGTGTTGCTCACCCCACTCAGGCTCTCGACAAGTGCCTAAATGATGATGACATGTTTCGGGCTTCATAATACACATATCGCACTGTGCTAGTTTTTGCATACAAGGAAAACAAAACCCTTGAGAATAGCTTTTTTTTGTCTTTCTTCCGCAGTACTGACAAGAAATATGTCCATGGTAAGTCAGGGTTAGGTGCTTACCGATGCAAGAATTCAGCTCCACCAATTCTTCACCAATGGGCAATTGATAGTTCACTTGTCCATCATCACCCAGTTGCGCAGTCATTTTGCGCAAAGCACCAATATTTGTTTGCATAATTGCACTCTGATCGTAAAATTTTGCCCCATGTTAAAAAAATTAGCCAAGAAAAAACAGAGTACTTTGCTAATTGCGGTACTTTTTTACTGCTTGCATTACATAATTTGAACCAACCTGTTGTGAGTTTTTTCAGTCAAAAACACACTAATAATATATTCGGATAACCTTATGAGCAGTTCGCCAATGTGGTATGTTTATTTTCTGCGCTGCGCAGATAACTCGATTTATACTGGCGTTACCACCGACTTAAAAAGAAGAGAAACTGAACATAACACCAATAATAAACTTGGTGCCAAATATACACGTGTACGCCGTCCGGTAAGTTTAGTCTATGCAGAGCCTCACCCCGACAGATCTTCCGCTTGCCAAAGGGAATTCGCGCTAAAACGATTAACAAAGAATAAAAAAGAGCAACTTATTGAAACTTACCAAATAGACAAGAGTGTACAAGTGTAAGCTAAAACGCTTATTTTTACTGGTCTGCTCAGTAAGTGAATGCTCGTTTTTTTTCGATTTTTTCTCGTTTCGCTGTTAGAATGCGTCGGTTTTAATTAAGTAGCACGTGAATTAGATTATGTTTTTAGAGCATTACTGTCAGGTAGACGGAGAAAAAATTAGTTTTACACGTCAGCAAGCAAGTGACTTTGCTAAAAATGTTGCTGACGACTTTAACCCACTGCATGACATAGATGCGAAGAGATTTTGCGTGCCAGGCGATTTATTGTTCGCAATTTCTTTAGAAACTGCTGGTTTATCTCAACAGATGAAGTTTACCTTCTCTGGTATGGTTACCGATGGCATTCAACTGAATTTTCCAAAAACAATTTCAGGTGATGCTCAAATCACCGATGACAATGCAAAAGAGTACCTATCAATTGCTGCTAGTGGTCAATCAACCAAAGATGCCAATGCAATTAGCGCTTTAACTCAAGCGTATGTAGAGTTTTCTGGTCACACCTTTCCACATATATTGGTTAAGTTAATGGCTGATAACGATGTGATGATCAACCCTGCTAGACCTATGGTGATGTATGAAAGCATGACCATTCAATTAGAAGAACTAGCGTTTAGTAACGTTTCGTTGTCTTTAGCGGAATCTAAATTATCTATTGACGGTAAGCGCGGTGTCGCTGACTTAATATTTAATTTATACGATGGCGAACGCTTAATTGGTCAAGGTAAAAAGCATATGTTGCTTAGTGGCCTGCGCCCTTATGAACAAGCTGTCGTTGATGAAGTAGTTGAAGGCTACAACCAAAAGAAAGTCAGTTTTTTAAAAGCTAGCTAAGCAACAAACAACGACTTAGCTAACTTAACAAGCACAAAAGACTAGTTGATAACGACTCATGTTAACTACCTATCTTTTGTGCTTTTGTTTAAGTAACCACGAATCTAGCTTTCGCGCAGACTCAGACATCACTCTTTGACACTTCTTCAGCCAACGTTTTGCCCAAGGGTATTCTAAACTCAAAATGGCTAATCCAACGGGCAGGAACAATATCGCAGGGCCTGGTATCACGATAAATATCACACCTAAAGCAGTTAATGTCCCGCCAACCATTGTAATGAAGCTTTTTTTAACCATATTTCTTCTCATTTTTTGAAAATTGTTCAAACTATGGTGAGAAGAGCAAAAAATGAACCAACAATTTTATTCTTATTTATCTGGAAGTTAGTAACAGTAGTGACACTTGTCATTGGTTAAAACCGCCAACAAATAGCATTATTGATTTTTTGTTCTATACTCAGGCTAACTTGCTAATATCATGGGCGTTCCAACCTAATAACTTAGCACTCTGAGAATAAAGAACATGGATGTTCCCCCGTAGATTTTTTGTCGCTTGCATTGGCGCTTCCTATTGGCAACAATGTCACCAACACGGTATATTGGCCGAGTCTTTTTATTTACGCTTTGTTCATTGATCACAAAGTGCAATTCGAGAATATATTTATGGAATTTCATCTTTGGCTTTCGCTGGTCGCGATTTGCATTATGGGCGCTCTATCGCCTGGACCTAGCTTAGCCGTTGTCGTTAAAAACACGTTAAACGGTGGCGCAATGCAAGGTTACGCGACTTCAATTAGTCACGGACTAGGCGTCGCCTTATATGCTGCTTTAACTGCTGCTGGTATAGGCATCATCATAGTAAAATCGCCAACGTTGTTTACCATCATTCAATATGCAGGGGCTGCGTTTTTACTTTACTTAGGTATTAAATCTTTAATGGCTAAAAAAAGTGAAACGCCGCTAGTTAGCGAAGATCAAGACCAGTCAACAGAGAAGCAAGTGAACGGCTGGCGAGATGGCTTTTTGATCGCGTTTTTAAACCCTAAATTAGCGATATTCTTTTTAGCCTTGTTTAGTCAATTTGTTTCGGCAGATGCCACCATGACCCAAAAAGTTATCATGGTGAGCACCGTAGGGATCATTGATGCATTATGGTATGTCATCGTCAGCTTTTTAATTTCTCGCGGTCCAATCGTTAGCCGATTAAAGCAAAACAGCCACATTATCGACCGTATTGCAGGAAGCTTTCTTATCTTATTAGCCGCTAGAGTTGTACTGAATTAATTAGGTAGATAGGAGAAGCGTAAAACTTTTAGTCCTTTGTTTTGCGCTTCCTTAAACACTTCCGGATTATTAATTCTTTCGACAAACTTACAATCAGGGCAGTGCTCTTTAACTTGGCCTTTTAAGAAGGCTTCATCTAAATCAGGTGCATTTAAACATAGCAACGCTTGTCCACCAGGTTTTAGCAGTTTAGGGATCCGCTGAATAATTTTCTTATAATCACGTTCTATTTTAACGCTTCCTTTTTGAAAAGAAGGCGGGTCACAAACCAAAATATCGTAGGGTCCAAATTTGGTTAATCGACTATAGGATTTAAAAATATCGACACCTTGATAGATAACTTTGTCTTTGTCGTGATTGTTTAACTGGTGATTTTCCCTGCCTTTGCTCAACGCTCCTTTAGCCATGTCTACGTTAACGACTTTTTCTGCGCCACCAGCGACAGCAGCGACTGAAAAAGCGCAGGTATAGGAAAATAGATTTAACACGCGTTTATTCTGCGCTTCACGCTTTAACCACGCCCTGCCATTAGCCATATCCAAGAAAATACCGACGTTTTGAGAACGCCCTAAATGCACATGGTAGTGTTCACCATTTTCAATGACTTGCGTCGTTTCTATTGTCTCTCCCCAGGCAATTTCTGTCGGTGCGTTTTTGACATATCGTCGTTGAACTTGCACCGATTTACAGCCTTCTACTAACTCGCTTAACTCTTCTACCCAACTCGCTAACAGAGATTGTTCACATTCACGGTAGAGCACGATTAATACGACTGGCGAAAACCAATCTACATTGACAAAATCAAGCTCAGGATAGAAGTGCCCTCTCCCGTGAAATAACCGTTGGCATTGGCTTAAATCTGCTTTTTTAAGGTTGTCTTTTACGTAGTTAATCATGGCAGTCTTATCTTAAGTATCTATAAATACAGCATCTATTAAAAAGAAAAGCCGCGCTACCTTAATTTAGGCAACGCGGCTTTTTTCTATTCAGGTTTTATTAGAAGCCAAACAGGCTTACAGCAAAGAACTTAGTAGCAACGGTATTAATGAAAATAAACAATACGATCACTGGCACAAAAGTACCTAAAGAGAAATTCACGTATTTTTCTACCCAAGAGCCTGAATAGCTATCACTGCCTTCTGCTAACTCTGCATTAAGTTGTTTCTTCTTCCAGCGGTAGCTAACAAATATACACAGCAAGAAGCCATTTAATGGCAATATGGTGTCGTAGAAAATATCGTAAACCACATCAAAGAACGAGCGCGTACCACCTGCATACGAGGTAAACTCAGTGAAGAAGCTCACCATACCAAAAGACACAGTAGCAAAGATAGTTAATAGACCTGCTGTCACTAACAAAATAGATAAAGCTTTCTTACGAGAATGCTGTTTCTCTGTCGTTAAGTATGAAACAGGCACTTCAAGAATAGAAACGAGTGACGTAATCGCAGCGAAAAACACTAAAGTAAAGAAGAATAAAGCGACAGCACTTGCTCCAACATAGCCTAGTGATGATTGTAGCGCTAAGAAAATCTTAGGCAAAAACGTGAAGATAAGTGAAACAGAACTATCACTTAATTCGTTCGGATTAACGTCAGGGTTAAATGAAAATACCGCAGGAAGAATCATCAAACCTGCTGTAAAAGCAACACCGGTATCGGTAATAGCAACTAATTTTGCAGAGTTCGAAATATCGGTTTTACGGTTAATATAAGAGCCGTAAGTAATCAAAATACCCATACCTAGCGATAAAGAGAAGAATGCTTGTGCTAGTGCGCCGTTTATCACTGATGGTGTAATTTTGCTAAAGTCAGGAATGATAAAAAACTTCACACCGGCCATGGCATTATCAAGGGTTAATACGAAGATAACCATGACAATCAACATCACGAAAAGCGCAGGCATCAATATTTTAGCAGCCTTTTCGATACCGTCTTTAACACCTGCGACCAGAATGTAGTTAATAATTCCTGCAACAACTGCCATGGCAACGAATAAATAAGGACTATTGATAAACATACCAAAGCCTTCGCCGCTAGCTAAAAAGTCTAGTTTCCCTGCTACGGTCAGTGCCATATAACCAAATAGCCATACGGTTAATACCATATAAAACACGGCAATCATAAAAGGTGTTAATACACCTAAAAAGCCAGCCGCGCCCCAGAAGCGACTACCGCCACTTAAATCTTTATATGCACCTACTGGCTCTTTTTGGGTTTTACGACCCACCGCCATTTCAGCGATCATCACAGGTAAACAGATGAAAAAGACAAAAAGCGCATACACCAACAAGAAGGCTCCACCACCATTTTTCGCGGCGTTTACCGGAAAGCCCACTAAGTTACCAATCCCAACGGCTGAACCGGCGGCAGCCAGAATAAAGCCTAATCGGGAGCTAAAATGTTCTCTAGAAGCTGACATAAATTTCCTTAGTTATAATATTTTTTATGAGTGGTCTCTCGCTTTACTTTAGGACCACTGAGGAAAAACCCATTTGAATAATTCAACCGCATGATGCTATCAAGCTTTACCCTATTTGTCTCGTCTGTAAGGCACGATTTATCTACAAATATGTAAATATTTTTGCACTAAAAGCTAATATCTTGGCGAGCCGCTATTTTGTATAAAATTTAGCGTCTAAAACGTTCAAAATATGCTCAGCTTCCTGCGAAGCAAAATCCGCAGCTAAAGCTAAATCTTCTTCTGAAATGTTTAGCTGTGCACACATTTTCTCGTCAATGATATCCGCTTGTTCATACAATTCTGGGTGTGAATCAAGCAAAGCTAATCGAGAAGCCAAAAACAATACTTTTACGTCTTTATTTATTTGAATATCTTTCGCTTCATTAAAGTGGCGAATAGGTAGGATGATTTTTTCAGGAATTTGCCAAATTTTTAAAATTTCGGCTGATATTTGCGTGTATGTAAAACCCAGTTGCGACTGCTGAAGTTGCCATGGCAGCATCTCATTATTATATGCTTCACAAATTTTGGCCTGCTCAGGGTCAATTTTGGCAACAATAAGCTCGCCAAAATTTTGCAAAAGTCCTGCGACAAACAAACGTTCAATATCGCGTATTCCGGCTTTTATTGACAAGTTTTTACTAGCTAAGCCGCAAAAGACACTCATTCGCCAAAACCGCTTTAGGTCTATTGCTTGATTAGAAAAGTGTTTAAACGCACTGGCCGCCACATCCACCAACATCATATTGTAAATAGATTGCGTACCAATAATGGTAATAGCTCGAGAAATAGTACTAATCTCACCAGGAAAGCTATAAATTGCGCTATTGGCAATCTGTAGCAACCGAGAAGTTAATGAAGGATCGACACTAATAACATTGGCGAAATCTTCTATGGTTGAGCTTTCATCATCCATTAGAGATTTTATTTTGAAGCAAGCGTCAGGTAACGCAAAAGAGCCATTTGCTTTAGTAGCGTATTGATAAGCATCCATGATTCAATGTCCTATTCTCTTTCTGATCATTCTTACGATACAACAAATAGTAAACGGGTTACTGTGTTATTTCGAGCAAAAAAAAGCGCGGTCACACCGCGCTTATTCATTGTGTTTATTGTGCAAACGCTTTTCCGAAGAAATCGCCTTCATTCCATGTAGGACGCTTGTCACCATTAGCAATTTCTAAACCTATCATCATGTTTACTTCAGCAAAACTTGCTGCTGCATCCCAGTTAATAGGTAAGTCAATTTCATCACTATGCTGATGGTAATGGTTCTTCAAGAAATCTTGGAACAATTGGCCACCATCTAAATTTGGATCTTTTGATTTGAAGCCTGTCATTAAGAACACTGAAGGAATACCTGCTTTTACAAAACTGTAGTGATCGCTTCGTGTAAATAGTGCTTGCTCAGGCATAGGGTCTGGGCTCAAGCTGATATCAATTTTGTTCGCAGCAGTTTCAACAATTGGGCCTAGGCTAGAGTGCGTTGAACCAAACGCGATAACGTCAGCAAATGGGTATAAAATTAACGGCATGTCTAAGTTAACATTTGCTACCAACTGCATTACAGGAACCGTTGGGTTTTTAGCAAAATAGCTAGAACCTAATAAGCCTTTTTCTTCACCAGTTACCACAACAAAAAGTACAGAGCGCTTAGGTGCTGGTTGAGAAACTAATAAACGAGCAGTTTCTAACATGATTGAAACACCTGAAGCGTTATCTAATGCACCGTTATTGATAGCATCGATTTCTTCACCGTTTTCGTCATGCTCACCGTGCTCACCAGCGTGGTGGCTAATACCGATGTGATCTAAGTGCGCGCTGAAAACCACGAATTCGTCTTTCAGCTTAGGATCACTACCTTCTAACGTCGCTACAATGTTAGGGCTAGTAATTTCTTCATGACGAGACTTTTTCGCCATAGTTACTGTTGCTTTTAATGGGAAACCAGAAATTTTTTCTTTGTTCTCGTCAGCTGCGAAGAGGCTTTCTAACGATTGCTCTGCACCAGCAAATAATGGCGCCGCTTTTTCATGGCTAACGTAAGCACCACCTTTGATGCCTTCATATGTGCCATGTGCTTTGCCGTCTGGACCAACCCAAGTCATGCGAGGCGCGCTTGCGTAACGTGCAGAAACTTTAAAGTCACGTACTTTGTTGCGCTTTGGCGTATGAACGGTAATAAAGCCAACAGCACCACGTTCAGCGGCATGGCGAATTTTTTCGCGGCTAGAGCCAATATGTGCACCTTCTTCTGATGGTAAGTCATCAGGGCGGCCAGTTAATACAACAACGATTTTTCCTTTAACATCGATGTTAGCATAATCGTTGTAACCAAAATCTTCTGCGATAACACCGTAACCAGCGAACACTGTTTCCGCTTGAACGAAAGACTCAGCTTCCATTGCAGAACCAGACATTAAATAATCGTCTACAAAAGTTAATTCAGTTTCACCATCAGCATTTGCGATAGTCATTTTTGCTGAATCATCTTCTAAAAATGTTTTACGGAAGGTAACGATTTGTTCAAATGTACCTTGGTCACCTTGAGGTTTTAATCCCAATTGTTTGAAATTTGAAATCACATAGTTAGCGGAGATTTGGTAACCTTCACTACCAGTATCACGACCCTTCATCGTATCGTCAGCTAAAAACTCTACGTGAGCCTTAATACGGTTTGCATCTACCTTTTCTGCTTGGGGGGCTGCTGTAGTTTGCTGAGCTTCTTGTTGACCGCAGCCAGCAAGTACAGCAAGCGACAACAAGCTTGCAGAAGTTATCGTTTTGATTTTCATAAACTTCTCTTTGATTTTTAATAATAATTAGAATCTATCTCGCGTAAATTCGCGCGATGACCCCTTAATATATAACCTGTCACCACAAAAAACTAGGGCAACACACCGCAGCTATAAAGCCATTTATCGCCTAAAGATAAATATTAGCTAATCTAATGAAACTGGCACACCGAGATCACGTTTGACATGTTCCATCACGACGTAAGTATGTGTTTGCGACACAGCTGGTAATTCTACGATTACGCCAAGCACTTCACGATAAGCATCCATATTCTCAAATCTCAGCTTTAATAAGTAGTCGAACCCCCCGGCCACCATGTGACATTCTGCCACTTCTTTAATTTTCACCACTTCTTCTTTAAATTGTTGGAATACGTCGCCGGTGGTGCGATCTAACGTCACCTGAATAAAGGCTGACATGCCATATTGAAGCTTAGCAGCATTTAAAAAAGCACCATATCGCTCAATGTAGCCATCTGCTTCTAATCGCCTTACTCGTTCTAAACATGGACTGGCACTTAAATTAACTTTTTTTGCCAATTCACTGTTCGAAATTCGCCCATCTTTTTGCAGAGTGTCTAAAATAGTTACATCGATACGATCTAAGGTGCGTGTTTTTGCCTGAGTCATGATTCAGTATTTTTTATGGTATAGAACAACTTTAACCATAAATTATTTGGCAAAAACCCAGAAAACGCAAACACATTCTGTGGTCTGTTAGGTAAAATGCGCTACCAAATATTTAAAACGAATATAAACAGGTGCCTTTATGCTATTTAACGGTTCTTTAAAAGCGGAAACAACTATCCGCCAAACGATTCGCGATAACTATCGTGCAAACGAAAATGACGTTCTAGATTACTTACTACCAATTGCTGAAATTGACGTAGACGCTAAGTCTCGTGCCTGGGAATATGCCCGTCAGCTAGTGGTTAACATTCGTAAAGACCAAGTAGGTAAAGGCGGCGTTGATGCCCTTTTAAATGAGTTTTCACTTTCTACTGATGAAGGTGTGGTATTGATGTGTTTAGCTGAAGCACTGTTACGTGTTCCAGATAAAACGACTGCTGATAGCTTAATTCGCGACAAATTAGCCGATGGCGATTGGAGCTCTCACTTAGGTAATTCAGACTCTATTTTCGTTAATGCTTCTTCTTGGGGTCTATTACTAACAGGTAAATTAGTAAACTACTCTGACTCAAAGAAAAAAGAACAATTCGGTTTATTAAAGAAAACCGTTGGTCGTTTAGGTGAGCCAGTTATTCGTAAAGCAGTGCGTTACGCGATGAAAATCATGGGTACCCAATTTGTAATGGGTCACACCATTGATAGCGCAATCGAGCGCGCAATCGATACTGAGTCTAAAGGCTACACCTACTCTTACGACATGTTAGGTGAAGGTGCTCGCACCATGAAAGATGCGGATCGCTACTTTGACGCTTACATGACTGCTATCGACGCTATCGGCATTGCCGCTAAAGGCAAAGGCCCGCAAAAAAGCCCAGGTATTTCAATCAAGCTTTCTGCTATTCACCCTCGTTATGAATTTTCACATCGCGACCGCGTTATCGAAGAGCTTATCCCTCGTTTAAAGAAACTAGCACTAGCGGCGAAAGCGTACGACATTGGCTTTACTGTAGATGCTGAAGAAGCGGATCGATTAGATATCTCTTTAGATATTATTGAAGCGGTATTCGCTGATAAAGACCTAGATGGCTGGCAAGGGTTTGGTATTGCTGTGCAAGCGTACCAAAAACGCGGTATCTACGTAATCGAATGGGTACGTGAGCTTACACAAAAAGTGGGGCGCCAAATGATGGTTCGCCTCGTTAAAGGTGCCTACTGGGATAGCGAAGTAAAAGAAGCGCAAGTTGAAGGTTACAACGACTTCCCTGTGTTTTCTCGCAAGCCGTCGACTGACGTATCTTACCAAGCCTGTGCGAAGAAACTATTAAGCTACCGCGATACCATTTACCCACAGTTTGCGACGCACAACGCCTATACAGTGGCGACAATCCTTGAGATTGCTGACAGCGCAGAAGGGTTTGAATTCCAGCGCTTACACGGCATGGGTGAGTCATTATACGACCAAGTGGTTAACGGTAAAAAAGTGCCTTGTCGTGTATACGCACCAGTAGGTGAGCACTCAGACTTACTTGCTTATTTAGTTCGCCGCTTACTAGAAAATGGCGCAAACTCGTCGTTTGTAAATAACATCGTTGACGACAACATTCCAGTTGAATCGTTGCTGGCAGATCCTGTTGAAACAGTTCGTGGCTGGGCAAACAAATACAATCCGCAAATTCCACAGTCGTTAGAAATTTATGCTAACGAGCATGGTGTAGGCCGAGTAAACTCAAAAGGTATCGACTTAACTGATATCGACGACATTACCGAGATGCGCACTAACTTGGATGCATGGGCAGAAAAAGCCTTAAGTGCTGAGAAGCAAGACGATGCAGATCCTGTAACTAACCCAGCGAATAACAACGAAGTTATCGGCTACATCAAACACGCTGATGAAGCACAGATGAAAGCAATTGTTGAAACGGCAGACAATGCCTTTGCAAGCTGGGCGGCAACCGATGTTGAAGCACGTGCTGAAATCTTAATGAAAACCGCTGATGCATTAGAAGCACACCGTGACGAATTAATTGCTCTTTGTATCAAAGAAGCAGGTAAAACAGTGCCTGACGGCGTTGCAGAAGTTCGTGAAGCGGTTGATTTCTGTCGTTATTATGCACAACGCGCTAAAGAATTATTGGCTGATGGTACGTTAGAATCACGTGGCGTTGTCTTATGTATTAGTCCGTGGAACTTCCCATTAGCGATTTTCTTAGGCCAAGTGTCTGCTGCTGTCGTTGCAGGTAACACGGTTGTAGCTAAGCCTGCAGAACAAACAAGTTTAATTGCGCTTCGCACCATTGAATTAATGATCGAATCAGGTTTACCACAAGATGTGGTTATTCCTGTTATCGCACGTGGTAGCAAAGTCGGTCAAACCATAGTACCTGATGAGCGTGTTCAAGCGATTATGTTTACAGGTTCTACAGAAACAGGTAGCTGGATTTCTCAAAAACTAGCAGAACGTTCAGGTGACCCTGTGCCGCTTATCGCAGAAACAGGTGGTCAAAACTGTATGGTTGTTGACTCAACTGCATTGCCAGAGCAAGTGGTAGACGACGTTATTTCTTCAGGTTTCCAAAGTGCTGGTCAACGTTGTTCTGCACTTCGTGTATTATTCTTACAAGAAGATGTTGCCGATAAGATCATCACTATGATCAAAGGCGCAATGCAAGAATTGCACGTAGGTGATCCTGCATACCTTTCTACTGATGTTGGTCCGGTTATCGATAAAAAAGCACTTGGCGCGCTTAACGAGCACGTTGAGTACTTAAAAACCCACGGTACTTTACACTACGCATGTGAAGGCCCTCACATTGCAGACAATATCGCTGAAGGTCAACACAACTTCTTTATTCCTCGTCTTTATGAAATTAAAGATTTAAGCGTTTTACAAAAAGAAGTATTTGGTCCTGTCGTTCACGTGATTCGCTACAAAGCGAAAGACCTTGAAAACGTTATTGACCAAATTAACGGTACTGGTTTTGGTTTAACTATGGGTATTCACACCCGTATCGAAGAGAAAGCACAATACTTAGCTGCTCGCTCTCGCGCAGGTAATGTATATGTAAACCGCAACATGATTGGTGCTGTTGTTGGTGTCCAACCATTTGGTGGTCGTGGTCTATCTGGTACCGGCCCTAAAGCGGGTGGTCCAATGTACTTAACGCGCCTAGTAAAAGACAAAGTGTCTGTTGCAGACGTTGCTATGAGCGACGAAGTTAAAGCAGCTTATCAAGCGGAAGCTGATAAATGCCAAAACTCAAACAGCACGGTTGATGTTCAGTTACGTGCAGCGAAAGATAAAGAAGTTGCATGGGGTTTTACACCATTAAACGACAAAGTGTCTTACCTTAGACAATTACTTGCAAAACTTGCCTCAAACAAAGTGGTATTAGATCAAGAAAGTGATCTAAGCCAAACATTAACTGATGCACGTAAGCAATTACTCTTCATTGAGAAGCAACTTGAAAAAGCAAATGTACTGCCAGGTCCTACAGGTGAAACTAACACCTTATACCTTGAATCACGCGGTACACTTGCAAGTGTTCGTTGTCAAAATACTCCATTTAACTTCTGGGTAATGGGTATGATTTCAGCGCTTGCAGCAGGTAACTGTGTTGTTGCTGTTGTTGATAATAAGTACTTAGCTGAAGCAGAAGCGATTGCTGAGTTATTAACTGAAGCTGGTTTACCAAAAGGTGTTTTCCAAGTGGCTAAATTAGGCCACCTAGATGCAGTACTAAACCATCGTGCTCTGGCTGGTGCCATTGTTGATAACGCTTCACCATTCAAACAACTAGTCGGTGAAACGATTGCAGCGCGTAAAGGCGCAATTTTACCGCTTATCACAGCTTACACTAACGAAAGCTTGTTCCATCGTATGGTGACAGAGAAAACGGTAACCATCGATACGACAGCCGCTGGTGGTAATGCATCGTTAATGACAATGGAATCAAACGTAGCTTAGCTTCAATGTAAATAAGCAACGATTGTGAATAGAAAAGCCAGTAGTTATCTACTGGCTTTTTTGTCTCTTGCTATTTTCTTCAAGCTAAAACGCTAAGGTTAATGTTGCTGTTATTGTTCGTTCTGCGTGATGTGGAAGGCTATTAACATTAGTGCGGTTATAACTTGGAAAATAAATGTCTTCATTTAATAAATTGTCAGCATAAATCGACAATAAAGCACGATTAATATTGGGTAATTCAAAAGTAGAAGATAAGTCTATTTTCATATTCAGGGTAACTAAGTGATAAGAATCAGGCTCTTCATTCAAGGCAATAGGGGTAATATCCAGAGAGGCCATCGATGTCGGAGCAGAAAAGTAGCTGTCATATAACCCAAACGACATGCCAAAATCGGTCTGATATAAGAAGCCACCTTTTACCATAAAATCAGGATGATAGGTTGATTCATCATAGCCAAGCTCATCTTCATTTTGTTGATAGCTACTATTTAACTGAGCTTCAAAATTAGAAGAAAGTACCCATTTACCTTCAAACTCAACACCCCAATAGTCAATAATTCCGCTATTTTGATAAGTAGGAGTTCGACCAACTAGGACTCTTTTGTGTAAATTTTCGTGCTTACTTTGATAAACAGATAAAGATGCTTCTACGGTTTCATCACGATAAAGCACTTGGAAGTCGACAGTATCTATCGTTTCAGGTTCTAATTGTGGATTACCTTTTAAGCTAGGCGAATCTAAAAACATGTCAGCGCCAAAAGGTGAGCGAAAGGCGTGGCCATACAAGGCTTTAATCGTCCAATTGTTGTTGAGTTGGTTTAGGTAGCCAAAGCGCGGAGAAATATCAGAGCTGCTATGTTCCGGGTTATTTATTTGCGCACCAAGAATCAATTTTTGGCTTGGTAAAAATGACCAGCTACCTTGAAAAAAGCCGCTCATACGATAGGTATCAAACTCCACCTCATTAGTCTTTTGATGACCAATAGTGCCTCGTAACACTTCATAATTAACGCCTATTAACAAGTCTAGATCGTCATTAAGTTTGCCATGGGCAATACTCTCGAAAATTAAATCTTGGCTTAAGGTAGTGGTATCACGACTATTTGAAATTGCCGTTTCGAGCTTATGATCATTGAAGGTAACATGGGTATCGACTTGCCATTGCTCATTAATATTCAATTCGTAACTTACATCGAAATGGCTTGATGCTAAGCCGAGAGTTGAGCTTGGAAATTGATAAAGACTTTTAACATGACCGCTTTTAGTGTCACTATGATACGCGTTGAAAGACCATTGCATATACTCCCCAACAGCCATTATTTGATAACCGCGTTTATCGGAAAAATAATCACCGGAAGTACCGAATTCACCATTAATGTCTGAGAAAGTATGTCCGTCTTCGTCCAAATATTTTGCTGCGATACTAAAGTGGTAAACATCTTTGCTATCACTTAACGCACCAAAATACGCTTGCCTAGCATGACTGCCAAATTGCAATGACAGCTGATCGAAGTCTTCCTCTCCTTGATAGGTGATAATGTTGACCACTCCTGCGAATGCATTAGTGCCATAGATAACAGAGCCAGGTCCTCGAATAATCTCGATTCTTTTGATCATTTCAACGGGAAAGAAATTTAAAATATCGGTGTGCACCCCACCCGTATTGCCATCTCTTAAGACCTTGCCATTTAACAACAACAATACATTATTGTTTAAGTGAGTTTGACTTACACCGCGCATAGAAATACGGTTATGAGGATACAAATTAGATCCAGTTACCTGCATATTCACTTGTCGATCTATTACATCTCTTAAGTGCCTTGCTCCGTATTTAGCAATATCTTGCGCCGTGATGACCGTTAATACTGCCGCAGCTGCGGTAAGCGGCTCTTCGTACCTGCTTGCGACACTTACTTTCGCAAGTTGATCCAGTGACAGCGAAAAAAGGTCTTCAGGGGGTTGGTAGGTTAATTCAGGGGAGATATTTTCTTCGGCGTTAAACTCGTTATCACCGAAGCTTGCAGCAAAAACAAAGTTAGACATTACTGATATAAAGTAACTCAAGAACAGCAGGCTAGGAGTGAGTACTCTCGACATAGAAAAAATTGACTTTATTCTTATATAATTATTACCTTTCATTATAGTTCATTGAAAAATAATGCAAAATTTTTTCAGCTTTCTCTCCTGTTTAGTTGATTTACATCATTAATGAGCGATTGCGACCGACTTTATTTGTGCCCAAATGTGATCACCACAAGTAATAGCAAGCTGTTGAAGTGACTTAGCTGTAATACGAGAAAAAAGAAAACTCTCACCAATCGCAAGCTTTACTAATACAAACGCAGGATCACTGTCTTGTTTGTAATTGACCACAGTTGCCGATAAAACATTTAAAATGCTCGATGCGCCCGGCTTTTCTCTAGCGAGACTGATATCTCTAGCAAATACTTGTACACAAAACTTCTGCCCAATAGCCTCACCAGAATCTTTTAGCCACAGGCTTTGCTCACCGAAAGCAAACTTAAGTAAGTGCCATTTGGGCTCTTTTTCTATGACTTCACCACTTAGGATGACGCGCGTTTGCGTTTTATCGCCGCTATAAAAGCGTGTAAATACTTGCTCAGGCAAGCCGGTATCGACTAACTCCCCTTCGGAGATCAGTAACACTTGGTTGGCAAGCCTGTTTACCTCAGAAAGGCTGTGACTGACATAAAGCATAGGCAAGCGAAACTTATCTCGCAATAATTCTAAATAAGGCAATATTTGGGCCTTACTTTTATTGTCTAAAGAGGCTAAAGGCTCGTCTAAAAGTAACAACTTAGGACGATTTAGTAAGGCTCTAGCTAACGCTACACGCTGTTTTTGCCCCCCTGATAGCTGCTGAGGCTTTTTAGTGAGTAACTTTTTTAAATCCAAAGTACTCACGACATCTTGATAAAAGTCTTGGCTATCTGAAAGTTTAGGGGCTCTTTTTTGCGCGTATTTCAAGTTGCCCTCAACAGATAGGTGTTCGAATAAGCTCGCTTCTTGAAACACATAAGCTAATGGGCGTTGATGCGTTGCTACAGAATTTCTTCCTGTTAACCACGTTTGGCCTTGAAACACCACTTCACCCATCGCATCTTGCTCTAAACCCGCAATAACACGCAGTAAGGTCGTTTTTCCAGAGCCAGACTCACCAAAAATAGCGGTAATACCATTAACTTCAATCGTTTCCGATAATGATAAGGTGAAAGCTTGCTTAGCGTGGTTATCGAGGCTAACAGATTTATTCGAGGCTCTTTTAAGTGAAACATCTAGCTTTAACATATTTTTATCTGTCACTTAACCCTCCTGCTTACCACTGCTTGGCCATAACTGAAAACGTTGTAGAGCAGATAGCAAAAAGAGAACGACAAATGAAAATGCAACTAAAACTAAAGAAAGGCTATGCGCCTGATCATACTGAAGCGCTTCAACATGCTGATAAATTTGCACCGACACCACTTGCGTTTCTTTCGGAATATTTCCGCCAATCATAAGAACGACACCAAATTCCCCAACCGTATGCGCAAACCCTAAAACACTCGCGGTAATAATACCAGGTTTTGCCATGGGCAAAACAATAGTAAAAAAGCGATCTATCGGGGAAGCTCCAAGCGTAGCCGCAACTTCTAATGGCCTTTTTCCAATAGCCGAAAATGCGTTTTGAATAGGCTGAACGACAAAAGGCAAAGAATAGATTATCGATGCAATCACTAACCCTGAAAAACTAAACGCTAAGTTACCAATGCCCAAACTTTGCAAGCTTTGCCCAAACCAGCTCGTTGGACTAAATAACATCAATAGATAAAAGCCAATGACCGTTGGCGGTAACACTAATGGCATAGCCACCAATGTATTCACCAAATTACTCAGCCAAGAGCGTGTGTTGGAGAGCCACCAAGCCAGTGGAATAGCAAGAACCAATAACAACAAGGTTACTGTTGTCGCGAGCTTTACTGTTAGCCATAACGCAGCTATATCTTCATTACTTAACATTAATCAGCACTTTTTATATATAGACTTTTCAGTCATTTCATCGTCTCATAGCCATAATTCCTGATAATATTCTGGCCTTTATTACTAAACACAAACTGATAAAACAACTGAGCACTTTGCGAATTCTCGCTTTTCTTTAGCATCACGACATCCTGTTTTATTTGCGCGTGTAAGTTTGTAGGTACTAACCAACCTTTAAGTTTCTCTTGCTTAGTAAGCCATTGAGATTTTGCGATAAAGCCAAGGTCTGCGTTTTTGCTATAAACAAATTGGAAAGTTTGGCTGATGCTCTCACCTTTCACTAATTTAGTTAACGAATTCTGCTGTAAAGATAAATGTTGTAAAGTCTCTAACGCCGCCTTGCCATAAGGAGCAATATCAGGGTTTGCGATAGCCAACTTATTGAAATCCCCTTGCACAAGTAATTGCTTAGGCTCTGCATTTAAGTCAGGTGAAGCCAATACTAGACTGCCCACAGCATAGGTTTTAACTGAATCAGATAATGCCATCCCCTTTTCGATAAGTTTTGCTGGATAGGATTGATCTGCAGAAAAATACAGCGCATAAGGTGCGCCAAACATGATTTGCGTGAATAGCTTGCCCGAAGATCCAGGAGAAAGCTTAATATCTATTGAAGGATTTTGTGATTCAAATGCAGATTCTAGCTCTTTCATAGGAGCAATAAAATTAGCAGCGACAGCAACAGATACATCTTCTGATTTAGCAAGGGTCAATGGAGAAAAGCAAATAGCCGATGCAAAAACAAGCAAGTAAAAATATTGCTTAAAAAGTAGGTTACATAAGGTGCATTGAGCCAGAACTTTCTTCAACTTTGGTTTCAACGTCATATAGTTAGAGACACTAAATTTAGTCTAACCGTTTTTTAAAGCGAATCGAAGCGACAATTAAGCCAATTAAAGTAAAAGCCAATAGCCAAAAGCAATCGTAGCTTAACTCGCCTAAATTCGAATCTCTTAAAACCACACCACGAATCAAGCGCATAAAGTGGGTTGCAGGCAACACTTCAGCAATTTGCTGGGCAACTTTAGGCATACCTTCGTAAGGAAACATAAAACCAGAAAGAAGGATTGAAGGCAGTAAAACAAATATTGTCATTTGCATAGCTTGCAGCTGATTCTTTGCAATCGTAGAAATAACCAAACCGAGTGTTAAGCTGGCACAAATAAACAAGAAAGTAATGAGCGCCAATAAACCTAACCCGCCATTTACTGGCACCGCAAAGACCCAATAGCCTAACCCTAAAATAATCGCGACTTGAATAAACCCTAAGAAAACATAAGGGATAATTTTACCCACCATAAGCTCAAAGGAATGAATAGGTGTCGTGATCAACATCTCCATATTGCCATGCTCTCGTTCACGAACAATCGCGGACGAGGTAAACATGATCATCGTCATAGTCAGAATAACGCCGATTAAGCCTGGAACTATATTTACTGCTGAGCGCTGTTCGGGGTTGTAAAGTAAAGTCACCTCAAACGTGGGCGTATTTCGATTGGCTGGTTTCGACATTAACTCGGCTAATGGCATAGCCCGCAGACTTTTAACGGCTGACGCTATCATGGTATCCGAGGCGTCCACTATCCATTGTGCTACAGGCCGACTTGTTTCCATATCGGTTGCCGCAGGCGTTGCCATATTAACCGCTTGATGACGAACTAACCGACCCGTTACATCGCGTGGAATAACCAAAATTGCGCGCACTTCACTAGCATTCATGGCAAATTTTGCTTCTTTCAAACTTGAATATGAAGATACCACTTTTACTACTTGTGTCGCTGAAACGGTATGCACCAAGCGTCTGCTTAATGCTGTTTGGCTGTGGTCAACAACAGCGACGGGAATATCACGAATATTAGTGTTTATTGCGTAACCAAACAGAACCAGCTGAATAAGCGGGATCATAATTGCCATGCGTAGCGTCATAGCGTCACGTTTAAGTTGTATTAGCTCTTTATAAACGATGGCGCGAATACGAATAAGAAAACTCATTGCCTGCCATCTCCTGTACACACAACGAATACATCCTCTAAGCTTGGCCGCACTGTTTCTATTTGTTCACTTTGATGAAACTGATGATTATTTTGAAGGTAGCCAATCGGGTCAGGCTCACTATCATTAACTAACACTCTTAGACGTGCACCAAGCTGAGCTGCACTAGTTACACTTGGCAGCTTCAATAAATCTTGTTTGAGCTTTCTCGGTGAAAGCGCGCTAATTTCGACAACATTGGCGCCCATGTTAGCCATGAGCTCTAATGGTGGCCCATCGGCACGTTTTACCCCTGCTTCCATAATGGCTAATCGATGGCACCTTTCTGCTTCATCCATATAATGAGTTGAGACCAAAATACTGGTGCCTTGATCAGACAAATCAAACAGTTTTTCCCAGAAGTTACGGCGGTTTTCGGGGTCTACTGCTGACGTAGGCTCATCGAGAAAAAGTAATTTAGGACGATGAAGCGTCGCAGCTGCTAATGCTAGGCGTTGCTTTTGTCCGCCACTCATGCTGCCTGCTAATTGCGTTTTACGTTGATCTAACTCATAAAGAGACAATAGCTCTTCAATACGCTTTTTTTGCTCACGTACATTAAACCCGTATATATCTGCCATAAATTTTAGGTTTTCGAGTACGGTTAAGTCATCATACAAAGAAAACTTCTGGGTCATATAACCGATTTTTAAGCGAAGCTGCTCTGCTTGTTTTGGCAGTGAACATCCTAAGACATTAATGGTGCCAAACGTTGGCTTTAATAGGCCTGTTAACATACGAATAGCCGTGGTTTTACCACAACCATTAGGTCCTAAAAAGCCATAAATTTGGCCTGGCAAAACATGCAAATCGAGTTCATTAATCGCCACAAGCTTGCCAAAATGGCGACTTACTTTTTCCGCCAAAATCACCGGCTCTTTTTCACTGATAGCAGGTGCCACTATCCCTTGTTTCACGGCAAATGTACCTGTGCAGGTAAGCCAATAGGCAATTGAGCGCTAGCTTTTGGTAACTGAACTTCAACCAAATACATTAGCCGTGCTCGCTCATGCTGATTCAGTGCATAGTATGGCGTAAAGGCTGGTTCAGAAGAAATCCAACGAACTTCTCCGGTAATGGTGTTGTCAACACCATCTACTTTTACAGGTAGACTTTGACCAACCTTAATGTTAACGCGATACGGCTCTGGAATATAAACACGGGCAAAAGGCGCTTCGCCAGCTAAAACAATAGCAAGCGGGCTACCTTGCGCCACTCTTTCTCCAAGGTTCCAAGGCAATATATCCAATCGACCGTCTCGTGTTGCAGTAACGGTCAACTCGGCTAAACGCCTTTCCTCTAGAGCAACCAGTGCTTGTGACGCCTCTACTTGCGCTTGTGCAATGCGAATATCTTCTTCCCTTGAACCTTTAATAAGTTCTTGAAGGCGTTGTTCACTACTGGCGAGTTTAGCGCGTTGAAAAGTACGAATAGCCTCTGCTTTGTCGTAATCTGATTGACTGGCCGTTTGTTTTTTATAAAGGTTTTCGATGCGTTTGAATTCAGTTTGGCGTTGTTTTAACAAGGCTTTATCAGCAACGACATCTGCTCGTGCCATGGCGATATCTTCTTCGCGAGCACCTGTTTTAAGTTTATCTAGGTTGGCGAGAGCTAATTGTAAATTTGCTCTGGTTTGTGCAAGTTTAGCTTGTTGCTGACGATCATCTAATTGAACCAATATATCGCCTTTTTGAACCATACTTCCTTGTGCTATAGGTAAACTCACGATAACTTCATTAACCGTCGCAGTATGGGCTATTCGATCCATTTCCAGTGTACCCAACGCAACTTTCTCATTGCTTTCTTGGCATGCACTTAACACTAGTATCAGAGGGATTAACACTCGGTAAAATTTAGCTGAGGCTTTCTCAATAACTGTTTTCATCTCGACTCCCTTGTCCACTTATATGTTTTATTTGAGCATTTCATTAATACATAGTGAACCTGTCCATGATATACAGCTTAACTTATCTCGCTAATTCAACAACTTTTGAAAGGTATTTTGTTGTCAGTAATCAAAATATCAGTTGAAAACGCGCGCCTTTGCCTTCTTCAGATTCAAGAACAACATGACCGCCATGAGCTAACATAACTTGTCTGGTTAATGCCAGCCCCACTCCCGAGCCATCGCGCTTGGTGGTATAAAAAGGAACAAAGGCGTTCTCAACAATATCCTGTGACATACCTACGCCGTTATCACACACTTCGATCACTGTCCTGCCACGCTTATTGATATAAGCACTGAGAGAAATTTGTCCCTGTTTTTTGAGAAGCTCTTTATTTTGTGAAATAGCATGCTCTGCATTTTTCATTAAATTAATAATGACTTGCTCAAGCATATCTTTATCAACACTTAAATCGAGGGATGTCGGGGTTACTTCACTACTAAATTGGATTTCCTTGTCTGCCCAACCTTGATTAAATATAGGAATGAGTTGCTCAAAAAACGTCGACAAGGTGATATCTCGTCGAGCTGGCTCTGGTAACCGCGTTAACTGACGATAGCTAGAGACAAACTGCATTAAACCATCACTTCTACGTGCCACGGTTTTTACTGCATCAGAAACATCTTGCAGCTCTTCGTCAAGCTGGGGAGGTAACGATGATTGCTTAGCAATATCATCCACCAGATCCACTGCAGTTTTTGCTAATGACGATACCGGGGTAATGCTATTCATAATCTCATGAGTAAGTACACGCACTAAATCCTGCCACGCTTGTAATTGTGCAAACGCCAGTTCGTTATGAATATCTTGTAAGCTAAGTAGTAACTCACTTTGACTGCCTATAGTCACTTGAGTTGCTGCGACACTAAGCTTGTGATCAATGCCGTCAATAGAGATTTGAATTAGCTGCTTATCGCCTGCTGACATCAAAGCGAGTTGCTTAGGAAAATGAGCGCCAAAAACCGATAAATCAGACAAGTTCACTACGGGATTAGCACCAAATAAGCGACGAGCGCTATTATTCCAAAGCTGGACTTGCTGCTCGGCTTTTAAACTCACCAAAGGCACCGGCACATGCTCCATTAATGCTTTGATGTGACGTAACTCTTGCTCGTTTTCAGTTCTTACTTTCTGTAAACGCTCCAGAATTTCACTAAAAGCTTTGCCTAATTCCTCAAAACCAGACCCCATATCGGTTAACTCAAAACGCTGCGAGAAATCTGCATAGCGTGCTGCATCGAGGAAACGCACCAATTCACCATTGGTTTTAGTGACAAAGCTAATGAGTTCTAAAAACTGCCCTATGATCACCATAAACATCACAATCGTAGCAGCGTGATAGCCAGGTTGTAGCCAGGCTAAAATCAGCAAGGCTAGCGACACCATTAAAGCAACGGTGCGCGCAATAATCAGTAGCGAAAAACGTTTAAAGCCCATGCTTTTCCATCCTTCTGTACAGTGCAGCACGAGTCAAGCCTAACGCCTTGGCACTATGACTTATATTGTATTTATGCTCTTTTAAAGCAGCTGCAATCGTCTGTTTTTCAACTTGTTCCAAATTATATTGTGCCGGAGGAATATGTTGGGAGATATCAATCGCTTCATTGCTATCAGGCACGGTGTTTTGATTGACGGCAGCAAGCTGAAAATCATGTGGCATTAAGTTGGTGTTGTCCGCCAAAATAATCGCCCTTTCAACGGCGTGCCTTAAAGCACGGACATTACCCACCCATGGATAGTTTTTTAATATTGGATGACACTCTGGCGACAACATCATGCCGTCTTTGTGGTATTTCTTGCTGTACAGTGCTAAGTAAAACTCAACGATAGGAATGATATCTTCTTGCCGCTCTCTAAGTGGCGGCAAAGTGACTTCAACGGTATTGAGTCGAAATAATAAATCTTGTCGAAAATGCGATTCGTCTTGTAATTGCGTTTTCGACAAATTGGTCGCGGCGATAACACGTACATTTATATCGACCGCTTTATTTGAACCTAATGGCGTGACTTTTCTCTGCTCCAGCACCGTGAGCAATTTCGCCTGTAAATGCAATGGTAAGTTACCAATTTCATCTAAAAACAGCGTACCACCATCTGCAGCTTGTAATTTTCCAATTCGCTGCTGATTTGCCCCTGTAAATGCCCCTTTTTCATGGCCAAAGAGTTCACTTTCAAACAAGCTTTCTGCGACAGACCCTAAATCTACAGACATAAATAACTGGTCGTGACGTAAACTCTGCTGATGAATTGCACGTGCTGCAAGCTCTTTACCTGTACCGTTTTCACCTAGAATAAGTACGTTTGCTTCTGTTGGCGCGGCACGCTCAATTAAACTATAAACTTGTTGCATTGCAGCAGATTGACCAATCATCTGCTGTTGGCCTTGGGCGTTAGAGGCTGCGACTAAGGTTTGGTTGGTCGCTTTTAACGTGTTTGCTTCCCCTCGCGTACGACCTAGCTCTACAGCGGTAGAGACAGTAGCAATCAATTTTTCGTTTTGCCAAGGTTTAGCAACAAAATCAGTAGCACCTTGTTTCATTGCTTCTATGGCAAGATCTAAACTACCATGGGCCGTGATCATCACCACAATTGCATCAGGCTTTATTGAGATAATTTCCTTTAGCCAATAAAAGCCTTGATCACCTGAACTTTCACCCGGTCCAAAATTCATATCAAGTAACACGACATCGTACTGGTTTTCAGCAATGAGTTTAGGGATTTGCTCTGGGCGATTACAGATATCTATCTGTGAAAACTGGCGCTTTAATAATAGTTTTCCTGCAACAAGAATATCTTCATCATCATCAACAATTAGGATATGACCTGGCTCTTTCATGGCGGAAAATTCTCCAAGGCAATAGCCTTTATAAGTGTACGTTATTGAACACTAGCCTACACAAAGTGTTCGATAACGTACACTTGTTTTTCTCACACCCATGATGACAAATAAAACAATTACCTTAAAAAACAAAACCTTACTCCAAAACAAAGCTGTTGGAACACTTCTTGAAACCTTAAAAAGCATTCGCAATCGTATTTTTAGTGAAACTGAAACTAACTATGAGCAACTCACTTAAAGCCGTAAAAGAAAATCGCAAGCATACTAACCATAATCCTAGATCTGGTGCGGGCATGGATCGCACGATTGAAAAGTCTAAGTTTTCGTTACCGAAATGGCTTTGGGCGGTGTTAGTAGCACTTCTTATCGTCTGCTTTTATTGGTTAGTAAAAGATCAAGTATCAGGTAAATCTTTAGCGGTGAATAGCAGCCGAATTGTTATTTCTCCCGTTACTCAAGGCATATTTGAAGACTTCATTCCTATTCGTGGCCGTATTGCACCCGCTAAAACCGTCTATCTTGACGCCATTGAAGGTGGTCGCGTAGAGCGCATTTTAGTAGAAGACGGCGCGAGCTTAAAACAAGGCGATTTAATCGTGGAACTGTCAAACGCAAGCTTGCAATTAAACGTGTTAGGAAACGAAGCTCGTGTGGCTGAGCAGCTAAATAATATGCGCTCAATTGAGCTCAGCCTCGAACAAAATAGACTGCGCCACAAAAGTAATTTAGTCGATATTGAATATCAAATTCGCATTTTAACCAGACAATTAAAGCGTGAGCAGGAACTTATCGCCAGCGGTGCCATCACCCAGTCTAAAGTGGATGACACCCAAGATACCTTAAATTGGTACAAAAACCGCCGTGAAATCACATTAGAAAGCCAAGCTTCAGATACCAAGATGCAGGAAGCGCAACTAGCGTTTTTAAAATCCACCAGTAAACGTCTTGAAAGCAATTTGGCAATCTCTCGACAAAATCTAGATAACATGAACGTTAAAGCACCAGTAGATGGCAAGCTTTCCGGGTTCAATGTCGAAATAGGTCAAAGCATTGGTCGCGGCGAACGCTTAGGCCAAATTGATACACCAAACGATTATAAAGTAACGGCAAATATTGACGAATTTTACCTAAACCGCGTTGATTTAGGGCAAGTTGCTCGCTACCAAGACTACCAATTAAACATCAGCAAAATTTATCCGCAAGTGCAACAAGGACAATTTGAAGTGGACTTTGTTTTCGCAGATAGACAGCCAACTGATATTCGCAGAGGCCAAACGGTTCAAGCAAAGCTTACACTAGGTGACGCTAATCAGGCGTTACTAATTCCTAATGGTGCTTTTTATCAGGACACTGGCGGTCACTGGGTGTTTGTTGTTTCTAATGACGGCAGCGAAGCTGTCAAGCGTTCGGTGCGCTTGGGTCGCAGAAACAATCAATATATCGAAATTATTGAAGGACTGGAGTTAGGAGAACAAGTTATCACCAGTCCTTACACAAGCTATTTAGATATGCAGCGTTTAAAGCTCAATCAGCTTAATAACTAATGCATAACTCATACAAAGCTAATTTAACAAAAAGCAAATTAACCAAGAATTTAATCAAAACAGAATTTAAGAGTAAAAAGGACAGTCACTATGCTAAAGCTTCATAACCTAAGTCGAGTCTATCAAACCAATGATGTTGAAACCTCAGCACTTAACCAAGTTAACATTGAAATAGCACAAGGTGAATTCGTCGCCATTATGGGCCCTTCAGGCTGCGGTAAATCTACGCTACTCAATACTATCGGCATGTTAGATTCACCAACCTCAGGCAGTTACCAATTCGATGGCGAAGAAATTTCAGGTTATGGCGAGAAACAACTGTCAGTGTTAAGAAAGCACAACATAGGTTTTATCTTCCAAAACTTTAACCTTATTGATGAGCTAACCGTTGAGGAAAATATTGGCTTAGCGCTGCTATATCACGATGTATCTTCTGCAGAGCGTAAAAAGCGCGTTGCTGAAGTGATGGACAAAGTGGGTATCGCCCATCGAGCCAAACACATGCCTAGCCAGTTATCAGGAGGGCAGCAACAGCGTGTTGCTGTAGCAAGAGCGGTTGTCGGTGGCCAGAAAATGATATTGGCCGATGAACCAACGGGTAACTTAGACAGTGCTCATGGCCAAGAAGTGATGGAAATGTTGCAAGCACTTAATGACGAGGGAACAACCATCATCATGGTGACTCACAGTCCAGCTCATGCCGACTACGCCAAACGCACCATTAATTTATTCGATGGTCATGTAGTCACCGAAAGCGTTAAAGCAGCTTAAGGAATTCTTATGTTTTACAACTACTTAATTACTGCGTGGCGAAATATCGTAAAAAACGGTATTTTTTCCGCGATAAATATTTTCGGCCTAGCCATCGGACTAATGAGCTGTATTTTGATTATGCTGTTTGTAAAAGCCGAAACTGGCTTTGATAAATGGTTACCCAATGCCGACAGGTTAGTGCGTGTTCACACCGCTTATACCATGCCAAATCAGCAACCATTTTTAACTGTGCGCTCTGCCGGCCGCATGATGGAAGCCATTAAAGGTTACGCTCAAGCAGAAATTGAAGACGGTGTTCGTTTAATTCAATGGACACTGACAGTGCGTAAAGACCAAGACGCATTTTCTGAAGCAATGACCATGGCTGATCCTAGCTTTTTCGACATGTTTGAACTGCCTTTTGCGCATGGCTCTGTTGAGACTTCATTTAATGCGCCGATGAATCTAGTGGTTACTGAATCTCTAGCCATTAAATATTTTGGCCGCACCGACGTTATTGGCGAAACCCTTACAGTTTGCTGTGTTGGTCCAAACCCAAATGAAGTTGAAATTACTGGCGTTATTAAAGATTTACCTGACCAAACTCACTTAGACATTAACATGCTGTTTTATTTGCAACCGGCATTGTTTGGTGAAAATGATAACGTTTTACATACCTGGACCAGCGTTAACGTATTTACCTATTTCAAACTGAAACCTATGGTTGAGTTGGCGCAAGTTCAGGAGCGCGTTAATTACTGGTTAAACAATGAAAGTCCGCTTGTAGAAATGATGAAAGGCTTTTTAGGCGATAAAGCTGAAGGCAAAGAAGTGACTGACTTTTTGAATCTCAAATTGATGAGTGTTCCAGATCTACACCTTAAGGCCAAAGAAGATGCTGGCAACATGGGTGACATGACGCCTATGGGTGACAACGATATGATCAATACCTTTGTTACCGTTGCCATTTTGGTGTTGATTATTGCCTGCATTAACTTTATGAACCTATCCACAGCTAAAGCCAGCAAGCGCGCGAAAGAAGTGGCGATGCGCAAGGTCTTAGGGGCATCACGCATACAAGTCGCTATTCAGTTTTTAAGTGAAGCTATCGTATTAGTGTTAATTGCATTATTGCTAGCTATTGCTGCGGCTGAGGTGGCACTACCATTTTACAACGAAGTGATTAGCCGTAACCTAGAGCTGATGATATTTGACGATCCAAGTATGCTGTTGTGGTTAATATTAATTGCCACTGGCGTAGGTTTTATTGCGGGTATCTACCCTGCGGTGTACTTATCAGGATTTATGCCCGGCCGTATTCTAAAAGCCAGTAAAAGTAGTGAGTCATCAGGCTCGGTAAAATTGCGAAATGCTCTAGTCGTATTTCAGTTTTCAACGTCAATTGTCTTAGTTATTTGTACCTTAGTAGTTTACGGGCAAACACTTTACTCAAACAGTATAGATGTTGGTTATCAAAGTGATGACAAGTTAGTACTTAGTATTAACGGTGCGCGGGATTTACAGCCAAGCTTGAAACAAGAACTAAGCCAAATACCAGGGGTAACATCAGTCACATTCTCGTCAGAAGCGCCGACTCAAGATTTTGAGAACAACACGCAATACACCTTGTTAGAAACTGACGAACAAGGTAACAAGGTTGAGCCTATCTTATTGAATTACCATCATATGGGTTACGGCTTTTTTGATGAATATGGTGTTAAGCCATTAGCTGGCCGTTTATTTGATGAGCAATACGGTACAGATACTTTAGTGCCGAGCAGTGACGAAAATACCACAGTTAATGCCAATATCATTATTAACGAATCTGCCATGCGAAAATTTGGCTTTAGCCAGCCAAACAATATCATTGGCAAAACGTTAGGAAATGGAAATCAAGTACTGACTATTGTTGGTGTGATTCCTGATATTCACTTTCGCTCTATCAAATTTGGTATTCGCGCAACGGTTTATCAACTAAACCCTGATAGATTCCGTGTCGCCAATATTCGCTTTGATACTAACGACACCTCACGCTTAATGAGTGATATCGAGCAAGTGTGGAAGCGCACAGTTCCTGGAGAGCCCATGAGTTTGCAGTTCTTATCTGAGATGATGGCGGCTCAATATCAAGATGAAATGACAACTGCTCAACTGTTTTTAGCCTTCTCTATTTTAGCTATCGTTATAGCATGTTTAGGCCTTTATGGCTTATCAGCCTTTACCGTTGAACGCAGAACCAAAGAAATTGGTATTCGCAAAGTGATGGGCGCAGAAATAACTGATATTGTTCGCTTGTTATTGTGGCAGTTTTCAAAACCTGTGGTTCTGGCAAACATTATCGCGTGGCCAATCGCGACATATGCCATGTTGCAATGGCTGGAAGCCTTCCCTTATCGCATTGACGCTATATGGTTTGGGCCAATTTGTTTGGGCGTTGGCGGTGTATCTCTGATTATCGCTTGGCTAACCGTCGGCGGAAATGCTGCCAATGTAGCACGCAAAAACCCAGTAAAGACGCTGAGATACGAATAAAGGTTAAAAGGTGCTCATTGATTTGAGCACCTGTATCAATATGGAAGTTTCCTTCTAATGGCGCGGTTTTAACTTACAAATTGCGTCAATTAGCATCCCTTTTCTTTTTTCTAATTCATTAAAGGAATATTTGTCGTGTCCAAACTTTATCGGTTACTGCCCTGCTACTTGCTCAGCGCAGCACTTATATTATCTGCTTGTACTCATCACAACACTAAGCCTATTCAACCCTCTTCAGCCTTACTCACCCAACAGCAAGTTGTTGACTGGTCTGATGATATTGATTTTTACCTTACGGAATTAGAGCAACGACATATCAACCTATATCACACAGCGACTAAAGCGGAATTTAAACAAGCGTTAACAGAATTAAAACTGTCGCTACCTGAGCTTAATCACTATCAAGTCATGGTTGCTATGATGGGTATTACCCGTCTCATTGGCGATGGCCACAGCCTATTTGGTTACTGGGGACAACCTTACTCAAGGTACCCTGTATATTTTCAACTATTTGATGGTGAATTAAGGGTAATTAAAACCTCTACCGAGTATAAGTACTTACTAGGCCAACGCCTGGTTAGTATCGATGGTAAACCCGTAGAACACGTCATTCGAGCTGTAAAGCCAGTCACTCAAGGGGTAGATAATCAACATTCCCTTAACCACTTTTTGCCATGGACAATCAATGTCGCAGAGGTACTTCACGGCTTAAATATCACTCACCAACTCGATCAAGCGCACTTTGAATTTGCCAATGACATGGGAGTACTTTCCGCGCAAACGCTGCAATCAGTGCCGAGTTTCCGCTTAGCAAATACAGTTAACCATGGTTTTACGCGACAAGAAAAGCCTTGGCGACTTCAAGAATCAACCGATGGATTAACACTTAATATAAGTGAAGATTCAAACACTGCTTATATTGAGTTTTCAGGCTACCCTGGCTGGTTGAAAATGATGCTTTTTTCAAGAGCCATAAAATCTACATTAGAAGATGCGCAAGTAAACAACCTAATTATCGATTTTCGCCAAAATGGCGGCGGCAATTTCTTTGAAGGGCTGTTGTTGGCGCAAAGCTTAATAACGCTCGATCGTTTAGATTGGCAAAATGGCATTTATGTTCTTATCAATAATGAGACGTTTTCTGCTGGAGTCAGTAATGCCGCCCAATTTAAGCAAATGCTGAACGCAAAGATAGTCGGCACAACGAGTGGTGGAAACCCTTATGGGTATCAAGATGCCGACCGATTTGTACTGCCAAGAACAGGTTGGACTGTGCAATATTCTAAGCGTTTCTTTAAGATGCAAGATGACTTTACTCACGGCTTAATTCCTGATGTAAAGGTAGAGCAAAACTGGCGTGATTATCAGCAAGGAATAGATACACAGCTCAACTGGGTTTTAACTGACATTGCGTCAAAGCAGCCAAAAAAAAGCAGCGAATATCTCGCACCTTCAAGTGCTAGTGATTAGCATCTCACTATAAGTCGAGAGTTACCAAAGGCTCTCGCTTATTAACTTTATCGATAATACTTTGTCTATCGTTCACCATCATGTCGTGGATATGAGGAGGGATGTACGAATTGTCAAACACGTCATATGCCCATAAAACCATTTCAAGTAACACTGGCAACAACCCTAAACCGCGATCTGTTAAACGATAAACGAACTTCTTACCATGGGTGGGGTGAGGCAATTTTTCGAGAATGTGATATTGCTGTAAACGTTCTAACCGTTCCGTAAGAATATTGGTTGAAATGCCTTCACCCGATTGAAGTAAATGACCAAACTCGTTGCGATTGGTAAACATAAGATCGCGAATAATCAACAACGTCCAGCGATCTCCCACTATTTCTAAACCATTGGCTAATGCACAGATAGAGCGGGATTCATGTCTTTCAGGTAACGAGGTCATTGTTTCTCCTTTTGCTGTATGTCGTAAGCTTAAAAAAAATACTTGCAAAAAACAAGTAAAGTGCACTAGAGTAAAGTTACTTGCAAAAAACAAGTAACTTTACTCTGATTCATCTATTAACCATATTAAGGACTGATCATGCACGTTTATAGCTTTCCCACGTTTAACTTAACCAAAGTATTACTCACCGCTGAAGAACTAGCGTTAGATTATCAATTTACCTTATTAGACTTTGCAAAAGGCGAGCATAAAAGCCCTGAACATTTAGCACGTCACCCACTCGGAAAAGTGCCAGCCGTTGAAATAGACGGTCACAGTTATTTTGAAAGTAACGCCATTTGTCGCTTGTTAGCAGAACGAAATGACAATGCATTATATGGCGATACACCAGAAGAACGAGCAATAGTAAATGAATGGGCGGATATGACCACATTACACGCGGGGCGCTGGTTAACCGTGATGTTTTTTGAAAACAAGATTAAACAAATATTCTTCGGTGGTGAAGCAGATCAAACAGCCATTGATGAAGCACTTTCTTTCTTATCACAACAGTTGCCGCCGATTGAAGCGCAGCTATCAAAACACGCGTTTTTAGCTGGCGACAAACTAACCATCGCCGATATTATCGCTTATAGCTACTTTAGTACGACTCCTCATAGCGGCGTAGATCTTGGCCTTTATCCAAAAATTTCTGCGTGGATCGAAACCATTGAAGCGAGACCAAGTTTTCAAAAAGCTATGAATAACTTACCAGGCAATAGCATGTTTGCCATGTTGAACGCGTAAAACATCAGGTAAATTCACAAAGATATTAAGGATAGAAAAATGAGTGTTTACGTTTACTTAGCTATCACCATGTTTATTCCGATAGTGTTAGCGCTAAGTTCAATTCCCTTTCGTGTTAAGCAGTTATCAACCGTCAATATTAACGAACCTAGATTTCAAGCAGAGCAACTTACTGGCGCAGGTGGCAGAATGGTAGCTGCTCAAAAAAATGCCTGGGAAGCGCTTATCTTATTTACTGTGGCCCTATTTATCGCTTATGCAAATCAGGTGGACGCAGCAGCCATTAATACCGCTTGTGTTGTTTTTATTCTCGCTAGAATTAGTCACGCAGTATTTTACGTTACAGGAATAGGCCATGCCCGCTTTGTTTCTTTTATAGTGGCGCTAGGTGCAATTACTTCCATTCTATGGACAGCGTTAAGCTAACAAACCTTGGTAAAATGTGCTGTTAGCCTTGTTTTAAAGCAAGGCTAACGCTTCTTCTAGCGGTAACGGTTTATAAAAATAAAATCCTTGAATGGTAGAAACGTTTAATTTCTTGATAATGTCGAGTTGCTGCTGAGTTTCAACACCTTCCATAACAATACTTCGGTCAAGGTTGCGAATAATATCGACGATACCTTGTGTTAATGTTAAAGAGCTTTCACTATTGGCAATATCTGCGACAAACGCGCGATCTATCTTAATGGTACTAACCGGAAGCCTTAGCAAGTAACTTAGTGAAGAAAATCCTGCGCCAAAGTCATCTAAACATATAGCAAAGCCTGCTTGTTTGAGCTCATGAAGCCTAGCAATCGCCAATTCAGAATTAATTAGCGCATTCTCTGTCACTTCTATTTCTACTTTGCCAAAAGCAACTGCCTGCTCAACAAATACTTGCTTCAAGTCATAGGCAAATGATTCATGATTCAACGAATTTGCGGAAATATTGAAAGAAATAGGCACTGAAAGATTCGGATGATTCTTAACAATTTCACAAAGCCTGTTGGCTACGTATAAGTCAAAGTCATAATTCATGCCTGACTTTTCAACTGCAGGAATAAAAGCCCCTGGAGGAATAAGTCCTTTTTTAGGATGTTTCCAACGAATTAGCGCTTCAAAGCCTACGACGGTATTGTCAAAACCATTTACTTTTGGTTGCAAATGGAGAAATAACTCTTTGTTATCCAACCCCAACCTTAGATCACTTAACAACGCCATGCTGTTTCTAGATTCAACTTCGTAAGACTCGTTAAATGCCTCTCCTGTCCCTCGTTTTTTCTCTTTGGCTACGTTTAGTGCGAGCTCAGCTTGTTTTAATGATTGGCTAATATCTACTTGCTCAGAATCTGTTACATCAATAATCGCTTTTCCGACTGTCATCCCCATTCTAATCGACTGATTTTCGACAAAGATAGGACGAGAGCAACGTAAAGCCACTTCATTAGCACACAAGGTAGAATTGGTTGTAAGCACTGCAAATACATCGGTATGAAGACGCGCACAAATAGCTGTTTCACCAAATATCTGGCTAATTAGGCCCGCGAGTTTTTGTAAGATGGCACTGCCAAACTCATAGCCCATAGACGTAACAACATGGTGAAAGTAGTCGATATCTAAAATAAAAATCGCACACTGGGTATTGTGTTTAAGAACAAACCGCTGCGACATATCAATTAGGCCAGATCTGTTGTACAGCCCCGTTAACTCATCATTAAATGCTGCTTTATTTAAATAGGTGAAGAATTTGGCGTTTTCTAACCCTAAGGCAACATTCATGCAGAATATTTGCAGAATTTCCTGATCAGCTTCTAGTAAATTTTTAGAATTTTCTGCGGTGATCACCCCTTCCCAACCCGACGGTGTCGATAAATACAAGGTGCTAACCGTTTCAGTTAGCTGATGCTCTTTTTTCTCTAAACAAGACTTTACTTGCCTTATAACAGGAAGTTGCTCTCCCAAGTGTTCAATGTTTTGGCCAAAGTACTGTTTGTACTTCTCATCAGCAGCGACTATGTAATAGCCGTCTTCCGTATTTTTAATCGAAAAAGGTCCTTTTGCAGGACGTTTAGAAACACAAAACAGACTTTCGGCAGACAAATTAAACAGCGCATCAATTTGGGAGAGTACACCGTGAGAAAAATCAAACAATGAACGTTCACGCATTAACGATGCAGAAGCACCAATGACAGCTCTTAAACCATCGCGACTTTTCTCAATAGCTTTTAGCTGCTGATAACTGCGTAACCCAGTGGCAATGGTGGTGAATAGTTTACTACGCGTTAATTCGCTTTTGGTTTTGTAGGAATTTATTTCATAACGAATTATAACTTCTTCTTCAGGCGCATAACCAGCTTGGCCTGTACGCAATATTATTTGTATAGCGCTATTGTTTAACTCGTTTCGGATTTTATCAACAAGCTGCAAGCCAGCGTCTTCAGTTTCCATTACGACATCAAGTAACACCAAGGCCATATCAGGGCTATTTTCGATCAATTCAGCGCCTTCTTCAGCACTATAAGCGCTTCGAAATTCTAATGGCCTGCCATATATTGTTGTATGTCTCAATGCCAGTAGCGTAACCTCATGCACTTGAGGTTCATCGTCGATGATACCGATCACCCAAGGATCTTTTCCCTCAGCCACTGTTTGTGATTGGTCCAGGTTTTCTTCGTCATCATCGATAAAGGTGATAAATTCGTCTGACATGACATTACTCCTGCGCAGGGGCAATCAGTGGCAACAATAAGGTAAACTCAGTCCCTTTTCCTAGTTCGCTTTGCACACTGATTGTTCCCCCCATAAGTCTTACGACTAAGTTATAAATAATATTAAGTCCTAACCCTGAGCCACCTTTACCAAGTTTAGTGGTATAAAATGGATCAAATATTTTGTCTAAAGCATCTGCTGGGATGCCTTTGCCATTATCTTTTACACAGAGCTGAGCTTTTCCATCAACTAAGGTTCCGGTAATTTCTATTTCGCCCTCACTGGCGTCATCAAGTCCATGAATAACAGCATTATTAAAGAGGTTCGTTAAAATTTGTCCTAGTGGTCCTGGGTAACTATCTAAAGAGATTTTTTCATCAACAGAATAGTGACAAGCAATACCTGTTCGTTTAATTTGATGATTCAAAGTCATGACAATTTCTTCGACGATTTCTATTAATGCAAATTGCCTTCGCGCTTCACTCGTTTGGTCAACGGCTACTTGTTTAAAGCTATGAATAAGGGTTGATGCTTTTTCCAGGGATGGTATTAATACTTCCATACCTTGATGAAACTCAGATTCAAAATTATCGAGGTCTGAACGGCGCATTTTCCCCGTCCGCATAACATCAACAAAGTTTTGTACGTTTTGGTTTATGGTGGTGCCCATAGTGACCGCGACACCTAATGGAGTATTAATTTCATGGGCGACGCCAGCAACCACTTTACCTAAAGACGCCATCTTTTCTTTTTCAACTAGCGATTTTTGTGCTTGCTTTAACTCGACCATGTTTTGTCGAATTACTTCAGCACTTTTTTTCTGTTCTTCGATATAGTTTTGTAAGGTTCTCTCGATAAATGAGAGTACCGTATAGAAAATCCCTAAGCCGATGAGTGACGCAATAATAAACACGGTTGAGATGGTTAGCACTTGCTGCTTTCGTTCAGACACTAATTGCTCAACGTTGGAGATAACAATTTGATGGCCAACCCCTTCTCCGGAAACATTCAACATGTGTCTAGAATAGAGCGCGTTATTGTCATCTCTGACAATGCCCGTTTTATTAACCGCATCTTGGATCAAAGCTAACGTTGTTTCATCTAGGGTTAAGTCGGCGCAGTAGTTAATAACATAATCTTCTAATGTGGATTGATCGCTTTTTCTGCCGGTCAGTTCAAATAGCAATTCTGAGGTGTCATTAGGAATAAGCGTGCGATCAAAAAGCTCAAACAACTCAACGTTAAATTGTTTTTCAGTTCGCTCAACGACATGCCCTATTTCCATCCCTACTTCAACATAACCAATCAAGCGACCATTCACTTGAACAGGGCTTACCGTTCTTAGCGTAAACGTGCCAAGCACGCCAAACTCTAGACCTGAGCTTGTATTCTTGGTCGCTTCGGCTAGCTCCATGGTTTTTCGCATAATGACATCACCTTTACGATCAGGCTGATGGGCGCGATACAGCACTTTTTTATTAGGATCAATCAGGTAAAAGTGGGTAATGCTATTGTGCTCATTGAGGTACTGATAAATACTATTTAGCGAGCTATAGTTTTCATACATACCAGACAACAAGCCAATAATGGTTTCGTCTCGCACCATAGAGAAATTAACCAGTTCTTGGATATTCTGCTGGGCACTAATTTCGTCGTCGAAAAAGCTGTGAACTTCATCAAACTTTTCCTGCATATTGCTTTGCAGCACATTGTCGGCAAAATCTCGCACTGACTTAACGGTGATCATAAAAGTCAGGATCATAATTAGAGAAAAAGCGACCAGTAGCGGTAATTTGATTTTTTCCGCGTTGTGAAGCCGAGCGAATATGCCAGAGAACATTAGGTTACAAATCCCTTTTAAAACTAAGTCATAGAGAAATAACAATATTTTTCTTGTTTAGTTTATATAGTTCAAAGATGCTAATTTGGCAAAATATGCAAAGAAAAGAAGAGATGATTAGAAGGTTAATTCGCAAATTTTTCTAAAAGAAACTCAATAGCAAGACGCGCTCTTAACGGCATAAACTGTTTGTTTTGATAAACAATCCAGCTTGTCGCACCACTAATGCAGTAATCCGACAAAATCGGTACTAGTTTATTGTTATTAATCAAGTCAGAAAAGGTACCTTTAGGCATATAAGCAATACCTAAGCCCTTTTCGCAGGCGTGAGCAACAACATTGGCATTGTTACTGCGCCACCTTCCAGATACCTTAATCGCTTGTTTACTGCCATCTATATTGAAAGACCAGCGATCATTATTGGCAACTATGCATTGATGGCTTTTTAGGTGATTCGGGTGACTAGGCGTACCATGTTCATTTAAGTAATCCGGGCTTGCCACTAATTCCATTGAGCGACTGACGAGTTTTCTGGCAATAAGATTAGAATCGTTAAGCTCGCCATAACGAATGGCAAAGTCGACACCGTCCTCGACAAAATTAACCATACGGCTATTAAAATCAATTTCAATATTAAGCTCAGGATGGAGCTCTGCAAACTCCATTAGCGTTGGCGCAACAAAGTTTTCAGCAAAGCCACCAGCGGCACTGACTTTTAAAGTACCACTCAAATTGAATTGCTGCTGGTTTAATCGTTCATTTGCTTGTTGTAATCCGGTGACTAACTGCTTACATTGCTGGTAATAGAACTCGCCATTTTCTGTTAGGTTTATTTGTCGTGTTGTTCGCGCAAGTAAAACAACACCTGTTCGCTCTTCCAAGCGCGCAATTTGCCGACTTATATGGCTTGTGCTGCAGCCAAGCTTTTTCGCGGCAGCGGTAAAGCCACCGGTCTCTGCAACGGCTACAAATTCAAAGATCCCTTCAAAACTATCCATATTTACCTCGACACGAGTTAGTTACACACCATTAATTATTGCAATATAGCAAAAGTGTTTAACCATTTTAGGTAATTATCATCAATAGAGGAAATATATACACTACATTCATCAACAAAATCATGGCTGAAAAAGGTAAATGAGATGAAAAAGGTACTTATTCCGGTAACGAACCACGCAACGTTAGGTGAAACAACTCAAGCGAACGGCACTTATGCGCCAGAGCTTACCCACGTTGTACACGTGTTGAACGAGAACAATATTGCTTATGAAATCACGTCAATTTCAGGTGGTAAAGCCCCTTTATACGGCACAGACTTAGCAGACGATGCTGTAAACAACTTAGTATTAGGTGATGAGTCCTTTTTAACGCAAATTAACAATACTATTCCAGCCTCTCAAATTAATATTGAAGAATACGATGGTATTTTCTATCCAGGTGGCTTTGGCTTACTTTCCGATTTGGCGAGTAATGAAGAAATTGCTCAACTTGCAGCTAAGCACTATGAAAATGATGGCGTAATTGCTGCCGTATGCCACGGGCCAGCAGCTTTACTTCCTATTACTTTGAGTAACGGTGAACCATTATTGTCGACTAAAACAGTCACCGCTTTTACCCGTGAAGAAGAAGTCGATTTTGGTACCATTGACGATATCCCTTTTCTATTAGAAGAGGCGCTTGCTCGTAAAGCAGCGAAATATAGCAAGGTTCAACCTTGGCAAGAACTTGTTATTGAAGACAATCGCGTAATTACCGGCCAAAACCCAACTAGTGCGCATGCAGTTGGTGAAGCATTAGCTACACTGTTACTTAAATAATCACGCTATCTTTTTACCCAACAAAGCCAAGGTAATTCTTATGAACCAAAATAGAGACGTTAACCGACAAATAACCTTAGCCTCTCGTCCACATGGTGCGCCTACTCAGGAAAACTTCAATTTAGTTGAATCAGCCATTCCAGTACCCGCGCAAGACGAAATGTTGTTAAGAACGATTTACCTATCGTTAGATCCTTATATGCGTGGGCGAATGAATGATGCTAAATCTTATGCTGATCCAGTCGCAATAGATGAAGTGATGGTAGGTGGCAGTATCTGCCGTGTTGAAGAATCTAACTTAAACGGCTTTACCAAAGGTGACATTGTCGTCGCGTTTGGTGGCTGGCAAGACTATAGCCTCTCTGATGGCGAAGGCGTAATAAAGCTAGAAAATAATATGCCAAACCCGTCTTATGGGTTAGGTGTTTTAGGTATGCCAGGGCTTACTGCTTATATGGGATTAATGGATATTGGTGAACCCAAAGAAGGTGAAACTTTAGTGGTTGCCGCTGCTACAGGTGCTGTTGGTAGCTTAGTGGGACAAATTGGCAAGATCAAAGGCTGTAAAGTTATTGGTATAGCCGGTAGTACAGAAAAATGTAATTACGCAGTGAATGAACTCGGCTTTGATATTTGCCTTAATCACAATGATGACGACTTAGCGGTAAAACTTGCTGAAGCTTGCGCTAACGGCATTGATATCTATTATGAAAATGTAGGTGGCAAAGTGTTTGATGCGGTTTTACCATTACTTAATGCAAAAGCGCGAATTCCTTTATGTGGTTTAATATCTCAATACAATGCAACAGACTTACCTGCAGGACCAGATCGCATGTCGCTCCTTATGGGTAACATTTTAGTTAAACGTATTAAAATGCAGGGCTTTATCGTGTTTGACGATTACGGCCACAGATACAATGAGTTTCAACAAGCGATGGTACCTTGGTTGATGTCAGGTCAAATCAAGTACAGAGAAGATAAAGTAACAGGGCTAGAAAACGCCGTTTCAGCTTTTATTGGATTGCTGGAAGGCGAGAACTTCGGCAAGTTGGTTGTGCAAGTAGGCCCAGAACAGCTTTAGCTTTTTGTCATACCTTTTAAGCACAAAGTTAAAATGAAAATACAAAAAGGGTCTGTGACATATTTGTCTAGACCCCTTTTTACGTTTTTAAATTGCAATTCTTGAAGAGTTTACCAAAGAGCAATTACTAGCATAGGAACAATAGTACCCACAGCCGATGCAGCCATAACTAACACAGACTCTAAATCGCCCTTTTCTTCGGCAGACTTTGCTTCCCACCAAGCTGAAAATTGCTGTTTCATGTTGTTTTGGAATGTTGAAAAATCTATCGCCATATTTTTCTCCTTCTAGCGTTTCTAACTCCTATACTTACTTAGTATCTAGCTCGATGAATTTATTACACTTAATTAGAATGCTGTTCATTATGACTAGCCAGCTAATTCGAACGCTTATAGAATCAATACTCCCATAAACAAAAATTCTTTATTTGTGACAGAGCCAATACATACATTTATAGGTGTTGAACATAACAACAAAACAGTGATGGGCATTCGAAAATTTGAAGCACCTATGACCTATCAAGACAGTTTAGTTGATGAAGCGCGCTTAATTCATGTGTTAAAAGGCAACTCTTCTCTTATCTGTGCGGGAAAAACCTTGTCCTTAAAAGCGGGTGACACCCTTTTAATGAAAGCGGACAACTTTATTAACCAATGGCTGAATAGTAGCAGCGAAAGTAAAAGCGACAACACCGTCGAGTTTATCGGCTTTCGCTTTACACAAGCGCTTATTCAAACGCTCTACCAAGGCGATTTACCTATTTCAATGACAAAGGAAAAATTGACAACAGACAGGGAAGAAGAATCAGCAATTGTTATGTCGAATTCACCGTTACTTTCCAGTTATTTTCAAGGCATTAAACACTATATTACCCATAAAGAAGTTCTGACTGACGACATGGTTGCGTTGAAAATTCGCGAGCTGATATCCCTACTGCTATCACAAGGTATTCATCACAAGCTAAGCAATGTACAACAACTGTTGAACCAGCTATTCGTGCCAAGCCAACCCAAGCTGCAAGCCGTAGTAAAAGCACACTTATTTACGCCGTTAAAAGTAGAAGAGTTAGCCTTCTTATGCCATATGAGTGAATCGACTTTTAATCGCAAGTTTAAGCAGACTTTTGGTACAACGGTGAACAAATACTTTATCAGCAAGCGACTTGAAAAAGCAGAGCAGTTGATAAAAGCTACTGACAAGAGTTTAACGGAAATAGCCTTAGACTGTGGCTTTGAAGAGATCAGTTATTTTTCTCGAGCATTCAAACAACATTTTACTATCTCCCCTTCACAAATGCGTAAATAGCGAACATTCAGCAATACGCTAACTGTTATTAAAGTAAGCTTATCGGTGACGGAAAAGTGCAAACCATTGACGGATATGTGCAAGTCTCCTTCGCTGAGTTTTTTTATCATGAGTGCATCTAAACTTTTAAGTAAAGGCACTTTGCATGACTAAATTAGCACAACTTCTTTCAGGTATATTTGTATTAGTATTAGGCTCTGCAGCACTTGTTACCATGCTGCTTCCCTCAGTAATCAACGAACCTAGTGGCTTTAATGCGATATCAAATTATGGCTTCACCAACTTACGAACCTTAGGTGCACCCACATTAAGTTTGGCAATCATTACTGCCATTGGTGCTTATCGCAAAGAATGGATACTGTTGCTGCCTGCCTCCATGTACTTTGGCTTTAACTTTTTCGCGCGTGTACTTTCAACCGTAATTGAAGGTTATGAGCCAGTGATGTTATTTGGGCTGATAATGACATTAACGTTATTTACCCTTTCACAAGTCGCTTTACATGCCTTTAGAAAAGTACGTAAAGAAAGCAATGGCTAAAGGGTGGTCTAGCGGATTACCAACAGGTGCTTAATATGTAGTCATTTACAAGAGCGGAAAACGCTTGGCTTTTACTCTTGAGTCGCTTATTTTATCTAAAACACTATCAGCCTCCTAGCAAGGCGTAATATTCTGAAAAATAATGAAGTACACGATAATTATAATTTTCTTGTTTCTAGTGAGTGGCGTTAGCAACAGTAAAGCTGCTAATGACAAAAAGTTTGAGTTATTAGGTACATGGTTAGGGCCTTGTGTTTTCTTTGCTTCCCATAATGGAACAGCCATTTGGTCAGCATCAACATATACCTTTAATAAGGATAATTTTACTTTTACCTCAAAACATTATGCAGATAAAGGTTGCTCTACACGGTATTCTCATCCAGCATTGGAAAGCCCTTCAATAATGAAAGGGACATATAACTTTCTTTCAGAAATCAATACAACCTCGGGTCACGAAGCGAAACTCTTTGAGATTACTTATGATCTCAGCAGATTTGGACGTGGCAAAAAAGATGTAGTCGAAGCTGGCATATTTATTCAAGGGAATACCTTGTATTTCGTTGCTGCGCTACCTAATTCATTTGAAGTTCTCTTTGACGAGCCTTGGAAAAAAACAGAAAACGAATAGAGTGTAGCAACTTGATCTTCTGGCAGTCCCTCTTTACCACTCAGATTAGTCACATTTATAAGCCTTAACTTAATCAAAAGGAATTTTAAATTGTTAGAGCCACTCATTGCATTAATTACAACAACAGCTCTTTTACTCGGTTCTCCTGGGCCTGCTCCATTAGCCTTAGCGGCAACAGGAGCGACTTTCGGTATTAAAAAAGGCACGCCATTTTTAGCAGGTATATTGCTAGGACTAAGTGTTGCCATAATTGGAGCGACGGCTGGCTTAGCAGCACTATTTTCTCAATTCCCAAATATTCGTTTTATTTGCCAGCTCTGTGGTGGTGCATACATTTTATTTATCGCGTATAAAATCGCATCAGCACCTGTTGTTGCTAGCCAAAACGATCATATTGCACCAAGTTTTAAAGATGGCTTCATCCTTAACCTTCTAAACCCAAAAGCATATGCAGCTTTTCTAGCGATATTCTCTCAGTTTCTTTTACCTTTCTCTGATACATATATGGCCTATATTGTTACAGGCATAACCTGTTTAGTGGTTGCCACTATAGTTGATACGCTTTGGCTAATGTTTGGAGGTTTATTACGCCCAGTTTTCACGAAACCTAGACAGGCAAGAGTCATTCGAGTTCTGTTCGCAACCTTAATGATAGTCGCAGTAATTTATGCCTTGGTATAAGCTAGCCTCGCAGGCTGCCCTAGTGGAAATAGTAACGTTTGATAGGCCTTAGCATTAATGCATCAGTTAAACCAATCGTATCTCAGCCCTTTGATGGGGCATTCACACTCTCAATCAACATTGGAAACTACGTGAAGATTTTACCCTTTATCTTGGTTTTAATGGCTTTTACTCAGGTAACCAATGCCCAAAGTATAAGTTCGTTTGAAATTCCTAGAAGTCGTGTTAGCGACATAAAAGACCCTGTATCAGGCAAGGTTTACCCAATATTTATCAAATTGCCTGCATCCTACAAACGCAACCAAACAAAGTCGTACCCTGTCATTTATCTAACAGACGCATGGTATAGTTTTCAAATCGTTTCTGGATCGACTCGATTCCCAATGAATACAGGGAAAATGGAAGAGGCGATAATTGTAGGAATTTCATATTCAAAAGGTTCTAAAGGCCCTTCAAGTCGTATCCGTGATTATACCCATAAGAAAGATAGTAGTTGGAAACTTGAGACAGGCAAAGCACTTGAACATGCAAGTTTTATAGAGAATTCAGTATTTCCCTATATCGCATCTCACTATCGCGTAAATGGTTCGCGTACTTATGTTGGGAATTCTCTCGGCGGATTATTTGGTGCCTATATATTTCTTACTAGGCCAGACATGTTTGATAACTACATTTTAGGTAGCCCTTCGGTGTGGTTTAACAACAGTGACATACTCAGCGCTAAAACAAAGTCCAATCTAAACCCACACAAAATATTCATCGCTGTTGGGGCTAGGGAAACAACTGAACTAGATTCTCCAAGACACAACATGGTGTCAGGTGCAAAACAGCTTGCAGCAAAGCTATCAGGTGAAGATTTTCCAAATACGACAGTTAAGCTGCAGATAATTGAAGAAGCCAATCATGAAACGGCGTTTCCTACGACCGCTATTCAAGGACTACATTGGCTATTCAAGAAATAATGAAAATCACGTAGGCATAGTTAACACCTTAGCCACCTTGATTTAAACCAACTCCTTTAAACTCCTCTGGCAATGCGCTAGCATATTCGATTGAAACAATGGACATATTTCTACAGGTAATAAAAGCGTGCAGCTAAGTAGCCAACTCCTTTTCTTTTTTAGCGCGATCGGTGCATTTAACGGCATTTTGTTATCCATTTACTTAATGACCACTAAACCAGTATCAATTGAAAAGCGCTTTTTAGCCGCACTTTTACTTGCCATTAGTATCCGCATTTCGAAATCAGTGTGGTTTTACTTCGATCCAAGTATTGGTAAAGCTTTTTTGCAGCTGGGATTATCCGCATGCTTTTTTATCGGTCCATTGCTGTACTTTTATGTGGTCAGTACCCAAGAAAAACTATCAAAACAGTTCATCTCTTGGAAAGTACATCTAGGAATATTGGTGGCTATTACCTGTTATGTCGCTGTTTTCTATCCATACAGCAGAGAGTCAGAGCTTTGGGGGCAAACGCTTTATAAACTAATCAATTATACTTGGCTGCTCTACATAGTGTTCGCGTTTTCTTTCATTTTATCTGTACTAAAACAGTGGCGTAACAAAAAACCACTTTCAGCGGATAACAAATTATTGTTAAGCGTCTATTTTGGTACATTTTTAATTTGGCTCGCTTATTTCACGGCGAGCTACACCTCCTATATTGTCGGTGCTTTGTCGTTTTCTTTTGTGTTGTATTTAAGTATTTTGATGTGGGTTTTTGCTAAAAAGCAAAAGCAAGAAGTGAAATATGGTGATAAGAAAATCGACACTGAAACCGAGCAAGAGTTAACGGAAAAACTCGCACAATTAATGTCGACAGAAGCGCTATTTAAAAACCCAAATTTAACCTTGCCGCAGTTGGCGAAAAAAGTGCATGTGTCAGTGCCTCAGTTATCGCAATTTTTAAATGGCAACTTAAACAAATCGTTTGCTCAGTACATTAATGGCCTTCGAATTGAAGAAGCTAAACGATTATTAATCTCTGATAGTCATTTAACCATGGAAAATGTTGCTGAATTGGCAGGGTACAATTCACAATCAACTTTTTACAATGCTTTCAAACAGATAGAGAGTTGCACTCCAGCAATCTATCGAAAAACTCAACAGAAAAAAACTACGAAATTATAATTTCGTAGTACTAAATTACGTGATTTGAATGTAAATCAGCTCCCTTAGCGATAGCTTAACTCCCAAGCAAAATACTTTGTCTAAATACTTATTATTGTTTAGGGAGATAACATGAAAATCACTAAATTTTTGTCAACACGAAATGTGCTTTTATCGGCAGCCTTACTGTCGACCCAATTGTTTGCAACGAGCGTTTTCGCTAATTCAAAAGCCACTGACATTGAACAAATAGAGGACACGTTAAATGACTATATACAAGGTACGTCATTTAACCACCAAGAGCAGATAAAAAGAGCATTTTCAGATACCGCTATTTTATATCTAGAAAAGAAAGATATGCCTCAATGGGAAGTACCTATTGCTGAATATGTAAGCTGGTTTAAAAAAGAATATGCAGGTAAACCTAATGGCCGCATCGGTGAAATTATTTCTATTGATGTCGAGGGTAACATTGCCACCGCTAAAGTTGAAATTCTGATCCCTAAAGGAAAAGTGCGCTTCGCTGATATGTTTCTCCTTAAAAAATCCAATGACGGTTGGAAAATCATCAGTAAAACGGCTAGTAAAAAAGAAGCAAACAACAGCGGTGAACGTATTTTATTTATCGTATCAAACGCACACTTTCACGGAAATTCTAAACTTCCAGCTGGTGTCAGTTATTCAGAGATTGTAAAAGCTTACGATGCATTTAAATCGGCGGGCTATACCGTAGATTTTGTCAGCCCAGAAGGCGGAGCAATCCCTCTTTCTTATATCAATACATCTGAAGATATCCATAAACAGTACCTTTATAATGCTGATTTCATGTATACCTTAGCGAACACTAAATCTCCTGATGAAATCGAGCCTTCTCGCTACAAAGCAGTGCATTATGTAGGTGGTAGTAACGCCATGTATGGTGTTGCTGAAAATCAAGCTATTCAAAATATCGCGATGGAAATATATGAAGAGCATGGCGGTATTGTCTCTGCTGTTTGTCACGGTACTGCAGGGATCGTTAACTTAAAAACCAAAGATGGCAAATATTTGGTAGACGGAAAACGCATCTCAGGTTACCCAGAAGCATACGAAAATCCAAAGCGTGAATACTTTAAGCAATTTCCGTTTTTAATTCAGGAGACCATCGAGAAGCACGGTGGTAAATTTGCTTATTCACCTCGTAACAAGCCTCATGTTGAAGTTGATGGTCGAATTGTCACCGGGCAAAATCACCTGTCTTCACCATTAGTGGCTGAGAAAATGATCGAGATATTGCAAACGCTTTAAGAGGTATTATTACCCATAAAAGATAAAAAAAGCCCAAACCTTAAAAAGTAGGTTTGGGCTGTGATACTAACGGTGTGTAAAAACGTTAGTAAGGTCGACAACGCACCTGTGTATTAACTCATACTGAAGTACGCAACCTGGAATGCAGCTACCTGGAGGGTTAAGGTAGATCCTGCATTAACCACTTGTGGACTTAAAAAGCCATGACCATCTAGAACTTTTAGCTCTGTATCACCAATAGAGAAATCGACAGGTTGATCGCTAAAGTTAGCCATCACCAATATTTTTTCACCTTGATATTCACGAGTAAATATCAACTTTTCTTCATCACTCACTAAAAAATCTATATCACCATACATGAGTGGTGCTTGGTTTTTACGCCAATGTAAGAAGGTACGATAAGCATTTAGCACCGAGTGTTTATCTTGCTCTTGTACTTCAACGGCTAACTCGCTGTGCTCTGCTGCCACTGGTAACCATGCTTTATCACTTTGTGAAAAGCCACTGTGTTGGCTGTTCTGGCTCCAAGGCATAGGCGTTCTGCAGCCGTCTCTACCTTTAAATGTTGGCCAAAAAGTAATGCCGTATGGGTCTTGCAGATCTTCGTACGCTATATCAGCTTCAGGCAAACCTAACTCTTCGCCTTGATAAGCACAGACACTGCCACGCAGTGACGCTAACATCGCATTAAACATTTTACTTTGCACTTGGCTGTCTTTACCGTCTGCCCAGCGTGACGCCACACGCGTAACATCATGGTTGCCAATCGCCCAACAAGGCCAGCCATCTACCATTTTGTTTTCTAAATTTTGCACTGTGCTACGAATATAGTTTGGGTCACCTTCTGGCGTTAATAATTCAAAGCTGTAGGCCATGTGTAAACGGTTATCACCTTCAGTGTATTCCGCCATGGTTTGTAGTGAATCTTCAGAAGAAATTTCACCCAATGTGACCACTTCAGGGTACTTGTCCATTAAAGCGCGAATTTCTTCCATAAAACCAATGTTTTCAGGCTGTGTATTGTTGTAATAGTGATATTGGAAAGCATACGGGTTGTCTTCACTAAAACCACGGCCTTGGCGATCTTCTGGCGCTTTTGCAGGGTTGTCTCTTAATTCTTTATCATGAAAGCAAAAGTTAATGGCATCTAATCTAAAGCCATCAACGCCATGCTTTAACCAGAACTCCACATTATCCAGCACTGCTTTACGCACTTCTTCGTTATGGAAGTTTAAATCAGGTTGTGAGGTTAAAAAGTTATGTAAATAATATTGTTGACGACGCGGCTCCCATTGCCACGCACAGCCGCCAAAAATAGATAACCAGTTGTTCGGTGGCGTACCGTCTTCATTGGCATCAGCCCATACATACCAGTCAGCTTTAGGATTTGTTTTATCTTGTCTGCTCTCGATAAACCAAGGGTGTTGGTCTGATGTATGACTTAGCACTTGGTCGATAATCACTTTCAGGTTTAGCGATTTCGCTTTAGCCATTAGCTGGTCAAAATCTTCCATTGAACCAAACATAGGATCAATTTCGCGATAACCACTAATATCGTAGCCAAAGTCTTTCATTGGTGACTTAAAGAAAGGTGAAATCCAAATAGCATCAACACCCAAGCTTTTTACGTAATCAAGCTTATTGATAATACCAACTAGATCCCCAATGCCGTCATTATTAGCATCCATAAAACTACGAGGATAAATTTGATAAATTACGGCACCACGCCACCAAGGTTGAATTTCCATAACAGTCCAATTCATAGCAGATCAGAAGTGCTAGCCTAGTTACTATATTGTGCTAGCGGCATATCATTCACTTATCAAAAGTGACGATATAAGCATAAGTAGAGGCCATATTTAGTGCAATAACACTGCATACGTATGCATGAGTAAATAGGGCAATTTTGTCAATGCATACGTATGTAATACTTATACTTGCTATGATGATATTTGTAGTATTTGTGGCATTGGTATGTAAATGGTAAATAAGTGATGTTCAATAAAAAGAAACTAACAACGAGAATAATAAGAGATATATCTAGCCTACTACTAGCGGCCAGTGCACTTTACTCTACCGCCAGCTATGCTAACGAAAACACGGTGACTAAAACCATCACTGCAAAAGATTTAGCGCCTTATAGCCAGCGCGGTATTCAAGACGAAGTCTTTTATTTTGTTTTACCTGACCGCTTCAATAATGGTGATAAAAGCAATGATATGGGCGCTAAAGATAAGCCTTTATCTTACGGTGGCTTTAACCCAGAAGATGAAAAAGCATACCACGGTGGCGACTTACCTGGATTAGCTGCGAAACTCCCTTATTTAGAGCAAATGGGCATTACGTCTATTTGGTTAACCCCAATTTTACGTAATCAAGCGCAGCAAGGCGATATCTCTGGTTATCACGGCTATTGGGTATTAGATTTTACTGAATTAGACCCGCATTTAGGCTCCAATGCCGACCTGAAAAACTTTATCGATTCAGCGCATGCTCGCAACATCAAAGTATTCTTTGACATTATCACCAACCACACTGCTGACGTTGTTAAGTACAAAGAGTGTCACGGTGAAGATGGTTCTGGTTGGTCTGAAAGCGGCGAAGCTTGCCCTTACATTTCGCTTGCAGACATCAAAGCCGGTAAAAAATACACCACGGTTATTCAAAAAGGTAATGAACAGCTAAAAACCCCTGCTTGGCTAAACGACCCTAAGCATTATCACAATCAAGGCGATTCTACTTTCCAAGGAGAAAACTCGTTAAATGGTGATTTCTTTGGCCTAGACGATTTAAACACAGAGTCACCAGAAGTGGTGCAAGGCATGACAGATATTTATAAAAATATTATCACGCAGTTTCGTCCAGACGGTTTTAGAATCGACACAGTAAAACACGTAAACATCGAGTTTTGGCAGCAGTTTATTCCTGCGCTTGATAAACATGCCAAAGATATAGGTATTAGCAATTTCTTCATGTTTGGCGAAGTCTACAGCGGCGATCCCAAAGAGCTAAGCTATTTTACCACCACAGGTACAATGGACTCAGTGCTCGATTTTGGCTTGCAATCGGGTATCTACAACACCCTCATTCACAACAAAGGGACTGAGTATTTATCGGAAGTTTTCGCGCAAGATGGCTTGTACAAAAATGCTAACCAGTTACTTAATTTCACTGGTAATCACGACATGGGACGTTTTGCTTTTTTGCTTAACAGCCATGATAAAAAATACAGTGAACAACAAACCGCAGAGCGACTAAAACTGGCGACGGCTATCACTTTCTTCGCTCGTGGTATTCCTGTTATTTACTACGGTGATGAACAAGGATTTGTTGGTGATGGCGGCAACCATGATTCTCGCCAAGATATGATGCCTTCAAAAGTCGCGACGTTTAACGATGATGACTTGTTGTTAACAGCACAAACAACGGCTGATGATAACTTCAATCAAGACCATCCGCTTTACAGGCATTTTGCTACACTTGCCAACCTTTATCACAAGCACCCTGCACTACGTTACGGCAAGCAAGCCGAAGTTTTTGCTAGCAAAGAAGTTGGTCTTTATGCCTTTACCCGCACCTATAAAGACAGCCAATACCTAGTGGCGCTAAACACAGCTGAGCAAAGTAAACAGCAACAATTACCTATGTCTGGTAAGTTAAGCACTATATATACCTCAGGCAAAAGCTTAGTGCATGAAGGTGCTAAACAAGTAACAGTCGAGCTATCAGGTACTAGCTTTGCCATTTATAAGCTAGCGAAATAAAAAATAGACAATAAGACTGAATAGGTACCAGGGGGCGGTGACAAAAATGTTGTCATCAGCCCCTTTTTTACGTCAAACTACCGCAGGCTATCACTTAAAAAAACTAAAAATAAAAGGAACTTACATGGGATACGGATACCTAGCATTAGCAATAGTTTGTGAAGTTATTGCCACGTTAGCGTTGAAGAAATCAGACGGTTTTTCAGATTCAACCTATAGCACAATCTGTGTGCTTGGTTACATGGCCGCTTTTTACTTTCTAGCACTTGTTTTAAAAACAGTCCCTGTCGGAATTGCTTATGCAATCTGGGCAGGTATGGGCATATTTCTGATCGCGGTCTTAGGCGCTATTCTATTTAAACAAATACCCGATCTACCCGCTATCATTGGCATGCTGTTTATCTTAACCGGCGTAGTTATTATCAACGTATTTTCAAAAAGCGTAAGTCATTAATTTCTTAATATTTGTTACACATTAAGCATCGACTATAAATACAATTTCTCGCATCATAAACAGATAATAAAATTTACGGGTTATCGCTAGATTTTGTATAACCTTCAATGACTAAACGGATATTTTTATGAAATCAGCAATAACTCTATTTTGTTTTTTGGCTACTCAATTATTTATTATAAATGCTCACGCGAATAGCCAATGCGCCAACATAGAAAGAGAAGTGCTTGCTAATGAGGCTTGTACGATTGTCGAAACGTATAAGAGCGATAAATTAACGAACTCACCAACACTTGCTGTCGTTCTTCATGGTGATGCTCCATTTTGGAATCCCAATGTGCAATATCGCGTTGCTCAGTACCTGGCGAACAACCAAGACAATGTCATTTCAATCGGCATGTTAAGACCAGGTTATACCGATGACTTTAGCCAAAAGTCTGATGGAGAAAGAGGCGATACGGTTGGCGATAATTATGATGACGGTCGAGTTAGCCAGATCGGCCATTCTATTAAGGCGTTAAAAAAGCACTATAATGCCGCTAAAGTAGTGGTTATTGGTCATTCAGGTGGCGCAGCGATTACAGGAAAGCTAGGCGCACAGTTTGCTGACGATATCGATCATGCTGTTATTATTTCTTGCCCCTGCAATATCAATGCATGGCGTAAAGATATGCTGGTAAGGAATGAGTACGAGTTGTTCAGAGGCGACTTAGCCATTTCTTCGCCTATCGATTTAGCTGAAAAGGTAGCGAAAAATACCAAGGTCGACCTGATAGTCGGAAAAGCTGACGATAATACTAAGCCATACCATACAGAAGAATACTATCAAGCACTTAAAAAGCATGGTAAAAAAGTGAGTATGCAGATCATAGAAGGTGATCATAATATCTTTCAAACCAAGCAAGCGATTAGCACTATGTTAGCAGCGTTGAAACAGTAGAAGCCCAGCAATTTATGCATCCGAAAATAGAGTTAAAAGCGCTGTGTCATGACTTTTCACCGCTAATGGTTGAAGCGGCACTAGAATCTGTTGAACAAATAAACCCATGGATGGACTGGTGCACGGAGCAGTTTTCTCTAGAAAGCGCTAACGCATTTATCGCGTCACAAATTGAAAATAGAAGACAAAGAAGAGCTTATGAGTTTTCTATATTTGACGATAAAGGTAATTTAATAGGCGGCGGCGGTGTCAATAACATTAATTATGAGTGTAACCTTGCTAATATTGGTTATTGGATCAGAACTAGCCAAGCAGGAAAAGGCTATGGAACAGCGACATTAAAGGCTCTAGTTGCATGGGCACGAGAGCACACTGAGTTAAATCGGCTTGAAGTTGTTGTTGCTACTGAGAACTATGCGAGCCAGCGGGTTGCTCAAAAAAGCGGAGCAACTTTAGAGGGCGTTGCTAAATCTCGCCTTTTTAATAATGGTCAGTATTTCGATGCGCAAATGTACGTATTTACGCTACCTACGTATTCAGGTGAAAAGCCACGGGCTTAGAATAAATAAGGAAGTGATATGAAAAATCAATGGATTATCGTGAGTGTATTATCTATTGGGTTAAGCTCTTGTGGCGGGTCAGAAGTTAGTAGCGCTAATAACAGTCCTAACCAGAACCTGACGGCGAGCTTAAAAGGTACATCATGGCAAAAAAGCTGTACTCCATATTTTGATTTAACAAGTAGTAACCCACAACCTTCCTGGAATGTTAAAGTAAAGATAAGAATCGACAATGATTTGCAAGCAACATATCGAACCAACTTCTACCGTCCAGAAGACTCAATGTGTGATACGGTCGTTTTTGATGCCATGGATATCGCTAATTTGACACTTGCTGGAAAAGTATTTACCGAAGAGAGTATAGAAGTGTACAAGTTAAACCAAACCACGGTTTACAACTCAGAAGATACCCCTGTTTTACCTAAATACACTATAGTTTATATTGATAGCGAAAAATTATACCTAGGGCAAAATTCAGGCGATAACTTAGGAGAAACGTCGGAAACTCGACATTCTTCTATTTCTCTCGATGATTATTTTACGCAAGTCATCAATAACTAATCACGCTCTAGCGAATAAATTGGGACAAAAGTACCTACATGAAACTCAAAAATATACTGCTGCTAACTTTCTCACATATTGCCATTGGCATTGTTGGTTTCGCCGCAGGGATCTATGCTTTGCCCATTCTAACAGCACCACCAACAACAGCAGAATCTGAAGTTAACGCCCTTTCTATTGAAAGTGTGTATACAGCAACCTTTACTAAAGCGCTAAAAGGTAGTGATTTTCTGCATTGGGGTGAAGGAAAAGTATCTTTAGGCAAGAAGCATATAACCTTTGTTGGTGAACTCGCACCAGGTCCTGATTATAAGCTTTATTTATCACCTAAATTTGTCGAAACAGAAGCTGAGTTTGAGCGCTTAAAGTCTTCGATGAAAGTGGTAGGTGACGTAACAACATTTACCAATTTTGTTCTAGATACTCCTAAAGGTGTCGACCTCGCCGAGTTTAATACAGTCATTGTTTGGTGTGAAAGTTTTGGTGAGTTTATAACCTCGGCAAAGTACCAGTAAGCTTATACATTGCGTTTACTTAGGCCGACTCATTTAAACTCATTGACGTTGTAACACATGCCAAGCAGCCACAATAGCCTTAGCCTTATAGAATTAACAACCGAGAGTTGGAAAATCTATAAGAAACTGCGTCTTCAATCACTTAAAGACTCACCTGATGCGTTCGGCAGTACTTATGAACGAGAAGCTGAGTTTTCTGACAAAGAATGGCGATCTCGCCTAATTTTCGAGAAAAATGAAAAATTGCCAATTATTGCTTTGGTGAACGAAGAGCCTGTCGGATTGGCATTTGGTGTCTTACATAATTCTTCAGATGAAACAGCTTTTCTCTATCAAATGTGGGTATCACCTTATGCACGAGGTTTAGGCGTGAGTCGACTAATGATAGACAAAATTGTGCACTGGGCTATAGATCATAACCTAAAATACTTATCTTTAGATGTAACTACTAACAATACTGCGGCATTTAATCTTTATAACTCTTCAGGTTTTAAGATATACGGCGACTTAAAAAAGCTACGAGAATCTTCTCACCTTGAAACACAATCAATGAGAATGCCTTTAAAGGTAAAACAGTAATATGAACAAAAGAGTCATAGAAATTATTGATTATGATCCAGCATGGGCAATTGCTTTCGAACAAGAAAAAGGCTTACTTATGCAGGCAATGGGCGAGACGACTGCAAACATTGATCATATTGGCAGTACGGCGGTTGTTGGGTTGTCTGCAAAGCCTATTATCGACATTCTAGTCGAAGTAAAGAGTCTTGCTGTGTTAGATCGGAGAAGCGAAAAGCTAGAAGCTCTTGGTTATCAGGTAAAAGGTGAAAACGGTATTTCTGGTAGACGATACTTTCAAAAAGGCGGTGCTCAACGAACACATCACGTACATGCTTTTCTCTCAGGCGACGCTAATTTAATTCGCCATCGCGCCTTTAAGGAATACCTGACTGCACACCCTAAAGCCTTAGATGCCTATGCGAAAATTAAGCAACAAGCTATAGAAATGTGCAACAATGACATTAACCAATATATGGCAATAAAGAATGATTTTATTCAACATCATGAGAAGCTTGCGTTAAAGTGGTACGCAACTGAATAATTAAATCAATGGATTGAAAGGGAATGAAATTTACCTATTTAGCAAATCACAAACTTGTAATTTCAACGGTAGCCCAATGGTATTTTGATCAATGGGGAAGTTATGTTGAAGCTCCATCAGTCGACTCGTTTGTCACTAAATTAGAAGACTATCTCAATACAGACTCTATTCCTCTTGTCATTCTGGCACAGGAAGGAGAAGAAATTATTGGCGCAGCACAGCTGAAATATCGTGAAATGACTATCTATCCCGAAAAGGAACACTGGCTTGGCGGAGTATATGTAGTTGAAACTCATCGAGGAAAAAACGTTGCATCTGCCTTAGTGAAACAAGTCGAAAATAAAGCGCAAGCGCTTGGCGTAAAAACCTTATATTTACAAACAGAAAACCTACATGGTGGTTTATACGCTAAATTAAATTGGCAAAAAGAAACACAAGTGAATTATCGTGGCGTTGATGTCATTGTGATGCGCAAAGATTTATCCCTTTAAAGTTTACAAACAAAAAAGAGCTACTTTATGCCCTACGTTAATGTACAAATCACCCAAGGCGCTAGCCGAGAACAAAAAGCGGAAATAGTCAAAGACATAACCGCGTCACTGCAAAGAGTTCTTGGTAAAAAACCTGAGCATACCCATATCGTTATCCAAGAAATTGCCGAGCAAGATTGGGGCTTCGCCGGCATGTTGACTGACGATTGGAAGAAATCTCAATCGGAATAACCCACTAATACTTAGACGATGGTTTAGTCTTAGTCCACTTATTACTCGCAATATTTAACAAGCGTAAAAAGTTTGGACATTCAAAATGATCAGGTGCAGGGCAATTTGCCGCGTGTCTTAAACCATCTCGCATCGATTCAAGTTGACGTATTTGCCCATCTAGCTCCTCCGCCTTTGATAATAATCGCGCACGATCCACCTCAATACTATTTACGCCAAGCATGTTTTTTATCTCGTCAAGGGAAAGTCCTGCAGCTTGAGCAAGAGAAATAAACGCCAGCCTTTCGATTATATTATTGGCGAAAACGCGTTTAAGCCCTTTGCGGCCAACTGAATGGATAAGTCCTTTTTCCTCATAATATCTAAGGGTCGAAGCCGGTAAATTTGAATGTTTAGAAACCTCAGCAATATCCACGAGTAATCACCTTGACTTAAAGTCGACTTGAAGTAGTAGCATGGTCTCATATACCGAATTTCAAACAAAGAGGAATCACTTATGTGGGATAAAGAATTTGACTGTGAAGAATATGTATATGGTACTGAGCCAAATGACTTTTTAAGAGAAAATGTCCATCAAATTCCTAAGGGAAAAATACTAAGCCTAGCAGAAGGCGAAGGCCGAAATGCGGTGTTTTTAGCAAAGCTAGGCTATCAAGTAACCGCAGTAGACGCCTCTCTTGTAGGAATAAACAAGGCGAAAACTCTCGCAGCCTTACATAACGTAGACATCGATTTTATTCATGCAGATCTGGCCGATTTCGACCTAGGCAATTCAAAATGGGACGCTATTATTTCTATTTTTTGTCCAATGCCACCAAGCTTTAGAGAACAGCTTCATCTTAAAGTTATCCGGGGTCTTAAAAGAGGGGGTTTATATATCACGGAAGCCTATAGGCCAGAACAAGCGCACCTAGATACAGGCGGCGGTGAAGATGAAACACTGATGCAAACTAAAGAAACACTGCTCCAAGAGCTTAAGGGATTATCTTTTAAATTTTTAGAAGAGTTAGAAAGAGAAGTACTCGAAGGAAAAAATCACACAGGTATGGGTTACGTTGTACAAGCCATAGCAAAAAAGGAATAATAAGTAGTCGCTTAACTGTCAATGAAAAGAAATCATGATTTCTGAAATGGATTTTCCGGTAAATACTCGAATTAATGGTAAAGAGCGCAACGCTTTTTACCGAGATTCTTTTAAAGTAGTTGTGAACAAATCAAACCTTGAAGCCAAGCACGTTTACCACGGTATCTTCGGTTACCTTCCCAAACCGGTACAGCTCGCTTTTAGCTTTCGTAACTCTATCGTTAAATATTTAGGTTTTTCAACCAGTGAAACTAAGATGAGTGTACCGCTAGAAAGTATAACTAAAGGCAATAAAGCTGGCTTTCTTACCATAGAGTTTGTTGAGCAAGGTGAAGTCGTTTGTGGCGCATACGAAAACAATATGGACATGTGGATTTCAGTGTTAAAGCTTTCTGAACAAGAGTTTTCTATATCGACTCTCGTCAATCTAAAAACGAGATCTGGCAAAATGTATATGGCTGTAATAAAACCTTTTCATAAATTAGTCGCTAAATATTGTATTAAACAAGCGTTAACGGCGGGCCGAATTTAATCCAGTGAAACGTTAAAAAACTTGGTTCAGCCACTTCCACTTCACAACCGCTATACTGATCTTTACATATAACGTTAAAAAGAAGTGACACTATGAATATCGACCCCGTAGTTGCCAAATGGTTATCTTGCTGGCAAACAGGAAGTATTGACGAACTGCCTATTGTGGATGGGTTCAAGCATACTAGCCCATTCGGTACCATTGAATCTAAAAAGCGCTATTTATCAATTGTAGAGAAAAACAAAAAAGACTTTCTCGGCAATACCTTAACCCTGATAAAGCACATCAAAGAAGGTAATAATATATGCGTGCAATTTGAACAAAATAACCGTAATACGGGGTTAAATATGGTGGTTTGCGAATGGTATGAATTAGAAGGCGATAAAATTAAAGCAATTCGCTCTTTTTACAATATCGGCAATGCCGAAATTAAAGGCTAGTAAAACAATACACTAGCAAATACTCTATCCCAAAGTTTATTAAAACAAGATAAAAATGAAGCAAGAATCACAAATACTTAATCGTCAATTTAGAAAAGCCCATGGCTTTAGCTCTTCACTTGTATATTCAATGCTACGAAAGAAGCAAGTAAGTGAAACCTTTCATGAAGACAAAGCATTAGCTCAAGTAGCAAAAAGAATATTTGCCAAATTTGAACGAAGCAGTGGCTTTGTTGAAGAGTTATCTAAAGGAAATCGTCGTTCGGTATTAACAGGAGCAGGCTATGCTAACTTAAACCCAGCTATCGTTTCCGTTGAATTATTCCCGACAACAAAAGGCACACAGATAGTATTAACCGCGTATGCAAAAGAAGGGTTAATAAGCCAAAAGACAGCACCTAAGGCATTGAAAAGGTTTAAAGAAGAAGTAATTTAATGTTACATTTTTTCGTTACACAAATTTAACCGCTTCCTTATAATGACCACTTCTTAATAAGGACGTATAACTCAATGAAAATTAAAACAATTTCCTCTTTCTTTTTACTTTTAGCCGTTTCTAACTCGCCACTTTTTGCTAAAGAAACCGATAGCTATTACCTTGGCGCTGCTTTAACTACCGTTGGCTACAACGATTCAAATGACTCGACTTTTAAGATAAACGCAGGATATTCTCTAAACAATTATTTTTCCGTAGAAGCAAATTACTTCGATTTTGGCACGTATGATCGCTTTGACGGCGCAGGCGAACTTGATGCTACAGGCTACTCTTTAGAAGCTCTAGCTAAATACCCACTAGGTGATTTCTCTGTTTACGCCAAGTTAGGAAACCTGTGGTGGTCAGAAGAAGGTTCGGTAAGGTTAAATACCCCTTTGATTGAAATAGATGAATCAGGTAACGACTTAATATATGGTGTAGGTGCTAGCTATGATATTAGCGACAATTTATCGATTAAAATCGAATACCAAGAAAGCGAAGTTAATACCAGAACAGCCAACCCGCTATCTATTGGACTAGATTTCAAATTTTAGTTTTAAACCAAATATAGGCAGGTTGCGTCTTAACCATAAAAATAAGAATAAATAAGAGTATTATGCGTAATTTACTTTGTCTTACCCTGTTACTTTGTAGCTTAGTTACTACAAAAGCGTTAGGCGATAATTATCGCCAATCAATTGAAGCGACCATTAAAAACTCAAACTTTAATGGCGCTGTCATTGTGAGTAAAAACAGTTCCATCGTATGGCAAGAATATATCGGCTTTGCAGATAAAGAACAGAATATTCCTTTAACGGCAAAGCATATCTTTAGCCCAGGGTCCGTTGCCAAAGAATTAACTACGGTCGCTATTATGCAGCTGGTTGAGCAGGGAAAACTTAGCTATCAAGACACCGTTAATAAATACATTAGCTGGTTACCACCTTCTGCTCAGGCTATCACTGTAGAACACATTCTTAGCCACACTTCTGGCCTGCCCAAAATAAAGTGGCATAGAGGGATCGACACACCTACAGTTATTGAACAGATAAAAAACAGTGAGGTCAGTTTTGAGCCAGGAACAAGTTACTTATATTCCAACCTAAACGTTACACTGCGCGCCCTAATTGTTGAAGCGATAACACAGCAGCCATTTTCTGTTTACTTGCAAAAAAACATCTTTGAGCCAGCAAATATGACAGCCAGCCACCCTCAGCTTGCCCAACAAGATATTCAGCCAAACAAAGTTGTCGGTGACTACCTTACCTTTATCAATGGCCTTACTGTTTACATGAGCCCAGTCGATTTAATGAAGTTTGAACTAGCACTAACAAGCGGCAAGTTGATTAATATGGAGAAGGTATTGAGCGCACTGCCTGGTGATACTTTGTCCGGCCAGAAAAACCGCGCTTATTTCGACTTCGGTTCCTTTCTCTTAGATAATGAAGACAAGTTGATTAGCTGGACGCATGACGGCTCGAACCCAAGTCATCACACATTAAAGCTTCATGATTTTAAGCAAGACTATATCATTGTTTTAATGTCAAGTGACGGCAATAAATCGACGCTTTATCACATTGCAGATTCAGTCAGCAAATTAATGCGCTAGCTATTAATACGTCGCTTTCTTAAAAATTAACCATATTCCGATTCAGTACTCGTAAAAATAACGTTTCTTTCTTGAACCTTACAGATTTAACTGATTAATTTTCAATCTGTAAGATTCGAGAAAGTTCCTCACCTTAAAGTAACTCCTGAAATTTAGACAACAACCCTTTATAAATTTTGAGAGTAACTGAAATGAAAAAATTTTTGTGCGCTTCCCTTTCCATTTTTTCAGCATTAGCTTGTCTTCCAGCTCACGCCGAGTATCAATGGGGCCTAGGTATTGGCGGTATGATTGAAAACCAAGGTTATACCGACATTGGAACTGAAACGACAGTCATTCCAATGATTTACTTACAAACAGAAAAACTTCGCATTTATGGTCCTACAATAAACTACCAGCTTGCCTCCCTAGGAGATCTCGACTTTTCAATTGCAGGACAATATCGGTTTGACGGTTATGACGCCGATGACGGAGATATTTTCAAAGGAATGGATGATAGAACAGGTACGTTCGAAATTGGTTTTAGCCTTAACTATGGCTCTGAATTTGGCGACTTTTCATTTGATGCGCTGACTGATATCGGTAGTGAACACGACGGTTACGAAGTATCACTTGCTTACTCTAAGCCCTTCATGTTTGACCCATTTATGGTTGAACCATTTGTACGTATTTCCATGCAAAGTGAAGACTTAGTTAATTACTATTATGGTGTAAGAGAAAACGAAATTACCGATTATCGCGCTTTCTATGAAGCCGATTCTACAACCAATGCCGAAATCGGTGTCAGAACAAACTGGCGAGTAGGCAAGCGCCACAATTTATTAATGATCCTTTCTTACACTACTTTCGGGAGTGAAATAAAAGACAGCCCACTTGTTGATAAGTCAGGTGGTGGCACCTTTATTTTGGGGTACACCTATGCTTTCTAAATGCTATCAAGCTAATTTTAGTGGGTTAACGGCAATCTTAATTACATGTTCATTGCTGAGCTTATCAGCATGCAATAGTGAGCCAAAACTTAGTCAAGAGGCGCCTGAAAAGGCGCCGTTATCTGTTGACCTTGAGCAAACGCTTGAAAACTTCACACAGCTACCAGAACGAGTAAGGTTTCAAAAATCGATACGGTTTCACGGCGTTGTAACTGGCGCCCGCTCTTATGATGAAACAATATTTGAATCTGGAAAGCTTGTTGAACTTCATGTAAAAGAAGGGCAAGCCGTCGCAAAGGGGCAACTCATCGCCCAGCTTTATTCCCCTGATTTAGCGGAAAAGCTAACACAAACACAGGCGAAACTGTATCAAGCCCAATCGCAATTACTGTTAGATAAAGAGGACTTACAACGAGCCAAGCTTTTGTTTGAAAAGTCACTCATTGCCAAACAAGAACTCGATAAAGCCAAGCGAAATTTTCAACACACAGAGCAAGCGATAGCAGAAGCGAAAGCTAGTGTCTCAGCAGCAAGTAATGTTTTTGCCGATACCTCAATTCGCGCCAGAGAGTCAGGAGTGATATCTCAGCTATACAAAAGAGAAGGCGATTTTATTAATCGAGGTGACGCTATTTTTAAAATTGACTCCTTTGAAAAACAAAGAGTCACTTTTGCCCTTCCTGAATATTTAGCGGTTAAAGTTAGAACCGGCTCATCACATACTATATATATACCTGCTACAAAAGATGCTGTAACGGGTATCGTCACTGAAAAATCACTACCGACAGAAAGTGGAGTTAGGCTACATAAGGTAACTCTTGAATTGCCGGAAGATTCCGCCTCAATAATAGGTTTACGAGCCGAACTTGATTTCCAGCATCAAGATATTGAAGCCTTTGCCGTCGATTATCGGGCTGTCAGATACGACATTAACAACAGCCCTTTTATTGTTGTTGCTGAACAAGAATTAACACCTAAGAAAATATCGGTGCTCGATATCAATAGTCTGAATGTCATTCTCTCTGGAGACATTAATCCACATAACCCTATTGTGATCGGCAATGATGTTTCGTTGCCTGTTGACTTTAGTCGACTGTAAAGGTGAAAAACATGAGTCATACTAAATTTTGGTTTCTACAAGAGCGACTTATCTTTGGTTTAGTCCTCATCGTAAGCCTACTCGGCATTTTTACCTGGTTTAATATTAACGAGCAAGAAGACCCCTTTTTTCCTTACCGAAACGGTAATGTGCTTATTGTTGCTCCGGGTATGTCTGCCTCAGCTATTGAAGATTCAATTATTCAACCACTTGAGCGCATTCTTGCCAACATCGATGGACTTGAGCGTGTTTCTTCAAAGTCCTCTGATGGTGTTGCTCAGGTTCATATTGAGTTACGAGAAACTATTTATGATACAGAAAAAGCGTGGCAGCGCGTCAGAGAAAAAATTACCCAAGCACAAGCTCAATTTTCGCACCTTGTCACTACTTTCGAGCTAGATGATAGAGTGCAAGACACCGACAGCATCTTTCTCAACATTCAATCAAACAAACCGCTGATTGAAGCGCGAAAATATGCCCTTTATATCAGAGACGAACTCTACAAAATGTCAGATATTAGAAAAATATCTCTCATTGGCGATCCTGGCGAACAGTTAGACGTTCATTTTTCACAAGAAAAAATGCTGGAATTGGGTATTTCGCCTCAGCAAGTAATACAACAAATCGCAGAAGCTAATGCGTTAAAGAACGCAGGAACACTTAAGGGTAACTTATATCAGACTAACATTTCTTCTATCACACGAATAGATAGCATAGACACGTTGAAAGCCGTTGAAATAGAAACCGCCGATAACAGTATTTTGACCTTGTCAGAAATAGCCGATGTTTCATATAGCCTTCCCCCGCTTGAAAAAGAGAGTTTTTGGTTAAATGGGAAACGTTCAATTGGTTTATCAATTGTCGTACCTCCTAATGAGCTACGGGTAACTAACTTCGGCGATAAACTAACGACTCGAATTGCTGAGTTAAATTCCAAGCATAAAGATTATCGAATTACGCCAGTTTTCTACCAGCCAGCGTGGACAGAAAGTCGTCGTAACGATTTAGCACTGTCGCTTTTATACGGTAGTATTGGCGTCGGCGTGGTGTTGTTTCTCTTGATGTCTAGAAAAGTAGCACTGGTCGTTACCTTAACGATTCCAGCAATTGCCCTTTCTTCTATTGCCTTTTTTGGCATTAGCGGCGGAGTTTTGCATCAAATGTCCATCGCTGGATTAGTGATTAGTTTAGGGTTGATGGTTGATAACAGTATTGTTATGTCAGAGCTTATTTCTCGTTACAGAGAACAAGGGTTATCAAACATAGCGGCATCACAAAAAGCGATAAAAGAACTCTATAAACCATTAGCAACCTCAACGTTTACGACAATAGCCGCCTTTGTTCCTATGCTACTTTCACAAGGCAATGTAGCAGACTTTATTCGAATGATTCCCGTGGTCGTGATTATTGCTATTGTGACGAGTTATTTCTATTCACTAGCTTTGGTGCCGTCAATCACCAACAACTTTAGAACATTCCAAGAAGGCAAAACGACTAAGTACTTCGCAGAAGTAGGTAAGCATTTTTCTCAAATAGGCACACGTTACCCTAAATCAGTTATCGCGTTATTCATTGGGCTCACCTGTATCTCGATATTATCCACCAGTGATAAAGGCGGGGAATTCTTTCCTAAATCTGGGCGCAATCAAGCGGTTATCGATATCGAAGGCAGTTACGGATTAAGCCACGATGCCACGCTGCAAACGGTTAAGCATATTGAAAACAAACTAAGAACTGACAAGAGCATTAGCAAAATTGTCAGCTTTGTTGGAAATTCTGGCCCTTCTTTTTACTACAACTTGTCTACCTCTCCTAACGAAGCCAATGTGGCACGAATCGTCGTCGAAACACAATCCCATGAAGCGGTTCCAGAACTTGTTGAAGGCTTAAACGACTATTTTACCAAGGCTCTCCCAAACACGCGCGCTTGGGCGAGAGAAATTGGCCAAGGCCCCCCCATTGAAGCGCCAATCGAGATAAGAATATTAGGAGAAAATAGATCATCAATTCTTGCAGCGTCAGAGTCTATTTTCACCGTTGTTAATCAACATAACGCAACCCTAGATACCAGAAGAGGCTATGTAATCGCTAAGCCGACGCTGAGCTTCGACATAAATGAATACGACTTACACTTAGCCGGTTTAAATCGTTCCGATATATCTCAGTATGTTACATGGCGTACCTTAGGCGTAATTGCGACAAGTATGCCAAGAGACCGAGATACGCTAAATATAGTTGTTAGAGATAATAAAGATGTTAATCGTGCCAATAGTCAGTACATTATGAACACTGTCATGATGAATCAACATGGAATGTTCTACCCATTGAGCGCATTTGTAACACCTGTGATTCGAGGGGAAGCGCCTATTCTCACTCGATGGAAAGGCTTTAATAGCAACACAATAAAAGCAGAAGTTGCTAAGGGCTACGATCCTGCCGCAGTAATTGAAGATATTCTACCTAAGCTACAAGCTATTGCGACTCGGTCGAATGTGCAAGTTGAAGTGGGCGGTGTTGCCGAAGAAGAAAGTAGCTCTAATGCCGCTTTATTGAAGACCTTACCCATAGGTGCTTTACTGTTATTTTCCGCCTTAATTTTGCAGTTTAATTCTTACCGAATCGCGGCCATTATTATGATCACTATTCCGCTCGCTACCATAGGTGTTATTCCTACGTTGGCATTAGCTGGAGTTAACTTTGGTTTCATGTCAGTTCTTGGCTTGTTAGCGCTGACAGGCATTGTCGTCAATACCGCGATTATCTTAATTGATACCGTATTGAAATTTGTGAAAGATGACGGTCTACCACTAGCCTTTGCGATAGAGCTAGCCACTAAAGATAGATTTCGCCCTGTATTGCTGACCGCATGCACGACAATCATTGGCATGGTTCCACTAACGTCACCATCGAGCCCACTATGGCCACCGATGGCTTGGACGATAATCGGAGGGCTAGTCACATCCACGCTACTCACTTTACTTATTTTACCTGCGTGCCTTAAGTTATGTTTAAATGAGCAAAAGATAAAAGGAGTTGAAATTTGAGAATATTAATCACTGAAGATAACGGAGAGCTAGCAGAGTTCATTCAAGAGGCACTTGCTCAAGAAGGTTTTCTATCAGATATAGCGCGCAGTGCAGGCGAATTGAAGCTATGCATTCAAGAATCCAGCTATGCTGCCATTATTCTCGACCTCGGACTGCCAGATACTGACGGTATCGACGTGTTAAAAAGCTTACGCAGAAATGGAAACATGGTACCCGTTTTAATTCTAACCGCCCGTGGAGGCGTTCAAGATAGAATAAAAGGGCTAGACCATGGTGCAGATGATTATCTGATTAAGCCCTTTGTAGTCGAAGAACTAACGGCAAGATTACGCGCATTACTAAGACGCCCTACATCGCTCTCTAATACTGAGTTAACCACTGAAAACATTAAACTTGATGTGATTGCTAAAACTGTCACAGTCGATCAGAAAAATGTCGTCATGGGTAAAACAGAAATTACTATTTTAGAGCATTTAATGTGGAACGTTGGCTTAACAGTGTCGAAAGAAGCAATCGAAGATATCGTCTATCAAGATGGAGAGTCACTCTCTGATAACGCACTACAAGTAGCAGTGCACAGAGTAAGAAAAAAGTTATCCGACGCTGGTGCAAATGCCAAAATTACAACGATTCGAGGAATTGGTTATCTTTTTAAGTAAGTTTCTAAAAACGCCTTCAATAGCAATTAAACTGATTGTTTATTTTGTTGCTTCTGGGGCTTTATTTTTTGGGCTAGCCTTAAGCATTTTTTTAACATCAACAGACAAGTTTGCCGACTTGGCGCTTAAAGCAGTACTCAATGATATGGGTTATGAAATATCGGCTTCCTTATACATAGATGAGTCCGGCGAGTTTCAATTTGCCGATAAGAAAATTAAGTTAAAGTGGGGCTTCGACGCGCTTTATTCCAATCTTGCTTTTCGATTAGTTGATCCGAGAAAAAACGAAATAGAGCTTTCTTCCATGCCGCTAGGCACAGAAGGCTACATTTTTAATGATATTGAAAAATCGATACCCGAGAAATTCTCTCGCATCGATGCTCGGTCAATAAGCCTATTTCGCAGTAACATTCATTTAGATGGCAAATTGTATTACTTTGACGTTGCAAGAAGTGACTTACTTGCATCCCTCGCTAATGAAGCAGTAAAACCTGCCATCATGGAATCAGTCACTACTATCATCATTCTTTCATTTTTATTGTTTTTGATTATGAGCTTTATCGCCATTAAGTTCATTGTAAAACCGGCAAAAGAGTTAAGTGTTCAGATAGAAAGTATTCGCCCGGATGATTTAAAAAGACGATTAGAAACCGAAGGCGTACCTAAGGAACTATTACCTATTGTTATTGCAATGAACGACGCACTTGATCGCGTCGAAAAAAGCTTTAATCAACAAAAACGATTTATCGCTGACGCGGCGCATGAGCTGCGCACACCGTTAACGATATTACTCAATCGTGTTGAATTAAAAATGCCTTCGTCAGAGGTTAAAGACGCGCTAAAAAATGATACTCAGTACCTTTCAAGAATCGTCGAACAACTATTAGACTTATCACGTGCTCAACGTATTAAAGAATTTCCAAATGACTCAACCAACGTCGTAAGTGCGACCAAGGATGCTTGTGAGCTATTAGCTCCAATGGCAATAGCTAAAGAGCAAGACTTAGAGCTGGTTGTGGAAGATGAAAATTGCAAAGCAATCATCGAAAAAGGTGAGCTTATGGTTATCTTAAAGAACTTACTTGAGAATGCTATCAGGCATACACCTGAGAAAAGTAAAATTAGACTGACGATCACAACGAACACTTTCTCAATTGAAGACTCTGGCGCAGGCATTCCTGAACAACATCGAGAGCTAATATTTGAACGCTTTTGGCGAGAGAATCAATCCGATAGAAACGGTAGCGGACTGGGACTAGCGATAATCAAGGAATTATTAAGTCACTATAATGCCAGCATTTCAGTCAACCAAAGCGATGTACTCGGAGGGGCAAAATTCGAAATCAGCTTTGCGTAATGTATAACGAGCAACCAAAGGCACAGTAATGCAGAAAGCAGCAATGTTATTTTCTTTTTAAAACTGAAGAATAATCGTAAGGAATTAGATAAACAACAGACTACATAGCCAACAATCTCATCAGAACAATAGCTTATAGCGATTACACGACAAAAGGAAGTGAGCAATGATGACGCTTGAACAAGCACAAGCAGACATGAGCTCTGCGTATTATGGTGGCGCAACAGGTGTATTAGTTTCAGGGTTAGTGTGGCTGTTAGCTAGTGCTATGGCATTACTGTATTCCAATACCGCCAGCATGCTTACATTATTTGTTGGTGGTATGTTTATCTTTCCGCTGTCTATCGTGCTGTCAAAAATACTAACACGTTCTGGCAAGCACAGTACTGATAACCCACTAGGCAAACTCGCTTTGGAAACTACCGCTATTTTATTTATCGGTTTGTTTATCGCTTTTTGTGTCGCTCAAATCAAAATGGAGTGGTTCTATCCCATCATGTTACTGGCAATAGGTGTCTGGTATTTAGCGTTTCAAACGCTATATGGCCTAAAGAGTTACTGGGGACTTGGTTTAGCCCTTATTCTTTCAGGAAGTACTTGTATGATACTTAACGCAGAATTTGCCGTCGGCGCATTTATCGGTGGCGCGTTAGAAATATTATTTTCTATTGTGCTTTTCAAGCAATCGAGAATACCATCTATTCAAACAGTGTAAAGCTGTTGCCAGAGCAACCACATGCTCTGGCTTTAGTATCTGCAGATTGTAGAGAATTAACTCACACACGCCTTAATGTAATCAGCATGGGAAGGCACTTGCACCGAGGTTTTATCCATAATCTTTTTAATAGTCTCGAGCATTTCATCCAGCTCTTTAGTAGATACTTGCTTCGCTGTTGGGTGATAGTCATCAGGAATGCAGTTTTGTCCGATCATCACTTGCTGCCAAGCTATCTTGGTAAATAGCTCATCGTTTTCCCTAAAGACTAAGCCAGAGGCTTTGAACACATCTATTTTGTGCTGCAAGGTATCTGGAATTTCCATGCGTTGGCAGTCTCGCCAGAACTTGGAATCGTCACGTTGGGTCACTTTATAATGCAAGATAATAAAGTCGCGAATGCGCTCAAACTCTAGTTGCGATTGTCGGTTAAATTCTCGCACCATGGCGTCGTTTACACCTTGATGAGGAAACATCTTAGCCAAACGAACAACAGCACTCTGAATTAAGTGAATACTGGTAGATTCTAACGGCTCTAAAAAGCCACTAGATAAGCCAATACTCACCACATTTTTATTCCATTGTTTAATCCGACGACCTGTTTTGAATTTGATTACTTTAGGCTCCGCTAGCGCTTTGCCATCTAAGTGACTCATCAGGGTTTCTTTAGCTTGTTCGTCACTCATGTATTTCGACGAATAAACCAAACCATTACCAGTTCTGTGCTGTAAAGGAATACGCCATTGCCATCCCGCCGAATGCGCTGTTGACTTAGTATAAGGAATAATTGGCAAAGTCGACTCGCTTGGCACAGCCACAGCGCTGTCCGCGGGTAGCCAGTGAGACCAATCTTCATAACCCGTATTTAGCGTTTGCTCTATTAACAAACCGCGTAAACCAGAGCAGTCAACAAACAAGTCACCCGAAATTTTTTCACCGCTTTCCAAGGTGATGTCGGTGATAAAACCGGTATCTTCACACTGCCCTACTTGAACAACTTTGCCTTCAGTTCTAGTAACACCTTTTTTCTGACTGTATTTTGAAAGAAACTGCGCGTATAAGCCCGCATCAAAATGAAAGGCATTAACTAACCCCGTTAAGTTTAAGCCTGGGATTTTTTCTAAATGGGCAAAAGCATTTCGTTTTGCCGTTTGATAATTTAGCGAGAAATCCCAAAAATCGTAATTAAGACCTTCTTGTTTTGCTTTCACCCAAAAGTGGCTAAAGTCACACAAGGGGAAGCTTTTACCAATATCGCCAAAGGCATGCATGTAGCTGTCGCCCTGCTTGCCCCAGTTTTCAAATTCAATCCCTAGCTTAATTGTCGCTTTGGTCTCTTTGATAAACTCTTTCGGATTAATACCGAGCTCGTCATTAAAATGAATGATTGGTGGAATGGTTGCTTCACCAACACCGATAGTACCTATTTGATCAGATTCTACTAACTCTATTGCGATGTTGTGGCCAAAGGTTTTAATCAATAATGATGCTGTCATCCAACCAGCAGTACCACCACCAACAATGACTACTTTCTTGATTTCGTTACTATTCATTTGCTTGTCTTTCATCATACATCTTCAACAAATAAAAATGCCCCAATAACAAGATTATTGAGGCATTTGTGAATACGGCAAGTTAACTCACGTATTAAAACTTATAGGTAAAGCCTGCCTGATAGCTTCGACCGTAATCAAAGAACTGGTCTGTCGCGTACTTTGAATCATCAAATTTGGTTTGAAATGCTTCATTAGTCAAGTTTTGACCTTGAACATAGATGTACAGATTGTCTGTAACATCATAACCAATTTGTGCATCAAATAAGGTTTCACCTACACCAAAACGTTGTTCAGTTTTCAAACCAATCGTTGAGTAGATTGAAGCGGTAAAGTCTGAACGCTTACGCATCGACATACGTGCTTGGAAACCATCTTTTTCATAGTAAGCCGTGAATGTAGACACACGCTCTGATAGACCCGGTAAGGTATAGTCTTCGCCGTTAAAGTCTTTCATGTCTTGCTTAACACGTGTGTGGCTGGCAAAAATACCTAAGCCTTCTAAGCTTTTATCAATTATCTTGAATGGGAAAGTAACAGATAGCTCAACACCTTTTAAGTTACCTTTACCACCGTTTTCTTTGGCGTAAACAGTTGTTGTTGTGTCGTCAAAGTTCTCGATATTTCCAGACACAGGGTGTGTTGCAAGTGCATCTTCAGGTAATGGAAGTTCTGTTTCATATACTGAATCGAAGTTCCAGTTTTTGATGTCCTTGTAGAAGAATGCAACTGAGTAATAACCTTCATCTGAGAAGTAGTTCTCATAACTTAAATCGAATCCGTCAGCTTCGCGCGCTTCAAGTTGATAGTTACCACCAGACGCTTTCCAGTAGTTACCGTTATCATCAGTATCTTCTGGGTTACCGCTCCAGCTAGTTGGCTCAACTAATAAACCACCTTTCATGTCATCCATCACTGGACGAGCAATCGTTTTCGCATAACCTAAACGTAAAATTTCATCTTCACTTAAGTCAACAATGATGTTCACGCTTGGTAATAAGTTTGAGTATGAATGTTCGTAATCAAGTTTAGTATCGATACCACTCCAACCAAACGTATCACCAACAGATGTTTGCTTAGTGTGGACGTAACGTAAACCAACATTACCGCGAATTGATTTGCCACCAATTTCAGATGCAATATTACCTTGAACAAAAGCAGCCGTGACGTCTTCACTTACTTGGAAAGCATCTGCAATTTTACCCCAAGAGTAAGTTACATCCGTTTCGCTGTAGACGTTACCGCTTGCTAACATCGCTTCTTGGTCAAAAATAATCGTGTGGCCTAAGTTCGCATGGCTTAAATCAACTGTACCAATTAAGTACTGAGGATCGATTGCCGCAACGTTTGTACCCGGGATCATCGCTTCTGGTAACACATCAGTTTTCGTGTAAGAGATAGTTTTTTGTTTGTCGCGCTCACGATAAGCAACACCAAATTCAATTGAGTCAAAGTGGTCGCTATCTAGCATTTGTTGTGCAGAAAGTTTAAATGACTTAATTTCATCTTCTACTTTCGGGTTAGAACGTTCACCAGCTAAACTCCAACCCATGATGTCACCAACACCAACAATACTTGGGTCGCCGTAGTCTTGTGATGTGGTAAATACACCACCAGAGCCGTCTTCATTTAACTTGTAATTAACTGAGTTACCTTCAAATGATGCAGCACCTGCAAATGAAGCGTGTTGGTATAAATCACGCTCAACTTCTGAGCTAGACGCATCAAATTCAATAGATAGATCATCGTTTACTTGATAAACAAGGTTGAAACCTAAGTTCAGTAAGTCTGCCGTGCGGTGTTCTTGGTTGTTTTTAAGGTAGAACGGCATGTTGTGGTACGTAGCGTCTGTTACAAAGCCATCTTCTACTTGGTTGATTGTGTAACTACAATCAGGGAATTTGTTGTCGTCATCACAGTTGTTGAAACCAAATTCAACAGCACCAATGTAACGCTCATCGCTAAAGTCAACATATAGAGCGTCAACTGTGATTGAAAGCTTGTCGTTAGGCGTGTACTCAACAATACCCATGATTGAATCACGAGAAAGTTCAGAAGAACGGCCTTTAATATTAGCGCCTTTAATACCGTTGTAAGTATTACCGTCGCTATCTGTTAGTTCATATAATACAGGGTCATTGTGACGACCAAATTGCTGCTCTTGGCCAGGAGAACGCATGGTATTTACTGAAAGCGCAACACCAAGAGTATCTTCAGCAAACTGATCAATATATGAGAAGTTTAAACGGTGACCCGTGTTATCGTAACCACTTACAACAGCGTCATGGCCATTCTTTTCTAATTGACCATTAATAACAAAAATTTGCTCATTCTTGCTTAGTGGCTTAAGTGTTTGCATATCAATAACACCAGCGATGCCTTCGCCTGTCATCGATGCACTCGGCGTTTTATAAACGCTAACACCACTCATAATTTCAGAAGGATACAGGTCAAATTCAACACCGCGGCCATCACCAATTGATACTTGTTCGCGACCATTTAACGTTGTTGTAGATTCGTTTTCACCAAAACCACGGATACTGATAACACTAGCACGACCTTCTAGGCGCTGTGCAGCAAGACCTGAAATACGTGATAATGAATCTGCGATTGATGAATCTGGTAGTTTACCGATATCTTCGGCACTGATAGCGTCAACTACATTTGATGAGAAGCGTTTAGTGTTAATCGCTTCAACAATACTGCCACGGATACCCGTAACTTCAATTACTTCAACTTTTTCTTCGTCAGCTTTCTTGTTCTCTTGTTCCGCTTCTTGCGCAAAAGCAAAAGAATTTGAACTTAATGCCATCAAACCTGTTGATAACATCGCTAGTGATAACTTGCTCGGTTTAAACTTAACCATTTGTGATCTCTCCCCAATCTTCCCTGACACTGTATTCAACGTTCAGTTATCCAACTGACCGAAGCATATTTTATTATTTTGTGTGTAAGTCTGTTACCCACTGTCACCGTGGATGCATTTAATATAAATAGGTAACTCGCTTAAAAACACTGACTGCATACGTATTCAATAACCTGCAATTTATGCATACGTATTCAAAATTCCCTTTAAATCAGTAGCTAAGTTACAAGCAATTTTTCGCTATACCCCAGATTTTACGCACTTTTTTGCCGATGCCTCACTGTTTAATTTTAGAACAATTTGTAACAAGTGTTCTCATTACTACAAGCACTGAATACGTATGCAAAAATCCAGCAACGCTTTGTATTGCCTAGCTTGCCAAGTAAATTAATGACTAATTACAAACGATAAGACACGTAAAACACGTGCAACAGGAAGCAAATGGTGCGTTATTTAACCCTATTGATTTTAACAGCCTTACTAAGCGCTTGTGTCCCGCAACCGCCAAAGCCCTCTAAAAGTGAGACGGAAGATTCTAAGACATTGGCTTTACCGATTCAGGATGCCAGTGCCCATTGGCTTACAGAAAAGTACATTGCAATAGCGCCATCTTTTATAGAAACAAGTAAGGCAAACGCCTTAACCCTAGTCGCTTTAGACAAAAAAGGGCATTTTACATCATACCCGCTGTCAAAATCCGAAAGCTTTTCAGCGCATATAAGTAACTTTCCTCACCTCAAAAGCTTTGTTTTTTATCAACTGAACGCTGATAACAAAAGCATCAAAGAATTACTAAAAAGAAAGCTTACTGTTAGTAATGGCAAAATCGCCACACAAGTACAAACAGCAGCGGTTATTGATCGGCTTTATACTGCTAACGATAACGATGCCAATGAAACTGATAACTTAGGTGCAGTTGTTTTAAAAGATCATATCACCTTTAACTTATGGGCACCTACTGCTACTTCCGTAAAGGTGTTGCTTTTTAATCAAGATAAGTCGCCATATCAAACGCAGTCATTGGATATGACAGAAGACAAAGATACTGGTCTTTGGTATGCCAAAGCAGACTCATCTCTGGCAGGGAATTACTATCAATATCAAATCGACGTTTACCACCCAGCAAGTCAAGAATTTGAATCCTTAGTAACCACCGACCCTTATTCATTAAGTCTTTCTACCAATAGTAAGTATTCACATATTATCGATTTAAATAGTGATGAAACTATGCCAGAGGGCTGGTTAACACAGCGTGACACCCCTGTTGCTAACCCAGAAGATAACATTTTTTACGAAACTCATATTCGTGACTTTAGCGCGTCTGATTCAGCGTTAAGTAACCAAGATTATCGCGGTAAATATCTAGCTTTCACAGAAACTGAAAGCGATGGTATGAAGCACCTAGCAACACTGAAAGACGCCGGCATTAACAGCGTTCACCTGTTACCGGCTTTCGATATAGGTACAGTAAATGAAGATACAAATACCGTTATCTCACTTGACGATAGTTTGCAAAAGGCCTGTGATTTAAGCGAAAACGATTTAGTGTGTTCGTTGGCAAAATCAAATAACACGAGTATTCATCAATACCTTGAAGCGCAATCACAAGACAGTGAAAACCAGCAAGCCTTAGTCAGTGCGTTGCGTCAACTAGATAATTACAACTGGGGTTATGACCCGTTTCATTATTCTGTCCCTGAAGGCAGTTATGCGTTAAATCCTGAAGGTGAAGCACGCATAGTAGAGTTTAGACGCATGGTTCAACACCTGCATAATATGGGTTTTCGCGTCATCATGGACGTTGTTTACAACCACACCCACCAAGCAGGTTTAGCGAAAACAGCCGTACTCGATAAGATTGTCCCTAACTATTATCACAGGCTAGATCCGCTTACTGGGAAAATTGCACAATCTACGTGTTGTGATAACACCGCAACCGAGCATGCCATGATGGAAAAACTGATGGTAGATTCATTGGTAGTCTGGGCGCGCGATTATAAAATTGACGGCTTTCGTTTCGACTTGATGGCGCACCAACCTAAAGATGCCATGCTTAAGGCAAGAGATGCAGTACACGCAGTAGATCCAGATAACTACTTTTACGGCGAAGGCTGGAATTTTGGCGAAGTGGCGAACAACCAACGATTCGTGCAAGCGAGCCAGTTAGAACTTGCGGGTACTGAAATTGGCACATTCACCGACCGACTTAGAGACGCTGTTCGCGGTGGTGCATTTAATGCTTCTGGTGCAGCCATTCGCAAAAGCCAAGGTATTGGTAACGGTTTAGCCACTCATCCAAATGAATTGCAATCTGATGACTTATCTCAGTATTACTTAATGGCAGATCAAATCCGAATTGGATTAACAGGTAACTTAGCCAATTACCCATTGCAGGCTCATAACGGCGAAACAAAACTTGGTCAAGATATTCCTTACGGCGGCCAACCGGCAGGTTATGCGCTCGATCCCGCAGATACCATTAATTACGTCTCTAAGCACGACAATCAGTCTCTGTGGGACAACAATCAATATCGCATTCCTTATGAGTTAACCACTGAGCAACGCGTCAGAATGCAGCTGCAAAGTCTATCTTTTGCTATTTTTGCCCAAGGCATTCCTTTTATTCATATGGGCTCAGAACTTCTGCGTTCTAAAAGTTTTTTACGAGATTCTTATGACTATGGCGATTGGTTTAACAAAGTGGATTTCGCCAAACAAGACAACAACTATGGCATAGGTTTACCACCTGCTGAAAAAGACCAGCAGAACTGGCAAATGATCAAAGAAGTGTTGGCGAAAAATGAAGGGCGAGATCAAGTGTCACCCAAAGATATCGCATTTAGTTCAGCCGTATTTACCGACTACATTAAACTACGCATGGCGTCTCCTTTGTTCCGTTTAACAGCAGCACAAGATGTGATTGAGCGTGTGCGTTTTCATAATACGGGCAAAGAACAACAACTTGGTGTATTTGCCATGAGTATTGAAGGTGATGAACAAGAAAAGTCCTTGATGGTGATTTTTAATACTTCCGCGCAAACCATTGAATTACCGTTTAACAATGCAAACCACTACACCTTGCACCCTATTCAGCAACGTGGCTCTGACAATATTGTAAAAACCAGCAAAGTTCAGGAAACAAGCTTTTTAGTACCAGCATTAACCACTGCGGTATTTATCAAAAAATAGGAATTAACATATTTAGGACAAACAAATGAAAAAAAACAACAAGTTAATTACCGCGGCTAAAAACATATTATTCTCGTGTTCAGCGCTCCTAGCGCTAGGTAACACTGTAAATGCCAGTGAGTCCAACAACACTCAATACAAAGTTGATCGCTTAGAGCCACTTTCATGGTGGGTTGATATGAAAAGCGATCAGCTACAACTTATGGTATATGGCAATAACATTAGTCAATTAACGCCGAAATTTACCAATAATGATATCCGTATCGACAAAGTGACTATGGGGGATAGCCCGAACTACCTATTTATTGACCTAACGTTACTACCGAATCTACAGCAAGGAAGCTACCCGCTTGATTTCTACCAAGGCAACAGCAAAGTGGCCAGTTATCAATACACGTTTAATGCGCGAAACAAACACTCTGTTGCAGCAACATCTTTTACGCAAAAAGATGTTATCTATCTTTTAACTCCTGACAGGTTTGCTAATGGCGATACTAGTAACGACGGTGTTCCACAACTCATTGAACAACCAAATCGTCAGTTTAAAGGGGGGCGCCACGGAGGTGATATCCAAGGTATTATTAACAGCTTACCCTACTTAGCTGACATGGGTTTTACTCAAATTTGGACAAACCCAATGGTCGAAAACAACCAAGCGGAGTATTCATACCACGGCTATTCCGCCACTGATTTTTACCAGATTGATGCGCGCTTTGGTAGTAATGCCCTTTACAAAGAATTGTCGGTAAAAGCTCAACAGCAAGGCATTGGCATAATTAAAGATGTGGTGTTAAATCACATTGGTTCAAACCATTGGTGGATGAAAGATTTGCCAATGAAGGATTGGTTGAACAACCAAGATTTTGCCCTGAAAAAACAAGATTTTGTTGGCACGCATCACAAACGTGAGAGCTTGCATGATCCACACGCGGTAAGCTCTGACGCTAAAATCTTTGCCGATGGCTGGTTTGTGCCAACGATGCCAGATTTAAATCAACGCAATCGCTTTATGAGTACATACTTAATTCAAAATACCTTATGGTGGATTGAATATGCCAACCTTTCTGGCCTTCGTGTAGACACTTACTCTTATTCAGATAAAGACTTTCTAACACTTTGGACAAAACGTGTTACCCAAGAATTTCCAAACATTAATATTACAGGCGAAGAATGGACCACAAACCCTGCCATCGTTGCTTATTGGCAACAAGGCAGTAAAACCCACGATGAATATCAGTCTTACTTACCAAGCGTTTTAGATTTTCCTGTTCAAGATGCCTTAGTGAATAGCTTGAACAACCCTGAAAACTGGAATACAGGCTTAAATCAGCTTTATCAAACCATCGCCAATGACTTTCTCTATGGCGACCCATATAAGCTAGTTACTTTTGCCGATAACCACGACATGAGCCGTATTTTCACCTTGCTTAATGAAGACATGGCGAAGTTTAAAATCGCCATGACCTACATTATGACCATGCGTGGTATTCCGCAGTTTTTCTACGGTACTGAAGTCGCTATGACAAACGCAGGTACAACTGACCACGGTATCATTCGCAGTGACTTTCCCGGAGGTTGGAAAAGTGACAAGCAAAACGCTTTTACTGGCAAAAATCTAACAGCGAAACAGCAAGAAGCTCGCGCCTTTATCAAATCGTTATTGAATTGGCGCAAAGGGGCAAGAGCTGTTCACCAGGGCCAATTGCGACACTATGCACCTAAAGACGGCGTTTATGTTTATTTTAGAGTTGTTGATAACGCAAATAATGGTGATGAAATTGATGCCAACAGCGTCATGGTAGTTATTAATAAAAACGATGAAGCTCGTACGATAAATGCTGATGAGTACCAAGAGCTATTAGCCTCATATTCTATGGCTCATGATGTGCTAAACGACAAGAAAAACTCGCTAAAACAAGCGATAACGCTAGCACCTATGAGCGCGACTATTTTTGAGTTGCACCGCTAAAAAATTACACCATAAAAACAAGAGCTGAACGAAAATTCAGCTCTTAATGCCCGTTTAATCTTGGAATAAATACACTGAATACGTATGCAGGTTGCTGCAATTTGGTGCGTCCAATTTTATGCTGATAACAATGACAAATCCTCAGGAAAGATGATGAAAAAACAGTTACTACTGATAACCGCTAGTTTGGTATCGCCATTCATCATGGCGAAAACCGTACAAGTAAAATCACCCGATGAAAAAATTATCGTATCCATAAGTGACGACAATATTCCTAGCTACCAAATTTCTTTTAATGGCGAAACAGCAATTGCATCATCTCGCTTAGGCCTGCGATTCAAAAAATCAGCTGAGCTAGGCGAAGGATTTGTTATTAGTGATAGCAAGCAGTCAAGTTCAGATACCACGTGGCAGCTGCCGTGGGGTGAACGTAAAAACGTACGCGACAACCACAATGAAATGGTGGTTAGTTTTAGTGCAGACCGTGACCAGTCGAATAGCTTCAAAGTTCGTTTTAAAGTATTTAACGATGGTGTAGGTTTCCGCTACGAAGTACCTAAACAAAAAGGCTTAGACGGCAACATTGAAATCACTAATGAGATGACAGAGTTCGCTGTAGAAAAAGCCGACAAAGCAACAGCTTGGTGGATCCCCTCTCGTGGTTGGAATCGTTACGAGTACATTTATAAGACTACCGACTTAGCAAGTGTTGACCGTGTTCACACTCCGTTTACCTTCAAATTAGATAACGGTACACACGTTAGCATTCACGAAGCAGCACTTGTTGACTATGCAGGTATGACACTACAACAAATGCGCGGTGGTACGTTAAAAGCTGACTTAACACCATGGTATGACGGTGTATTAGTGAAAAAGTCACCTAATTTCACCACTCCTTGGCGAACTATTCAGATCAGCCAAGATGCAGTCGGCCTGCTAAATTCAGACCTTATTTTAAACCTAAACGAGCCAAATAAACTTGAAGATACCTCTTGGATTGAGCCTGGTAAATATGTCGGTATTTGGTGGGGTATGCACATTGGTGAAAATACATGGGGCAGCGGCGACAAGCACGGCGCAACCACGAGTGAAACAATTCGCTATATGGATTTTGCGGCTAAGTATGGTTTCGATGGCGTATTAGTTGAAGGTTGGAACATTGGCTGGGATGGCGATTGGTACAACAACGGCGATGTCTTTAACTTCACTAAGTCTTACGATGATTTCGATATTCAGAAAATTTCAGACCATGGTAAGAAAGTTGGCGTTCGTTTAATTGGTCATCATGAAACTTCGGGTAATGTCACCAACTACCGTAATCAAATGGACGACGCTTTTAAACTTTATGAAAAACACGGTGTTCGCCAAGTTAAAACCGGCTATGTTGCTGATGGCGGCAAAATTAAGCGTATCGACGAAAACGGCATTGTTCGCAAAGAATGGCACGATGGCCAATTTATGGCGAACGAATATCTATACAACATTGAACAAGCGGCAAAGTACAAAATAAGTATTAATACCCATGAGCCAATTAAAGACACAGGCTTACGTCGTACTTACCCTAACTGGATAGCGCGTGAAGGTGCTCGTGGACAAGAATACAATGCGTGGGGGTCACCACCTAACCCACCAGAGCACGCTGCGATTTTACCATTCACTCGCATGTTATCTGGCCCAATGGATTTTACACCGGGTACATTCGATATGGGCTACAAAGGCTTAAGTGAAGACAGTGACCGTCCACAAACAACATTGGCAAAACAGTTAGCCCTTTATGTTGTCATCTATAGCCCTATTCAAATGGCGTCTGATTTACCGCGTAACTACGAAGCTAACTTACCAGCATTCCAGTTTATTCGTGACGTACCAACTGACTGGCATGAAAGTAAAGCTATTGCGGGTGAAATTGGTAAGTATGTTGCTTTTGCTCGTCAAGAAAGAGATGGTAACGACTGGTTCTTAGGTGCGTTAACGAACGAAGATGCACGCGAGTTGAAAGTAAAATTAGATTTCCTAGATCCAAGTAAGCAATATGAAGCACAAATCTATCGTGATGGTAAAAACGCTGATTGGGTGAAAAACCCTTACGATATGATAATCGAAAAACGTAAAGTATCTGCCAAAGATAGCTTAACGTTACCTTTGGCCACCAGTGGTGGTGCCGCGATTCGCTTCAAAGCGCTAAATTAAAATTATAAGTATAATTAGGTAATGAAAATGACGACAACAGTGCAAGCAACGCAGCAAAAGCCAAAACTCAGCTTTTGGCAAATTTGGAACATTAGCTTCGGCTTTTTAGGTGTTCAATTTGGCTTCGCCCTACAAAATGCCAACGCCAGTAGAATACTTTCAGATTTAGGTGCCGACTTACACTCGTTGTCATTATTCTGGTTAGTGGCTCCCGTAATGGGGCTGTTGATACAGCCAATTGTTGGCTCTGCCTCTGACCGAACATGGAACCGCGTTGGTCGTAGAACCCCTTATATTCTGATTGGCGGTATCGCTGCAGCGATTGGCATGTTGTTAATGCCAAACTCTTCCACTATCGCCAGCATCATGACGCCACTGTTTTTTGGTGCCATGATGTTAGCTATCATGGATGCCTCGTTTAACGTTGCTTTCCAACCGTTTCGTGCGCTAGTTTCTGACATGGTGCCAGATAACCAACGTAACATAGGCTACTCAGTACAATCGTTGCTGATAAATATTGGTGCGGTATGTGGTTCAATCTTACCTTTCTTACTAACCAACGTGATTGGTTTAGAAAACACCGCTGCCAAAGGTGACGTAGCGCCATCTGTTATCTGGGCATTTTATATTGGTGCAACAGTTATGTTTGGTTCAGTGCTTTGGACAGTGCTCAAAACCAAAGAATATGCGCCCGGTGAGTATGGCCTACCGAGAGAAAATGCTTTGCCAAAAGAAGCTTCACTAAGCACACGCTTAAAAGGATTTTTTGGCTTAATGAAAACTATGCCGGAGACTATGAAGCAGCTTGCAGTCGTGCAATTCTTCTCTTGGTTTGCTTTATTCATCATGTGGGTTTACACCATGCCAGCAATCACCCAACACATTTGGGGCGTGGAAGCGAAATGGTTTGATCCAGATTTTCTTGAAACAGTTACACAAGTGCCTGCCGATATCGCTGCCGCAAAAGGTGCAGCAGGTGACTGGGTAGGTATTATCTTTGCAGCTTATTCACTGTTTGCGGCAATATTCTCGGTATTTCTCGCTAGAATCGCGAATACCTTAGGCCGTAAAGTAACCTACACCATGGCACTTATTGCTGGTGGTTTAGGCTATATCAGCATCTTTTTCTTACAGGATCCGACCTTAACTACCGTTGATTTAATGATCACGCAAGTTGAGGTACCGAAAGCCGCCGTTAGTTTACTCATTCCTATGATTGGTGTTGGTATGGCATGGGCTGCAATTTTGGCTATGCCATATGCCATTCTTGCCGGTAGCATTCCTGTCAAACAAACAGGGGTCTACATGGGCATATTTAACTTTACCATTGCTGCTCCACAGATTGTTTCTGGCTTATTTGCTGGCTGGATTTTAACAGCAGTGTTTGACAATCAAGCCATCTACATCCTAATGCTAGCAGGCGCAGCCATGTTATTAGCAGCTCTGTCTATTTACTTTGTTAAAGATGGCGTAACAACGAACAACCAAGAAGAGAATGCAGCAACAGCTTAATGTCGATTAATGATAACTAAAGATAATTGAGATTTTCTAAAAGATTTGTATCCCTCAAGCAAAAAGCCTTAGCTATTTAATGTAGCTAAGGCTTTTTATTGAAATGATTACTTAGGTAAAAAGCGCAGCTAACTGCCACAAGATTTGCGGACAACCAATGTTGTTGGCATTAAAGTCGTTTCGGGCTTGTCACCATTAATTAACGCGATAAGGTTTTCTACCAGTAATTCACCAGCCAACGTTGTATCTTGCTTAGCCGTGGTTAATGCAGGAATGGTAAAACTGGCAACAGCAATATCATCAAAACCCGCGACAGCAACTTGCTCAGGAACAGCAAAACCATTTTCTTGAAGGGCGCGCATCGCCCCAATAGCAATTAAGTCACTGGCACCAAAAATGGCGTCAAACTCAATACCTTTTGACAATAGTTGGCGAACACCGTGATAGCCTGACTCTTCGATAGAAATAGCATCGACTTGCAACTCGCTTCGCACAGAAAGCTTATTATCGGTCAGCGCTTTACAATGGCCGCGATAGCGTTCTAAAAACTCAGGAGAATGCGTAGAAGCGTCACCTAAAAAGGCAAACTTCTTATAGCCTTGTTTGATTAAATGTTCGGTGACTTGATAGCCACCGTGAAAATTATCACACCCCACAGAAACAACGTTTTCGTTATCGACAGGTGCACCCCAACGAATGAAGTGAGTGTCTTGCTCACTTAACTTGTTGAGCTTCTCTTCGTAATCAACAAAATCGCCGTAACCTAAAAGAATCAATCCATCGGCTTTTTTACTGTCTTCAAAATCCGCTTGCCAGTCTTCACTCAACTGCTGGAATGACACCAATAAGTCATAGCCTTTTCGAGCACATGCTCTGGTAATACTGCCAAGCATTGACAGAAAGAAAGGGTTAATTAACGAATCGTCATTGGTTGGGTCTTCAAATAAAAGCAACGCAATGGTGTCACTCTGCTGAGTACGCAAATTACTGGCATTTTTATCAACTTTGTAGTTGAGTTCGCGGGCAATAGCCTGCACTTTTTCACGGGTTTCCTGATTCACAAGAGGACTATTGCGCAATGCTCTAGACACTGTCGACTGTGAAACACCCGCTCTGTAGGCAATATCAAATGATGTTGCTTTCGGCATGAAAAAACCTTAACTAACAATACTTGTTAAATATTAACCGAGCCATAACAGTAAGTACACATTTTGACGAAAACTAGCAAAGCAATAAGTGAACAGAGCCTTTATTCTCGATTTTGCTCCTCGTAGTCACGAATACGAGCCTCTAATGCCTCTCGATAATCAGAGTCTGCGACTAAGTTTTGTGCTCGTTGCTCATTGTTCATATTTAACGACATATACAAGGTAAATAAGGTTTCTACTTTTTGCTTGTCGGTCTCTAAACTTTCTATGTTATTCAACACAAATTCAGGGCTAGAATGAACGACTACGTCAAATAAACTAACTAGAGTTTCATTTTGATTTAAATCTTGTTGAGTACGTATCCAATCCATCGCTGCTTGAGGATTTCTATACCCCCAATTCTCAACGACTAATTTTGCCCTCTTCTGGCGTGAATCTTGATTTCCTTGCTCCATATACCAATTTGCCGCTTCGTTAACGTCACCAGAGAAAATCCAAGATTGGAAAACGCGCTCACTGTAATATTCGTCTTGCGTAGATTGCTCCATAGCACTAGCCCACTCAGCTGCTTGATGTGGATTCTTTTCTGTCCATCTTGAAATTACCGTATCTCGCATTCTTTTATTCGGTAAATTTTCTGAGAATTGAAAAAGCGATTCAAAATCTTCCAAGTTTTCAATATTTTTAGCGACACCCATTAATGAAAACTGCATTTCTTTATCGCTTAATGCTAATTGCTCTAACGAACTTATTGCCGCCTGTAAGTCATATTTAGCTAAGCCATCAAATACCTCAAGTAACGGTACCCCCTCAAAAAATCCCTCAGCATTAGAGAAATTGGCTTTATTTTGCTGATACCAATTTAAAGAATCGACTGGCTTTTTATCAGCCCAGACTTTTAGCACCGCGCGAATATAAAAATTACTGTCAGGCAAGCTCAATAAGTTTCGTTCTAAGTATTCAACGCCAACTTCAAGGTTTTTCTCAGTTAATACCGCTGCCAATAAGGAAATGGTACTAGGCTCTATTTCTTCTTTTTGAGCAGTAAGCTCTTCAAGCAATTGCAATACTTCTTGCTCAGAGGCCTGATTTAACAAAAAATACGCCTTGCCTATGTCGATTGAGGTTGTTAGATCTTTAAGTGCTTGTTTAATGTCTTCTGATGAAGCATTTGATTGAGGTGAAGCAGAGCTTTGTCTAACCATTTGTTTGGTAGAAGAAGCTTGATTATCTTGGGCTGATGGAGCCAAAGATACGTTAGTATGACTGTCATGTTTCGGCGATGTACTTTTATCAACAAGTTGTTGAGATGACGATTCAGCAAACCAAAATGAATAACTCATTAAACCAGCGCAATAGCCGAGAACCAAAATACTCATGGCAGTTATCATCTTTTTCATTAGGTGCCTCTATCCTTTTTCTCCATCAAACATGCGTATGTAAGACATATTACCTTATCGTGATATATACAATAAGGTTATTAAATATGTACACTCATTTCTTCTATTGCTTATCTATTCTCAGATTCCTCAAAAGACAAAATACTTTCTTTTAGCGCATCTCTAACTGGCGAGCTCTCTACCATAGCTAAAGCAGCTTGTTCATTTTCTCGTTTTAGCCCTAAATATGCGAGAAGTGACACATCCACTTTATGCTCTTCACTTTCTAATAACGTTAGATTTTTAATAACAAATTCAGGATTCAAAAACGCAGCCTTCTTAAATAAAGTTTCGGTAGCTTTATCTTGGTCAATTTGATCATGCTTAGCGATCCACGACAGCGCTTCTTCTGGCGATTCATATCCCCATCTATCGATTACGTGCTCTGCCGCCTGTTGACGTTCACTTTCACTAGCATTATCTACATACCAATTTGCAGCAACTTCCTTATCTTTTCTGCCCCAAGCCGCTAACACCTTTTGACGCAACTTAACTTGTTTTGGATGCTCCAACTGCATATCAGCCCATTCTGCTGCTAGCTCAGGAGAATGATGTGCCCATGCACTTACCGCGCTTTCCTTCACAGTATGGTTGGCTAATTCATCTAAAACCGTAAACAATGCATTAAACTCTTCAGTCGTGGCGATAGATTTTGAAATGCCGTATACCGCTTCCTTTTTTTCTTCAACATTACTAGAGAGTTGAGAAACTGCGTCAATGGCGTAGTACATATCTTTTGACGCTAAATTAGAAAAAATATTACGTAATGGCATGCCTATTTCGTATTTTTTAGGGTTTGCCTGTTGATAATTGGCTTGATACCACTCTAGCGCAGCTTGCGGATCTGTTTTTGACCACGAAGTTAACACACTGTAATACAAGTTTGCTTTGTATTGATAATTCGCATCAATGCGTTCGATGTAATTTACTGCTGCCGGTAGACTCTTTTCATTAAGAAGACTAAGTGCGAGAAATGACATTGATAAACTTTTCTCGTCATTTTGAGCTTCAGCAAGGCTGAGAATTTTTAACAAATCTTCTACGGGAAGCTCTTGCATCATCATGTAAGCTTTGCCAACACTCGCAAAATCATTGCGTTCAGATATAAGAGACTGAATACCTCGATAAGTGTCATTTATCGATATTGTGGTAGACACCTTCCTGTCTATTGGGAACTGAGCTTTTTTAGTATCAACGGAAACAGCTGGTTTTCCTACGCCTTGTTTACCATTATCAATAGATTGAATGACTTCAGCCTGTTGAGTTTCTTCTACTTGTAAGGAAGTATCCCAATATCCATGGCTGAGCACACCTGCAAAGTAAGCTGTAACTAGCGCTATTAATCCAATAAAAAACGACTTCATTCTTCTCCCTTATTTAACACTTCGCTGTATTCTCTGATTTTCTAAAACTACTTGTGCAATAGAATTTCTGGAGTTAGGTAATCGGTTACAAAAACACTGGTTCTAAAGCGACAATAAACTTCTAAACGCTGAAGTTATTCGCATGTTTCAATGCCGGCTTTAGCTAGTTTGGATTTGATAGATTTCCAGGGTTTAAATCCCTCTAACTTGATTTTTAACTTTCCTTCAGTGTCAAACCCCAACAACATAGGAACTGGCACTCCTTTACCAATAGACTTTTCAATGACTTTATTCGCCGCATAGGCTGGAAGCGACGTTCGGCTTTGTCTGACAGACTGCCTAAGTTCTGGAGTAGATCCTCCTATGCCAAGCAAAATAGTATTTCCACCTTTACACTCTTGATTCAACCTAGATAACTCTTTATGTAATTTTTTGCACCAATGACAATCGGGAGTGAAAATAGATATCAAAAGAGGTTTGCCTTTATACTGAGCGAAGCTTACCTCAGTCAGAGGCTCATCACCGTTAAGGCGCATAACTTTTTGTTCAAAAAGTTGTGATGCTTGAAGAGATGATGAAAACAACAACCATAAAATAGAAAACAGAATCACTTGTTTTAACGACATAACAATCTTCCCTGAACTTCAATACAATAACGTCGATTAGCATAGTGATTCTCATGATAGCGCTACACTACCGCGATTCAATAACATTTTTGCATACAATAGACTTAGCAAGTATATTATTTAGCGCCAGAGTTTTTACCACGCCCATTTTTCTCAAACAATTCTTTCATATGAAGGCGAAATGCTTTTTCCATTTTTGACTCGCCACACTTAAAGGTATGCAAAGACGTCATTCCTACCAGTCCTGTTGCGGTTAAATCTGTCACTTGTGTGCAGATGCCATTTTCATCTTTATAAATTGTGGTATTGCCATAGTGCGTCGTTCTCATCGCTAAATCACGTGCTTGAACCTCAGGATCTTCGGCATCGAGTTCCGTTGCAGAGTGAGGTACAGGCTCAGGGTCTTTATGCATGGTTGATACAGACCTATGGGCAATTAATTCCTCGAACTCCTCATTCTTTACTCGTTCGTCAATCGCTATAGAAAGGTTATCTAACGAACTGTAGGCGGAAAAAGTAGATTTCCCAATAGCTTTGTTTACCAAGCCTTCAGTACTTTCTAACTCATTGTTTTGTTGATTCGACAATGTCACTTCATCACTTTTCTGCTCTGCGAGAAGCTCGTTTGGCGCAGCTTTATTTGGCTTTTCCTTTGCGTCGGATTCAATTTCATTTTTTTGTTTCGAGAGAAGCAGTTGCTCTTCTTGCCGCTCCACTCTCTGCTTCTCTCTCTTCTCTACGAACGAATCTAAAGCATCTTGCTCAACGACTTTTTCGAGGATTTCAATAGGCGATGTTTTTGGTGGTTGATACAAATAGCTGTTAATAGCCAAGGGGGTGACTACTGAAGATTTTGACGTCGAAAGACTGCCGATGATAAACAAATAAAGGACAATAATATGGACAAATATTGAAATCAGGATGGGGAAAAAGTATTGATGATGTAAAGTCCGTTTCATAAATCCTAACAAAGGCAGTTACTCACAATTAGCGCTTTTATCCTCTGACTTTCACTTTGTCGGTCAGTTCCATAAACATAAATGATCCCATCCAATCGCCTTAAAAGTGATTGATTAAAGGTGTCGATAACACTTTAGAACAAAGCTCCTCCAAACAATTACACCTGTAGGAATTAAACTTAACCGCCCGTTTTTAATGAGCTAGAGAACAGCCAAAACAAGGATGAAGTTGTATTTTTCAGTTGCTTAGATTGAGAGCAAAAAACTGTCATATTAGTGTCATAAACCGCGTTTACTTTGCCGCTCGAGTTTAATAATCATTAGGTAGTAGATTAGAAATGAAAATGAAAAGTTGGTTAATCCCATTGTGTTGCTTTAGCTCTATCTCTTATGCAAATGACACGCAATTAGACGACTACTGGGATATATTCAATATCTTTGAAAGTGAAGATGCTTCGTTTGCTTTGAGTGGACGCTTACATGGAGATATGGTTAACGTTGACAGTGATCAAGGAAACTTCAGCGATGATGCATGGCGACGATTGCGCTTAGGTGGCAAAGGGGAAGTAAACGGCTATTCATTTAAAGTTGAAGGTGATTTCGATTTAAATGATGGCATGAAATATAAGCGAATTACCGATGCTTATGTCAGTTGGAAAACAGACAATGGCACTAAAGTGAAAGTGCTTAAGCAAAGTGTGAAATTCACGCAAGATGGCGCTACCTCTTCCAATAAACTAAAAACCCTTGAGCGAAGCAACATTGCCAACAACTTATGGTTTTCTATAGAATATTTTACAGGTATTAACTTTTCAGGGACGATAAACAAAGAAGTTAGCTATCAAGCGGGGGTTTATTCAAGTGATGGCGACAACGAGATTGCTGTAGGTGCAGGTGCCTTCGCTGTCGGTGCGTTAATTGTTAAGTCAGATACCCCGTCTTTTTGGGATAGTGCAAAATATCGCGTAGACTTGGTCATTAACGAAGAACATGAGCAAGCGAGCACGCGACATTTTTCAGACGTTTATAGCGTATCTAGCCAATGGAAAAAAGGTAAGTTTGGACTCGACGCAGAATTTGCTGGAGGCAATGGTTACTTTGAGCAAAGCGACATTTGGGGCGTTTCGGCCACCCCTTTCTACGACATTAACGAAAATTTCCAAGTCGTCGCGAGATATACCTACATGGAAAGTGCCGAAGAAAATGGCCTTAGATTAAACAAGTATGAAGGGAAAGCTGTTGAAGGTCGTGGCGACAAATATCAAGAAGTCTATACTGGCGTCAATTATTTAATAAATGGCCATAAACTTAAGCTCCAGCTAGGTGTTCAATATACCAATATGGAAGATTCAGCTAACGACGGCGGTGAATTTGAAGGGCTCACGATTTCTTCTGGTATCAGAATCTCTTGGTAACAAATTTTGAGCTCTATAAACAGTATGGCCGCTACAAATAATTAATTGAAGCTGATCTCTACACCTATTTGCCAACTAACACCTCTATTTGGAATACCTGACTCAAGGGTATTGCTAATAGGAGGTGTTTCATAGGCTTGATCCAACGCATTTTTCACTATCGCATAAGTGCGCCAGTTATCGCCTAGCTGATAAGTGATTTTTCCGTTAAGTAACCAATAACTGTCTAAACTTATCAATTGATTATCGTTATTAAGCATTTCTCTATCGCCGTTGTAAATTAGCGAAAAGTTTACGTTGAGCTTGTCCTTCTGGTAATTACTTTGAACGGACATTAAGTCTGATGATTCGCGAAATGCGGCATCAGGTAACTCAAAAAAATGCGTCGCACTGACTTTAAAGAGCAGTCGGTTATTTACTTGCCACTGCCCTTCAATCTCAGCTCCATAGCTTTCATCTGATTCGACATTTTCGTAAGTTCTAATATTATTTCGAGTAATATTAGCAATCGCGTCTTCGAATCTATTGTGAAAAAAGCCAAGGTTAAACTGTCCTTGTTGCCATTTTTTCCACCAAATTAAGTCAACGGTTTTTACTGACTCATGGGCTAGATTGGGGTTTCCTAGTACGTTTACGGTGTTGATTAAATTAGACTCGGCAAAACTAGGGACTCGATAAGCTTCGCCATACAACAGCTTAATATGGCTACTCTCTGAGTAAGAATAGACAACACCTAACCTTGGACTTAGCTTTTCTGGAAACTGAGAATAAACGTCGTACCTCAAACCAACAGTCGCCTGCCATTTTGAGAGCCAATTCTTTTGATACTGTAAATAATAGCCTTGAGAGTATTGAGAAGATTCATTGCCAATGACAAGAAAGTTATCCAAGTTTCCATAAAAAGTAATTGGGACATTACCTTGGCTAATATCTAGTAAATCATAGTTTGTGTGGCCATGCGCTTTATTTAACTGTGTTTCCCTTAACTCTATGCCAAATTGCATACTAGAGTCATTTGTTAGCGTTAAATTTGATTGCCACTCCGCCAGCCATCTTGAAGAAACAAATTCACCATATCCATACAAAGGCTCGTTACTTTGAGGTTCGCTAATATCGAAAAAAGCGCCTTCTGGCGTACTTTGATTACCACTTATTTCTTTAAACTGAAGATAACTCACACTAACACTAGAACGTATATCTTCCCACCAGGTAAAGTTATGTTTTGCCGCGACAAAATCTAAAGTATGGTCATTATAATTGTAGTCCTCGCTCAATCGACCTACATTGTAAAAGTCAGTTGAGCTTATCTTTCGTTTCACAAATTTAAGTTCACTTTGTGAGGTGTAAAGGCGGGCACTTATAAGCAAATTTTCTATCGGATCTTTAGTTGTGAGCATTTCATTAGAAAAGGTATCTGGTACACGGTATGACTGGCCTTTGTCTTCATCATAATGAAAACTAAAATCAACTTGCCAATCTCCCCAAGCATGATTGACCATCGCACTGGCGCGTTGGTAACTATCGCTACCAAGGCTCAAAGTTACCTCAGATACTTGTTTCCGACTGATGATATTCACAACACCAGCGAATGCATTTGCACCATACAAAGAAGCACCTGGCCCCCTTATTATTTCCACACGCTCGATTTGACTTAGCGGGTACATAGCAACAACTGACTCGTTACCACTTCTCGGGCTATTCAACGGAATGCCATCAATCAAGTATAAAATTTCTCTGCTTGCAGAGCCTGATTTAACACCTCTGGAAGATACTGAGTATTGAAAGCTATAATCCATACCTCGTGCCACTTGATAGCCAGGCACTAAAGCAAGTAACTCATGTAAGTATTGCACGCCCATCATATTGATATCTTGATAGGTAAAAACACTTACTGCTGCTGGCGTTATATCGAGTGTTGTTTGAGTTCGGGTCGCCGTTTCAACTCTGATTTTCATCAGCTCATCTAACGACATTGCCATCAAATTATCGGCATTAATTTCGGCAGCACAATAAAAAGACGAAGTAAGTAGCGCCTGACATAATATAAGTTTAACCGTCCTTATTTTCATTCTTACATTACCTTTAGGCTACTTGCCCTTGGAGATACACCTAAGCATAGTTCAGCTACATTTTACTCGCCATTCAAAGTGCTAAGTGTTCGTTCTAGGACTAATCCGAAATGCGAGACATAGAATCTATTGAAAAATACAATACGAGAGCTAATGAAAATGGTTCATTTTTTATTGGGGTTTTGAACACCACAACTAGGTAGCGATGATTGAAGAATTAAAGAGCAAAAAAAAGGAGTAACTAAGCGTTACTCCTTCTCAAATAGACTGCTCGCTATAAGCTCATTTAAAACACATAGGTTGCTGTTAATCGAATCGAGCGTGGCTCGAAGGTGTGATAGTGAATATCTTCCACAGCTTCAGCTTCATTCGCTAACTTTGATTCATAGTAATAAGCAATATCGTGATCTTTACTATCAGTAATGTTTAGTAAATCAGCTTTTATCGTCCAGTCTTTTAAACGATATCCGGCACGCATGTTCCAAACAATGCTTGAATCAGCGGTTACTGAGTTATCTTCAACCAATGGACGTTCACCGAAGTAACGAACACGCAAGCTACCAAACCAAGTATACCCTTGATCATAGTTTAAACCGGCTTGCACAACATGTTTAACAGTGCCTGGAATATATTTTTCGCTTGCCGCAACATCGCTATATTCCGCATCTGTATAGGCGTACTCGGCGTCTAAACTCCAGCTAGTATTAAAGCGGTAATACATAGTCGCCTCTAAACCTTTTCGTTTTGAAGCGCCACTAGGTTCAGTGTTTCCGGCATCACCAACGAATAATAACTCGCTGTCCAAATCTAGTGTCCACAATGCAATCGATGTATTCATTTTTGCACCGATAAAACCACGTAGCCCAAGCTCATAACCGAAAGATTCAACTAACGCATCAACTTGTTCAACAGCTTCGCCTGAGGCTGGATCGACATGAATAGTAGTGCCTCGAGCATCATTGGAGTGGAATCCTTCACCGAAAGACAAGTACCCCTGCCATTGATCTGTTAAGTCATAAATTAAACTACCTTTAATTGACACAATATCGTCATTGTTTGAACCACCATTGTCGCTTAAATCATGGCCGTGAACATTTGTTCCCACTAAATCGCGAACGTCAAAATCAAAGTAGTCGTAACGCACGCCTAACACAGTAGAAAAGCTGTCTGTCCAATCAATTTGATTATCCCAGAATAGGCTAGTGCTAGATTGCTTAATACTGTCACTTCTCACCGTACCTAAGCGGTTTCTTTCTTGCGTGCGGTAAAGGCCAACTTCTTCGATGTCGTCAACGCGTAATTGCACGCCAACAATATTACTCATTGGCTTATTGTTAAAAGCACCATCAAAGTCATAACTGACTTGGCCACCGTAGATTAATCGCTCATCTACTTGCTCAAATTGGTCACCTAGATCGGCGTCATCCAAAAAATAAGTAAAGTTAGACCAAAGGTTTAAACCGTAATCAATGACATAAGCTGACGCGTTTAAGTTATCCCCTTGAAAGTTAACACTAAAGCTAGTGCGATTGGTTTCACCACCAAGCGTTTTGTCGATAGAACCATAACGATCGATAATACCTTGCTCAACCGCACGAGCAGGAATTTGGTCGGCACTGTTCCACGAATTGTCGTAAGCCATAAAATTAAACGTTAATAAACCAGCGTCTAAACGTGTCGTGTATTTCGCAAGAGCATTGAGCTTTTCAACATCTTCGTCGATGTCACTCCAAGGCCCTTGGTAAAAGTTACTTTCAAGGGCAAATAATGCTTCACCATTGCCAGCCTGAAAACTATTCATCAATAACGCACGATAATAAGAGTTTTCGCCAGCCGTTAATTCAGCCGTGCCATGCTCTAATTTGCTCGCCGTATGAATAGATGCGCTACCTGCACCACTAAAGTCGCCAACATCAGCGTAATAAGCACCTTTTTTATAAACCAAGGTAGAAATAGCTTCAGGGATAACAAAGTTGATATCGCTATAGCCTTGACCATGACCATGTGAGCGCATATTTACTGGCATACCATCAACAAAAGTCGCAAAGTCTGTACCGTGATCTAAACTAAAGCCGCGCAAGAAATACTGGTGTGCTTTTCCTGAGCCACTGTGCTGAGTTGCGATCATTCCTGGGACCAATTCTAAGATTTCACCAGTGCGCGAAAGTGGACGCACTTCAATTTCTTTCTGACCGACAACGCCTTGCGAAGCGGAAATAGAAGAGCCGATAAGATTAACATCACGACCAACAACCGTAATGGTTTCAATTTTTGTATTGCCATCAGCAAGTACTGGCAATGAAAGTGTTGCACCAAGCAACACAGAAAACTTTTTCATGTTTAACTCTATCCCGAATAAGTAGATAAATGTCTAAATTTTTTTGAGTTGTGTTTTTTGTGAGAAATGATTGATTAGCGTTTTTATGGAACAACAAAAAACGTGACATTGTAACAGAATAGAAACAGGTAATTTAAGGGCATTTAACGGCTATTTATGTTGTTTATCGCAGAATTTGATGTTCATTTAAAAATGGGATGCTTGTATAAATACTTTTACAACACTCCTGCAAAGCCTAAATGCACTTTTTAGTTCGCACCTTTTATAAAATACATTATTAATCGCAGCCCGTATTGATCGCACTACCTATAGAGCCACAAACTAAACTTTAGGCTTGATAGCCATGTAAATGACTCTGATAATCTCAAATCATATCAGTTCTTTTTGGCACACCACTATACAATGTAGTTTGGACTACTAAATTGATGTAAGCTAGCGCAGAATTATTGAAATATTAAGTAAGATGGTGCAGTCAAATGAAGGCAGATAAAACAGCGAAAGTTCTTGAAAAAGCTAATAACGCAATTGTTGCAGGACGCTTTGGTCAAGCAGTTACCATCTTGAAAAAAATCAATAATTCTGCTGCATTGCGAACTTATCAAAGTCTCCAAATGGAAATTTCTGCACTATCGAATTTAAAAAAATATGAACCACTTCTACAGACATTAAAAAAAGTGATGCTACTTTCATTAACGGAAGATCAAAAAGCAAAATCTTTTGGATATCTTGGTTGCACATTAAGAGAACTTGAAACGTTAGGGAAAGCAACTAAAGAAGAAAGTATAGAATACCTCCAAAAGAGCGTAGCTATCGACCAGTCTTTAAACAATGCTCACAATCAATTAATTTTATGTGAAATCTATCAAGAAATAAATGAATATGAGAAATGTGAAGAGCTCGCATATCGTTTGAGAAAATGGGACAAATACTACCCTCATGCACAATATCAATTAATCTTAGTATCGAGAAACAAAAGAGATAAAAATGCAGTTATCAAGCACACAGCTCACTTGGCAAGTCATTTTAGGCAATTGGAAGAGAAGTATATTGAAGAAGCCATTATTTCTCTTCTCGACGTTTCAGCCAATGATGAAGCCCTTAACTTGCTAGAGAAAACACGAGGGTTAATTGGTTCTAAGCCCTGGATGATTGGAATAGAGGCTGAATATTTAAGTAACTGTAGAGACTATATAAAGGTTGTAGAGTTAATTTCTGATGATTATTTGGATAGCATATCAAGCCAAAGAAAAAAGAAAAAACTGTTATTTATCAAGGGAAACGCTTTAGAGAAACTGCAAGATTTTGATAAGTCTTTTAGCTATTTTTCAGCTTTAGGGGAACTAAAAAAACAAAGTTACGGTAATCAAAAACCTTTAGACTATGCTAAAGAGTATAGAAAACTAAATATAAGTTCGCTTCCCGTTAATGAGAGCGGAGAACATTCCGCGCCAGTATTTATGATTGGCTTTCCTCGCTCTGGCACCACTTTACTAGATGCTGTATTGGACACACAAGAAAATATTACTACTTTAAGTGAGACAGCTAGCATCCATACAGTGATTCAAGCTTTTAGAAAAGATTTGAACAAAGTTTATCCCGCCGATTTAGGAAAGTTAAATAGTAGCGAGATAGATAAACTGAGAAGAATTTATTTCGAGTATATTGAATCACTAAACGTTAAAGTAAATAGTCAAACTGTATTAGTAGATAAAATGCCACATAATACGGTTCATATACCTTTAATTTTAACACTTTTTCCTAACGCTAAGTTTATTTTCTCATTAAGGCACCCAATTGATGTTTGCATTAGTTGCTTTCAGCAAAACTTTTCTCAAAATATAGAAAACTATCACTTAACCGACTTACAAAGCTGTGTAAATAGGTATTTACAAGTATTTGATCTTTTCGAAAAGTTCGAAAAAACATTTGACCTCGATCTATTATTCATCCGTTACGAGGATTTAGTTACTGACTTCTTAAAGCAAACAAAAAATGTTTTTGAGTTTATCAATGTAGTACCAAATGAAAAATACGAAAATTTCCATCAATTAACTGAAAATAAACTAGTAACGACCTCCTCAAAACAGCAAGTTAACCAAAAGCTATATAATGATTCGTTATTAAAGTGGAAAAATTACGCCCATGTCATTGGTGACATAGACAGCCAACTAGAACGCTACATTGAAAAATATGGTTATGCAGAATAAAACACAACTTTTTCATGTTTAACTCTATCCCGTAAAAATAGATAAATATTTAATTTTTTATGAATTGTGTTTTTTGTGAGAAATGATTGATTAGCGTTTTTATGGAACAACAAAAAACGCGATATTGTAACAGAATAGAAACAGGTAATTTAAGGGTATTTACGTTGTTTATCGCAGATATAGCAATGACTTTTTAAAAATGCACCTAAATCCTTAGCGCTTCATTATTTTTTGAATAGTCTGCCTCGACAAAGTATCCAACCCAAAAACAACTTTAACTAGTATTTAACAAATCATAATTAGCCTAAAGCTAACTTCATCGTTAAACCTAAATTATTCCTTTACTATTCATATAATTAAAATCGCGCCCATACTTACCTTTTTCGCTTCAATAAGTATAAACCACCACCATACATACTATAAATTTGTTACCAGCTCTTTACATATTTGTCACATTGATCAATATTATAAATAGCATAATACTATTTATAATATAAATAGTATTTGCGTAAGGAATCTCTCAAATATTGTTAGAACAACGGATATTGGACAACCCCCATGAATATAAAAAGAATAAGTCTAATGTTTGCTCTTCTTGGCGTTGCAAGTAGTTCGATTGCAACTCCTCTAAACAAAGCGCAAACTGACAAGGTCATAAAAAATAAAAATATAAGCAGTAAAATCAAAAAGCTTTCGAGCAATTCGTCAATTACTTCAATTGGCAAATCTACACTAGAGCAAGAAGCTCATCACGTGTGCGCTATCGATGATAACGGACAAGATTGGGCTAAATTACAATTAAAAATGAAGCAGCACCTTAACAAGGTGAAATTCAAGCTTGCAAAAAGTAGTGACAGAAATACCTTAAATACAGCCAGCTTCGAAGATAATGGTGTTGCTGGTCGCTATTATATTCCTGTCGTTTTTCATGTTTATGGAAGTGAATTTAACTGTTCCGATGCTGAGCAAAGCTGTTTAACGGAAGAAAAAATAGTTGATGCACTAAATCGTACCAACGAAGACTTTTTAGGAACAAATACGCTAGACGGCCCAATCGACCCCGTTTTCCAGGCCATTAGAGAAAATCTCAATATTGAATTTGTACTCGCTAAGAAAGATCCAAGCGGTAATACAACCAATGGTATCGTTAGATATGCTGAAGATAAAAAAGGATACGGTAATGGCTCAGGCTATAACGCTCAAATAGCCGCAGATGCTTGGGACAACGATCGCTATATGAATGTTTTCATTATGAAAGATTTATATGACGACGGCTCTACTAATAACTCTGGTGTTGCTTGGTACCCTGAGCAATCAATGACTGATAACAATCTTGCTCGCGTGGTCTACAACGGCTTGTATGTAGGTAGCAACACAGATGAAAATTTCCGTTCTGTATTAACGCATGAATTCGGTCATTGGCTAAACCTACCTCATACTTTTGCCGGTGAAACCTGTTCATTAGAAAACGAAAGTTTCTGTTCACTTACTGGTGATAGAAGTTGTGACACTCCACAAATGTCTCTAAGTGGTTTGTACGAAAATGCACCTAACTGTTTAGGGCAAAAAACGAATACAGAAAACTTCATGCACTATACCAGTAACTACGCCATGTTTACTGCTGATCAAGTTGACCGTATGACGGCTGCATTGCACAGTCCAATGCGAAGCAACTTATGGTCTAATGCCAACCTTGTGGCGACCGGTTTAGACGATTTCACCAGTAACTCCGAAAGATATTGGGATGGGGTTTCAGGTATAGATTCTGCACCTGAAGGCAACCTGATAGCGAGCCACTCGAACATTTCGGCCGAACAAGGTACGCAAACATCATTCGAAGTGAATGTGCCAGAAAATACCGAAGCTGTAGGGTTCTATCTTTCAGGCTATTCACAAGACCCAGACATGTATGTATCGTTAGGAAGAGAATCTACTCACGATGGTCAGGGTACTTGGGATGCTGATTACATTTCATTTGAAGCAGCCGGCTCTCCAGAATTTATCGGTGTGTTATCACCGGACTCAACTCAACCTTATCACGTAACAGTTGATGCCTACTCTGCCTATTCAAATGCTCAGCTTCAAGCGATTGGTGTTGACGATCCGCTTCTAGCGCCTGGTACAAAAAGACACCATGTGTATCTAGAAAAAGATATTTGGTCTTATCAAGGTAAAACACCAAAAGAGTATAAAATACAAGTTCCTGCTAATGCCGAAAAAACTGTTGTTGTACTTGCAGGAAAATATGGCGGTGATCCTGATATTTTTGTCAATCTAGACAGACCGATAGACTTTAGCAGAGATACTGATGACTGTGTTCCTTTTTCAGCAGCAAGGTTCGCCGAGTACTGTGAATTCGACCGCGGTGGCTTGATCAATATCGCCATTGACCCATTTGCAGAATACTGGGAAAGTACACTGCACGTTTACTATGAAACATCAGATTCAAGTAATCAGGCACCTATTGCTATCACTAAGCCAAAATACAGTGCAATTGTCGAACACGAAGTTCACTTTAAGGGTTTTAGCTCAACGGATGTAGACGGTGATATTACTGCCTACGCATGGGATTTTGGTGATGGTAACACTAGTACAGAGATAAACCCTATCCACCAATACAGTGAAATTGGCGACTATACTGCGACGTTAACGGTAACTGACGATCAAGGCGTTAGCGCAACCACCAGTACCAACGTCAGTATTACCTTACTTAGTCCAGATGACGAAACCCTTTGTAATAACTGTCGCCGAGTGTATTTAACGGAAGAAATTGATATTTCTGCCGAAGAAGGTGAAACACCTCGCGCATATCAATTTTTAGTACCAAACGCCGCTGCATTAGTTGCAATTGAAATTGTCGAAGGCTCGAACGGTGACCCTGATTTACACGTTAGCAGAAACCAAGAAGTATCAACCACAGTTTACGATTGTCGTCCTTTTGAAGGCCCTGGTGCAGCCGAAATCTGCCACTTCAGGGAAGGTGGTGTTTACAATGTCATCATAGATACGCCTAAAGCATACAGCGCAGTAACGTTTAAAGCGTATTATGACATTCCAATTGATGCTGATGACTCTTTACCGAATCAACTACCTGTAGCCCAAATTTTAAGTAGCACATACGCATACTTAAATAGCCCTGCACAACTAAGTGGTGAAAACTCTACAGACCCTGATGGCGAAATTGCTAGCTACGCTTGGCAGCTATCTGACGGGACTAATTACGGTTCAATGAGCCCTGCACATAGCTTTTCCAAACTAGGCGTTAATATGATTTCACTAACAGTTACCGATGATCAAGGTGCTACAGATAGTGAAACGAAAGAAATAACTGTGCTTCCTGTCGGTGATATGGACGCAGATGGCGATGTCGACAAAATCGATATGCAACAATTCATTTTAGCAGTTAGAAAGCGTGAAACGTTAGATCCTGCCTTTGACCTTAACGGCGATGGTGCAATCAATTCTCGCGACGCTAGACTATTTAGAGCACTTTGTTCTTACCAAAATTGTTCAACTGTTGCGCCTGAAGCACAAGCGCCAGTGGTAGAAATCAGTTCGTTAGATATGGTGACGCTAGGTGAATCGGTTGCTTTTAATAGTAACAACTCTCAAGCTGATGCTAGCGACCGATATGCTTATATTGAGAAATATGAGTGGACTTTTGGCGATAACCAAACTAGCACTGACGCGAACCCTAACTTCACTTTTGATGCAGTTGGCGAATACGAAGTCACACTAACATTAACCAACAACAAAGGCTTATCTTCAACGGCTAAGAAAACTATTTTCGTTGAGTTTCCTCCGTTAACGGGTGAAGAGTGTGCGACTTCAGAAAGTAACTCGCTTGAGAAGAACACCCCTAAATGTGTTACTGAAGATAAAGTACGTTACGACTTTACCATTCCAGGAATGAATCAACACAAAACTCTCGCCTTAACGGTTGCGTTTGCTGAAGGTGATTTCCAACTTTACTACGAAAATGGTGGCTGGCCTTCAGCACATTCAGAAGAGTACGACGAAAAGGTCATCGGTAATGGCAGTGCATGTTTATATATCAACCTAGATTCAGACACTGAATATTGGGGCTACTTGCAAGTGACCGGCGACCTACAAGGAGCGACAATTGTCGCAGACTTTGACACTCAAGGCTGTCGCGCCATCTCAAACTAAACACACTGGCGCATTCAAATTAAACCTCTTGAGTGCGCCACTTACTATTTATAAAAAAGGAATAAAGATAATGAAAAAGTTCTTTGCGCTATTAGTTTTAGCATTTAGCGTTACTGCAAATGCTGGCCTTATAACAGTCGACATTAATGAAACGACTGTTAATCAGGGTGAAACCGTAACCCTAGATATTTTAGGCTCCGGATTCGAAGAGTCTGATTTATTCTACTTCGACCTCAACTTTGACACTTCTATTTTTAGCTTTGACCCTCAATCTTTAACAAGTGACCTTGCACTTGTTGATGTGGACGCTTTTCTATTTGATGGCCTTGACGTTGAAGCGCTCGCTTCAGGGTTGTTATTTACCTTTTCTGATATGTTCGTGCCAGTTAGCGGCGACTTTACCATTGCATCATTTTCACTAACTGCGATTAATGCAGGTGACTCAGCATTTAGTCTAACGAATATTGACGGCTTCAATACAGATCCAAACTCAACGCCAAGCTATACCACTAGCTTTTCTAATGGTTCTTCTATTTCGAGTTTAACCACTCAAGTGCCAGAGCCGGGTATGTTTGCTGTATTTCTACTTTCATTAGGTGTTTTGCGTTTAGCCCTTAGAAAATAAGTAGCTAGCGATCATAGTCATAGCGGTGAGTAGTTTGCGCTTTCGCCGCTATTTAAATCATTCGGTAACTTAATTAACATCCTGCTCTGCCAACAATTGCTTTGCCTGTTCAATGGCTAATTCAAGTGACTCAAACATATGCATCTGATTGTACTTTGGTTCATTTTGCTCAACGACCATTTTGTTCATTATTCTTGGGTTAACAAGATAAAGCTGAACGCAATTATGGCTAACACTCCAATTTTGAATATCGATTAAGGCATCCATCAACTCCATTGGCCCGCCCTCGAAATTACTCAGTTCAGCGATTCTCACCCACTTATCTGATTTCAACGGCCCAGCCGCTTTTTTAACGGCCTCAAAATACACTGCGACCCCCTCTAAATTCCATACGCCATTCATATGAGTGATCATCACTCTATCAATAACATCGATGGTAAAGTCGTAGTGAGGTTTAAATTCCATAATTTGCTCAAAAAAGTTTAACGCACTTAAGCGTCGAGAATTTATTAACGAATAAAATAACTATAGCTTGAGAGTCGTAGATGGGGAAAACGGTCGACAAATTCAAGTGTTAACGATTAAGCTACCGGTAAAGGAAAAGAAATTTCGGCACAGCATCCACCGTCAGCGACACTAGAAAGAGAAATATCTCCGCCATGGGCTTCCACTATTTGACGACACAAAACTAGCCCAATACCAGAGCCTTTTTCTTTGGTGGAGTAAAAAGGAATGAACAAGTTATCTAGGTTGCTAATACCCGGCCCATTATCAATCAATTGAATTTTTACTCTTTCAGCACTTAATTCACTGGAAACAACAACCTTGTCGCCCGCTTCAAGGCCATTTTTAATCAAGTTTATTAACACCTGCTCTAACATTGTCGGGTCAAAATAGAGGTTTATATCATCCAGTTCAGCGTTATTGAACACGTGGTTTTTCTCAAATAACTGCATAACTTTTTCCACCACTGGCGATACAGCAAGGAACTGTTTTCTTGGCTCAGGCAATTTGGCGACTTTTGCATAACGCTTAATAAACTCATTTAAACGCTCGCTGCGCTCACTAATGATAGATAAACCTTGATTAACATCGTCTAGCCAATCGTCTGCTAGTGGCTGCTGGTTAACAACAGACTGTAATGTTTGGCTTAAAGAAGACACCGGATATAACGAATTATTCACCTCATGACTTATAACCCGCATGATGTTTTTCCACGCTTTTAACTCTTCGTTTCTAAGTACCTGCTTCACATCATTAATAAACAGTAACTGACGCTGTTCGCCACCCTCTCGATAGGTATCTAAACGAATTTGCCATCGCCCTCGTGCGCCTGGAAATTCCCGTTCGATGACTTGTGTTTCTTTGCTAAAAAGATCCAGTGACAAGCCAACTTGAGTCGCGGCTTTACCTACTAGTTTAATTGAAGCACTTGCCATAAGCCGCTCTGCGGCAGGGTTTACGAGCTTAATTTTTTCATCGCCATCAAAAGCAAATATAGCGACGTTAATTTCTTTGATCGCTTTATCTAACAGGCGGTACGCTTCTTCCGAGGCGAGTCTTTGCAATCGTAACGACTCCGCCAGCTGGTTAATTTGTTGGACAAGTTCGGCAAGTGGATCGTCTTTGGCATTTGCGACACCACGTAAGCTAAAATCCCCTTGATGAATCGCTTCTACTAGATTTGTTAAGGTATGCAATTGAAAGTTAATTTGGCTTTTTACCGCTAACGAAAAACCAGCCACAGTTAACAGAAGCAATAAAGAGCACAGTAGCTTGCCATAATGAGAAATATCCGTTTGCCACAACAAAAAAATAGCAACGACTAAGCTAGGTAGTGCCGCTAAGGCGACATAAATAAATATTTTCGACGCGTATTGATGGCTTGCCATTACAAATCAAATTTCTCTAAACGACGATAAAAAGCACTCTTACTATAACCAAGCGACAACGCCGCTTGCTTGGCATTACCTTGGTATTTTCGCATCACCAAGGCAATCAATTTTTTCTCTGCTTGCTCCATGGTAAGTTCTGCCCAATCATCATCACTTGACGTAGCTGAGCTTGCTAAAGAGTTTGCTCGTAACATTAAATCTTTTTCTTCTATTTCAGCGCTAGCCGACAATAAAACAGCGCGTTCAATAACATGATTAAGTTCGCGAATATTACCGGGCCAATCATAAGCGACAAGTGCTTGTTCCGCCGATACAGAAAAAGTCTTATCGATGTTCGCCTTCTTAACATACTTTGCTAAAAAACTATTGGCTAAAGGCAAAATATCTTCTTGGCGCTCAGCGAGTGTGGGTAGGTATATTTCGATACTATTTAGTCTGAATAACAAGTCTTTTCGAAATTCACCACGTTGCTCCATTGCTTGCAAGTCGCCATTGGTAGCACTGATCACTCTAACGTCAGCCGATTGCGTTTGACTAGAACCTAATTTTTCAAACTCACCACTTTCTAGTACGCGCAACAACTTCGCTTGTTGAGACAGCGGAATATTGGCAATTTCATCCATAAACAAAGTGCCGTGATCGGCTAACTCTATTCTACCTAAGCGAGTTTGTTTCGCGTCAGTAAAAGAGCCTTTAACATGACCAAATAACTCAGATTCAAACACTTGCTCATTTATCGCCCCCATGTTCACATTGACCAAGTTTGCTTCAGCGCGAGCAGAATGTTGGTGGATCAATTCAGCTAACAAGCTTTTACCTGTGCCATTTTCACCTGTAATTAAAATATTAATGTTAGTGTCAGCAACGCGATTAACAATATCCATTACTTGCTGCATCGCTTTCGATTCACATACCCAGGTTTCTGGCCATTTACTTTTTCGCGAAATTTGCTGCTCGTTTGCTAAAAGCTGAGAGCTCTTTAGACTTTTACTAAGTTGAATAAGGTTTTTAATGGTAATTAACAATCGATTGTTGTCACACGGTTTTTCGACGAAATCATTCGCCCCTAGTTGCATCGCTTTAACGGCTAATTCAATCGTCCCCCACCCTGTCATCACAACGATAGGAACAAACTCGTCTTGTTGACGAATGGTAGAAATAAGTTGTAAACCTTCTTCGCCTGAGGTGGTGTCGAGATGATAATTTAGATCTATTAATAACAGAGAAAAAGCTTGCTGTTTAATAGCCTGTTCTACTTCAGCAGGAGAGCTAGCCGTTTTGCAGTCAAAGCCTTCGCTTTTCAGTTGTATTTTAAGCGCAGCTAATATGGATGGGTCGTCATCAGCAATTAATATCGATTCTTTTTTCATATCTTAGTCACCCATGAGTCAATACTCGCTCATGGGTGTTATTTTGTCCTTTTTTATTCGTACCTTAATGCACTGTTTGGTTCAACACGCAGTGTTTTTAGCGCAGGAATAATGGTTGCCGTTAATGTTGTTAGCGCAATGGTTAACAGTACAGTAGCGCAAACCATTGGGAAATAACCAGATAAATTCATCATATTTCCAGATATAACTTTTATTCCCATGTAACCAACCGATGCGCCTGCTAAACCGCCAATCGCAAACATCCAGCCTGATTGTTTCGCCAATAGTTGATAAATATGGCTATCAGGCGCGCCAAGTGCTCTTCTTACACCAAACTCTTGGGTGCGTCGTGTCACGTTTTGACTCATCACTCCATAGATACCAGCTGAAGCAAGTAACAGTGACAAGACACCAAATATGATAAACAAGTGTCCAACAAACTGCATGCCCATCACCCGACGGTATAACCTTTCTTCTAGTGGAAGTATGGCAAATAACGGAATGTTCGCATCGATTTTACCCGCCACTTCCCTTAGCATTTGTTGATAGCTGTATGGGTCACCTTGTACTTTTAATGCAATGTTTTGCCAGCGATAAGCCAATTGCGAGTTAGGTACATATACCGCAGGCTTGATAAATGCATCACCAAAAGGCTGGGCATGAACAACATGGTCTACAACACCAACAATAGTGCGCCATTTTCGCTTGTCATCATTAGGTCTCACCTTAATACGCTTACCGATTGCCGAGCTGTCAGGAAAGAATTTCTTAGCAAAGGTGCTAGAGACAATAATCACTTGTTGGCTATCTTCTGTGTCACGCTCATCAAAATAACGGCCTTCCAGTAAAGGAACCGACAACACTGAGAAATAACTGTCGTGTACCGTTAAGAACATAGAACGATTGCTGTTGCCTTTGGTGGTTTCAAAGCCTTCTACTTTAATAGGCTCTCTGCCCGATGTTCTGCCTGGTAGCGCAGAGCCAATAGTTACGTCTATCACACCTTCTTGCTGTTTCAAGGCTGTTAGCAGTTTATTGTGAAATTGACGACGGCTTTCTTGCTCTAAATATTGTTCAGTATCAAGCATAAATGTTGCCGCAAGAATGCCGCTACTGTCGGCACCATAGTCAGCTTCTATCGCTTTATTCACGCCAAAGATAAGCGCACCAGCAACAATTAACACCGAGCAAGATAAAAAGATTTCAGCGCTGATCAATACCTTACTCATTTTGCCTGCTTTTTTACCTAATGCGCCACGGGTACCATCTCTTAATACTTGGTTCACATCAGCATCAGATGATTTTAACACCGGAAACAATGCAATTAATAACGCCGAGCCTAAAACAATCCAAAGTGCGGCAAATAGCTCTTCCCCGCCTAAGGTAAATGTCCACCATGGTGCAACCCAACCGCCCATTTTCATAAAAACAGGTTTAGTTGCTTCTAATGCCCAGCCTGCGCCAAGAACACCAAAGACACCACCAATGATACAAATCACTAAGGTTTCTAATAACATTTGACGAACAATACGATATTTAGGTGCGCCCAACGCCGTTCTAATTGCTAGTTCTTTACTGCGCTCACTCGCTCTTGCCAACATTAAGTTAGCAACATTGACCACCACAAGAATAAGGACAAATAAAGTGGCGCCCATCATCATATAAACAATGGTCATGGAGTTATCCATCATCATTTTGACTGGCGTTCGAGCGAATATGCCAACAGAGCCATTGGTTTCAGGATAAGTTTTCGAGATTTCACTGGCATAACCTTTTAGCTCGCTAACCGCACTGCTAAGAGAAACACCTTCTTTAAGGCGAGCTGCAACACTTACCCGCCAGCCTTGACCCGGTTTTTGTGACTCCATGATTTTAAAAGGCAACCAAACATCTTGATTCATTGGGTATGCATAGCCCTCTTTCATTACCCCAATAATGGTTGTTGGTGTGCCATCTAGCTGTGCTTTTTTACCAACAATATTAGCATCACCTTGGAAATAATCTTGCCATAAATTATGGCTAATAATCGCCACGGGTTCGCTACCTTCAAAGGTGTCAGCTTGTTCAAACAATCGACCTTGCCCCAACGAAATATTGCCATCAAATAAGTTAAAGGCTTCTATTTCAAAGTAAGCAGATTCATAACGTTTTGCCGTTGTACCATCCGAAACAATCGTCGAGGCGTGAGTATAAGGTGAAAACACCTCAAAGCTCTTTTGCTGCTTTTTGATAAACTGATAATCGTAGGCGTAAACGCTACCACCGTTTTGCTCAAAGCCATCAACAATGGCATCAATAACCACTAATCTATCGTACTCGGTAATATCAAGCTTTTTGTATGCCAACAAATTACCGATGGCAAACATATAAATCGCTAAACCTAAGCCGACAGAAATCACTAGCAAGGTTAACGCGCTAAATCCTGGCGTTTTCTTTAGCATCCGAAATGCATAATTAAGATCATTAAGCATAGTCAACTCCTAGGCTGCGTTTGAAGTATTGGCTTTGTCTTCCACGATTTGCCCATCGAACAGACTAATGGTTCGCTGTGCTTCGTCAGCGCCGCGCGGATCGTGAGTAACCATACAAATAGTGGTACCTTTTTTATGAAGCTCACTAAGTAACTCCATTACCGTTTGTGCGTTTTTAGAATCTAAATTACCTGTAGGCTCATCGGCTAACAGTAAAGAAGGCGAACCAGATAAAGCACGAGCAATAGCAACACGCTGCTGCTGACCGCCCGAGAGTTGAGAAGGGTAATGTTTTTTACGGTGTGCCATATCAACATCGGCAAGCGCTTTTTCCACGCGGGCTTTAATGTCGTCTTTGCTTAAATCGTTTCTATAGGTCAGTGGTAATTCGACATTTTCATAGACAGTTAAATCGGAAATCAGATTAAACGACTGAAAAACAAACCCTATTTCTTTGTTTCTAACACTGGCGCGTTGTGCTTTCGAAAGGCCAGTAACTTCATGGCCATTAATTTGATATTGACCCGAAGTGGCGACATCTAATAACCCTATCAATGACAATAGTGTTGATTTGCCGCAACCTGAAGGGCCTGTGATCGCTAAGTATTCCCCTTCATGAATAGCTAAATTGATATTTGATAAGGCTAACGTTTCAACCTCTTCCGTCGCAAACGTTTTTGAAAGTTGTTTAAGTTCGATAATCGGTTTATTCATGACACTATCCTAGTTTATTAATATGGTTTTAAAATCAGTCCAATCACTGGTGTCAGAAATAATGATCCGTTCACCTGGTGCTAAGCCTGACAAAATTTGAATTTGATTGGTAGAGGTTTTACCTACTTTCACGGCAACGCGCTCTGCATAGCCCGAGTCATTGACCTTAAAAAGGGTATTCATGCTGTTGTGTTTCACAAAGGCTGGGCGAGAAGCGTGCAAGGTATTGGTGATATCCGCAATAATAATCTCACCAACAACACTAAGCTCTGGGCGCGCATTTGAGGTTAGTTCGCCTGTTAATTTGATGTCTACTTGTACATTGCCATTAACAACACCCGGATCGATACGAGTAACAACGCCTTCAATGGTGCCACTTCGGGTATCTATAGAAGCCACTTGATTTAACGCAACTTCTCCTGATAGTAATTCCGGAATTTGTACTTCCGCCATCAGGCTATTGGGATCAGCAATCTTCGCGACATTAGTGCCTATGTTGACTTGCTCCCCCACCTCTAATGAAGACTCTTGTACTATGCCGTCCATCGATGCATAAATGGTGAGGTTTTTTACCTGATGCTCTGCGCGAAGTAGCATATTGTGCAGACGATTAACTTCCGCTTTTTTAGCGATTAACTGCGCACTGGCATTTTCAATGTTCTTAGCAGCTATCGCTTGCTCTATCTGCCAACTTCTTAATAACTGTTCCATATTAAGCTGTGTTTTTTGATGCTCTACTTTTGACACCACACCGCTTGCTTGTTCAAGCAAGGTTTTCTCAGCTTTGAATTGCAACTGAGCACTTTGATAAGCAAACTCTGCTCGAGTAACACGCGCTTCTTGATTTAACTTTTCCGCCTCTAAACTCACTTGTAAGGCATTAAGTTGTGCTAACTGTGCTTCGTAAGACCAACGCGTTTCATCGGCAAGCTGCTTAAGTTCAGGATTAGAAAGCAGTACTATCGCCTCGCCTTTTGTCACTTTAGCGCCAGCTTTTACATTCACTTGTTCAACGCGACCCACCACTTGGCTTGCCAACCATTTAAAATCATCAGGTACTAATAAACCGTTACCTGAGACTTTCACCGCCATTGGCCCTTGATCAATCGTTGCTATCATCACGCGTTCTTTATCGATGGCAAAATCAACGTCTTTTTGCAGCGCAGAAACAACCAAGGCGCTACCTAAAGCAGCCGACATTAATCCCCACGTTAAGGCTTTCTTGTTTATCCAGGTACTTTTAGGTTTTGATTTAACAATATCCATAAAGCTCTTCATTCATTAATCGGTTTCTTTGTATAGAGCAGGATCAATACCAAAACGGCAACTCACTGTTTTACAAGAAAAAAACCTTAAATCCTGGAATCTCAAAACAGGGCTATTCCCGTCAGGGGGAAGGATTTTTTCCCACTGATGGGAAAAATAAAAATGTATACCGTCATAAAATGTGACAAATAAACGGGTACTCATTGCGAACATGGCGCTACAATCATAAAGTCGCAAAGAACAACAATAAGCAGTAACAACAAGGAAAAACCATGAGAAAAATCATCCTGCTCACAGCACTTATTTGCAGTTTATCTTTTAACGCTTTCGCCTCTAGCTCAGACAGAGCAGCTGTTGTAGAAGCTGTCGAAAATTTTTATATCGGTGACAAAACCGGCTCGAAAGCTCACCGCATCAAATCTATGCACCCAGACGGCGCCTACCGCTATGTGAACAAAAAAGGTAAATACGTTGAGTACAAATTTGTCCTTAATGAAGGAAATGCCGACACCTCTTACGATCACGAACTACTCAGCATCGACATTTACGACAATGTCGCTTTAGCAAAACTTCGCTTAGAAAAGAAAAAATCTGGTGAACCTGAATACAAAATTATGCAGTTACATAAAGAAGATGGTAAGTGGTTAATTACCACAATTTCGTGGGGGTTTTCGGTTATTCAATAATTGGGGTATTTCCCCAATTTATTCCGCAATATTTCTTTACGACATTGACTGGATTTTTATCCAGTTATAATGATAGAAGTAAGATTTATCAACAAACGGCTCGTTATGTTAGATGTTAACTGGCTCGGTTTCTCCAGAGTAACCCTGCTAAGTTGTTGTTTTTATACCTCTATATAAAAATCATTATATACATAACGCGCCATTTTCATTCTCGTTAAATAAAATTCTCGGTTTCTCCAAGCCAATATCACGTTGAAGATTGTATAAATTGTTGCTAACGTACTAAAAATATTAAATAAAAATTAGCGTGTAGTGACTAGATACAAAGTATTGTATTTGGAGTTAATGAGAATTCACGCTAATACGCTGTTATATGTACGTAGATTTATGGATAAACTTTCGAAAATACATTTAGGATTGTTTCTACTAATACTTGTTATTTCCATACTATTTAGTTGGTCTTTTAAATATGATGAAAGAGCAAATTTAAAACTATCAAACAGCGAAATTTTATGTCATGAATCTAAAAGTAAATCTAGAGCTTACTTTTTAAAAGAAGATCAAAGGTACTATATAGGCTCAACTTACGAATCATGCGAGCAAGTTCAGAAAGAAATGGCGAATAAAGATATCCGTGCCAAATATCTAGTAAAAAATAATTCGATAGTTGAGTTGGAAATTGATGGTAAATTACTTAAAAATGACGCCCCAATAAAGAATGTATATGTAGGCATTTTTGTCGCAATAATAGTATTCAGTTTAATTAAAAAGCCAGTCGATGTATTGGTTAAAAAGTACATATAACAAGCTGTTTAAGCACGGGACTGCTAAAGTTTGGCTCGGTTTCGCTTCGCTAAACATTTTAGCCAAACATTATCAGCCCCTTAACAGGGCGTTATAAGGCCACTGAATTATCGTGAAATATTTAATGCTGTTAGGCATATTTTTAATCTCATCTTTTGCAAATGCCAATGAATGTAAGTCGTGGGAATTTGCAGCATTGTCCTATACGTCTAGCATTAAAAATTTGGGTGATGAAAAGGAAGTGTACAGCTATTTTGTAATGTTTCACCCTCCTGGGGAGCAGGAAATCTGGCAAGATAATAAATTGAAAATGGGCTTTTCAAACAAAACTCTAAAAGAATACTTTAATATAAAGTCTTTGCACCATATCGCTATCCTCAACTCACTAGGTAACATGGGTTGGGAAGCGTACGGTTATGATATAAATAGACCTACTAAATCTGATACTACCCAGAGGTGGCAATTTAAAAGGTGTAAGGCCTTATAACAAGCGCATCAAGAGGAGGACACAAAACAGCTTGGCTTGTGCTCGTACCTCGCAAAACTATAGCCAAGCATTTTGGTCCGCTTATGCGGGCGTTATATACCCTCGGGAGTTTAGTGAATGGAATCAGTCTGGATATTCAATAAAAACAACGCTGCTTTTTCAGGTGGTGTTTTTAGCGAACTCGATTTGGCTGAAAACTGGATTAAAGAGAATTTACTAACAGGTATTCTTACTAAATACCCACTTGATCAAGGTGTCTTTGACTGGGCACTCGAAAATGATATGCATAATATGAAAGCTGAAAAAGTTGCAGAGAAAAGTAAACAGCCTAATTTCATTGGTGGTTTTACTTCTGCTAGCCAAGAGCACTACCACTATGAAAACGGTATTCGTGCATAAGGTATATAACAAGCCAATTAAGTACGGGACTGCTAAAGCTTGGCTCAGTTCCGCTCCGCTACACAAGTTTAGCCAAGCATTTATCAGCCCCTTATTGGGGCGTTATAAGCACGGAGAGTTTGGTGTCAAATATTCGGATTGCCACTTTAGCTGATTCAAAATCAATTAATTCATTGTCTTTGCATCTTGGCTACGGGTCCACGCCTCAAGAGGTCGCAGACGAAAGGCTAAGGTGTGTACTTAAGTCAACCAATGATAAAGTCTGGGTGTTTGAAGAGTCGGGTATTATCTTAGGTTGGGTACATATCTTCAAAGCTCAGCGTGTTGCATCAGGCATGTTTTATGAAATAGGTGGTTTAGTAGTCGACCCTGAAGCTAGAAATAAAGGTGTTGGTCGCAAGTTGGTTGAGTTTGTGGCTAAAGAATCTGAAACTGAAAATATTGAGCTGAGGGTGAGGTGTAATTCCCAACGTAAGGAAACTCACGAATTTTATAAAAGGCTTGGTTTTTCAAGTAGTAAAACGCAAAGAGTATTTAAAATGTGCTTATAACAAGCACTTCAAGTCGGAACAAAAACAGTTAGCTTTGTTCCGCTTCACTACACAGTTTAGCCAAGCATTTTTCGCCTCTGATTGAGGCGTTATGAAACTCACAGGAAAAAGTGATGGGTAAGTTCATTTTTATAATCAGCATGATACTGATTGTATTATCAGTATCTATGTTTGTGTCAGATTTCCTGCCAGCAGATATCTTTGGGGGCTCTGGCAATGATACTTACCTTAAATCAACTCCGAGTGATTCTTTTTCTTGGGCACATTACAAAATTCACTTATTAATGGTAGGTTTGGTTTTGTTAGGTTTGTCTAAATTTACAAATTTGTTCAGCAAACGGTAAAGTTATATAGCTAGCCAATTAAGCGTGGAACTGCCAAAACCAACTTCCGCTCAAAGCCACTTTGATAAATGTCGAAAATATTCAATACCCCAATTAAATCAACCGTTATCTTATCTTCAACAACTTTTAAGGAGATAAGATATGACTTTACGTGCAAATTACTTTGTTTTAGCATCCAAAGGAATGCAGCTCCTAATGGAGAAGGAGAGCTATTTGCGAGAGCAATTTAGCACTTCAGCAACGGTAACAACTCCAATCTGGGAATTGGTTAAACTAAGAGTATCACAGATGAATCAGTGTGCATTCTGCATTGATATGCACAGCAAAGATGCCGTTCGCCAAGGGGAAACTCACGAACGTATTATTGGTTTAAGTGCATGGCGCGATATGCCTCTATATTCAGAGACAGAAATTGCAGCACTGGATTGGGCAGAATATTTAACCCTTGGTAAGCCAGTTGACGATAAAACCTATCAGAAAGTGTTAAACGCATTAGGTGAGCAGGCTTTAGTTGACTTGACCATTGCCATTAATGCTATCAACAGTTGGAATCGAATTGCCAGAACTTTTATGCCAGAGGTAGGCAGCTATAAACCGCAATAGATCATGTAAAGATGCATTAAACTTTGAGCTGTCTCACCCGTCAGGGCAGCTTTCTGCATTTGTACAAGGAATATGGACTGCATCTGTCATTCAGCAGACTCCGATAAAGAAGCCACTCTATTCAGATGCTGGCAGTGGAATTATTTTTAATCTTGTTGGTGAAGTCACTATAGGTAGTGAAACTCTTCCTGAAGGAGTTATCATCCTTCCAATTAAAAAACGTGCTGAGAATATTATTCTTGGAGCAGGAGCGGAGCTTTCTGGCATTCGCTTCCACCCAGCCATTGGCTATGGTGTCTTAGGGCAGCACTACGATAAGCCAACGCTATTATTGCCTGAACAAGACCTGCTATATAACCTATACGGCATTTATAATGAACTACAGACGCAACAAGACCGCAAGAGGCGTATTGAAACTCTGCACTTGTGGGCAAATAAAAGTCTGAGTTTTACCAAGGTCATTCCGAATTCTTTGGCGCAAGCACTAGAGTGTATTGGACAAGACGAAGCTCCAGGACAGCTCAGCGCCAGTATTGAAGTGAGCCAACGTCACATTGAGCGTACTTTTAACCTCTGGTTGGGGATGACTCCCAAACATTATCAACGCATTTTGAGAGTTAAAAAAACAATCAAATTTTTGCAACAGCATAAGGAGGCAAATTTAGCTGATGTTGCTCAACAATTTGGATTCAGTGATCAAGCTCATATGACAAGGGAATTCCGCACTATTGCATGTATTACACCTGGGAAACTATAGTGACCGATTGGTCTTCATTTTATTCCTCCCTCCATCAATCGCTACACAGCTTTTGTACCAGAAGCCCAATCATATAAGTTAAGTGGCTGAACTGTTTGACGTTGAAATGGAAAGAACAATAAGAATAAACCCAAACAAAAGCTGCCAAAGAGTACACTCATCGAAAAATTCAGCTGTATATTCAAACAAATAAGCATGTAAAGTGCGCAGGTGGATAACAGTGAACGAACCAATAACTTTGATGCACTCCCAGAGGATTTATTGTCTTTAAGGGAGTTATATTCAAGCCTAAAAAGAACATCACCCAAGGTTTGCTTTTTCATTACCGCAATGGCCAATGAGTTAAGTAAAATGTGACCAGCCCAAATGATGGCAACGATAACAAATACGTTATCAATGGGCGTAATTTCTAGAATGACGAAGTGCAGAAATAAGTAACTTATATAAAAGGTACTTAACAGCGAGAGTGTTTGTTTTAGTCGCTGATGCCAAATCTGCTTAACATCTAGTGATTTATTCATTTTATATTCCTTAGATTAATGTTGATTTAAGCAAAACGAAGAAGGCTCAAAGTTCTTGTTACGCCAGCCCCAAATAGTCGCCGAGCTTAGCTTTCCACAGCGGTTACTTAAATGATGCTCACCAATCTCCTGAGCTACGCATTCTATAACGAATAAATGCATAACCAACCCAAGCAGCAGGCATGATGAAGATTAATACTCCAGTTACGACATATTTAGCCCATGCGGCGGCATCAGACTCTTTAACGAACACCATAAATAGAAGTGGCAAAATAAAGGACAGCACACCAGTGATAAATAACCCAGATCTGATGTTTAACAACCATTTGGTTTTTTGCATTGTTTTGAGCTTAACTTCAGGGTCTATGTCCACTGCAACAGCTTGCTGAATCTGCTCTTCTTGGTTTGCTTTTAACTGTTGATAAAGCTTGTTCATTGACGCTGCAAATTTTGGATGTTCTTCAAAATAGGCTTCAATCAACGCACAGCTATCTTCACTGGCGTTACCTTCAAAATACAAAGGTAGCAAATCTACAATAACGTCTTGTTTAATATTCATTTTACTCTCCATAATCAACACTTAACGCTAACTTAACTCGTGCGCGATGCACGCGTATCTTCAAAGTGCTGACTGTCATATCGTAAATGGAAGAGATTTCTTGGTAAGACATCCCTTCGTAAGTTTTCATAATTAAAATGCTTCTATCTGGCTCTTCTAATGTTTGCAGAGCCTTTACTAACTGCAGCGTAGTAGCCTGTATTTCTGCGTCTGTTTCAAGGTCAGCCGAACCGCTATCAACGCTCGCTAAAACCTCTTGTGAAAGACTTAGCATCTCTTTTTTCTTCTTTAGCCCTTGCAAATAAATGTTTCTGGCGATTGTTAACATGTAGCCTTTGACGGTCTGTGCTTTTAACTCAGTGTCAATAGTCCATACTTTAGTAAAGGTTTCAGAAGCAATATCTTGCGCCTCGTCGCGATTTCCCGACAGCCAATAAGAGAAACGAAATACATCGGCATAGTATTTGTCGTAAAGTTCGCTAAATGACACTGCATCAAAAAATGACATTATCGTCCTAGCTCTGGATTTGGCTCTGAATTCAGCTCAATTTGGAGCATGGCCTCTTTAATTTCTTCAATTAAGTGATCTCCCGATGCACTATTGGTGAGAATAACAAAGCCATTGCCGGAGCTTCTATCGCCATGAAACAAAGCACGATAAGAATCATTGGCACCACCATGGTAAAAAGTATCACCCTTGATAACCGGCCCCAATCCATGACGACTATTTGATTGCGCTGTCATCATTTCATCTATGTAGCTCTTCTTTAGAAATGCATTTGCAGGATCTTTTGGCGCATTTAATAGCATCACTAATATTTGTCCTAAGTCTTTTGCAGAAGACCACAATCCAGACGCCGCTTTTTCTGGCATGCTTTCGTAACCTCTAGGTAGCGCCCTAGGTTGCCCATAGCTGTCGTGCGCCTTAGCAATATTGTCAAATGAAGGCGGTAGCGGGTTTTCAAAAGAACTACGCGTCATATGCAAAGGTGTAAACAACAGATTATTCGCTGCGTCTTCAAAGAAAAGCTCGGTTCTTTGCTCAATAATTAACTGTTGAACTGTCGTGCCACCGCCTGAGTAGCGATAACTTTCACCTGGCTTTAACGTCAACCTGACGGGTATATTTTTTGCTGGAGAACGACCATATAGGATATCAATGGTGGTTGGCACTTTTTCATCCGGTAAAAAGTCTCTAAAGCCATGCACATTAAAACCCGCCGTGTGTGACATAATTTGGCGTAGATTAACGCTGTAGTGTTTTCCGTTTAGCGCAGGAACCTGCCAACCAGACAAATACTGATTAATATCATTATCTAACGACAACTTTCCCTGCTGAACTAATCTAAGGCTCATTATTGCCGTAGCAACTTTACTCACTGACCCGACAGAAAACACCGTATTAACATCAACACATTCAGTATTTCCCGTTTGCTTAACACCATACGCTTTAGCCCAAGTCAGTTGACCATTTTCCACTGACGCAATACTTAGCCCTGGCACTCGATAAAGCTTCATTCTCTCTTCAATAGTGCGATAAGCAACTTTTCCTTCAGAGAAAGCTTTCTCAAACTGATTAGCTGTTAAAAGCGACTTCTTGGCTTGCTCTACTTGCCAAACGTTTTCACATTTCGCGACAACATCGACTGAGAAACAGCACATCAGGAAGAAAAGTAACGATTTGTTCATGGTCAGCTCTGCTCGTTTAATTAACTATAGAAGGAAACTTGGCACTTAAAATATCGATGACTTCCTTGTTGTTATTCATCGCCGCAATATCAAACACTGTATGCCCTTTTTTAGTTTTCAGTGTGCCGTCCGCACCCAGTGCGATTAATAACTTTAGTGCATCAACGGCGTTCGCTTCCGCAGCATGGTGAAGTGGCGTATAGCCAGAAAGATTAGTACCGTTAATTTCAGCCCCCGAAATAACTAATAGGGAAATCATGCCTAAATTGCCTTCAATAGCAGCCCAATTTAACGGCTTACGACCGTTCTTACCTGCCATTTTTTTACGAACATCTAACTCATGAATATCTATGCCCTTCTCAATTAACACTTTAGCAGACTTTAAATCATTCATAAGTATCGCATCAGACAGGCCATTTTTTCTGACTTGCTGAGCCGTTGCTTCATATTGAGCCACTAAAAAAGATTTTCGAAAATATTCAAGCTTACCTTTTGGCGTTATCAAGGCAACTTCATTAAAAACCCCAGCTACTTTGTCTGCAAAAGATACAGTAACCGGCGTACCTTTTAAGGTAAATTGATCATCCCCATTGCTTACCAAGGCAAACTTACCTTGCCCTTTTGATTCAGCAAATAACTGGTCGTTGTCTACAGTGACATTAAGCGCTCTTTGACTCATTAAATTAGGCAAAAACTCGCCTGTGTATTGGTCTAATTTGTCTTGCGCATAGCTAAGACTTGTAGCCAACAAAGATGCTAATAAATACACGCTCTTAAATACTTTTCTTCTCACAATTTTTCCTCAATTCTCGTGAAGCTCACAGATATATATTGTGAAAACAGAAAAAGGTTACAAAAAATATAAAACTTTTTATTTTATCTTTAAGAATCAATGTGTAACTAAATGCGACTATGACATTTCCGCAAGGTGGTAAGGTGGTAAACCACAAAGTCGAAGCCTCAAGTCGATAGCGTCAAACCCATAACCGCTGGCAATAGTAACTGCATGACAATTGTTCAATAAAACGCTATGGTAATTGAACTATTTATAATCAAATGGTTCAAATACCGAACAAAAAATAATATTCGGAATAAGAATAATAAAAAGGAGTCACATCATGTCGGAGACTACTCTCGGCAATCGGGAAACCGCTGCCGCCTCGACAGCTTCAGGGCCACTTAGCTATGGTCCCTATCCAGAATTATCCATACACGCCATTCTGGTCGGCTATTTTCTTGGGGTGATCATTGCCATTTCTATTGGCTATGCCTCGCTTAAATTAGGTTTTTCAATTGAAGGCTCAGAGCTCGCAGCAATTTTAGGCTTCGGGATCTTGCGTGGTATTTTAAGACGCCGTTCAATTATCGAAAACAACGTCACACAAACAGTCGCATCAGCCGTTAACGGTGCATCTTCTGGCTTAATGTTCTCAGTTCCCGCTATTTTCATACTCGGCTATGGCTCAGAGCTCAACCCTTATATCGTCACCTTTGGCGCAATTGCTGGGGCATTTTTAGGTATTGCCTTTATTATTCCTTTGCGCAAACAAATGATTGACTTTGAACGCTTAACCTACCCTGGCGGTGTTGCCGTTGCCACCATATTGAAGTCGCCTGGTGCAGGCATCGAAAAAGCAAAACTGCTGGTGGGCGCTATGCTATTTTCTGGGATTGTCCACGTTATCGCCCTCGCAAACGGTGTGCATGACTTACACGTCGGCGACTGGTTCGGTATTCCTGAAGACTTTGCTTACTTAAACTTAATGTTTTACGCGTCATTAATGACCATAGGTGTAGGTTTTATCGCTGGCCGAGGCGGTTTTGCTTTTATTGTTGGTGGTTTTGTTTGTTATTTCTTCTTATCGCCAATGCTAGATATCACAGGTATGTTACCTGTTGACGAGGCAGGAAAAACCATTACCGATGCCAATACATTACGTCTCACCTTATTCCGTCCTACCGGTATCGGCATGTTAATTGGTGGCGCCGTTATAGGAGTTTTATTCGCACTTCCACTAATTCGCTCAGCAATAAAGTCGATGCAAAATAGCGCTAAAGTTGAAAGCGCGATGAGCCGTGACGAAATGCCTATCAAACTGCTTTATGTTGCCATTGTTGGCGCAGCTATCTTATTGATGGTGATGGCATGGACCTCGGCAGAAGGTGTTGGTATTGGCCGTGGTATTGCCATGGGTTTGTTAGGCACTTTATGGATTTGGATGGCGGGTATTATTTTATCGGAAGCCATTGGTCGCACTAACTGGTCACCATTAAGTGGCATGACATTAGTAGCGGTAACTATTTTGATAATGATCACCAGCGGCATGGAAACCACTGGGGCAATTGTGGCTGCAGTTACGGTTGGTGCGGCAACGTGTGTGGCAATGAGCCAGGCAACTGATCTGATGCTGGACATGAAAACCGGCTACCTTGTGGGTGCTACACCACGCATGCAACAACTTGGTCAATTTGCTGGGGCATGGTTAGGCCCTATCGTTATCATTATTTTAATTTATGTTCTACACAGTGCGTTCGGTTTAGGTAGCGACGAGTTACCTGCACCTCAAGGACAAGCGTTAGCGTCTATGGTGCAAGGCATTACCGGTGGTGATGTACCCACTGAAAAATATGTTGCCGGTGCGCTATTAGGCGGATTGCTTTCTGCCATGATGGGTGGTTTAGGTATAACCGTTGGCTTAGGTTTCTACCTACCGTTTAACATTGTGCTTACTTATGCTTTAGGTACCTTACTTCGCGAAATATCTGACAGAAAAATGGGTAGCCATTGGTCCGACAATAAAGGGATCCCTATCGCTGCTGGCTTAATAGTCGGTGAAGCCTTGATAGGTGTCGGTTATGCCGTTGTTAAAATTGCTAGCGCATCATAGGAGAAGTCATCATGATTAATATCGCAAAATTCATCATAGTTGCCGCTTTCTTAGCAGGCGCATTTTTATCTTCTCTTAGCGAAGAAACCGTAAATTGGACCTACTTTGTGCCTGTAATTATTATTGGCGCAATCGGTGTTTACTTGCTGAAATCTGGTGAAAAGGCTGCAGCTCAAGACGACAGCCTTTTAGCGAGTGATAAAGCAACGTTAGAAGCAAGCTTACAAAATATTCTGGCCAACTTGAAAGAGCTCGATGGCCGAAAAGAAAAGGTGCCAACGTATGACATGCGTTTTGAAATCGACAAAATTTTTCGCGAAGACCTAAACAACTTTGCCGATAGTCGAGAAAGTATGAAGCACCTATTTGGCCTACTCGCCTATGCTGACATTATGTCGAGCTTTGCCGCTGGTGAGCGCTACTTAAACCGCGTATGGTCAGCGTCAACTGATGGCTATGTGGATGAAGTACTCACCTATGTGTCTAAAGCACATAGCCAGTTTGAACATGCACTAGAAGAGTGGAAAAAAGCAGAAGCGGCATAGAAAGCAAAACAATTTATATCTACAAGCTTATGTCACGATAAAGCCGCTATAACAGCGGCTTTATTTACTTTAGCAGCTTCGTGAGGTGTATTTTGGGCTAAGTGTATTTCAGTTTAGCTGAGCATTCTTTCTAGGTTTGATACTTTTTATATTTGCTCACTAATTTCGCAAACTAACCTAACTTCCTGAGCTGAGTTACTTGATCAAAACCTATACCCCAGTTGTCAGTATTTACTTCATCAATGACGACAAAAGTCGTTTCTGGCTTTTTGTCTAGTACATCGACCATTAGCTGGGTTGCACCTGCAATTAACGCTTTTTTCTGCTCATTGGTAACCCCCTCATCGGTAACTTTTATATTAATATACGGCATCTATCTCTCCTTTTATTGACTGACTTTTCATACAATTTATTGTGAATAAAGACCTTTTGGTTTCTATATCTAAAACCACCAAATCAATAATCTGCGTACATTTTATTGACGATTAACCATTTTCCGTTTTCTTTTAACAAACCAATAAAGTCGAGATATTCACTACCTAACAATGGGCATATTAGCTTGACCATTGCTTGGCTATTGACGACATCTATCGATATGACTCGGTAACCGAAATTGGCACCATTTACTGCAGGAATATCTCGAGTGGCAACCAAGGATAACCACTCATTTAACGTGCGCCGAATATTGGGTGCTTTTAATACTGTATCGGGGTGGAAAATGGCTTTCAACTTGGTCACATCAGCAAAATGTAGTCCTTCGAAATACATTTGAATGATCTGATTAATGTTGTCTAGATCCTGACTATGAACCTGCAATTTATTCACTGGGTTAACCTTCTTTGACATAGTTTTCGGTGACACAGTTTTAGTTTCCATAGCACTAACCCACTTATCGTCTATGCAGCTACCGCATGTTGCAGTTCAGCTTCCATCGATTGTTGAAAAGATGGCATAGCCATGACACGGTCAATCATGCTTTGCGTTTTAACGCCAATGGTTATATTTGCTGAAAAGAACTGTCCCCAGCGCGAGTAAACAGCAAGTAAAATATCCGCGACAGAAATACTCTCTCCACCTAAAAATGGCTTGTCCGACAATCTGTCTTCTACGATTGTCCATAACTTGCTGATCTTATCTGCCGCGACTTGCTGAAGCATTTCTTTGGTTGATTGATCTTCAACAATTCGCTCCAAAAAGAATAATTTGCTGTAAGCTGGATGGATAGTGGCATTGGCAAACATAATGTTTTCAATAGCCTCTTGCTTGTTGTTTTCCGTGATGAAGTTATTGCTATGCTTGTCGAGTAAATACAGCAGTGTTGCTGCACCTTCACGCATAATTTCATCGCCATTGACAAGAACAGGAACTGTACCTGTTGGATTGATTTTTTCGAAATCTGCTACGCTATTTTTATCAACTAACTCAAAGGATAAATTGAGTTCACGCATCACAACTTGAACTGCTAACGAGCAAGCACCTGGGAAATAATAAAGAGTGTACATAGTGTCCTCCAAAATAAAATTAATTGTCTCTCTCGTGATTTTCTTAACCATCAAATCACCAGTAGAGATAGTGTAGAAGCTTGTTACTACGTGATATATAGCTACAATAAGAACCAACTGTTTCCAAATTGAGAACAATGGTTAATCTTTTAGCCTAGTTACTTGATTGATTAGCCAGAATGAAAACATGGACAAACTGCGTGCAATTAAATATTTCCTACGTTTAGCGGAATTAGGTAGCTTTACCCGCGTTGCTGAACAAACAGGGGCTTCAAAATCAATGATTAGTAAGGAAATCAGCCGACTAGAAAAGGAACTTGGCGTACGTTTGTTTCACCGTTCAACCAGAAATTTAAAACTCACGCATGTTGGTCAAGGCTACTTACCACGAGCCAAAGAATTTATTGAACGCTTAGAGCAAGCTGATAATTTCGTGAAAGACCTACAACAAAGCCCGAAAGGTAAACTTAAAATTAATGCGCCAATGGCCTTAGGGATCACACATCTTACTGAAATGTTCACTCAGTTTATGAAACAGTACCCTGAAATTGAGCTAGATGTTCATTTTAGTGATGAAGATGTAGATTTAGTTGAGCATGGTTTTGATTTAGGCTTTCGTGCTTCAAGTAAACCAATAGAGTCAAGCTACATAGGTAAGCCATTGACGACCTTTGGTTATCATATTTGCGCCAGCCAAGAATATTTAAACAATCATTCGCCAATTCATTCTATCGCCGACCTAAAAGACCATAATTGCTTTATCTACAGTTATTTTAAAGGAAAGAATGTCTGGCCTATAGATGGAGGTGTTGCCGTTCACGGGAATCTAAAAGTGAATAGCGCCCTGCTTTCTCTAGAGGCTATAAAAGCAGGGCTTGGCATAGGTTTTATTCCGAGCTTTATTAGTGAAAAATCCTTGAAAAACCGTGACATTGTTGAAGTGCTCCCTGATTCAACTAAACCTATTTTACCTTTATATGCCCTTTACCCTGCACGGCACTTTGTTCCACCTCAAGTCGTTCAATGCATTGAATTTATTGAAGAGTGGTTTAAGAGTTAACGCCGTTTCTCCCCGACAACCAGTCTAAATGAAAGGCATGTCAGGAACTTAAAAAGTACTAGTCGATAAAATCTAATGTCATTACCAGTCGGTGCTCTCCCGCCAAAGGCTGTGGAGAGCGATGCACAAGACCACCACTTTCGTTATCAAACCAACCTTCACCTTTAGCTAAGGCAACATCACCCGTATTTAAGTGCTGAATATCGGCTGTCGATTGCATAATCCCTGCAGACTTATCTGGCATACCTGCACTTGCTAAACCAAGTCTAGATCTATCTACTCGATCATGGGGTAACCATTCAGTCGCGATACCTGAAAACGTGGTAATTAATCGACAAGGCACATGGTCGACATGAAATTTGGGGCACATGGCACTATCGATAAAATTAAGTCGTAAACCTACACGCTTTAATTCAAATAAAGTACAAAACATATCAACTAACACAGCAACATGTTGATTGAATGCCTTCTTATCACTTAACACCTCACTGTGATCTGCTAAACAAGAAACGACATTGTCAGGTGTTACTGTCATTACTGCTTTAAGGTGCTGAGCACTTGCCATGATGGCATCAATCTCCAGTTTGGTATCAGCGCTAATAGGATTTTGCCAAACCGCAAAATTAACATCTTCTTGATATATTTCAGTCAACACAGAGGGGGCTTGTGAAAAAACGGCTCTGCGTTGTTTGTCGAATGTTTGCGAAAGCGCAATCGCTGCATTTGTCATGTTATACCTCAAAAGACCGAAGAAAAAGATACGTTATAACATAACAAAAACAATAAAACACGCATGCTTGTTCATTCGCCGACACCACTTTTGATCGACATCGTTGGTAAACAAATACTCATATAGGTAGCAATAACTTTAAGTGTCGGCTCTATGTCGGGCAATGTCGGTAAGCTGTCGTCTTATTCTTTGCGATCCTTTAGGCATACTTTCCTGTGATTTTTACAGACAAAGTGGTTTAACGGAATGAGTACGAAAACACATCAAACAATCAACTTGAAACACCTAATAATTCTAACAACTTTAGCCGTTTTATTTGCGCTAACATTAACGCACAATCCAGCACTTGGTGCTTCAAACGACCTTGCTCAAAAATTAGATATGGTTGTTAGCGAATTCTCCGACAAACATCAGTTTATGGGGAGTATTTTGATCGTAGAAAATGGTACAGAGCTATATAGAAAAACAGCGGGTGTAAAAAATATAAATACGCCAAGCGGTATAGAAACTTCGACACCTTTTAAAATTGCTTCTCTTACCAAGCAGTTTACTGCTGCGGCTATTTTGATGTTAGAAGAAAGCGGTAAACTTTCTTTAGATGACAACATTAATCAATATTTGGAAAACCCTGTTGAGCAGTGGACTAATATTACCCTTAGACACTTGCTTGAACACAGTTCTGGCATACCCAACTATACAAATCTTAATAGCTATCACTCCCTGAAAAGCCACCATATTTCAAAAGTGGATTTAGTAAAAACTTTCGCAGTACAGCCATTAAATTACTCTCCTGGTTCAAAAAGCGAATACAGTAACTCAGGGTACTTCCTTTTAGGCATGGTGATTGAAAAAGTATCGACCTTAACCTACCAAGAATTTATACAACAACAGCTATTTCAGCCACTGAAAATGCACGATTCAGGTTTTATTGAAGAAACCAACATCAACCGACACAGAGCAATCGGTCATCAAGTTTCAGACAATAAACTAGGTTTAGCGAATGAAGTTGATATGAGCTCAGTGTTTTCCGCTGGCAATATCTTATCCACTACCGAAGATCTTATAAGATGGACTAATGCTCTATTTGCAAACAAGCTACTCTCTAACAAGTCACTTAAATTGATGACATCAAGCACTCTTCCTTCTGGTGCTTATGGAGTTTTCACATCTAACTTCTCTGGTATCACTAAATACCATCACAGCGGAGGAATTGACGGGTTTACCAGTGAATGGCGATATTTCCCAGAGCGAAGATTAGCGATTGTTGTCTTAGGAAATGTGCAGAGCCCAGCAATACAATCGCTTACTTATCAGATAGAAAAAATAGTGTTTGAACTGCCCCTTTCAACTAAACGCTCGAAGCAAGAAATATCACTAGAACCGTTGTCTTTAGATAACTTTACTGGCACCTATCAAATGGACAAACAAGGCGTAAACAGTCATTTTTTCGTCAAAGAAAAACAGTTGTTTGTCCTGCTACCAGGCAAGCCCCCGATAGCATTGAAGCAAACCAGTGAGCAAGTTTTTCATTCTGAATTGTTAAGTTTAAACGTCCACTTTGACTTAAAAAACGAAGCAAGCCCAACGGTTTTAATTGAGTTCTTGGCTTTAGCAAACAAAGTAACTGGTACAAAGATTTCAATAGACAATCAGGAATCGAGAATGTCTGCATTTACTGGCGTTTATAAAGTTAGAAACGGTTTCTATATCTCCGTTTTCAATACAAATAATGGCCTTTTCGCGCAAGCAACAGGACAGCCTGCAGTTGCTTTGAATTCCACATCTCTTTACCACTTTGATACGCCAATAGCCGGGCTATCCGTTAAGTTCTCGCAAGACCAACCAGCAAAGTATTTGATTTTAAAACAAGGAGGAAATCGCGCTAAAGCTAACAGGCTATAACACGAAGACAAACTTGCTTAAGAGCAATGTTGAATAAAAAATAAACTTTATTCTCCGCCATACCGTATAAAAAGTATCAATAGGAGGAATATAGCATGGCAATAACACCAACTATTTTAGGCATTGCTGAGTCAACGCATTATTTAGTGGGAGCGACAGATGAAAACCAAGACTTTGTCGCTCATCCTAGATTAAAGAAAGTCGCGGTATGTAAATCGCTCGTTGAAGCTAAGCAAATTTTAAAAGACAACAATATAGAAAACGTTGAAATTACTTGGCAAACACCTTACGACGAAATGTGTGGTTTGTGAGCTATTGAAGAGCATGCACTAGTCCATTCAAAAAGTTACAAGCGATTGTGCTGATTCATGAAAACTACTTGATCAGCACTAATCGATAATCACCACCTTTCATTCTGGGTCAATCTTCTGCCTCAACAATTGTATTCAATACTTGCTGAATCATCTCATCGGTTTGCACAATACACGAACTATGTCCATGGCAATTAAAAAATGCAGTAACCGTTGTATCTAATTCTTTGATGTACATATTAGATGACTTATAGCCAACTTCTTCTCCACCGTGATGGTAAATGGTGTACTCTCCTAATAAGTTTTTGAAGAGCCCCAAGCCAACGTAAAAGTTATTGTCCGCATCGGCGAGTACTAAGCTCTCTTCACCTAATAGTAATTGTCGGATTTCATCATTCACAAATGAATCATCGGTCATAATGAGGCGAAGAAGCGACGACAGGTCAGAAACTGTAGTCGCAATAGGAGCATCGGCAACCCCTATATTTTCATACAAAGGTTTAGTATTGATAATGTCTTCGTCATCAATTACATAACCAGAAATAATGTCGCCTAGCTCTTTTTCAAAACCTAAGTAAAACGTATTTGTTAAGCCAAATGGGTCTAGTATTCTGCTTCGCAAGGTTTTGTGATGGTGCTCGTTTAAGACTTGATCTAGGATAAGCCCTGTTAGCAGGTATCCCGTATTGGAGTAGTTAAAACCTTGACCTGGTTCAAAATAAGACGGTCGATTAAGGGCGAATTGCAATGCATCTATATCGGTTTTTAGAGTATCCAAGTTAGCACTCGCAGCATCAAACCACTCCTCAGACGATCTGGCATCCAAATAGTCATAAACGCCAGCGGTATGATTTAAAAGCTGACGTAATGTCATCTTTTCGCTATGTTCGATTTGAGACAGTATTGAGTCAGGTAACCAAGTACTAATTAACGCGTCGATATCCAAAACGCCATCTTGGTGCAATAACGCAACCAACAGAGCAGTTGCCTTTTTTCCTGCACTCCCTGCTGGCATCGCGTGATAAGTTTGCATTAACTCTTGGCTCTCGGTATCTGCGTACCCAGCAGCACCAATAAACTGAATATCTGGCCCGTCAATTTCTAAAATAATGCCAGGAACATCTTCATTAACAGCGCCATCAATCAAAGCCTGATAATCAAACTCTTGCGTCACTGGGGTTGGTTCAGGTTCCGATGCAACTACAGGCTTGGATGATGAGCTACCACCGCATGCAGATAGTAATGAGATTGATATTGCTAATATAGCAATGCTACTTTTGTTCACAGTAAAAAATGACATAATTAATCGTCCTAGTGTTTGATGTTTGGGTTCTATGGAAGAAAAAGCCTGATTGCTTTACCCTCCTTCGTTGACCAGTAGTTTTCCAAAGGAAGGGTAAAGAAAAGGTGAATTAAGCTGTTTTTTATTGGCGTAGAACTTCAACCGCAGCTTCAATACCTAAATCGATTTCCTGGCGCCTCTGTTCCAAGGTAGAATAAGGCACTTCAATATCAACTGGGATACCGCTAGCTTCAAACCATAATCCATCATGAGATAGATAACGTTCATTCGATAAGGACACTTCAAATCCATTAGGCAACACTTTTTCTAATCGATAAGAAAGTGCGCCATGCGTTGCTTCTCCTAAAATTGTTACATTTGGCAAAGCACGTAAAGCTAAGGTGAGTTTTTCAGCTGAAGAGGTTGTAGTGGCACTGGTCAGCAAAACAATGTCACCCAAAAATTGTTGATCGCCTCTAGGTGCAATGAATACTTCTACCAATGGTGTAAATGTAGCTCCAAGACGAGCTTGTTTACTAAAGGCTAAAGTTTCACTAGCAACAAATCGGCTGGCAATTGCTAAGGAATAAAGGTCTGTGCCCCCTTGGTTGTCTCTCAAATCGATAATTAAGCCACTGATATTTCCCAGATCATTTAAAATAGTATCTATCAAGTTATCAATCGCTTGAACATGAGCTTCAGAGCTAGCATCTTCATTCAGTAGACCATGCATTTTACCAATATATAGGTAACCTATTCCCTCATTACTAAACCAACGGACCATGGCATCATCCAATGAGTTAACATCTGAGCTGTCTTCCGCGTAATCGTCAATAATGGAGGTTTTAGTAGCCTTTTGCTCTTCGATGTACTGACCAAGTTCACTCAAAACTGTCGACGTGGCTAACTCTGCAGGAATTGGAAAAGGCAATCCGTTTTGTTGGGCAAACTCTTGCGCGAGTAACCCTTCAAACGTCAATTTATTGTAGTGTGTAAAATTACCGTATTCTGTAGCAATATTGACATGCGAATCGCTCAGAGGAGCTAACATGTCATACATAACATCGAGCAGCTCTAGCTCCGAGCTAGCATTGTTTATTTCAACTTGATAGGTCTGATAAAGCGCTTCCCAATCAACCGATTTCAATTGAAAATCAACATAATACTCCTTAAATAATTCATACAAGTAAGCCATATCTGTAGTGGCATCAGCCTGAAAACCTTGCTGGTGTTTAAACGGAATAAGCTTGTCTTCACATGATGGTGGCAAAGATGCTTCCTTGTGAAACACAACAGCGGGTGCGTGAAAATCTCTACTGCCAAATTCACTATAGTTCTCCATCGTCTGACCGTTTTGATCAAATACAAATAACGTCTCCAGATCTTGTGTGGTGACGTCATTTTCATCTAAATCTTTCAGGCAAAAATTCGACGTATAATGAAATCGTTCAATACTGCTATTCGTTATATTGTACGCAACACCATAAGCTGGCGCTTGCCAGATCCCTTGATAAGCACTCTTTATCGTTTCTTTTCCGTTGCCTGAAGTTGTTTGCTCTCCAGAACCTGAACCGCCACCACAAGCACTTACTAACAAAGTAACAATGCCTGTGTAGAATAATTGTTTAGCTTTCATCACGTTAATCCTTTATTAATCTAGAAAAATAGCGTTAGAACCGTTAAGTTTTAAACAGTAAAAACGCTCGAGTTGGCGCTAGGTTAGAATGATGAAGGTCAAATTGAGGTAAAGTTATTCCGAGTTTTTCAAATAATGAATATTGTTTGTTGACCAAATTTCGGAAAAACTTCACCCTGATATCACCCGATGATTCTTACTATGTGTTTCAGTTAAATTTGATTACAAAGAGTCGTGAATGAAAAAGAAAATGACAGCGTTATTGATTGAAGATAACCAAGCAATTGCAACTCAAATCATTAGTTTTTTGGAAGGGCATAATTGGTCTATAGATTACGCCGCCACAGGAAATTTAGGGATAACGCTTGCCTTAAAACAGCGCTTTGACTGCATTATCTTAGATTTAAACCTACCTGACATTGACGGTTTGCAGGTGTGTACAACCTTAAAGAGCCAATCAAAATCAAATACCCCTATTTTAATGCTTACTGCACGTGACGCCTTCGAGGATAAACATAAAGGATTTAGCTTAGGCGCTGATGATTATTTAACGAAACCTTTTGATTTAAGAGAATTAGTACTGCGATGTGAAGCACTGTCGAGAAGACGGCAATTACATGAAAACAATGAAATCATTCAAGGAAACCTAGTCGTCGATAGCAGGGCACACAAAGCAACATGGCAAGGTACGGAAATAAAGCTAACAAAACTCGGCTTTTCAATTTTGAAAATACTCGTTGACGCTTATCCTTACCCAGTAAGCCGCTCTGATCTCATCCAACACATTTGGGGTGATGAGCCACCAGAAAGCAATGCATTAAAGTCACATATTTATACTTTGAGAAAGTCCTTCGAGCAGGTGGGGATGCATAACGTACTTTGCACCATCAGCAATATAGGATATCAACTGCAGGACCTAGATGATTAAATTTAAAAGTCTAAGAAGCCGATTACTTATCGCATTCTTATTATTATCAACCACAATATGCGCTTTTTTCATACATTTGAGTGTGTTACTGGTAGAACAAGCACGCGAGAACACGTTTCAGCAAATGTTAGCCATTCAAGCCGAAAGCATAAAAAAGGCTTATGAAATGAGTGGAATGCTTAATACCGCAATTCATCCTCACATAGCGTTACTGGAAGAAAAACAGCAAGTTACGAAGCTTTTAGAGGAAAATAACTACCCGTTAAAAAACTTTAATAGTGCACTTATTCGTACCGGCTCAAAAATCATTTTTCAATATCCATTAGATACTACTAAATCCATATGGTTGGTGCTCGATACTGAGAAATTACAAGAAGTTACTTTGGTGAATGATTATATGATGCTGTTTTTGTATTGCATTTCTGCCGGCGTATTCATATTAGCCATTCTCTGTTCATGGTATCTAGCAAAAATACTTTCTTCACCTATCAGCAAGTTAAGCAAGGACGTATCTGATAGCGCCTCATCTAATACAACAACATTTTACGGCAGCAATAGAAACGACGAAATAGGTACCTTATCAAGAACTTTGGGCTATGCCTTTGAACAACTTCAAGAAGTATTGCTGCGGGAACAAAATTTCACACGAGATGTGAGTCACGAACTTAGAACGCCTATTACATTAATCAAAAATACACTGGCTATTAATCACGACAAGCCTATAGATAGCGAAGCTGTTAAAGTTATTGAGCAAGCATCAAAAGAATTAGAGCAAACGGTTGAAGTGTTATTAGCGTTAGCGCGGCAGGAAAACGTAGCTTTTGAGCCTTGTACTATTTTACCCATTATTGAAAAAACCGTGTTGGCTATATACACAAGCCACCCAGGGCTTGAGTTTAACGTCCGCTTGAATCTACCTTCAAACCTCATCGCTTCGGGTAACCCTTACTTGATAAGTTTACTCTGTCAAAACTTAGTCAATAACGGCTTCTATCATGGCGACGGCGCGCAAATGAACATCACCGCTGTTGATGGCAACATAGTATTTGAGAATCATATTAGCCAGGAAAACGAACGACCTTATTATCAAGGCCTAGGTCATGGCCAATACCTTGTAAAACGCATTGCTAGCGCAATGGGCTGGGATGTGAAAGTAGAACAAACAAGCGCACTATATAAAGTGACAGTTTTTACCCAATGTTGCGATTACAGTTAATAAACGCTTTTTAAACAATTTAATTTTGATATCCAAGGGTTCCTAGCGTATAAAATAATCTACACATTCAAATAATTAATAGTGTTTAAAGCAGCTAAAGACGATTCTGTTTTATCCAGACATAAAAGCTAATACTAATAAATGATTAAACTTTCAAACAATAGCCACCGCATCGGTGGAGTCTCAGCTTTAGTTTGTTCCATCTGTTACTTTATTGGCTTAGTGACTCTAGTATTTATAGCACCTGATTTATATGACTTCCCAGCGGGTCGTTTACGCGTGATTGACCAATATGGCGTGTTGCTTTACCTATGGTATTTTGTAGTATTTGCACTGGTCGGCATATGTGTTCTATTCATTAACTATTCATTAATTAGACTCTACAGTAAAGAAGCTAACTGGATAGTGATTGTCACCACTTTAATGGCTTATCTCTCAGCTAGCTACCTCTTCATTATTTGTTCTATTGAAATCATTTCCAATGAATTTTTTCTCGCGGAGCACTCGGGCGTTACAACAAATAAAAGCCAACTTACCGAACAAATTTATACGGTATTAACCAACCTTCGAATGTACACAGAGTGGACACTGGATGTTTGGCTAATTCTCATAAACGCTATGTTGTTTAACACCAAATTTTTCAGTCGCTTTTTACATGCTTTTGGCTTAATTATCGGGTGGTTTGGCATTTTAATACTAAATCCAGCGTTTCAACCCTATGCAATGTATTACGTAGCAGCAATTGCCCTATGGTTTTTGTTAATAGGGCTTAAGCTATTGCGGCTAAACGAGCCAAAATCGAATCGATATTGAAGCTATACGAAACAAGACTTTTTAAATGAATAAAAAGCCAGCATAAGGCTGGCTTTAATTTAGGATTGAATCGATTATGAGCTTTGTTCTCATTCGATGTTATATCTATTACGCGCCCCACATACCTTTATGTAACACGTTTGTAGGAACTTGCGAAGGCTTAGGCTGCGCACAACCATCTTGCTCAGGCAAAGCTACTCCCATTGCAGAAAGTGCTAGGTCACAAGATCGAAGCGAGCCATTAACCCACCCTTGCATATCCGATATCGCTTCATTACAGAAGAATACGTTTGCCAGTGGTGAGGCAAGATAATCACGCACTGCGATATCATCAACACCCAATCGCCACTGATGATAGGCAAACTCAAAATCTTCAGCACCATCCCATAACCGATAACTGGTGAGCACAGGTTCAGGTACGGCTTCTTCCTCGATGGCGAACAGTTGACTCAGCTGCTTTTTCAATTCGGAAACAACGGCAACAGATGCAGGAAACAAAGTTTGCGGTGGAACGCTTTGCTTTTCCTGCAGGGGCGAAGTAAACATTTCTCCGACATTCTGAAGACCTTGCCAAAACATGGAATTTTCAAAATCGCAATACATGGTTAATGCTGCGGCTTTGTACTGCTCCCCTTCTTCAGCCGACAGTTTGCTTTGCTCTGATGCTGTTAAACTTTCTGGTATTGAATAAAAAGGATAGATTGAATTTAGCGGTAAGCTGCTAAAATTTGGACCAAACTGCACTGGCGGTTCAACCGCTCCATCTTTATCGAGCCACCAGGGTTGATCAAAATAAAGGTTAATCTTCATCAATCTCATGCCACGGGCAGAATGGATATTATCCCATAACTTTTGCGCATCAGGACTTTCATTAAACGCTGGCGATGTCGCAAAAAGCTCTTCCATACTCTTGGTTGCAGTAGCAACTACAATTTGATCGCAGGAAATTGTTTTTCTAACTCCACCAGGAATATTAGGAGACGCATTTTTTTGATCTGGCGCTTGCGTTAAGCCCAGCTTAAAACCTTCACCCTCTCGCTCTATCACGTTAACGTTAGTGCTCAATGCGATACTTACCTGATCTTCAGGTAACGCATCTCGAACCGCATTGGGTAACGTGCTAAACCCTTTAACAAACGTAAAATACGTAGGATCTTTAGGAAAGTCGGCAAGAATCTGAAAAGCATCTCCGGCATTAATTGGTGCTTTAAATGGCCCAGCAAAACCAATCGATTCAGAGAGCATTTGCACACATTCTTCCGAATAGTTCATATCTCGTAGTAACCCCCACATCTGCCAGTCACGTAAGGGGGTTCCTTTCCATTGAAACTCATTACGTAACATGGTCCAGTAATCTGGTGTTTGATTTTCCGGTTGTGTGGTGTGGTTGGCATCAAGTACTGCTGTGTACACATCATGAATAATATCTACCGGGCTTTTGCCTTTTTCATCTTCGTTGAGATTATAAATTTCTCCCCAAATTTGATTGTCGCCGGCAATTGCTTCTTGTGCAGTAAAACTTCTTCCTCGGAGCAGAAAGCGATTAGTATTGCCTAACGTTCCAATGTCACTTGCCATTGGGAAAGGGACTATTTGATCACAAAGTCCCATTTCTTTAACAAGCGCCATAAGTTCGGTCATCGAATACTGAAAGCGCATGCCACCTTCTTCTTCACGCACCACTTCACCAGGTTTCACAGCAATAAGGTCGGTATCGAGTCGGCCCCCTGTTCTATTGAGCCTTTCGACTATTGCAATCTTTTTCGATGGATAAGATTGATTAATTCGAAGAGCACAATAAAGCCCGGAAATACCTGCGCCGATAACGGCAATATCAGCATGCATGGATTCGTCTAAATCTTTAAAATAAGTGATAGTCATTATTTATTCTCCTATTGCAAGGTTAGGCACGCGTGTGCTTCATTTGATATTTTACGGGCTCAGGACTATCTGTTGACTCTTGCTCAGCTTCCGTTGGCAACTGGATCGGTTGAAAACGTTTATCTGCTGGAATATCTTCTTCGCGTCTAAGCGTGTTCACTTGAATATGCGGCCACAAGGTTGTACCGCCGTCTGAGCCGAACATAAATTCAAAATCGACAATTTGCTCGTATTGCAATTGCTCGACGACTTTCTTTAAAGAGGGATCGTAAACTTCTTCTAACCACATGCGATATCGCATTCTGGCGACTCGGCAATAGCGTTCAATCATCACGTTATTGATGGCTGCACCTTGAACACCTGTTGGGTGGAAAGTATCTAGCTCAATCAAATCATATTTATTAAAGGTAAGGCCATCATTGGCATCACTTAAGGTCAAATTTGGTTGCACTGTATAGGGAAACTTGGCACCAAACTCGTCGTAATTAAATATTTTCTCAAAGTATGCTCGACCACTGTTTACACCACTTTCTCTAGGCCCGCCATCAGGCTTTTGATCTTCGCGAGGCAGCTTTGTCCACGCTGGTTTTTCTAACGAACCTGGGATAAGGTCAGGATCATCACCCGTTAAATTTATGCCCATTGTCGGTGAAACTGAAAGGTACTCTTGCTGCCACAATTCCGCTATTTCAGGAGGCTGATCAGTTACTGATTGAGTAATGTTACCCGTTAAGTGAATTGTAGTGCCGTGAGGAATAACACCTGAACGGGAAATGGTATAAGGAGGGATAAACTGCGATCCAAGCTCTCCTGGCCCTAACACTGGTTCAGCACCATCAGTTTTTACCGATTCAGCGTCAGAAGTATGTTTAAACAAACTCCGTGGGTTCTGATATGGACTATTTGCATCCCAAGGCATTTTGTTATCGCCAAGCCACAAATACATGCCATTTTCGAAGTGCTGCAAAGCATCGTCATTATCGATTATCGCCGTTTCATATTTAACAGCACCGTTAAACTGCTCGTTCGAGCCAGCTCGGTTTCGCACCGGCGCGTTTACTTGGGTAAACTTAAGCTGCTCTCGATACTCTTGAGATTTGAAATGAAATACGCCAAAAACCGTTTCCGCTGAGGTTCCTGGCGAAGGCATAGGGGTAGTATGTAAGCCCTTTGGACCGCCTTTCCAATTCACCCAAGTACCGTGAAGTTTTGATAATATGCCAAATTGCGTGCCAGTAGGGAGCCCTTCTTCCCACTCTGGATAAGATTTTACCGATGACTTTTGAATTTTAGAATCAGACATTTTTCGCTCCTTGTTTTAGTGCGCCTGGTCGTACAACTCTGGCCAACTAACTACCCTTATTTTTCGGGCCTGCGTCCAAGCAGTAAAAGCCGCTAATGTCAAAACGGCTCGTTGAATCGAAAGTGTAGTTCAAGGAAATAAAATCTGCGAGGAAGGAAATAGAAAGCGTTAAACTAAATTTATTCCTTCCATTTAGTGATCAGGTATAGAGAAAAAAGCTATCCATTTTTATTGGCAAGTACACAGGCTTTATGCTCTTCTGACTCAGCACAGAGCTGCTCAAACTGTCGCTTAATTCCTTGATATTGCGGAAAGCTAATGTGTAACCAATGATACAAATCAATGGCCTTGGCTGTATTTCCCGACCAATTTAATTGCTGAGCTAAATCAACAACAAGTGAAGCAACATCTAGGTCTGTTAAAGGGTTCTGCTGCTGTGTCAACAAGGTTTCTGACCATGAATTATCTAAGATAGATTGGTTTAGAGATAGCGATGGTAATCGTTCCCTGTTTGGTATTGTCGCTCGATAAAATGCACGTAAAATATCATCAGCTAACAGCTGTTTGTGCCCATATCCCATGCCTGTATTATTGAGTAAAACTAAGCTAACATTATCTTCAACAACTTGATAAACATAGCTGCTATGTCCCAGTAATTGGCCATTGCCACTGTGTATCTTAATGTCGGTTTTACCATCTAAAGCTAACGTTTCAATCTGCCAAGCATAAGGTGTTTTTGAAAACATCTGCGCTTTACTTTGTTCAGATAAAAAGTCGCCTTGATGTATAGCAGTCATAAATTTCAGATAATCTTCGCCTGTAGTAAAAATGCCACTTCCAGCGTGAAAAATCTGCATATGAATGTTTTCTTGAGGACCCCAGCTCCCATTTTTACCCCAACGGAAGCCGGTTACCAATGGTTCTTTTGTTTGATAAACCATCCCTGTATGTTCCATCGCTAAAGGCTTGAATATAACGTCATCAAAAACTGCTGCAATTTCTTTCCCCGTTACCTTTTCAACAACTTCACCTAACAGAACCCAGCCAAGGTTTGTATATAAACTTTGGGTACCGGGCGTAAAATTTAATGATGTATTGGCAATATCTTGGATCAGCTCGTTATGGGGTATGGTTTTTCGGTACTTACCTGCCTTCCAACCAGGTAACGTAAAATGAGTCGGTATGCCGGAACGGTTAGTTAACAAATGATCTATGGTGACTTCACCAGCCCAAGAAGCGTTAAATTTTGGCAGATAGTATTTTAAACTTTTATTTAAATCGATTAGCCCCTGTTCTTTCAGTTTTAAAACCAAAGCAGCCATCACAGGCTTACTTAATGAAGCGATTGGAAAGCGAGTTGTGTCTGTAATCTTTTTTTCGAAAAGATTGTCAGCAAAGCCAACACTTTGCTGACACAAAACTTTTCCATTCTTAGCCAATAAAAGAGTGCCTTGAAACATTTTATATTGTACAAACGGCGACAACGCAGAAGACAAAAGGTCACAATTAAAATCACTATTATGTAGAGACTTACTTTGAACACTTTGACCATAGGCTGACAAGCTCAACATTAAAAACACCAAGGCCAATGACATCAATTTCATCGATAAATTATCCATACAGTTGAATTAGAGTTTTCATGCTAGTATTGTTCCCTGAAAAAAGTCCTTAAATAATTCTCTTTTTATTCTAACAACCACTAAAAACTCATGGAAAGTGTCACTTTTACTCACGATGAATATCAGCTAGGTCCCTTTATTATCAAGGGGAAGGAAAATTTGTTGCTGAGTGATTCTGGTGAAGTAGTTATTAAACCGAAAGTGATGCATTTGCTTCTTTATCTATGCCAACATTCAGAAAAAGTCGTGACATTCGATGAGCTAAATACGGCTATTTGGCCAAAAGAAGTGGTGGGCGACAACGCCATTTACAACCTAATCGGCCAACTTAGAAAGGTACTTGGTGATAGTGCGAGCAAGCCCATTTATATTCAATCCATTTCAAAAGTAGGCTATCGATTAATCGTCAATGCAAAAGCTATTAAGCCAGAATCGATCGCTGAAAACCTATCGAGAGATGAACAAGCGAGCTCTCTTGCCGAAAAGCCCGCAAAAGTGTCAAAGCGTAATGTTAAGTTTATATGGAGCATAACGATTAGCTTAGTTGCCTTGTTATTAATACTAGGTTTACGTTACCTAACTACCGAAGAAAATCCTCTTTATAATCAAGACGATTTACGACAATTAAAACTGGCTAATTATCAGCTTTATCGAGGTGATGCGGAAGGAGTTAACCAAGCGATAGAGACACTACAACAACTTGTGATAGTCGCTCCTGAATGGCCTACTCCCAAGTTAACACTCGCCTTTGCCTATATTAGAAACGCTAAACGCGAGCCGAACCAAAAATCCTTTTGGCTGGAAAAAGCGCGAGTAATTAGCAATATGCCTGACCTAGGCATTAACGGAAAATTACTAACCTCAGTACTCGAACCTGATGCTAGTAACACCGAACATTTAAAGACGCTTCTGCATCAAGCATACGGTGACAAAGTATTAGTAAGTGCAAAACTCGCCTTTAGTGAATTATTATTTCAGCGAGGAAAAACAAAAGACGCGTTAACGCTGTTAACTGCAACGGTTCAACATTGTATGGATTGCCCGTTCGTTTATCGCAAGCTCGCTAATGTGCAAATAGTACAAGGCTTAGTAGAAGAGGGATTCAAAAGCTACACGAATTACCGCCAGTTAAGCGTCAGAGCTCAAAATAAGCCAAAAGACGATATAGGTTTAATGCCACTTACGTTCGACAATGTAAAAGAAATGGCACAATGGCACTTTCAAACAGACTTACCTAGTAACTTACCTGAAAATTTACCCCATAGTCAGCGTAATACTCTGGCGCTATTTTACCTATCACTAGATAGAATCAAGTTGGCAGAAAATATCCTCATTTCAAGCCCAGAATCTAGCACAGGTTTTTATGATTTATACACTCATGCTGCAATAGCCGGTGCTAAAGGCGACTTTGCTGCAGCTTACGAACTTCTGCAAAAGCGCCAATTAAGCTACCCAGATAACGACTACTTTAAACTCTCAGTTGTTTTTGCGCTATGGACGCTTGAAAAGCACGAACAGGCCCTGCAACTTTTCAAACAGTTTAATCTATTACCGTTAAAAGACGATTTACCTCAATCGATGTCTTTTGCGCCCTGGAGCCTATATGCGGCACTGTTACTTGAAACAGGGAATGAATCCCAAGGGAGAGAGATTTTACAGTATTTAGAACAGCAACTTAGCGCTGGTTTAATGCCTGGAAGTCAAAGCGCAAATACTCAATTTGCATCAATTCTTGCTCTACTAGGTAAAGACGAAGAAGCATTAGAGCAACTAACCATTGCTATCAAGCAAGGATGGGTCAGCGATTTTAATCAGAACTGGTGGAATCTAGAAGACTCGCCCTACTTTCGTTCAATTAAATCTCATCCCCGATTCAAGCAATTGGTAAATGATTACCATCACAAAATAAGCGGTATTACTAAAACATTGAACTAAGTTTATATTTTGAGTGACATAAGAGCGGAGAGCAATGCTGCTAAACTAACATTACCCTCTACTATGGCATAACCTAATCACTAAATTTTTTTGTGTATTTCTGCAGGAATGAGCTTTTCATAATAGCTGTCTTTCGGCATTTTCGGTGAAATTCCAACCACCTTTCCATCATTAGAAAAATGGAACAGCATATGCGAAGAGTCCGTGCGGCCTTTAAGTTCAAACTTTTTAGGTGATAAAGGACTAAGCGCAAAATTAAACTTACCATCTTGCATCACAAACAAGAGACCATTATTTACGCTAACTTCTAAAAGGTTTCCATTACTTGTTTGATATATCCCTTCATATGTTTTTAAGACGTTGCTAGCGATGTTATAAACAGGACGAAACTCTAATTCTATCAACTGTGTGATATTGTATTTAATCCATTCAGGTTTATCGCGATATATAGGATAGATTGCCACTGCCTTTAGCAATTCTTGATCGGTCGTCATTTCTTCAACAGACATCCCAGCGCGATGTTTTTTACCTACTAAATTGGTAAAGTTAGTTAATATCTCACTCGCTTGTTTCAATTCATCCCGTTGGCTAAACAAGCGTAAATCTTTATGGCCTGAAACAATTCGCGTTTCATCGTTGGCCATCTCATAAGCTAGATTAAAGCCATCAATATGACCTTTTACCCCATGATAGCCCGTGTATACCAATCGGTTTGTGCGAAACGCATCTCCTAATAACATCACATTACTATTTTCTAAATAGACGATGGTTTGGCCATTATTATGTGCCAATGTATGGCGAGCAGTTAACACCTCATCACCAAATGACATCGAAAAATAGTCATCAAACACAATATCTGTCCTTGCTTTAGTGTATCTAAGGTCTTTATGAGCGATTGCCTGAGCGCCTCGTTCCCTAAAATACTCGTTAGCATGATAATGGAAGTAATCTGAAGCTGGGTTAAAAACATAAGTGATTGGCTTATCTGTTAATTCTTTTATTTTTGCTTCTAAACTTGGTGCTACCGTCGCCATTTGCGCAGTAATCAATAGTACACCTTTATCGCCAATAACAATTGCACTATTAATGAATGACGTTTCACTCCAAGCCACGGATAACACATACACTTGATCGGTAACTTTTTCTGCGGTGATGTTGTAATGTTCGACTTTTTCCGATTGTTCAGCGGTGACGGCAAATACTGAAATTGATTGGGAAAATAACAACATTAATAACACTAGGTACATTTTCTTCATTTGAATAACTTTCTCCGTGATGTTTTTTATTCACCTCATCATCACACTTCAACTAACCAACACAATGTAGGGAGGCTGATAAAAAGCTATAGAAAAGCTGATGGCTTAATTATCAATAACTTAAACGGGAGATTTTTAGCGCTTCACAGTAATAATTTTTTGATATTTACCGACAAATTAGGTGACTGAATAAGACCAATGAGTAATTAAATGATTTAGATAGCGGAATTATTTAGGCACGGTATACTGCGTTTTTAGCTTTTATGGAATTGTCACTTTTGGGGGAGTTTAGTGATTGAGTTTTATGTCGGTGATTGCCGCATTGATATGGCACGTTCACAAATTGTTACCCAAGATGCAACGATTTCAATTGAGCCAAAAGTACTTCAAGTTTTGCTTATTCTTGCTGAAAATCAGGGACAAGTTGTTCCTCATGATCTCATTCTAGAAAAAGTATGGCCTGACTCTGTTGTCGGCGCTAATGCAATTCAACGCTGTATAGCTCAGTTACGAAAGGCATTTAAAGATGACGCTAAAACACAGAGAGTGATTTCAACTCACCCTAAAGTGGGTTACAGCTTACTCACTGATGTTAGATGGCAAACCGATAAAACAAGTACCCAAAACCAAGATAAGGCAGAACAACAAAAAACAGCTCAACTTAAAGTCGATAAAGTTTATATTCCTAAGCTGGTAGGCGTTATATTAATAGCCCTTTTCATCATAGTCTCATTTATCTACCAAGCGCTGCAGCCAGCTGAAAATCTTAACATTACTAAGCTCACTCCGTTAACAGCAACAGACAATAAAGAACTAAAGCCAAGTTATTCACCTGATGGTCGTTACATTGCCTTTGAGCGCTATATTGATGGTTGTGAAAATCAGCTTTGGGCAAAAGATACGCAAAATAACAAAGAATACTTACTCACTAAAGAGGTCGGGATATATGGTACACCTAATTGGTCACCGGACGGCTCCCAAATTGTATTTTCAAGTGTTTCTCGTTGCAGTAAAAATGATGTTCTAAAGGGTTGTACTGCGTTAAAAGCGTTATCTTTTGCGCTAGCGAAATCTTCCCCACAAACAACTAGAGAAATACTAGGTTGTGAAAGTAATGATTACCACTCACCTGTGTGGTTAGACAATGAGAGTATTGCTTTTATAAGCACTAAAGATGGTCAAGACAAATTACTCACCTTGTCATTAGCTGACAGTAAAATTAACACGCTTTATGTCCCGCAAAAAGAATCTCTGTATTCCCTAGATTTTTCAAACTCTCTTAATTTACTCGCTTTGTCACAGTTTGATGCGGCGCATAAGTATAGCTTAGTTCTTGTCGACCCTGAAACAACAGAGACGACTATCACTCCCCTAAAACCAGAAGGTGAACATGCAAACTATGGGTTTTGGCAGCTAAACTGGCACCCCACTCAAGAAAGTTTTATTACCTCTGCTGGAAAGTCTCTTTATACCGTCAATCTAAACGGTCAATTTACCGAGTACAGCTTCCCAACGATGCAAAATATATATGGCCCTAGATATCATCCACAAGCACATAGTGTAGTCGCGGCATTTGGGATGTTTGATTTTGATATGGGGCAGTTAACTTGGGAGAAGAGTGAAAACAATTCACAAAAAGAAAGGCATATCGCAACGAATCAACATATTTTTGCCCGTAGTACCGCTAATGAGCATAGCGCTAAATATCAACCTCAGGGTGATAAAATCGCTTTTATTTCAAACCGTTCAGGCAGAAATCAGATCTGGTTGTTAAACTCGGAACAGACAAGTAGCGCCCCAACGCAATTAAGTTATTTCCCAGCAGATAAGCCTGTTGACGCCTTTGCTTGGTCACCTGATGGCAGCTTAATTATTATTAACTCAGCAAGAAAGTTAACGATACTTGATCTTAACGGCGGAGCTACACCAATAAAGATGCCTTTTGATGTTGTTGATATTTACCACACCATAGGTGAAAGCCAGCTATTAATTAAAGTGGTTGATAATAATCAATACGCTATCAAACTGTTTGATTTTGACAGTCAGCATATAGAAACCCTTTATATTGGTGATAGCCAGCATGCATTACTGTCAGAACAGGGAAATCTATTTGTAATAGATGCTCAATTGGCACTAAAACAGGTAGTTGATCTTGCAGAGCAACCCGTCACAGAATTCGCAGAAAGTAAATCTGTCTCCATTCATCAAGGCGACAACAATAACTTATTGGTTTTAGACAGTCTGGGTAAACTTTGGCAATTTAATGTGGATACGTCTTCAAAATCTTTGTATTTGCCCGCCACTTTACACGTTGACAGTATTAACGACGTTGTGCCTGAGAAAAACACTCTGCTATTTTCCAAAGTGGTATCGATTAAAAAAGGCATTGTATTGCTCAATTAACACTGAATTATTTGGATAAAAACCATAGCTAACTTCAATCGTTGAGTTTTTCGCAACTAACTTAAATTTAACGGAATCGCAAAGGCGACGTTTAAGGTTTTCAGATTTAAAAAGCCTGCTTTATCGCAGGCTTTTTAAATTAAATCGGAGTAAAGGGCCCAGACCGCTATAATTAACAACTTCCTTGTCAATCGTCTAACTTTTCATCAATCCAATCTGATAATTGTTCGTCTTTAGTACTACTTAATAAACGTTTATAAATTTTATTCGCTTCATCTATTTGACCAGCTTGTTGATGAATATTAGCAATTCTAAATTCTGCCCATTCATGTGATGGCAAGTGAGAATAAGGCTTGTCTTCATGTAACTGCATATATTGCTGCAAAGACTTTATTCCTTTTTCATGTATGGAATTGCTATAGACACTCAACCTTCCAAGATCATAAAGAGCCAAGAGTTTAATATCGCTGTGTGTAGTTGAAGAGGCTGCAATAACTGCATCAAAGTAATCGACGGCTTTTTGATATTTTCGCTTGCCCATCCAGTGTTGCGCCATGATGAAGTCGAGCTCAGAGACGATATCAAATTTTTCTTTGGCGAGGTCGTAAAGTTCATACATATCGTCATAGTATTGTAGTTCTCTATATGTCTCCATCAGTAACTGATAGCTACTCTTATCGTGATGAACTAAGGACTTTTTCGCTATCGATAACGCTTGTTCAGGGTCACCACCTAATAAAGAGGGAGCATCTAAATAAAAGTGCACTAAAGAAGAAATGTATTGCTTATTTTCGGGTTGTAGTCTGACAGCTTCGCGCAATGATAGTTTTGCTTGTTTTGCGTAACTAGGCATGGCAAAAACGTTGCTATCTTCAGCTAGTTTTTCGTTGATTATCCCCTTTAAATGAAAGGACTCCGCTAACATCGATTTATCGCTATTTACCGTATATTTTTTTGCCAAATTGACGTAATCATCGGCCTCTTTAAGTTCATTTAGTGCCAAACTGATTTTTGCTAGATTTAACAAAACTTTCGGCTCTTTAGGGTTTTGTTTCATACTCTGCAAATATAGTGATTTAGCTTGTGGGTAGTTCAAATCCGCAAATGCTTTATCTGCATTTTCATTAGCAAACGTTACGTTTGAAACTAGCACACATGTTGCTATTACATTCATCAAAAATTTCATATTCCTATTCCTGCTGGTGACTGATGTTTAACAACATATCTAAAGAAATAGGCTGACAAAAGTTTTACTCTATTTTTGTGACAAACTGTGTTAAAACCTACATGAACTAGCGAAATCTTCGGAAAATAGAGCTTAACGATGTTAAGAAACGTGAACGTGTTGATATTAATTATCACAATTTTGGCATCGTGTATTATGGTAGGTATACGCGGTTTAGCGTTAGTCGAGTCGAGAAGCTTTGCTAATTCGTTGCTTGTCATCATATATACAAGTTACGGCTTATTATCCATTTTTAGTATCAGTTATATATTTCGATACAAGGCTTTGCCTTATAACTCAACCTACACGCTTGCTATTCTTAGTTGGAGCTTTTTCTGTGGCGTTGGTAGTCTGATTGTTATTATTGATTGGTTTGATCAAAGGCTAACTTACAATTTGGCCACATCGTCTCTTTATATTTTACTGACGATAAACCTCATCTACTTTTTTAATAAAAAAATTAGAGAAATTACCAATAGACTAACAATAAAAGGAAACGGGTTTTACCTCGCCTATTTGTTGGTTTGCATCTCGATATTCTTAGCTAGCCTTACCATGGATAAAGATGATCCATGGGGACCTCATATTCAACTAAAATTAGTCGCACTAACACTCTTCTGTCACTTGCTGTTGAGCTGGTGGCTCAGACAGCTAAAACTCCGATATCATTTTATTGGTGAACGCAAAAAACATGAGCTTGCTAGCTTATCAAATCAAATAACACCACACTTTTTGTTTAATACATTAAACAACATATATGGCTTGGCAGTAGAAAGCTCAGAGCAAACGGCACCTCTTGTAGAGAAACTAGAGAGTTTGATGACCTATACTATTTTTGAAGGAGAAAAGAGCACAACGACCATTACTAAGGAGCTCCAATATTTAGAAGATTACATAGAATTACAGTCGATACGATTTCATCGTCCTGTTTCCGTCAATATCGATAGTGAAATAGATGACAATAGTTTTGAACTTGCGCCGTTGTTGCTGATCATTTTAGTGGAGAACGCCTTCAAACACGGTGTTGATACACTAACAAGTGACGCTTGGGTTGACCTAAATCTAACGGTAAAAAATGGGATGCTGACTTTTCTTATTAGCAATAATTATACGTCAAAGAAAAGTCATGACGATTCTGGCATAGGCTTAACTAACTTCAAGAAACGGTTGACGCTATTTTACCCGCAAAGCTCTCAATACCATATTATTGATAACGACAAAGAGTATCAGGTATCGCTTTCACTGCCTGATTTAAAAACGAGTTCCTGACTACGTGTTACGTTGAAAGCATATTGATAACTTCAGACACTTGTTTTTTGTAGGTTTGCCCTATCGGAATTTCTTTTTTATCGACAAAGATAGTCGACTTAGAAATTGCTGATATATGCTTTTTAGACACGATAAATGATTTATGAACACGAATAAATTCACTTTCTGCTAAGTGTTTTTGGTAGTTAGATATTTTCTCCAGTGTCATCAACTTCCTTTCCTGCAACTGCAAGATACAGTAGTTTCCACAAGCTTCTATATACTTAATATCGCGGATATTTACTTGGTGATGAACCTTATCAACTTTAACAAACAAGCTGTCTCCTGCACTTGTTTGTGATTTATCATCATCAGCATCCTTTTCAGGTACTCTAGATGCTTTATCAACTTTTTGCACTGCCTGTAAGAACCGTTGTAAATTAAACGGTTTTACAAGGTAATCGCATACTGCCAATTCATAGCCTTCTAGCGCAAACTCGTCATAAGCCGTCGTAACAATTATTTGGGGTCGAGTAGGCAACGCTTTAACCATTTCAAAACCGCTCAACTGTGGCATATTGATATCTAAGAAGACCAAATCCACTTGATTTTGTTTGATAAAGTTCAAACCTTCAATCGCGTCATAGCATTGTCCAACCAAGTTTAGTTGAGGTAGTGCTTCACAGTATTTTAAAATTACCCTGTGAGCAATCGGCTCATCATCAATGATAATAAAGTTAATTTGTTCCATTTGATTCACTTTCATTCCTCTAGAGACAGAATAAACTTGAGTTCCTGACCTGAGTTTTTGGCGGAATTGTTCTCATAGCAGGCACTACTAACATAAACATCATCAAATAATGCTTTTAATCGAGTATCTAGTTGCTCACTAGTAAAAGAAAAGCCGAGCTTTGAAGAAATTATTAATGACAATTTATTGCCTAGCATTGCAATTGTTATATGCAGTTTTTCAGTCTGCCCTTGTTCAACGTTAGCTAAACAAAACTCAATAGCCGACACAAGCGATAAAGACGGCAACATACCGCTATTATTCTTTTTTCCAGGATCATCAAGCTTATTTGTCACGACAATTTCCATGTTATCGAACATGTTATTTGCCAATATAGCAAAGTTCTGTAAGTGCTCTATTTCATTACTCAAGGGCTGGTTATCTTGCTTACCTTTGTACAAAACATAACGCATGAATTGTGATAGCGTCATTATGAACTCAGGCGTAAGCGGGTCATTCTTAGTTGCTAACTGTTGAATCTTTCGTAAGGATGCAAAAAAAAACGCTGGCTTGATACGAGTTTTAAGCTGAGTAAGTTCAGCTAATTGAGTTTGTTTCTGCAATAGCTTGATTTCACGCCACTGTCTAAACAACCACATGGAAATGACAGTTGCTAGTAATAACCAAATTATGAAATAAACATTATTTTCAGACATGAAAAACAAAACATTTTAATCGTCAACATTAGCGCTCTATTTTTAACATAGCATTATAAATCGTTATCTAACAAGCAGGTTTTTATTGGCCTATAGGTTATTTACTCAATAAAACGAGTAAAATCTAGCATTGATGTCAGCGAGAAAAATAATAGAGCCCTAAAACTGACATTGTTCATCCTTAAAAAGAGGGTGTTCATCACAAAAAAGCTAAATTTCTGTATTTATCAACTCACAAATCTACCATGCCAATAAAGTTATTTAATGGTAGACAACGATGATACAAAATAATTTAAACGCCCAAAATCAGCTAAAAATTAATGGCATTCACAAGCAATATAAAAATGGTGTTAAAGCACTAAACGGTATTAGCTTAACGCTTTCAAACGGCATGTTTGGCTTACTTGGCCCAAATGGCGCGGGTAAATCAAGTTTAATGCGCACTATCGCCACAATTCAAACGCCAGATACAGGAAGCATTACCTTTAACAATCAAGATATTGTGGAATCACCTACCTCTATTCGCCCTTTCTTGGGCTACTTGCCTCAGGAATTTGGTGTTTACCCAAATACTTCTGCAGTTGATCTATTAGATTACCTAGCTGTTCTCAAAGGAATATTGGACAAAAAACAACGCAGCCAACAAATTGCCCAGCTTTTGGAAATGACAAATCTAACACACGCAAAAGATAAAGCAGTAGCAAGTTACTCAGGCGGAATGAAGCAACGATTTGGTATTGCACAAGCGCTGTTAGGAAAGCCCAAACTATTGATTGTCGATGAACCTACGGCTGGATTAGATCCTGCAGAGCGAAATCGTTTTCACAATATTTTGAATCGTGTTGCTGAGAATATGATTGTTATTTTATCTACTCATATTGTTGAAGATATTCACAACCTTTGCCCGCGTATGGCAATCCAGAAAAACGGTACTATCGAATATACTGGTAGCCCTCATGATTTGCTGTTAACCATGCAAGGTAAAGTATGGTTCAAGCATATTAACCCCTCTGAAGCGGATGCAATTCAACTCTCTCAACAAGTATTATCTGAAAGGCTGATTGCAGGCCAATGCCAAGTTAGAATATTTTCAGAAACACCACCAGGAAATGGCTTTGTTGCAGTAGCTCCTGATTTAGAAGATGCGTATTTCCACATATTAAACAAGCAAGAAGCAACCAAGGGAGTGTCAGCATGTTAAAGCAGCTCATTCAATTGGAATCAAAATTACACTTGAAACAACCGTCTTTTGTACTGCTATGCATTGCCGTGTTTGTCTATGGCGCGTTAATTTCTCTAGATAGCTTGGGACCAACCAATAATAACTTGGCACTTAATGCCCCTTATCGAATTTCGTTTTGGCTAGCCCTGTGCAGTATTGCTGTTAGCTTGCTGTATATATTCAGTAATATTGGCGTTCTCTTAAAAGATACTGACCACAAGTTTGACGCTATAACGGCAAATTTAGAGCAAAAAGCAAAATTAAAAAGTAGATTGGTCGCTTTGTTTTTGGGAGGAATTACCCTGCAAGGTGTTATTGCCCTTGGAATCGGCATTGCGATTAATTTTGTCGATACGGAAACATTTGTTAGCCAAAATACGTCATATTGGGATTATGTGACGCCATGGTTTATCTTCGGTGTTACTAACAATATGGTGTTTCTCCCCCTAATAGCTTGGGTAACTTTACGTTGGCGCACGCCTTTATTCACCGCTATTTGTGGCACATTATTGTTCATGTTTAGCTGGGGAATTATTCTAGGCGCAGGTTCTCCTGTTGCAGGGGAGTCGGTAATGAAATCAGCAGATGTACTATCCTTGTTGACGCTTATAGATCCGAGCGGTGTAGTCGCATTTTTTGAACAGTCCCAATTTTTAACGATAAACCAGAAAAACCTGTCGTTAGCTTTGCCCGACACAAATTGGTTGCTAAATAGAATAATTTGGATAACCCTTTCTAGCTTTGCCCTTTTTAGAGCAATAAACCTCGATACGACCTTAGTTACTACCTACCCAATTAAGAAATTGATTAGAAAAAAACAAGAGGTAAATATCGATAATAAAACTGGCACACCTTCTTTTGCTAGTTCAAATACAGTCAATGTAGATATCACGGAGAAATTCGCTTTTTCTCGATTTGTCGCATGTTTAAAGTTTGAAAGCCGATTAACATTCTCAGGTCGCCCATTTATTGTTGGAATGTTGATTTGGTCACTCATGACCATTCTAGCTCTACTCAATGGAATCGGCCTTTTCAGCTCGTCAGAATTTTCCAGTTATTACCCTAGTTCGTCTCGATTATTAAGCTACGTATTTGAGCCTTATGAGCTTTTTGCATTGATGTTTATTGTCTATTTCTCTGCAGAGCGAATATGGGCAGCGAAGCGTTGTAATTTTGGTGATATTTCAACAGCAACTAGCACTGAAGCGCTCAGCTTATTTTTCGCTAAACTTCTACCTATAGTTGCCATTCCAATCCTCATGTTAGTTATCGCCAACTTCCTTTCGATATTGCTGCTAACAAGTATGCCAAACGCCATTGTAGAACCGATGTTTCATTTGACTACCCTGTATTGGTTTACAGTTCCAGTATTGTTTAAAGTGGCTTTTGTATTCTTAATTGTCGTCGTTTGTCGACAACTTTCCAGCATGAACTATTTCACCGCCATGTTGGTAGCCATTGTAGCCCTATGCTTAGTACTTAACCTCAATATGGTATTAGGGTTGGAGCACCCGTTGACGAAAGTATTACAATTTCCAAGCTTAGTGCGAGGATATTCACCAATAGCTAGTTTCGGTAATAAGGGGGACCTTTTTGATTTTTATATTGTCTGCTGGAGCCTATTAGCTTTAGCCTTAATGATCGCTAGCTACATTATCAGTAAGAAATCGTTGACTCGGGCAACTCTTAACTCCCTAAAATCAGTCAAAGTATTTGCGGTAATTGCTATAGGCCTTTTAATTCAGCAAGGTTATTTGTTTGGCATCATAAACTCGGAGCTAGGTTATAAGTCTTCATCAGATAGACTTGCTCAACATGCAAATTATGAAAGAACATACCAAAAGTATTCAAAACAGCCTATTCCTGACATATTGAGCAGTACACTTGAAGTTGACATTTATCCTGGTGAACAGGCTTATAAAGTGTCAGCTAACAATGTTATAAAAAATAACAGCAATACATCACTATCGCGTATGTTGGTGACAAGTCGCTTTGCACTATCAAATGTATCTATTGAAGGAGCCTCCTTAGTAAAAGCAGACCCAAATCAGTTTGCTTATACATTTGAATTTAAGAAACCTCTAAAGCCTAAACAATCCACTAATTTTATTTATGATCTGAAAGTGAATGCGACATTATTTAGCAATAACAATTCGGTTTCTCCGAATAATAGCTACATAAACTTAAGTGACTTTGAACCAATTCTTGGTTATGCCAGCTACTTAGAAATAAAAAATCCATTCGAACGACAATCCCTTGGGTTGCCTGAAAAAGAATTTGGTAACAGCCGTCAAGCTTTAGGGAAATTTGTCACGAGCAAGCGTTTATTCAGTGTTATGTTATCCACAGAGTCTGATCAGACGGCAATCACGTCTGGCGAACTCAAAGCAACAGAAAAAAGCGATGGCCGTAACATTTACCATTACGAAACCGTTGCGCCAGTTTATCCAGCAATATCTTTTGCATCAGGCAGATATACTTCACGCTCGTTGCGTCATAATGACGTTAATATAGAATTATTCTATGACGCGGCGCATGATAAAAATATTGAAGAAATATTATCAGTCGCTAAACAGACGATAAGTTACAGCGAATTAAATTTTGCGAAATACCACGCACCAACACTGCGATTGGTAGAAGTAGCAGACTTCCACCCTTTTGGCGGCAAATCAACTCCAGGAATGATTGCACTTACTGAAGGGTTATTTCTTCAAGCCATAAATGATGGAGCAAGTATTAATAATGTTGCTCGAAATGTCGCCCATGAAGTTTCACACCAATGGTGGGGAGAAATACTAACACCTGAGCTAACCGCAGGAGACCAAGTTTTACTCGAGTCTTTAGCAAAATATACAGAACTGCAAATACTAGAAAACCTGTACGGCGGTGAAATGGCACAATCTTTAGCCGACTATAATGAGCGAAGATATCGCTCAGGAAAGGCTTTTGCTGCAGAAGCAGAGCCACCATTAATAGAAATGGATAATCAAAATTATCTTAGTTATGGCAAAGGACCTATCGTTTTTCTTAGAACAAAACAACTATTGGGTGAACAGCTATTTCACAAGAAATTAGCAGAGTTTATACGTCTACACTCAGGTGACATTCAAGGCACATTACCGGAATTAGTGGAATCATTGAAAGCGAGTGAAAGCATTGAGGCTCAGAGAAAAATTGACCAACTGTTTTCAACAGCAACTACAATTTAAAATCGGACTATATCAAGTTACATCTACTATTTTTACGAGGCATTTATTGTAATTAAACACTTCAATGGTGTAACTTGGTATTGCTATTCTCATAAATTTCAGACACAAAAAAACCAGCTTTATGCTGGTTTTTGTTTCTCATTCGCTCTTGAATAAGAATGGTACCGGAGGACGGACTTGAACCGTCACGCCCGCAAAGGCAACGGATTTTGAATCCGTCGTGTCTACCAATTCCACCACTCCGGCGACACAGTGACTATCGATAAAATTTATCGAAGTGGCTGGCATTATACGATTTTTTGATCGCCTTGCAATCATTTTATCTTGCATACCATCCAGTTGCTGAATTTTCATCCTAACTGAGAGCTATGTGTATTATTAACGCTTTGACTGCAGCAGGTGTAATCGGTCTTGGAAATAGCCAACATTAGTTAATTTTTGCTGTTGGGCCAAGTCTACCGCTTGTTGTTGAATCACTATCGCCTTTGCAACATCGCCCTTGCTTTCATATCCTTCTGCCAGACTGTCATATAGATTTGCTATATCCGGATATCGCTGAACATTCTCTTTGAAAAGCTTTATAGCACTATCGATGTTACCTCGCCACATAAGATGATAGGCAAATTGGTTTATCCCTCTAGCTGAAATTCTTTTTTTCTGATGCTGGCTCTGGATAAACGCGAGTGCTTCTTCTGTGCGATTGTTTTCCAGTAAATTTACGCTGTAAGCATCTATCACTGAAGGCGTTGGCTCTACTTTATAACCCAGCTGCTTCGATATGTTTTTAAAGTGCTTCTCCACTTTGTCAAAGCTTCCGTTAAGTACTTCAGAAGAAACTCGATAGCCCTGATAGTAAGTTAACGCGTTTAATGCTGGGTGAATAGTTCTAGATGGCGTCGACATATGACTTTCATCTTGATAAATGTGACTTTGCCACTGCAAGTTTTCTGGCGACTGATTTTTCAAAGCTGTTTCGAGCTTTGTATAAGCAGGCTTTAGATCGGACTCGTTACCTAAGGTCATAAACAGAAAGCTATTGAGAGCTTTACTCTTACTCATTTTCTGCTGATATCGCTTAACTAATTCAGCATCATCAAAACTAACAAAAGGGCTCATAGCGACATAAGCATTGAAAGTATCAGGCTGGGTGAGCAAGGTGTTTAACGCGAATAGACCACCGAAAGAGTGCCCTGTGAGTACCTTGAATGAACTCGTTCGATAGTTTGATTCTATATATGGAATTAACTCCTGAGACATAAAGCTTACAAATTTTTTTGCTCCTCCTGCATTAGAGTCTGGTTCATCTTGAGGCTTGCTTGGAGAAAAGTCGCGATAGCGATCTGTGTTAACAACATTCACTACAATATATTCAGGAATAACCCTAGCTCCTCTGCTTAGCCAGTCGGTTACGCCGACCAAATATTTAAAATTTGACTCATCTAAGGCATAAATCACGGGATAGCGTATTGTTGAATTACTGTCATAGCTAGGCGGTAAATAAACATTAATCTCACGTTGTTCATTCAATACTTTGGAATGCAACGCCTCCTTAAAGCCAAATGTAAATTCGTTCCCGAATGAATATGTACAAACAATAAAAATAAGAATTGCCGTTAAACCTTTCATAAAAATCCTATTAAGACGAAAACAAAACTGTGACAAATACTGATACAAACTCTATATAAAACAAAGTGTTTGAAACTGATTTAATGCTGATGTTTTGCTGTTGTAATAATGAAAGTAATTGGCTAATTAATTAGCGAACTTATTAGTAAAACAATCCTTTTTAGGTAATTTACCATCGTCAGTCTAGTGTCTTGCTTCCCATCTTTGGTACACTAGCGCAAACGAATATTGAGATGAATTTATGTCTGACACAACAGTTATTGAATGCCCGCGAGCAGGCTTTTTTAGACGGTTAGCCGCTTGGGTATACGATGCATTGTTAGCCCTGTCTATTTATATGGTGGCGGGTGCCACCGCTTTTGCTATTTTCGGAGGATTGGCTGCGGCAGGCATCATCGATAAAGGCGGCTTTGAGCACTTAATTGATGTAAAAGAAAGCTCTATTCTCTATACCGTATTAATTGATGGATTCGCGGTTTTAAGTGTCTGCTATTTCTTTATTTTCTTTTGGACTCGCGGTGGTCAAACGCTAGGCATGCGTGCTTGGCGAATGCGCTTACAACGTCTAGACGGTCAGTTAATTGACAAGCCAACAGGAATAAAACGCATAATTTACAGTTTATTAGGTATAGGAAATATTTGGCTGTTTATTGAATGGCAAGCCAAGTTAAGTTTGCAAGATAAGCTCACTGATTGTGAAATTATCGTATTACCTAAGCCAGTTAAAAACAAATAAGTAGAACGTCAGTATAAAAAAAGCGAAGTTGATACTTCGCTTTTTTTATACATACAGGTTTATTAGCTGCGCGGTTAAGTTGCCTTTTTAGTCATAAAGTACATAGCAATCGCGGTAAACAATACGCTGGGCATAACTGCGCCAAACATAGCAGGTAGTTGATAGACCAAACTCATCGAACCCAGCACTTCATTAACAATAAAGAAGCCAATACCCGTTGCTACTCCCATCATAATGCGCGCGCCCATAGAAACCGAGCGCAACGGGCCAAAAATAAATGACAAAGCGAGTAGCAACATAACCGCTACGGTAACGGGTTGCACTATCTTTCGCCAAAAAGCTAACTTGTAACGCGATGGGTCTTGATCATTAGCATCGAGGTAATCTAAATAGTCGATTAAGCCGCGAATAGATAAAGATTCTGGTTTTACCGTTACTACGCCGAGCTTGTCTGGGGTTAGTGACGATACCCATTCTTTAATTGCCGATTCTCGACTGACAATTTGTTCATTTTCAACAAAGGTTTCTACTACGTCTATCAGCTGCCATGCATTGTTCTCATAACGAGCAGAGTCGGCTGATAACCAAGAGTCGAGCTTTAATTCATCGTTAAAACGGTATATCTGGATGGTGTTTAACGAGCCGGTATCTTCAACTTCCTGAATGTGAACAAAGTAATCCCCATCTTTGGCCCAGGTCCCCCCGGAAGAAGAGATCAGACTGCCACCAGAGATAGCCTGTGCTTTAACCTGTCTTGCCGCCGCTTCACCTTCGGGTGCCAAAAACTCACCGACTATCATGCTGATAACAATAAGCACGGACGCCGCTTTCATTACCGAACGAATAATATCTAAACGAGATAAACCCGAGGCTTGCATGACCACTAGTTCAGAATTGCTCGCCAGCATACCGATACCGATTAAGCCGCCAATTAAAGCAGCCATTGGAAAGAAGAGTTCAATGTCACGAGGAATCGCATAGAGTACGAACAGTGCAGCATGCGACAAGTCGTAGCTACCTCGACCGACATATTTCATCTGCTCTACAAATTTAATAATGCCACTTAAACTAACAAAAACGGCCAAGGTTAAAAATGTCGTCGAAGCAATGATACGTGCTATGTATAAATCTAAAATCTTCATCTATGCTTCTCCCGCTTTCACATGTGGGAGTTTAGCGCGTAGCTTCAATCCTGCAGTTCGCCCTTTCATCAACAGGCTAATACCAAGTAGCAGCGCCATCAAGTGTATAGGCCACATACCAATATTCGCTGGAATTTTGCCGCTTTCCAATCCACTGCGCATTGCGGTAAGTAATAAGAAATACCCTAAAAATAGCAGTAACGCAGGCAGCATTTTGGCAAATTTACCTTGTCTTGGATTTACCACACTCAGCGGCACTGCCACTAAGGTTAAGATCAAACACGCCAACGGGAAAGCCAATCGCCAATGTATCGCCGCTTTAAACTCAGGAACATCTTCACCAAACAACTGCGAGGTAGGAATGGCATTTAATTTTCTGCGCTTTTCTTCTACTTTTTGATCTTGAATCTGCAAGTAGTATTTGCCAAAGGCTATTTGCCGATATTCTTGGGTTTCATCGTCATAGCGATAACGAGTACCTTCGCTGAGTATTAAACTCTGTGAGCCAGAAGCTTCTTCAATCACTTCACCTTTCTTGGCGTACACCAGACTTGAGTTAATAATACTTCGAGTTCGATCGTTAGTATCAGGTAGTTGTGCAACGAACACTTTATCTAAAGTGTTGTTCTCACGATCTTTATCGTGAATAAAGACCACAGCTTTCTCATTACCAGTGGTTTGGAATCTGCCGGCAGTAAGGGCACTTAAGCCAGAATCAGCGGCTAACTTTTGTCGTATTTGGTACTCGTATTCTGCTGCCATCGGCGATAGATAAAGGGTAAAAACGCCAGTTACAATTGCTGTTACCAAGCCCAGAATTAAGGTCAAGCGCACTACGTACCATTCACTGACACCCGTGGCGTGCAAAATTGTCATTTCGTTGTCGGCATAAATACGCCCATAAGCGAGCAAAATGCCAAGAAAAAAGCTTAAAGGCAAAATCATGCCAGCAAGGTCTGGCACGCGTAACCCTATGAAAAGCATTACCATTTGACCTGGAATACCACCTTCCGATGCATCGTCAAGGAAGCGAACAAACTTGTTACTGATAAATATCGTCATTAAGACAACAAATACAGCAAGCTGAGTTTTGGCCACTTCTTTTAATAAATAACGAAAAACGATCACAAATAGATCCTATAAAAACTTAGTTTTTTTCTGACATAATGACAATTTTTAAGTAAACTTGTCGTTTTCATAACTAAAATAAATTAAAAGCCTTTAGGTAAAGCTTACGGATAGGGCTATAATTATAGCCTTTAGCGAAAAATAAATCATCGTAAGCTTATCTATTAATGGTAGATTTAAGCAAGTTAAACTGAACTTTTTCCTATCAAAAGTTCAGATTTACCTAAAAACTAGGAGAACCCATGGAATTTAGCGTAAAAAGTGGTAGCCCAGAAAAGCAACGCAGTGCCTGTATTGTTGTTGGTGTATTCGAGCCAAGAAGACTCTCTGCTGTCGCTGAACAACTAGACGAAATCAGTGGTGGTTACATCAGTAACTTACTGCGCAGAGGTGATCTTGAAGGTAAATCGGGGCAAATGTTATTGCTTCACCACGTACCTAATATTCTTAGTGAGCGTGTTCTGTTAGTGGGTTGTGGTAAAGAGCGTGAACTAGACGAGCGCCAATACAAGCAAATTATCAGCAAAACGATCAATACCTTAAATGAAACAGGCTCTATGGAAGCTGTTTGTTTCTTGACTGAATTACATGTTAAAGGTCGTGATAACTATTGGAAAGTACGTCACGCGGTCGAAGCAACGCAAGACTGTTTGTACAGTTTTGATAGTTTAAAATCTCGTAAAGAAGAGCCTCGTCGTCCGTTGCGTAAAATTGTTTTCAACGTACCTACCCGTCGTGAACTTCCACTTGGTGAACGTGCTGTTGCCCATGGTTTAGCAGTTGCAGAAGGTATTACTACCTGTAAAAACGTTGCCAACATGCCACCAAATATTTGTAACCCTGCTTACTTGGCAGAACAAGCCAAAATTTTAGAAAGTGACTATGAAAACATCACCACTGAAATTATTGGCGAAAAGCAAATGGAAGAATTAGGCATGGGATCTTACCTTGCTGTTGGTCGAGGTTCAGTGAATGAGTCAATGATGAGCCTAATCAAATACCAAGGTGCTGGTGACGACAGTGCGCCAATCGTGCTCGTTGGTAAAGGTTTAACGTTCGACTCAGGCGGTATTTCATTGAAACCAGGCGAAGCAATGGACGAAATGAAATACGACATGGGTGGCGCAGCAGGCGTTTTAGGTGCGATGCACTCTTTAGCCGAGTTACAATTGCCAATTAACGTTATTGGTGTTTTAGCAGGTTGTGAAAATATGCCAGGTGGCAATGCATACCGCCCAGGTGATGTATTAACAACCATGTCTGGTCAAACGGTGGAAGTGTTAAATACTGACGCTGAAGGTCGCTTAGTTTTATGTGATGCTTTAACGTATGTAGAGCGTTTCGAACCTGATTGTGTTGTTGACGTTGCGACGTTAACAGGTGCTTGTGTTATCGCTTTAGGTGCACACGCTACGGGCTTGATGAGTTCACACAACCCATTAGCGCACGAATTACTTAATGCATCGGATCAAAGTGGCGATCGCGCTTGGCGATTACCACTGTGGGATGATTACCAAGAACAATTAGAAAGCCCATTTGCTGATTTTACTAACTTAGGTGGTCGTCCAGCAGGCACTATAACTGCGGCATGTTTCTTATCTAAGTTCACCAAGAAATATCACTGGGCACATTTAGATATTGCCGGAACAGCATGGCGCGGCGGAAAGCTTAAAGGCTCAACTGGTCGTCCTGTTAGCATGTTAACGCAGTTTTTATTAAATAAATCAGGCGTTGAACAAGGCGAGTAATTGTTAATGAATACTCAGGTAATGTTTTATTTACTGCAAGAGCAGGCACAGCATGATATCGATTTATCTTTGATGCATGCTTGCTTTCAAGCAGCTTATTTTTACCGACAAAGTCAACGAGTATTTATTTTTACTGAAAACCAAGAACAAGCTCATCAAATTGATGAGCTTTTATGGTCTTTTGACCCCGACAGTTTTGTTGCACATAACTTAGTTGGCGAAGGACCAAAGCAAGGTGCCGCCGTAGAAATAAGCTGGCAAGCACCGACCAATCGCCGAGCGATTTTAATTAACCTGACTAGCCAAATGCCGTCATTTGCCGGTCAGTTTTCACAAATTATAGATTTTGTACCTGAAGACGAAAATCGTAAACAGCAAGCGCGTGAACGATTTAAACAATACCGTCAGCAGGGCTTTCAAGTGAATAATCAGCCTGCGGCTAGTATCGCCAGCTGATATCACACAAACGATTTAAAAGTACGTAGAAAGATGGAAAAAACATTTAATCCTTCATCAATTGAAAAGGCGCTTTATCAAGAGTGGGAAGCGCAAGGTTATTTTGAACCAACAGGCAAAGGCGATGGCTACTGTATCGCTATTCCACCACCGAATGTAACGGGTAGCCTTCACATGGGCCACGCGTTTCAACAAACCATTATGGATACCTTAATTCGTTACCAACGTATGCAAGGTAAAAATACCTTATGGCAGTCAGGTACTGACCACGCAGGTATCGCTACGCAAATGGTTGTGGAGAGAAAAATCGCTGCTGAAGAAGATAAAACTCGCCATGACTACGGTCGCGACGCTTTTATCGACAAAATTTGGGAGTGGAAAGCACACTCTGGTGGCACTATCGGCCAACAAATGCGTCGTTTAGGTAACTCAATTGATTGGTCACGTGAACGCTTTACGATGGACGATGGCTTAAGTGATGCCGTTCAAGAGGTATTCGTTCGCTTATATCAAGATGACTTAATCTACCGTGGTAAGCGCTTAGTAAACTGGGATCCGAAACTACACACGGCAATTTCTGATCTTGAAGTTGAAAACAAGGACAAAAAAGGCCACATGTGGCACTTGCGCTATCCATTAGCCGACGGCGCAAAAACTTCTGAAGGTAAAGACTATTTAGTCGTTGCAACGACTCGCCCTGAAACCATGCTAGGCGATACAGGTGTTGCAGTTAACCCTGAAGATCCACGTTACAAAGATTTAATTGGCAAACACGTAATGTTGCCATTAGTGAATCGTTTGATCCCAATTGTTGGTGATGAACATGCTGACATGGAAAAAGGCACGGGTTGTGTAAAAATTACCCCTGCGCACGATTTCAACGATAACGAAGTGGGCAAGCGTTGTGGCTTAGCCATGATCAATATCTTTGACAAAGACGCTGCGGTTCTTGCTCAAGCAGATGTATACAACACCAATGGCGAGCCAAGCGATGCCTTCGACACTGCATTGCCAGAAGACTTAGCAGGTTTAGACAGATTCGCTGCCAGAAAAGCCATCGTCGCTAAGTTTGAAGAATTAGGTTTGTTAGATGGCATTAAAGATCACGACTTAGTCGCTCCATACGGTGACCGCTCTGGCGTTATCATTGAACCGTTACTGACTGACCAATGGTATGTTCGCACTGAGCCTTTAGCAAAACCAGCAATTGAAGCTGTTGAAAATGGCGATATTCAATTTGTACCTAAGCAATACGAAAACATGTACTTTGCTTGGATGCGCGATATTCAAGACTGGTGTATTTCTCGTCAATTATGGTGGGGTCACAGAATTCCAGCTTGGTACGACGAAGAAGGTAATGTTTACGTTGGTCGTAACGAAGCAGAGATCCGTGAAAAGCACGGTCTAGCTGATTCAGTAGCGCTTAAGCAAGACGATGACGTATTAGATACTTGGTTCTCATCTGCACTTTGGACTTTCTCTACGCTAGGTTGGCCAAATGAAGAAGAGTTAATGAAGCAATTCCACTCTACTGACGTGTTAGTCACTGGTTTTGACATCATTTTCTTCTGGGTTGCCCGTATGATCATGATGACCATGCATTTCATTAAAGATGAAGATGGCAAACCACAAGTACCATTTAAGCAAGTGTACGTTACAGGTCTAATTCGCGATGAAAACGGCGACAAGATGTCAAAATCTAAGGGTAATGTCATTGACCCACTAGATATGATTGACGGTATTTCATTAGACGACCTTCTTGAAAAGCGCACAGGTAACATGATGCAGCCACAATTGGCGGCGAAAATCGGTAAAGCAACCAAAAAGACCTTCCCTGATGGTATTGAAGCGCACGGTACCGATGCTCTTCGCTTTACACTATCTGCCTTAGCTTCTACTGGTCGTGATATTAACTGGGACATGAAGCGTTTAGACGGTTACCGTAACTTCTGTAACAAGTTATGGAATGCGAGCCGTTACGTGTTAATGAACACAGAAGAGCATGATTGTGGTAAAGACGGCGGTGAAATTGAACTATCACTTGCTGACCGTTGGATCCAGTCGCAATTCCAGAAGACGGTAGCTGATGTCCATGAAGCGTTTAGAACTTTTCGTTTCGATATTGCTTCGCAAGCACTTTACGAATTCACTTGGAACCAGTTCTGTGATTGGTACCTAGAATTAACTAAGCCAGTATTAAACAACGGTACTGAAGCACAACAACGTGGCACGCGTAAAACACTTGTTGAAACATTAGAAGCCCTTCTTCGTTTAATGCACCCTATCATGCCATTTATTACTGAAACTATCTGGCAACGTGTGGTACCACTAACGGCATTTGCAAAATGTGGCGACAGCATTATGGTACAAAGCTTCCCACAATTTGACGAATCATCGGTTGATAGCCAAGCTTCTGACGATTTGGAGTGGGTGAAGCAATTTATCATCGCGATCCGCAATATTCGTGGTGAAATGGATATTTCACCGAATAAGCCGTTACCAGTGTTTTTGAAAAATGCCGGCGATGAAGACAAACGTCGCTTGGAAAATAATCAAACTTTCGTACAAGCGTTAGCCAAATTAGAGTCGATTGAAGTCTTAGAAGACGGTGTCGAAGGCCCAGCGTCTGCGACTGCCGTTATGGGCGATATGTCGGTATTAATTCCAATGGCAGGTTTAATCGATAAAGACGCTGAACTTGCTCGTCTAAGCAAAGCTATTGAAAAGCTTGAAAAAGACGCACAAAAAATTGCTGGTAAGCTCGGAAATGAAAATTTCGTTGCCAAAGCACCTGCCGCTGTAATCGATAAAGAGAAAGCAAAATTAGCTGACGCGGAGTCTGCTTTAGCTAAGCTGGTCGACCAGAAGGCGCAAATAGAAGCGATGTAATCCATCACCTTCTACGAAATACTTTATACAAAGCCCGCCCCCTGCGGGCTTTGCTGTAATAAAAAGATCAAACAAAGTTCACTTTATTTCAAGCTATTAGCCAATTTATGTGCTAGTATTTTCCTGCGTTGAGTTTTTGCGTTGTAGAGAAGGAACGATTTGTGTCTGCTCATGGAGGTTTTAGTGAGCCACTTATGGGTCTAAACGCGCATGTGTTATGGATACCTTTCTCTGTCTGTACTTTTGGGTAGAGAGCATTTACTCCGTACATGGCTACATTAGCATGTATAGCTCGGTAGCTAACCCGTTTATTTAATATGAAGAGAAATGTTGGTATGTCTGATACAGTAACTGGCAAAGTTAAGTTTTTTAACGAATCAAAAGGCTTTGGCTTTATTGAACAAGAAGGTGGCCCTGACGTGTTTGTACACTTTAGTGCAATCACTGGTGACGGTTTCCGCACTTTAACTGACGGTCAATCAGTGTCTTTCACTGTTGAGCAAGGTAAAAAAGGTCCAGAAGCTAAAAACGTTACTGCCCTATAATAGCTCGCAGCTAATTCTATGAAAACGGAGCCTAGTGCTCCGTTTTTTATTGCCTATTATTTCCGTTTACATCAATGCTCGATTTATACCAATTCAATGGGTATTAAATGATGTATTTTTATTGTGATCCCCACAACCTCAACTATTTTGCCTTTTTCCAGCTACACTTTGCCCGCTTCATTTATTCAAGATAAAAGCTGAAGTGCGATGAAGGGAATGACTCCCTACATATAATTAGCAGCCCAATTAAAGGGCTAAACAACTTAAAAGGAATTAAGATGAAAAAAGTAATAGCGTGTTGTGCGCTTCTTATTTGTTTGTCACTGTCACCATTTAGCCATGCCTCGTTGGTGTTTATCAATGAACTGCACTATGACAATACCGGTCGAGATCAAAATGAATTTGTCGAACTTGCTAGTTTTAATGCCGTTGATTTAACTGACTGGTCATTAATCTTTTACAACGGCAGTAATGGTAGTACATATAAGCAGCTAGATCTTTCTGGCGCATTGCATGGTAATAACGATCAACTTGGTATCTCATCGTTTCTTGTCTCAGGGCTACAAAATGGTGCCCCTGATGGCGTTGCCTTGATCAACCACTTACAGCAAGTTGTTCAGTTTCTTTCATATGAAGGAAGCTTTTTGGCAACTAATGGCGCGGCTCAAGGGCACACCAGCGAAGATATTGGTATTTCACAGCCAACGAGCAACCCCGTAGGCACATCATTGCAATTAACTGGCTTAGGAAGCCACATGAGTGATTTTGTCTGGCAGTTGGCACCTGAAACACGAGGTCGCATTAACCAAGGGCAACGTATCACTAGTAGGAATAAGGTAACAGCAATTCCAACGCCCGCCACAGACTGGTTATTTGTTTTCGCAATCATAGCCTGCTTAGTGATGTACGTAGCAAACCATAGAAAAGCGCTTGCCTAAAAATTTCAAATGACAATAACCGACAACAAATGAAAAAGGCCGCAGTATTTCTATTGCGGCCTTTTTGTATTTCATGAACTGGAATTACTTTTGATAACAAGCCAAATGGCGATTTAATATTTGCGTAATTGCATGGCAATGGTCGTCTCGATCGTTTAACGCCGCGATATAGTGATAAGTCTCACCGCCCGCCTCTTCGAATATTTCACGATTCTCTTCGGCTAGCTCCTCTAACGTTTCTAAACAGTCAGCGCTAAATGCAGGGCTAACAATAGCAACGTGTTTATGACCATCTTTCGCTAAACTCTCAAGTGTTTCATCAGTATATGGCTTGAGCCATTCAGCTTTACCGAACCGAGATTGAAAAGTACTAATGAAACTTCCTTCAGGTAACGATAATCGCTCAGCCACTAATCTCGTTGTTTGCTGACAAAAGCAAAAATACGGGTCTCCACTATCTAAAAAATGTTTTGGCATTCCATGATAAGAAAGAACCAATTTATCTGGTTGTCCATGCTGTTCGATATGCTCTTGAATACTATTTGCTAGCGCTTCAACATACAATGGCTCATCATGATAACCATTGATAAACTGAACTGAAGGTATCCAACGCCAAGATGAAATCGCCTTATTGATAGCATCGTAAGTCGACGCTGTCGTTGGTCCGCCATATTGAGGATACAAAGGCATAACGATTAGCTTATCCACACCTTGTTGGCGAAACTCTTCTAACTTACTGGCGATAGATGGGTTACCGTAGCGCATGGCTAAATCTACGATAACTTCAGGTTTGTTATCGCGATCAATAAGCTGACTGACTTTCTCCTTTATCGCATTACTGATCACCATAAGTGGTGAGCCTTGCTCAGTCCAAATGCTTTTATACAAAGCAGCCGATTTTGCAGGCCTTACTCGTAAAATAATACCGTGGAGAATAATCATCCACACAAGACGAGGAATTTCCACTACGCGAGGGTCCGATAAAAATTCGCGTAGGTAATTTCTTAACGCCGGAGATGTAGGTGCGTCAGGCGTACCCAAGTTAGTTAACAGCACACCTATCTTGCGCGATTGACCATGTGCAGACGCTTTGTCAGCACCTAAATATCTAGATTTCAAAGTAAGCTCTCAGATTCTAATTATTCTTTTGTTCTTCTATTACGGTGTCTACCACTAAACGGATCGGATTTCTTTCCATCACGGCAACATTATCAACCTGACCTTTAAAGTCGCCCGCTTTGACACCAGGGCTACCGCTTGCAGAAATTACGGCAACAATATTAGCTTCTTTCACAGAGCTAAGCTTTGCTTGAGGTGTCATAGCACGCGCGTCATTTAGTACGATTCGCGTTGGTAAATCACTGGCCATCAATTTAACTGCCGCCAGTGGCATGCGTGCGCCACCTGTTGGTATTGCATAGACAAATACTACTTTATCTTCACCTTGCTCTAATTGTGCTAAAACTTCATCACTGATATCAATATCAATGGTTAAGCGAGGACTGTTTGGCATAATAGGCTGAGCATCAGCAGCGCCGCCACCAGATAGCGCAAGTCTATTTTGTGCTTCAGCGATAGCGCCTTTTAATGCCTCAACATTAACACTTGGGCGGTTATCTGTAACAACCTGCTGCCAGAAGGTAATCGCACCTTGGAAGTTTTGATTTAGAAACTGGTTCATACCCAACAAAATATTGGTTGAAGGATCGCGTGGGTCAAGTGACAGTGCTTTATCAATTAATTGCTGTACTTCGGCAGTGATCTGACGATTGTTTTTATAAAAAGTCGCTTGCGCTTTAGCACCATATAAATCGGCTTGTTCACCATCAATAGCAATCACTTTATCAAAGGCATTAAGAGCACCGTCGAAATCTCCCACACCAACTAACGCCTGACCTAAACCATACCAAGCATCGCTGTTCATTGGCTCTTGCTCAGTTTGTTTTTTCAGTTGCTCTATTTGAACTAAAGCACGCTCTTGTTCATTCAATTGAGCATGGCCATCTTGAGTGGCTTGCGGCGTAGATGCAATCAAACTATAAGCGCCGTTTTGCTGATACATATAGGCACTAAAAACGATAACAAACAAGCTGATTGATATCGGCCAAATAATAGAGATAGTTTTCACTTTACTTGGCGTTTGATTTGCTTCTTGTTGGTTTTCGTTGATGTCTTGCAGCAAGCTTTGGTCAAGCTCAGCGATTAAATACTCGTAGCTTTCCTCATCTAAGCGACCTTGTTCATGATCGCGTTCTATTTCCGCTTTATGTTCTTTATAAAGTCGAACGTTAGTTTCATCACGAAAACTGTTATCAACATTGTTGGCGTATCTGTGTTGTGAAATGAAATGTGCCCATACCACTATTAAAATAAGCAGAATAAAGGCAATAACAATAAAAAGTAATTCAAGCATAAATTATTTGTCTTTCAGTAATTCGTCGATTTGATTTTGTTGCTGTGAAGATAAAGCGACTTGTTTCTTTTGCTTAGGCTTATTGCGTACCATCAGCATAACAATCACGATACCAATAAGTAACAATACCGCAGGACCAAACCATAAAATATAAGTAAGGCTAGAGACTTTTGGGCGATAAAGCACAAACTCACCATAGCGCTTTACCATAAAATCGACGATTTCAATATCTGACTTGCCTTGCATTAATAATTCATATACTTCACGACGCAAATCTGCCGCAATAGGTGAATTAGAATCAGCTAAATTTTGATTTTGACACTTAGGACATCGTAGCTCTTTAATGAGTGCTTTATAACGTGTTTCAGTCACGGGATTTTCAAACACGTATGTATCTGTTGTTTGCCCGTAACTGTTGTTAGCAAATAAAACGCTAGTTAACACGAAAGACAATAATATAACTAAACTGCGCATTACTAAGCTCCTTCTTGCTCGAGCATTTCAATCATAGGAATGAATTTCTCCTGCCAAACTTGTCCGTCAATAGGGCCAACATGCTTCATTCGAATAATGCCTTTCTTATCGATAACAAATGTTTCCGGCGCAGCGGTAACACCTAACTCAATACCCAGTTTCCCTAACGGGTCGAAAACAGATAACACATAAGGATCTTCGTAATCTATTAACCACTGCTTGGCGTCTTCACGAATATCTTTGTAGTTTAATCCGTACAAACTAACACGACCGCTTTTAGCAATATCAACTAAATAAGGATGCTCGTACTTACAATAGACGCACCAAGTACCCCAAACATTTAACAGTACAATATCGCCTTTTAAATCTTGTTCTGTCAGCTCAACTTCAGGCTTTAGTAACTGCGTTAACTGAAAACTTGGCATAGGTTGTCCTACCAATGCCGACGGTAGTGCTTGCGGGTTTAATGACAAACCACGATAAAGCACAACACCTAACGCAATAAAAACGATTAAAGGTAAAAATCGGATAATTTTGTTCACATCTATTCCTTATGCTGCGCTAGGTTTAACAGCTGAAACAACTGACTGAATTTGTTTTGCTTTTTTAGCTCTGTAGCGCTTATCCATCATAGCAAGCAAGCCGCCGAAGCCCATAAATATTGCACCCAGCCAAATCCAGCGAACGAAAGGCTTGTAATGTACGCGAATAGCCCAAGCGCCATCTGGAAGTGGGTCGCCAAGAGCAACGTAAACGTCACGGAAAAGACCGGGGTCAATACCCGCTTCTGTCATGCCCATGGTTTGCACTAAATAAGTTCTGCGTTCTGGCTTTAATAACGCCACTTCTTCACCGTTTTTGGTTACTAATAACTGGCCTTGTTCTGCGGTATAGTTAGGGCCTTTTACGGGCTTAATACCTAGAAACTGTACTTCATAGCCCGACACTTCAACGCTTTCGTTAAGTGCCATTTTCACACTCAGTTCTTTTTCATACATTGACACGATAGTGACACCGACAATGGTAATCGCGATACCCATGTGGGCAAAAGTCATACCCCACTGACTAAAACTAACCTTGCCAAAGTTGTATTTACCTTGCTTATCTTTTGCTTGATTACGCAAATCTTTAATCACAACCAGTGACACCCAACTCGCCAATGCAATACCAAAGCTGGTCAATGCGTTAAATTCACCCGCATAAACAAAAGGAAACGCTAAACCAATCACGATGCTAGCAATAGAAGGCTTAGTCAGCTGTTTTCTCAGTTCGCCTGATTTAGCTTTTTTCCAACGAATAAGTGGTCCAATTCCCATTACTATGAAAAGCACACTCATCATAGGAACAAACACTGCGTTAAAATAAGGAGGGCCTACCGAGATTTTTCCTAATCCAGCAGCATCGATAATCAGCGGATAAAGAGTACCTAATAAAACCGTTACCGAAGCAACTACCAAAATAACATTACACAGTAACAGTGCAGTTTCACGTGAATAAGTAGAGAAACGACTGAAGCTAGCCACATTAGATGCTCTAAAGGCAAACAAAGTTAATGAACCGCCCACAGCAATGGCAAGGAGTAAAAGGATAAAGGCACCACGTGTTGGGTCAGCCGCAAATGAATGCACGGAAGTAATCACGCCAGAGCGAACTAAGAAGGTACCTAATAAACTTAAGCTAAAGGCGAAAATAGCAAGTAGCACTGTCCAGTTTCTAAAAGCACCGCGCTTTTCTGTCACCGCAAGTGAATGCAGTAAAGCCGTACCGACTAACCACGGCATAAATGATGCGTTTTCAACTGGATCCCAGAACCACCAGCCGCCCCAACCAAGTTCGTAGTAAGCCCACCAGCTACCTAGTGCAATACCTAAGGTTAAGAAAATCCAAGCTGCGACTACCCAAGGTCTTGCCCAGCGTGCCCAAGCAGCGTCTAGTTTGCCACACATAAGCGCAGCAACCGCAAAGGCAAACGCTACCGCAAAGCCCACATAACCTAAGTACAACATAGGAGGGTGAATAATTAAGCCGACATCTTGCAGTAACGGGTTTAAGTCGCGGCCTTCCATAGGTACGACTGGCCATAAGCGTTCAAACGGATTAGATGTTAATAAAGTGAATAGCATAAAACCAACTGACACCATACCAAGCACCGCTAACACTCTCGCGATAAATGCCTCATCAATTCCCTTGCTATACTTGGCGACTGCCATCGTCCAAGCAGTTAATGAAAAAACCCACAGTAATAAAGAGCCTTCATGCCCGCCCCAAACCGCACTAATTTTAAAATAATAAGGCAATAAGGAATTAGAATGCCCAGCAACATATTTCACTGAGAAATCGTCTACAACAAAACTATATCCAAGAACAACGATACTTATCGCGGTAAAGGCAAACATGCCAAAGGTTAATGGTTTTGCATAGCCAATTAACACCGGTTGACGGGTAAATACGCCTAACAAAGGAATGATACTTAAACTAATAGCGAACGCTAAAGCAACAATTAAAGCAAAATGCCCCAACTCTGGGATCATAATAATAACTCCGGGAACAATGTTATTTATAGTCTGCACATAACAGCTAGCCCTATTGTTAATGCGCAGGACTTATATTAGCCAATTCTAGCATTATTTTTTATGGGAAATCAGTACGCATTGACAATGATTTGGGTTTAATGGTGTAAATATTCTCTTACCCAGAATAGTAGGATAAACTGATGGCTTAGTGTAGGATCTAGATCAAAGCAAAGCTATAATAATTGCGTTAATTTAAGTAAAGTTATCGCAAAATCGAAATTAGCCATTATTAGGCTATTACAATCATAAACATTTAGCGCTTATTTATCGATGTCATCAACAGAAAAAGTCCTTTTACAAGCCGAAAATCTAACGTGCATTAGAGAAGATCGCATTCTCTTTGAAGAATTAAACTTTACATTTTCTTCAGGTGACATTATTCAAGTTGAAGGTCCCAATGGAGCGGGAAAAACCTCTCTTTTGCGCATATTAGCCGGCCTATCTGTACCTAGCGAAGGGCACGTTGCTTATCTCGGTAACAAAATAAACCAATGCAAAGAAGCCTTTAACCAAGACTTACTTTATTTAGGCCATCAAGTTGGCATTAAAGGCGAACTAACAGCTCAAGAAAACCTAGCGTTTAACCTTGCTATTAGTGGCCTTGCAACAGACGACACTGAAAAAACGCTTGAAGACGTTGGTTTACTTGGTTTTGAAGATAGCTTAGCCTCACATTTAAGTGCTGGACAACATCGCAGAATCGCACTGGCTAAGCTCTGGCAAAGTCAGGCACGCATTTGGATACTAGATGAGCCTTTTACCGCCATAGATAAAAAAGGCGTAGCAGAGTTAGAAGCAAAAATGCTAGCACACGCGCAAAACGGTGGCTTGGTTATTTTAACTACCCATCAAGATTTACAGATGCCGATTGAACATTATAAAAAACTTACGTTAACTTACCGATTATTTTAATTAATACATGACGACAACGCACTCACCATCAACATTATCCTACAGTAAAGCATTTAAACTTGTGCTTACTCGCGATCTCACCATTGCAATGCGTCATAAAGACGACGTATTAAATCCTTTGCTATTTTTTGTCATCGTCGTCAGTTTATTTCCGTTAGGTATAGGTCCAGAATCTAATATGTTAGCGCGAATTGCGCCCGGCGTTATTTGGGTTGCGGCACTACTATCTACCCTGCTGTCATTGGATCGATTATTTAAATCGGACTTTCAAGACGGTTCTTTAGAGCAATTATTATTGAGCCCTTGCCCAACATTTATCATTGCCTTAGCGAAAATAAGCGCTCACTGGCTACTCACTGGTTTACCTTTAATTCTAGTATCTCCTTTATTAGCGGTATTGCTGAATTTTCCAGAAGCAAGCTATTCAGCCTTACTATTGACCTTATTATTGGGTACACCCGTATTAAGTTTTATTGGTGCAATTGGTGTGGCGTTAACCGTTGGTATTAAAAAAGGCGGTGTATTACTTAGTCTACTAGTACTTCCTCTTTATATTCCTGTATTGATATTTGCGACAAGCGCTATCGAAACTGCCGGAATGAATTTACCCTACAGCGGACAACTTGCTATAATCGCCGCCATGCTAGTAGGCGCAATAACACTATCACCCGTAGCTGTAAGTGCAGCATTAAAAGTGAGTACTAATTAACATGTGGAAATGGCTTCATCCTTACGCAAATCCTGAAAAAACCTACCAACTCACGGACAAACTCGTGCCATGGTTTGGTTATGCGGCATTAGCTTTATTGACGGTTGGTATCGTGTGGGCATTACTTTTTGTACCAGCAGACTATCAACAAGGAAATAGTTTCAGAATATTCTACATTCATGTACCCAGTGCTATTTTATCCTTAAGTGTTTATACCGCGATGGCCATCATCGCTTTTTGTGGATTAGTTTGGCAGCTTAAAATGGCAAATGCCTCAGTAGCTGCCATAGCCCCAGTTGGCGCTGCATTAACAGCGATTGCCTTGTTTACCGGTGCGGCATGGGGCAAGCCTACTTGGGGCACTTGGTGGGTTTGGGATGCAAGATTAACATCTCAGTTAATTCTATTATTTTTGTATTTAGGCGTAATCGCTTTACACAATGCTTTTGAAGACAAAGAGCAAGCAGGAAAAGCTGCAGGTATCTTAGCGGTGGTTGGCGTTATTAATATCCCTATCATTAAATATTCAGTTGAATGGTGGAACACGTTGCATCAAGGACAAACGGTAACGCAAATAGGTCGTCCAGCAATGAGCATGGAAATGTATTGGCCATTTGTTGTGTGCTTCTTTGGTTTCGCCTTTTTTGTCGGTTGGCTAATTTGCCAACGGTTTAAAACCGAACTTATTGCCCGTAATGCCTCGCGCCCTTGGGTACGTCAATTAATTGGTGTTGAGGAAATTAAATAATGCAGTTTTCCAACCTTCAAGATTTTATCGCGATGGACGGCCATGGTTTTTACGTGTGGTTATGTTATGGCTTTTGCTTAGTCATATTTGCATTGCTTTCTTACTCCACCGTTTCGGGACAAAAATCAACAAAAGCGCGCATTAAAAAGCGCTATGAACGAGATCTAAAATTAAAGCGTGCCGCTGAAAAGCAAGCACAGGAGTAACGACACACAATGAACCCTAGACGTAAAAAACGACTCACCATCGTCGTATCAGTACTAGCAGCGATAGGTTTAATTACCTCACTGGTATTATATGCCTTAAGTCAAAATATCGATTTGTTTTACACCCCGCATGAAATTGTTCACGGAAAAGAAGATACAGGCACTAAACCTGTTGTTGGCCAACGCATTCGTGTTGGTGGCTTGGTAGTTACCGGTAGTGTAAACAGAGACCCTCAAAGCTTAAAAGTGCAGTTTGACTTAACTAACAAAGGCGAAATGATCACAGTAAAGTATGACGGCATCTTGCCTGATTTATTCAGAGAAGGGCAAGGCATCATTGCCAATGGCGTATTGGTGTCGGAACGCGTATTAGAAGCGTCTGAAGTGCTTGCTAAGCATGATGAAAACTATATGCCAAAAGAAGTAGCAGATGCTTTAGGTGAAGGCCATAAGCCACCAGAATACAAAAAAGACAGCTATTAATATTAGTTATCTAATGAAAACAAAAAAGCGCCTATGGCGCTTTTTTAATTGATTAATTCTCTTGAGAATTACGCAACCTCTGCAGCTGGCAGAATTCGGTCACCAATTTTGTTTAGAATCTCCACCTCGCCGCGGCAAACAGCCAGAATAGATTTATTCTTTTTAAAGTGTTCTGGTAATACGATACGCCCTGATTCCATTTTAGGAAACTCACCGATATGATGCATTAACTCTAGTGAAGAATCACAATAATAAATTATTGTTATTATTTCAGTTTGACTACTACTCATTACAACCTTCAATACTACTGTCGGCACATTTACCGACCCATTAAAATATGTACAAACTATCCTTGCTTTCTTGGTTGGCTATCATACGCACATTAGTATTTTTTTTCTACAATTGTCCGGTTATTTCTTAGAACATTTTTGCAACAATTGTTTAATACCAATAACAATAAATATTTACTCATTCAGCGAGAATTAAAAGACTTAGAGGCAAGGCGCTAAATGCAAAGAATGGTTTTTCCCTTGTTAAATTGAGCAACACAGCATATAAGCCTTTTAAACTCGTCCTTGGGAGCTCGTCAGGAAAGTGATAACTGTGCAATTTTGTTTGATGGAGAATAACTACACCTGCACCAATTTGCTTTGTTTTAACTTCCCTGACGAAGCTCTGAATTGACTAAATATTTGATGTCATTGGTATAGGCTATTCAATATTTTGAGACATCAAACCAGTTGAGTGCCTAAGTTTATAGATAAAAAAAACCCTGAGTCGAAACTCAGGGCGATCTATATAGATCTTTTAACGCACCCTCAACTAGTGAGACGGTATGCCCTATTACTAGGGCAAATTTAGTTCAATAAGAAATACTGCCTATGCTGCTTTTCTCATTTTGTGGCCTTTAACGGCATAGAATAAAATGAACAGATAGCAAGGTAGCATTACCGCATAACCGCCTTGCTGTCCGAATGAAGTACCACTTGCAATCCCCCAGAACAATGGACCAAATGCCCCACCTGCGATACCCATAACAAGTAATGCAGAACCTGTGCTTGTGAGCTTACCTAAGCCAGATAAAGCCAGAGGGAATATAGCTGGCCAGCAAATAGCATTCGCTAAACCAAGAAAGGCAATCAGAATCAGTGGGTCAGGTAAATTAGCTCCGCCAAAAGGCACTAATACCGCTTGTGCAATACCGAATGATTGCGCATCAGTCAGCAATACGGCTGCTGATAAAACAATACCTAAAACAGCTGACACGGCTAATGCTGTTGCTTGTGATACGAACCTAGGGATTAGCGCGATACCTAAAATGTAACCAATGACCATACACACCATAGTGTACGAAGTCATTACACTGTAGTTTTCAACGCCTAGAGATAACGCATAAGTACCTATGGTATCTGCTGCAATAACTTCAACAGCAACGTATACAAATATTGCAATAACACCAAAACGAAGGTTTGGGTGTGATAGGGTTTCTTTAACGTCACCTGTACTACCTTCTTCCTCTTCTTCCAATTCAGGCAAAGGAGACTTTTTAACAGCAAAAGCTAAAACACCGATGAACAACGCCATTCCAAGATAAGGAAGAACTAGGCTGTTTGCCATAAGGTCAATTTCATCTTGAGTTAACTCTTTTCCTACCAAGTCAGTAAAATTACTTAAAATTAACGCGGTAAATAAAATAGGAGCAACAACACCAGCTCCCTTATTCAGTATTCCCATGATACTGATACGCGCAGCAGCAGATTCTTCAGGGCCTAAACGAACAACATAAGGGTTTACAGCGGTTTGTAATAAGGTTTGACCAGCACCCATAACAAGTTGAGCAAATAAGAACAGTGCAAAAACTTGCGTTTTAGCTGCTGGGATAAATAACAACCCAGCCACCATCATCGTTGCCATACCTAACGCCATTCCGTTTTTATATCCAACTTTACGAATAATCTTCGCCGATGGAATCGCGGTAAAAGTAACAGCGATATAAAACGAGAATAAGATAAGTGAAGCTTGTATAGGTGTCAGATCTAAAATCTGTTTAAGATAAGGCATTAATGAGCCATTAATCCACGTCGCAAATCCTAATATAAAAAATAAGGTTGCAACGATCAGCATAGGTACTACGCTGCTCTGTTTTTTCTCGTTTGACATCGCTATTTCCATATCTTCCTCTTTATGCGTTGTAATAATTATTCTAGTTGTTATTAGTTATTTCTGATACAAAGCTTGCCCGGCTACCCATGTAGACTGGACTTCTCGTTGTTCGTTCAATTGAATAAAGTCTGCAGCACTACCAACTGTTAACTTTCCTTTGCTCTGATCAAGCCCTAAATAGCTCACAGGGTATAAACTCGCCATTCTTATTGCTTCATCGTAGCTAATATCAAGCCATGCGTGTGCGTTATTCACCGCACTAATCATATCAAGTGCAGCGCCTGCTAATTCACCTGTAGTCGAATTTAAGCGTCCGTCACGTAAATAAACCGTTCGACCAAAAAACAAAAACTCTGTTTGATCTGTGCCTATAGTCGACATAGCGTCCGTCACTAAATACAGTGTACCTTGCGGCTTCGTTTTTAAAGCGAGTTTCGCGCTGACACTATCAACATGATGACCGTCAATAATAATGCCACAGCTTGCATGGTCGTTTAACAATGCACAGCCGGTAACGCCAGGCTCACGCCCTTGAAGTGGCGACATCGCGTTATATAAATGGGTAAAACCGTCGGCACCAGCATCAATTGCTGCTTGCGCTGTCGCAAAATCCGCGTTGGTATGACCTAAGCAAACCTTAATACCAAGAGACACCATTTTACGGATATCGTCAGGCGATACTGTTTCTGGTGCCAAGGTAACAATTATTTGACCTAAATCCTTACGCGAAAGAATTGCCCATTCTTTTTCTGATATTGGACGAATAAATTCTTCAGCATGCGTACCTTTTTTCGCGACAGATAAATGAGGCCCTTCAAAATGGACACCTAGTATGCCTGGAACTTTGTCGTTAATTGCTTGTGCAATTGCATCTGCAGCTTGCTCCATCACCGACACTTGGTCGGTGATCAGTGTAGGAAGCATGCCCGTTGTACCGTAACGGGCATGAGCGGTCATCATGGTTTTTAAACTATCTACTGTGGGAGAGACATTAAATAGCACACCACCACCGCCATTAACTTGTAAATCCACTAACCCAGGAACCACTAGACCTTCCAATTTAATATCAAAAGAATCAGTGTTGTCATCAATGGCAACAATAACGCCGTTTTCAACGGTCAATACTTGTTGTTCAAGCGTTTGTTCGCCTGTAAATAACTGCTGGGTTAGGAATCGAGTTTGCGTCATTATAAAGTCTTCGTTACTTTCTTAAGGCCTTTTGGCTCATCTGGGTTAAACCCTCGAGATACAGCCACTTCAGCAACGTCTAAATAGAAACGCTGTAATACTACTAAAGGTGCTAATCTTGGATGAGTACCTTTATTATTTTGACGTAAGTGAACTAAATCAGCACCACGCTGACCTACTTCATCAATTTGCTCTTGATGAGACTGTGCACTCTCGTCTTCTACAGCACAGTTCAAAATTGCTAAGCCTTGTTCAACTAAAGTGACAGGACCGTGTAAAAATTCAGCACTACTAAATGACTCGGCATGAATAGAGCTTACTTCTTTTAGCTTCAACGCCATTTCTTTAGTTACCGCGTAACCAAGTCCACGACCTAGTACCACCATGTTCTTAACGCCTTCTAAAGAAGCCGGTGTAAGTTGTGGCTCAGAATCAATCATTGATTGTAGTGCTTCAGGTAGCGAATCTAGTGCGGTAATTAGCTCACTATTTTCAGTCCAGTAAGCAGTGAGCTGTAATAAGGCTGATAAGGTCGCTAAATAGCTTTTTGTCGCTGCAACAGAAACCTCTGCACCAGCTTTTAATGGCACGAAATCATCAACAACATCTTTTAACGGTGACGTTTCGTCGTTAACCAAAGCAACAACATAAGCCCCGCCTTTTTTCGCCATTTCGGCTTGAGCGATGATATCAGGGCTGCGGCCTGATTGAGAAATAACGATAGCTAACGCTTTATCTAGTTTAAGTTGCTTGCCATATACACTTGAAACCGAAGGAGCAGCAGCAAACGTTGGCACACCCGCTTCTATTTCAATTAAATACTTACCAAATACACCCGCGTGATCTGATGAGCCACGACCAATGATCATCACCATTTTAGGATCAAAAGCACGCAGTTTTTCACCAATACCGTTAACGAGTGCTTGGTTATCGGCTAACTGGCCTTTAATAACGGAAGGAGCTTGTTTTGCTTCTTGCTCCATAATTGTTTGTGTCATGAGTAAATCCTATAAAAAATGATTAAATTACTGCAACGCGAGCTGTTGCTGAGCAAATAAAACTGAACCTATTTCTGGTGGACATAAAGGCTCAGCCAATAAATCTTGAACATCTTTATCTAACCAAGGTGTAATGCGTGGAGTTAATCCGCCGATCAAAGAAACGCGCGGAGGTTTTTGAGTAACAAGCTGTCTAGCAATACCACTCATATAAGCAGCACCTTCTTTAACAATTTCAGTGGCAATTTCATCGCCCTGCTCTGCGGCATCGAACACCAAATTCGCCATTTTTGCGTAGAAAGCGGCAGGCTTTCCAGCTATGGCTTCAACCATTTGCAAGCCATCTTCAACCTGCAAATGCGTTAATAACATTTCATTAATTTTCGACGGAGACTTTAAACCATCTAACGACATCAACACATAATTTGCCGCTTGAAAGCCAAACCAGGCACCACTGCCTTTGTCGCCATGAGGGAAACCGTGGCCACCTAATGTAAATGGATGTCCATCGACATATGAAAAACCACATGAACCTGTGCCAGTAATCATCACCGCACCATCGCCGCCTTGATGAGCACCTAAACATGCAATCAATAGATCAGTCGCTAGAAACATTTGCTTAAACGGATGTTGCCATTCAGACATTTGTTCAAACAACGCAGGTAGGTTAACCCCTGCTAATCCAACACCAGCGACAATATCTTTTAGTTCAATTGTTAAACCTGAATCTTTTAGCGCGAGTTCAGCAGATTCTGTAATAGAGTTAATCGCCTGCTCAAAGCCGTGAAGTGGGTTTGCAGGACCAGATATACCCGTGCCTATCACCTTATTGTTTTCATCAACAATAATTGCTTTACATTTACTGCCACCGCCATCGATGCCTAAAAAATATGAGTTTGTATTTTCACTGCTAGTTAGCATGTGGACCTCATGTTGCTAACGAATTCACTAAGCTTTACTAAAAAGTAACAGTATGATTCGCTTTAATTCTCGTGATTGATTTCATATTAACCAGAAATGACAGCGTTGTCATTTCTTTTTTAATCATTTTTTTATTATTTTTATTTAACTAATATGAATAAAAATACAATATATTGATTGATATATCATTTTTACTAGCAGAGATAGTGAAAACATCGCTATCTCTGCCATAGAACTATTGAGTGACAGAGACAATTCGACTCTTACGAGTACCATCACTGGTCACTGAACGTAGCTCAACGTTACCGGCAACCTTCACTGGCTCTGAGTATGGTAACCACCCTTTACCCTGCTCTTTATATTCAATTGCTAAGCCCGGCAGGGCAATATTGGCATACAAGAGGCCTTCTTCGATTTTCGCCCCAACCGTTGGTAATCGATACTTAATGTTGGCTGCATCAAGTTTTGGTAACTCTTTGTGACCTAATACATGTGCAAATTTTTGCCATTCTTGATCACGCAACGCTTTATTCTCGTCAGTGAATACGTTGGTATCTTTATTGTATTTTGCACCTTGATAATTATAAGGTACGGCCCAGTCTGGCTTGTACCAAGCACGTTCAGCTAAAGCGATTACACGTGGGAAAATTTTGTAATGCGCAGTATTGTCAGTTCTAACATTCTCACTCCAAAGCTGCGCTTGAACACCCAAAAACTGACGACCTTGATCAAGTGGCTTATGGGTCACATTACCCTGTTCATCTTTCTGTAGCGTATCGTCCGCTTCATAAGGGTTGCCTTGTCTGTCAGTCCAAAATTCTGCATGTACTGGCACATTTTCAGGCATGAATTGGAATACTTTTTCAGTATTGGTTTGACGAGAAGCCCAGTAATAACCGTGCTCTTTAGGATCCGCTTCATAAGGAAAATCAAAATAAGTTACATCTGGCGTAGACAATACAACTTGCCAGTTGCGGTTCGCTAACTCATTCACTACGTTGTGAGCGCCCCAAGGTAAATGTACCCAAGCATTTGCCTGCACAACAGCAGGCATGTTTTCTTTTGTCGTGTGCTCTAAACCATCACTCCACGCACCAGGCTCAATACCCATATCAGAAATCATGTTTGAAACACGTTCAACAAAATAGGAACCAAGCTGTTTCATCTCGGTGACGCCTTTGTCGTTATTCGCAACAAACGCTTTACAGACATCAGATTCAATCCATGCACCAGCCGTTTCATCTGCGCCAATGTGGTAGCGCGTTAACGGTTGACCGGCTTTCTCATGGATGTCTTTTACTTCTTGCATGACTTTTTCTATGAAAGCAAAAGATGATTCCTGACAAGCATTGATTGTGTTGTCATTGTAAAATTGCACCGATGAGTAGACAGTTTTGTCATTAATATCGTGTAGTAAATACTGCTCTGCTTTCTCTTGGTTTTCTTGCGCCATGTACTTGTTATAACGCGCTTCCATTGCTTTGATTGCAGCGCGAGAATGTCCTGGCATATCTAAAGAAGGTAAAACTTGAATATGTCGAGCGGTCGCAGCTTGCAGAATTTCTGTGTAGTCTTCAACACTGTAAAAGCCATTGTTAGTATTGTTGCTATCAATACCTGCACCAAGTTGCGGCATCAAACACGATTGTTCTGATAAATCAAAACAGCGCTTACTGCCCACTTCGGTCAGTTCTTCAAGGCCTGGAATCTCTAATCGCCAACCTTCATCCTCAGCCATGTGTAAGTGAAGTTTATTTAATTTATAAGCGGCCATTTGATCGAGCACGCCAACAACGAAATCTTTGTCTCTAAAGTTACGTGCAACATCAAGAAGTAACCCTCTAAACTCGTACAAAGGTTCGTCTTCAACTTTAACAAAAGGGACATTTTGCTTACCGATTTGATACAAACTTGCCAATGATTGTAAGCCGTTAAAGACACCATTTGCATCAACACCAACAATAGTGACGCCGCTTTGGTTTACCTCTAACGAATAACTACCAATCATTTTGTTGTCATCCGCCTGAATGCTTAAACTTACCACTGTACCCGAATCTGATGACATGACACCTAAGCTTGCAAGCCTAGCCAAAGCTGCTTCTACATCAGTGCTGTCAACATTATTTAAATTAACTTTGATGCCATTACTAATGTCTAAACTGCGGCCATCAGCGGCAAACTCGATATTCTTAGGCGTTGGGATTATCGCTTTACTGACATCGATTTCAGCATCGGCTACGGCGGAGTTAGATTGATAGAAATCTTGTGGCGTTTTCCATTGTGTTGAATCTGCTTCAGAACGCTTAAAGGTATGATGCTTATCGGTATACGTGTTAACGAAAGGCAAAATTTCCATTTGCGTATCGCTATCAATTTCCGCCTGAGTGCTTTTCATCACTTGCGGTTGCAAATTAGCAGCAGAGATAATCATGTTTGGCATCACGTCTGATTCAGCAACAGACCAATACGCGGCACGGTAAGTAATCGTTGCAGACTCACCCTTTTTAAGACCCTTAAATTTGTCTGTTGGTGTTAACGTATGCAAGTCGCCATTCTTGTGCACTAAAGTAAATAGCTCGCTATCAAAATTGTGCAATGGCGCAATTTGGCTATAGTAAATTTGCCAGTCGCCCGCTGGAATATCTTGGTTTGCCGTTAAGATAAATTGTGATTCAAAACACAAATCATCAGTTTTACCTTTAACACATTTATCCTTAATGTGGTTACTAACATGATTAACACGGATATCTAAATGCTGGGCAATGTGGTCTAGATCCGCTTGAACAAACTCCTTGCTCGTTAAAGATGATGATTCCGATTCAGCAGAAGTATTACTTTCCACATCCGCTTTACCACATCCAGTCATGGAAAGTGTTGCGGAAATTAATACAGCGAGCAGTTTCTTTTTCATTGTTAATTCTCATTAGGTTAGCTTATATACAATTAACATGACGCATTTTGACAGCGCTGTCAAATTTCACTTCGGTTAAATAAGCAACAAGAGAGAAGTTGGCTAACGCTAAACGCTGTTTCATTCGCGAGTGTACAGCTAAATAACACTAACATTAACGACCTTAGCCTATTCTACCGACCTGACACACCAGCAATGACAGCGTTATCATTTCCTTGATTAAACCGTTTTTCGCAAGTAGTATGAATTCAATATGCGTAAATGTTGTTCTGTCGTCACTAGCCTTCAGTTTCACATTTGACGATTCATAACAATATAAGCAAATAAAGATAAGGTAGTTCTATGAGCACTCAAGAAAAACATTCTATTGCGATTCTCAATAACAAAAGTCACAAAAACTTAAAACTTAAAGCTGACACGGGTTATGCCCATGCCAAAGAGCATCATTTAGCTTATTTGCTTGTTCATGAATTTCCTAAAGCGGTTATTGACTATCCTATTGTTTTCGTTAAAGACAGTGAAACTGGTCAGTTTAAATCTGTTGCTCTTTTTGGCTTTAAACCAGGCGAGAATTTATATTTTGATCAGCAAGGATGGATAAGTAAATATATCCCGGCAAATGTTAGACGCCATCCTTTTTTGATGGTTGCTAAAAATGATGAGCAAACACAGTGGGAAGTATGTATAGACGAATCAAGTGCAACATTATCAGAAGATGAAGGCAAAGCCTTATTTAACGACAAAGGTGAAGCAACAGAGTTTCTTAATGAAACTAAGCAATTCTTAATTGAAGTTATTGAAAAAGAACAAGTAACCTCAGCATTTTGTAACTATCTAGCCTCAAAAGATTTACTTCGTGCTAACTCTATAACACTCACTGATAGCGAAGGTAAACAAACGGCAATTAATGGTTTGTATATCGTCGATGAAGAAAAACTAAATAAGCTATCAGACGACGAATATCTAGATCTTAAAAAACGCGGAGTTATCGGCGCTATCTACACACATTTAGCATCACTTGGACAAGTAGATCGCTTGTTAATGTTAAGCCAACGCTAGCGCTTCATCTGAGACTTGGGAGTAAGCCATGGATAATCAAATTAATCATGTAGTTGTAGTCGGTGGTGGTACGTCTGGTTGGATCATGGCAGCTCGATTAGCCAAGCAACTCGGCGCAACAAAAGAAAATGGAGTCAAGGTTACCTTAATTGAATCGCCAGATATCTCAGGTATTGGTGTAGGTGAAGGCACCTTCCCTACCATGAGAGAAACATTGCGATCTTTAGGTATTCCAGAAACTGAATTTATTAAACGCTGCAACGCGACGTTTAAGCAAGGCATTAGATTCGACCATTGGGAATATTCACCGCAAGAAAAGCCAGGTAACCATTATTACCATTTATTTAATGTTCCTCACTCTCATGGCAATGTTTCGCTAACCGATTATTGGTTGCTGGGCATGGGGAACAAGAATAAGTCTTTTGCTGACAATCTTTCTAATCAGGCAGCAATTTGCGATGCTGGTTTGGCACCGAAAAAAATTACCACTCCAGAATACAAGTCTGCCGCAAATTATGCTTACCACCTCGATGCAAAAGAATTTGTTAACCTCCTACGAGAATGGAGTACAGAAAAGCTAGGCGTCCAACATATAGTTGCCCATGTGAACGATGTAAAGTTAACAGAAGATGGCGACATCAAATCAGTATTAACTGAGCAAGAAGGCGAAATAGAAGGCGATCTATTCGTTGACTGTACAGGGTTTCGTTCCCTGCTTTTAGGTCAACATTTACAGGTGCCATTTATTGATAAAAGCGACATTCTGTTTGTTGATCACGCCGTAGCCATCCAAGTACCTTATCAAAACGCAGATGATCCTATTGCATGTACAACCATTTCGACAGCGCAAGAAGCCGGCTGGACTTGGGATATAGCCCTTAGTACACGCCGAGGTATCGGCTACGTGTATTCAAGTAAACATACCAGCCATGAACGTGCTGAGCAGGTTTTGCGTGAATACGTAGGGCCTCAAGCTGAAGGGTTAACAATTAATAAGTTTGCAATGAAAGTAGGATATCGAGAAAAGTTTTGGCATAAAAACTGTGTTGGCGTTGGCTTTTCTGCTGGGTTCTTAGAGCCATTAGAGTCCACTGCGTTAATTATGGTTGAAGCTGCAGCGAACTTGCTATGCGATCAATTTCCTCGAAAACAAAGCATGATGACGTCTGTAGAAAAACGTTTTAATAAATCGTTCCACTATCGATGGGAACGTATTATCGATTTTGTAAAGCTTCATTATTTTATCAGTAAACGTGATGACACCCAGTTTTGGATTGACAATCGAAACCCAGATAGTGCTCCTCAGTCACTTCTAGATAAACTAGAGCATTGGAAATACCAAGCGCCTATGGTTTACGATTTTGAGAATATCTATGAAACCTTTACTTTAGATAGTTATCAATGGATTCTCTATGGCATGAATTTCGACACAGATCTCAGCTTAAATAGTGCAAGTTATCAAGAACACGATATCGCTAAGCAAGAATTTGAGCGTGTAGAAATGGCAGCAAAAACCGCGGTAAATCAGCTGCCATTGCACCGAGATCTCATTAATAAGATAGTTCAATACGGGTTGCCAAAGGTTTAACAGAGACTTTGTTTGCTCAAGCAAAGCTTGTTACATACAAACTCATCCCAACCTAAAAATAAAAGCACCAGACATGTCAATCTGGTGCTTTTTTGGTTCTATGCTTTTATTTAATCTACTCATCGCGTTTAGAGTGTTGTTTATTCATCAGCTTATTCTCTGTCGCCAAACTTAGCCTTTTCGAATGAATAAATAGCTGATTTGACGAACTTAAAATGAACTAGAGATCAAAGATGGTATTGCCCGTGGAAGAACTAGTTTTACATATCGCCAGGTTTAACCAACTGAAATAAAAAGAAAGCTTGCTAAAACTAAAAAGCAAACGATTATAAAAACAACCATCGGCTTTATAGCACTTACTCTAAATCACAACAAAAAAAATGGCTCTTAATAAAGAGCCATTTTACTGTCCAGAAAGTTATTTAAAATTAAAACTTAACACTTGCGCCTAAGACAAAACGGCGACCATTAGCGTAAGATTTAGAGAAGCGATTTTCTTCTTGATGGTATTTTTCAATAGTCTCATCAGTCAGGTTAACAGCTTCAAATTTGATATCTAAGTAATCAGTAGCCATCCAAGTTACGCTCAGATCTAATTGACCGTAAGACTTAGTAAACTGCTCAGAACCAAAGTCAGTTACACCGTCGTACCACTTAGAACGGTAGTTATACATTACACGTGCACTGATAACATCGTTCTCGAAGTAACCAGTAACGTTAGCCATGTGCTTAGAAGCACCTTTAACTAAGCCACTACCTGACACATCTAAGTCACGCTCACCATCGTTGTTCGCGTCTGTAAATGTGTAGTTTGCTACGTAACCCCAACCATTGTTAAAGCTATGCTGCCAAATAAATTCTACACCTTGAGTTGTGCCACCAGGGCCATTCTCTAACGTGTTTTCAATTAAAGTAATTGGCTGGCCAGTTTCTTCATCAATACGTGTAATTTCTTTCGGGTTGTAAGTAACGTAAGAAGAAATATCTTTGAAGAAGTATGTCGCACCTACCATAGATTCTGCATCGTAGTACCACTCATAACCTAAGTCGAATGAGTTTGCGTACTGTGATTGTAAATCTGCATTACCACGAACAGCTAGACCTGTATCTTCGTTTGCATTTAAACGAGGCGCCATTTGACCGTAGTCTGGGCGAGCCATTGAACGATACAATGCTGCACGTAAAATAGTGTCTGCATCTAAATCAAATGCGATGTTGAAACTTGGAAGAACATCAGTTTTCGTTTTGTTCACTGTATCCCATTCACGGGTACAAGATGCATCGAAACCGTTACAGTTTTGGTTAGCGTCATCCCACCAGTTACCAGTGTAATTCCAAACAGAAATGTCAGCGTCAGTTTGAACAACACGAACACCTAAGTTACCGCGGAAGCCGTCACCAGTGAAATCACCTTGTACATAACCCGCTAAAATTTCTTCACTGATAGTGTACCAGCTATCTAAAAGATCTAAATAAGTTGTGTTAGCTGTATCTAGTACGCCGTTTGCTTTGTTTAAATCAATTAAAGCATAACCTTGACTATAGCCACCTAAACCACTTTGGTGATTGCCTGGCGTGTGCCCACTAGCTAGAGAACCATAAGTTGGGTATAAACCAGAGATTTCAGCTAAACCAGTCTCTACTTCACCGTCGCCATCAATGTCAGTGCCCGCAGACTCAATATGCCAGCGATGTGCTACGAAGGTTTGTGATTTTTCATGGTCACGGTACTTCATACCAAATTTGAGCGCATCAAACGCACCCATATCAAGAGGAAGTTCTACGTCAAATTGTAGGTAGTCTTCTTTATCAGTTTGTGGCTTATCTGCACCTTGAACCCAACCTAAAGCATAAGAATCTGGGTCACCTGGAGCGAAGTCTGATTGATGTGTTACATCAATTGTGCCATTGCTTACGTCGTAAGAGTAATCAGCGTTTGCACCGAACTCGTAGAAGCGATCGCGCTCTGTACCGCCAGACGCGTCAGTTGTACCTACTTGAACTTCTAACGTAAAGTTTTCACCCTTATAAACTGTTTCTAAGTCTAAAGACTCAGTTTGGCTTCCTGCGATACGGTCAATTACGTTATAAGCTGTTGTGTTAGTAGCTGCGCCACTAAATGAACCACCTAGCTGAGCACCGTTATCAACGTCATACGAATCAATTGTGTATGCACCATTGCCACGCCAGCCTGTATCACGGTTCCATTTTGGAACGTGTAAAAGGTTGTAGTTAGTGTTGTTCGCTTTAAGTTCAGAATCTAAATAGTTTAATGTAAATTCTAAGCTATCAGTTGGAGCCCACTGTGCTGACGCCATAACTGTTTCACGCTTACGTTGCTGTGTGAAGTATGCGTTACCTAAAATACCTGGAATACGAACGCCATCAAGGTCTGCAGGAGTGTCAGCATCTGAAGATGCATCCCACTTGTTACCCCAACCTAATACCTCATAGCCGTCACGACGAAGACTACGTTCCTGGTTAACATAAGAAATTAAGAAACCTAACTTTTCGTCATCGCTCTTCCAAGAATACAAACCAGAAAACTGTGGATCTGTTTCTTCTGACAAATCACTATATTGCGCTTCAGCAGAAGCAAAAATAGTATTTGCGTCTAGGTCAAGAGGCTTACGCGTATGCAATACAACTGTACCACCAATCGAACCTTCATCTAATGAAGCCGTTGGTGATTTGTAAACTTCTAAGTTACCAACAACTTGAGATGGTAAAAGCGTGTAGTTAAAACTACGCGTAGGCTCATCTAGTACGAACCAGTCAGCAGAAGCAACATTTTGGCCATTTAATAATGTACGGTTCTTCGTTGGATCAGCACCACGAACAGAAATTTTTTCACCTTCACCAAAATCACGAGTAATAGAAACACCAGAAATACGTGATAATGATTCTGCCACGTTCTTATCTGGGAATTTACCTATATCTTCGGCGGTAATTGAATCTACTACGCTATTAGCGAAGCGTTTATTATTAAGGTTCTTTAAATTACTACCACGAAGGCCAGTAACTTGAATTACCTCTACTTCTTTTTCTTTAGCGCTTTCTTCAGCCATTGCAAATGGTGTAGCACCACCTGCAAGAACCATAGCGATTGAACTCGCTAATACGCCTTTTTTAAATGTTTTAGATGACATCGACTTTCCCTTACACACGTTTTTATAAATATGTTCGTTATGTTCTTATGTAACCCTATTTAAGACAGCGCTGTCTTTTCAATTCATGACAGCGTTGTCATAGGCTAGATAAAACCATACACAAAAATTGCATCATTGGCTACACTTGATCACAAATATATCAACTAAAACTACATAATATGTTGTTTTTATTACATTTATATTTGTTAAAAATTTATTAAATTTGCACGAATTTGCATCAGATATGTGAATTTTTAGACAGATAATTGATTGATTATATATTATAACTGAATAGTTATTCCTTATTTTGCATAAAACAGCATATAGTTACGATGATATCGTCAAAAAGTCTTGTACGACTAAAGCCATATAATTCCCCGAATATTCAAAGCCCTCTTATATATAGCAAGACATAATTACACAGATAACTTGACAGGTAATACACCCCTCTATTAGTGTTAGAAATGAGAGGCGTGCACTAACACTGGATGACAGCGCTGTCAGCTCCTATTAAGAAGTATACAACCACAATAGGACGATAAGTTATTAATTTATTAATAAAACTTGCTGAAAGAAGCTGAAATTCTTATCCTTACGCCCCCCGAATAATATAAATGATAAAAGGGTTAACACTATAATGAAGTCCACCATTACCGATGTTGCTAAACATGCAGGTGTATCTATAAAAACGGTATCTCGTGTTATTAACAACGAGCCGTCTGTAAGGCAACCTACTCGCGAAAAGGTAATGGCAGCGGTGAAAGAGTTGAACTATCAGCCTAATTTAGCTGCTCGTAATCTAGCAGGCACTAAGTCTTATAGTATCGCTTTCGTTTATGATAACCCGAATGCTTATTATGTTATCGACATGCAAAACGGTATTCTATCGGCTTGCAAAGAACAGGGTTTTGAACTTGTTATTCATCCTTGTCAATCGTCTTCTGACACTATTTTAGAAGAGCTAACAAGCATGATTAAGCACTCTAAAATAGCGGGTATAGTACTAACACCACCTTTTTCAGAACGACCGGATTTTGTTCAACATATATTAGATCTTGATGTAGATATTGTTAGGATCATGTCTGGCGACCAAGTGCCTGACAACCTGTCTCCTTGTGTGATGATTAATGACCGCGATGCAGCTCAGGATATCACACAACATTTAATTGACTTGGGACACAAGCGTATCGGCTTTTTAGCGGGTCAATCAGATCATAAATCTACAGTGGAACGACTAGAAGGATACAAGCAAGCGCTTGCTGCTAATAACATTGGCTTCGATGAATCGTTAGTGGTACAAGGCGAATATAGTTTCGAATCTGGCGTACACGGTGCTAAGCAACTCATGGCAGACGAACACCGACCTAGCGCTATCTTCTCTTGTAATGATGAAATTGCCGCCGGAGCACTTTTTGCATCAAGGTTAATGGGGATAGATATTCCTCAGCAGCTGTCAATTACCGGTTTTGAGAATAACCCATTCTCTAGACAAACATGGCCACGATTAACGACAGCAAACCAGCCTACTTCTCAAATTGCTGAAAACGCTGCTAAACTTCTCATTGCTCATGCAAGAAAACAGAGCAACCCCAAGGTTTCCACGCAATATACACCTGAGTTAGTTGTCAGAGATTCTACTTCTATTATTGGAAACTAAGCTGTATTACCAATTAAGCACTTTGGGCAATTAGGCCTCGACTTGGTAACCGCGTAAAAAGAGATCAACACAGCTTTCGATATAGCGATTGATATCTTCTTGAGCAACTTTTTGTTCTATATCGTATTCGATTCTCATCCACGCCTCACCTTTAACCATGTTTAAAAACTGAAAGGCGGCAGAGCGAGTATCTGGAATTGCTAAAATTTTGCGTTCTACAAAAGTATCCATCAACTGTGTAACTGCACTACAAACCCGATTAGGCCCTTCATTAAAAAATGTCTGAGCGACTTGCGGATAAGACTTGGCCTCAAAAGCACATATCTTGTGAACAGCAACGGCTTCTTTACTAACAATCATGGCAAAAAATCGATGAGCCAAGTCGAGCAAAATCTCTTTAGCAGGTTTATCGTGGCAGGTTTCAAAATCCAACATTTGGAAGGCATCACATTTTTGCTTAATTGCTGCACCAAACAACTCATCTTTATTACCAAAGTGACTATAAACCGTTTGCTTAGACACTTCAGCCTGATTAGCTATTAAGTCCATGCTTGTTGATGCATAGCCTTTTTCAGTAAACAGCACAGTGGCTGCTTCTAAAATTTGCTTTCTTTTTTGTTCGTTTTTGCTGCGCGGCTTTGTCATTTGATTACTTCTGAGATGACACAATGCCGTCATAATAGCAAAATAAACTAGACAGTCTAGTTTGACGTGATTAAACTAGACCGTCCAGTATGATTACATATTTAGACAAATAGTTACAAAGGACTCAAACATGCGCCAACTTTCCTTATCTCGCGGTGTCCTAAGCAGTATTTTCACCTTAATATTTCTCACAAGTGGTTGTAGTCAGCCTAATGCTGAATCGCCGGAATCTACATACGTTCACGCTGCAGATATTCAGCAGGCAACTAAGCAAACAGCTTATATCGTTGATAAGCAATACATTGGACGAGTCGCCAGTAAACAGCAAACCGCCTTGCCATTTGAGTTTTCTGGCAGGGTTAAGGATGTAATAGTTGATAGCGGCGATACCGTTAAAAAAGGACAAGTATTAGCCGTTTTGGATACTCGATTACTGTCTTATAGCAAAAAAGAAAGTTTAGCTCAGCTTGAGAGCTTTGAGGCTCAGCTTGCACTAAACAGCAAAGTCAGCAAGCGCATCAACACGCTTGAAAAAGAAGGATTTAGTTCCGTTCAGCAGCAAGATGAATTATCGGCAGAACGCCGACAATTAAATGCCTCAATTGATCAAACCAAGGCGAAAATAGCCACTATCAACTATCAACTCGAAAAAGCTCAATTACTGGCACCATACGATGGCACGGTAACTAACCGTCATATTAACGAAGGTGAATTTGTCAATGCGAGTGTGCCTGCATTTAAGTTAATAAAATCAGGAGATATTGAGATTAAAGTTGGCGTAGCGCCTCAAGACGCAAGAAAGCTAACGTTAGGTCAAACAATCCCGTTAGAAATCGATTCACACATTTATCAAGGCAAACTACTAGCTGTAGGTAAACAAATCGACGCTGTTAATCGAACCGTCGAAATAAGAATAGCCGTAGATACATTGAGTGGCTTTTATGATGCGGAACTTGTCAAAATTCACCATAAAAAAGAAATTTCACAACCTGGGTTTTGGGTGCCTCTTTCAGCACTAACAGACGGTGTACGAGGACAGTGGAATATCTTCTTAGCAAAGCCAAACGGCGGAAATCAATTTAAAGTCGCTAGCCAAACAGTAGAAGTACATTACACCACAGAGACGCAAGCCTATGTATCGGGCATCGAAAACGACACCATCGACTATATTCATGCTGGTGTCCATCGCTTGTCAGCAGGTCAAATAGTGCGAGCTGCATCTACTGATTTAGTAGCTGATACTGTCTCTGGAACCACAGCAGGAGAGTAAAATAATGATTACTTCTTTTGTGAAAAACGGCCGCTTGATGAGTTTGTTTATTGCTTTACTCATCGTTGCTGGCTTAGGTGCTTTATCTAACCTCCCGCGAACTGAAGACCCCAGAATTGTCAATCGTATGGCAAGTGTTGTGACGCCATTTCCAGGCGCAAGTGCTGAACGTGTCGAGGTGCTCGTTAGTGAAAAAATCGAGCAAAAAATGCGTCGTTTACCTGAAATTGACCTTATTACTTCCACATCTCGTGCGGGCATGTCTATCGTTCAGCTAAAACTGCTAGATGAGATCACGAACGCTAAACCTATTTGGTCGAGAGTTCGCGATTTACTCAATGACTTAGAGCCTGAGCTGCCTAAAGGCGCGTTAACACCCTCTTTAGAAGATGATCGAGGTTACGCCTATACCCAGCTTATCGCACTTTCTTGGCACCAAGATTCAGATGTTAATGTTGCAAGCCTTGGACGCTACGCCAATGATTTACAAAACCGATTGAAAATGGTTTCTGGCACGGATCTCGTCACCATTTTTGGTGACGGTGAAGAAGAAGTAACCGTTGCGATTGATCACCATAAATTAGCTGCTGCAAGACTTAACATCGCTCAAGTTTCCGATTTAGTTGGGCAAGCGGATGCCAAAGTATCAGCTGGGCAATTAGTTAACAACAAGCACCAAATGCAACTAGAGGTAACGGGGGCCATCGACACTCTAGAGCGCTTACGAAATATTCCGTTAAAGTCAGCCAACAATCACACGACGTTAAACCTCGGTGACATCGCTCAAATCACTAAGCAACTGAAACACCCTGCAACGGAAATTGCCCTAATCAATGGCAAACCCAGCGTTGTCGTGGCGACTCGCATGTTACCTAATCTTCGCATCGATAAATGGACGGCAGACGTCAATGAGATTGTCTCAGAATACCAAACACTGTTGCCTCAACATATCGGCTTAGAAGTGCTTTTTGATCAAAACCGTTACACTGAAAATAGACTTTCCGATCTAGTGAAAAACATTGCCCTTGGCTTTATTATTATTGCCTTAGTGTTATTTGTTTCATTAGGGTGGCGCTCAGCATTAATTGTTACCTTGTCTCTGCCAATGACAGTGCTGTTTACCCTTTCGGTAATGTATTTTTATGGGCTACCAATTCATCAAATGTCAGTAACGGGCCTAGTTGTCGCGCTTGGCATTATGGTAGATAACGCTATCGTGATGACCGACACCATTAAAGACAATCGAGAAAAAGGCATGCGCCGCTTGGCTAGTGTGCAAGCAGCCGTAAATCATTTATGGCTACCATTGCTAGGTTCAACCGTAACCACGGTGCTAGCCTTTATGCCAATTGTATTAATGCCAGGTCCAGCGGGCGAGTTTGTTGGCGGTATTGCGCTTAGTGTTATTTTCTCCCTAATTGGCTCGTATATTATTTCCCATACATTAGTTGCCGGTTTAGCTGGTCGATTCCTACCTAAACAACAAGAAAATTTAAATGCTTGGTATCAAAAAGGAATACAAATATCACTATTGTCGCGCAATTTTGATAAAAGCCTGCGTTGGGCACTAGCTCACAAAAAGCGCGTAATCGCTGTCGTGTGCTTATTGCCACTGTTAGGCTTTAATTTAGCGAGTCAGTTGTCTGAGCAATTTTTTCCAGCATCTGATCGAGACATGTTCCAAATAGAGCTATTTCTGCCCAATCAAGTCAGTATTTATCATACGGAACAAGTCTCACACGATGTTTCAAACTACCTTCATACGTTAGACGGTATAGAGCAAGTGCAGTGGTTTATCGGTAAGAACGCTCCTTCGTTTTACTATAATCTGATGCCGACAAAAGACGGTGCGCAATACTACGGTCAAGCCATGGTTACAACAACCGATTTTCATCATGCCAATCGCTTGATCCCACAAATTCAAACAGCATTAGACGATAATTTTCCTCATGCTCAAATTTTGGTGCGTAAATTGGAACAAGGGCCTCCTTTTAATGCTCCAGTAGAAATCCGTTTGTTCGGCCCTAATTTGGATACCTTGAAACAGCTAGGCAATGATATGCGTGCTTTAATGTCTACTGTCCCGAATATGGTTCATACTCGCTCTACTCTTCAACCTGGCCCTGCGAAAGTTTGGTTAGAAATTGATGAGCAAGCAGCGAAACTCTCTGGTCTTACGCTCGTAAACATTGCACAGCAACTAAATAGTCACCTCGATGGTGTCGTCAATGGCTCTTTGATTGAGGCAACAGAATCTATACCAGTCAGAGTGCGAATAGGTAATAGCGACAGAACAAGCATTGAGTCGCTGTCAGGTATTTCTCTGCTATCGCCAGCGAGTAATAAACCTATACCATTAACCGCTGTGGCGAAAATACATGTAGAACCTACTCTTGGTCAAATACCGCATCGTGAAGGCAAACGCGTTAATACTATTGAAGGATATATTCGCGCTGGAGTTCTGCCTTCCACTGTACTCGAACAAATAAAACAAAAGCTAGAAGATGAAAATTACGCCTTACCACATGGCTATTATTATGAATTTGGCGGTGAATCCGCAGAGCGAAATGATGCCGTTGGCAAACTAATGGCGAGTGTTGGCCTTATTGTGACATTACTCATTGCTGTTGTGGTGCTGTCATTCAACTCTTTTAGGCTGAGCGCTATTATCTTTTTGTCTGCTTTCCAGTCTGTTGGTTTAGGCTTACTGTCTATTTATATTTTCGATTATCCTTTTGGTTTTACTGTTATTATCGGCCTAATTGGTTTGATGGGATTAGCGATCAATGCTGCGATCGTTATCATAGCTGAACTCAAATCAGATCCCGCAGCGGTATCAGGTGATATTCCAGCAATAGTTTCTGGTGTAAAGCGCTGCGGTCGTCATATTTGCTCGACAACCATAACGACAGTAGGAGGCTTCTTGCCTTTAATCATGGCTGGAGGTGGTTTCTGGCCGCCATTTGCAGTGGCTATAGCTGGTGGCACAGTACTCACTACCCTACTCTCTTTTTACTTCGTTCCGTCGATATTCGTTTGGTTTAGTCAACGCCAAGCATTTGAGTGCAGTGAGCCTGTATCTTGAGTTAACTTTTCTCGGTAAGAATTTTTGCTCTATTAACAAAAAACTCGCCAAAGGCGAGTTTTTTTAATCTTTATCTGGGTCCATACCCTGTTTGATTTTTTCTAAGCGCTCTTGATGACGGTGGTGCGCTTTTAAGCCAGCAACACTAAATGCCCCCACGATAGCAATGATCGGAATCAATAACGCTAAAACGCCAGGGTCTAATAAACTAGAAAGTATATCCATGGTTTTTTACCTTTTATTATATTTATCTTGAAACAGACTTATTCTTCGAAGTAAGTTCCCCAACCATCATAATCAACTTTACATCGTTGTGCCAACTCAAACATCGCCTTCACTTCGTCTTTTAATACGTCTTCTTCTAAGAATTGCTCAGTAATAATGTCAAAAGCAAACACTTTTGTGCCATCTTCTAACTCTGCTTCTTCAGGCTCTTCAACGTCTAAGCCCATTTTAAATGCGGCTACTGCAGCTTGTTCTAACTGCTCAAAATCAGGCGAAGAGAAGTGATGTTCAATCGTGTGTTGTGCTTCTTCATTACTACCATCTTCAAGTAATGCTTCTACTAACTCTTCGGTATGTTCATACCACTCTTGTAATTCTGCGTCGTTCATGGGTTTATCTCTTGGTTAATTTTGTTAAAGCGCTCAATCATTAGATCGCGAGTACTATTTGCCACTTCACGTAAATTGTCGCCCTCTGCCGAATCTAAATCGATTGCCGGTAAATATTCAATCACTAGCTTACCGTTGTTAATTCGGTTTAATTTAATGCCTTGAGTGCAACTACAAATAACTGGCACGATAGGTACTCCAGCTTGCTTAGCCGTTCTAAACGCACCTGTCTTAAAAGGCAGAATGCCACGGCCATAGCTACGTGTGCCTTCAGGAAACAGCCAAACAGAAATACGTTTTTCTTTAATTTTTTCAGCGGCTTTATTAATTGTATTACTGGCTTTGTTTTTATTTTGACGATCAATCAAAATGTTGCCGGTTAGCCAATACATTTGCCCAAAAAACGGGATCCATACCAAGCTCTTTTTACCAATACTTACGGTGTTTGGCATGACTGCATTACTGACAGTGAAGATATCGTAACTATTTTGATGGTTACCTACATAAACAACTGGTTGATATGGGTCGAAATCTTTCGGTGCACGAATTTCGGTTTTAAGACCAAGTATCCAAGAAACTTTGCCCATAACAAAGGCAGTGCTATAAACGTTATTGCGGTGAAAAGGCCTTAAAATACATAAAGTAACTGAATAGAAAAATATCAGTAAAATGGCCAAAGCCATAGCGATAATACGTAAAAGTGCTAACAACTTTAGCTCCCGATAAATTAAGTGGTCGGATTATAACAAAGTTACTGCATCAAGGTTAACGTAATTTTACGTGCTAGAAACTAGCAATTATCCTGATATTAAGTAACTATAAATTAGGGCGTGTTGATCTTTCAGGGTTAAATTTTGTTCGAATTAAATGCGTTTTTATCGCGGCACTTGTGATACGCATAGTTATTCTATGCACAGAGCAAGTAACAATGAGAAAAATGCATTTAGACGAATCCAAAGGACAGCATTTATGATGCCTTTCTACTGCGTTATCACTTATTTAGGTGGAATAACCACATGACATAAGCTCTGTCTTGTATAAAACCATCATAAATTGCTGCAAAAATAGCCTCGAAAGATCAACACGCCCTAATGACTTGGATGATTAACAAAAAGGAAAGTCGAATGAGCATTGATAAAGTGTTGGCCGTCTTGTTTTTTAGTTTAATTTCTCTAGGTTGTAGCCATCAACAACATGCAGAGAGCTTTCAGCAAAATAGTTTCGATTTCAGTCAAGTCAGTCACTTTTATTTATTGCAAAATACTCAAGGTACCGTACTAAACCCTCATTTAAGCTATACCTTAGAGTCAGCTATACGCGAACAGTTAATTAGCAAAGGATTAAAAGCCAGCTCCCAACAAAGCGCAGATGTTTTAGTGGCATACTTCTTAACGACAGAAGAAAACAAAGCGTTAAAGCAACATATGGTTGGCTTTGACTATTATGGCGGCTTGTATGAAGACCCTGCTGTTAATGTAGATTGCATAAAAGGGAAGCTGCTCATACAGCTTATCGATAAACGTCAGAGAAAAGTTATTTGGCAAGCAGTGACAGAAGACAAGGTCGTCAAGCCTATCGATGAACAAGCGCAAATCGATTTGTTAAAAAGACACACGGAGCGGGTGTTATCAAAATTACCTAATTTTTAGAAACAGAATTTACTTAAAGGGTGTTTATGTCGACGACTCAAGAAAAACGCGGTTATTTATTGCCAATAGCATTAACGCTACTTGCTGGCTCTATTACCTATTTAGCCTTTCAAATACAGCAATTTATTCAACAACTACCTCAGATAGAGAAAACCCTTACCGCCTATGAGCCTCATATTCCCTCTATAGTAGAGGAAGTAGCGAAAGTAAGAGAAACCGTTCCCGGTTTAGTAGATGAAATAGCACGAGTGCGCACTGCCGTAGAAAATGTAGAGCAGCAAATCCCACAAATATTAGCGACCATAGATTCGACAACCCAAGTCGTAGACACTCAGCTTTCGGCAGCGCTACCGCTGATCCCGGAAATAGTTAAAACAACTAACAAAGCAAGCGATTCTATTAATAATGCCAGTAATGCCGTTAAAGGCCTAACACCTGAAATTCCCGCTCTTATAACAACAGTAAATAACACCACCAAACAGATAGGCAAAACCACCGAGCAAATAAACATGACCACTAATGCGATAGAGCCTGCGTTAGATCGAGCAGAATTAATAGTTGCTTCAGCTAAAGAAATTGGTGCAGAAACTGGTGAAGGTGCCGTTACAGGTTTTTTCAAAGGTATTTTGAAATCTCCCGTGACTATCATAGAAGGCATTGCTAGCCCAATAGTTAACGGCTTATCACCTGAGATTCAAAATCAACTCACGAAAGAAGATGCCATAGCTATGCAAGAAACGTTAGATAAGCTGTGGGCGTCTAATCAAAAAACAATAAGTGGAGAATGGCGCAACGCTAAAACAGGCAATTTCGGTACAATTAATTTAACCAACAGACGCACGATTGACAGTTTAATATGTTACGACTCACAAATGACCCTAAAAGTAAAAGCTAATCGTCGTGACAAAAAAACAAAAGTAAATACATTGTGTAGAACAACGCAAGGAAGCTATCAATTAAAATAAAAGTCCGTTGACAAGCTTACTGAGTGTGCTCAAAAGAACACTCAGCAAGCTCAGGTTTACATAGTTTTTCAAACTCAGCCCTCACACAACACTGATGTTACAAATCACACAATACCGTACAAAGAACACACAAACAAAAACACTCATACCACACGCAATTTCATAAACTTCTACTATAGTTAATTACGCACCTCGTAAAAGCGCTAAATAAATATTTTTAAACGAGATTTTGAAGTAACAACATTAAAAATAAACTGTGAAAGGAAGTGAAATATGTTTAACCATTCTAGTATGCGAAAAGCACTTGTTGCCGTCGGCTTAGCCGCAGTGGCTTGTGTAAGTTCTGCCACTGACAACCCAAACAAGCCAAACATTCTGGCTATTTGGGGGGATGATATTGGCACATACAATATTAGTGCATATAACCGTGGCATGATGGGCTATAAAACGCCAAATATTGATCGCATCGCAAATGAAGGGATTTTGTTTACCGACTCCTATGGTGATCAAAGCTGTACCGCAGGTCGTGCAGGATTTATTTTAGGCCAACATCCAATGAGAACAGGCTTAACTAAAGTAGGCTTACCTGGCGCCAAAGAAGGGATCAGCAAAAAAGACCCAACCATTGCTGAACTATTAAAACCTATGGGCTATATGACAGGCCAGTTTGGTAAAAACCACCTCGGTGATCAAGATGAACATTTACCCACTAACCACGGGTTTGACGAATTTTTCGGAAATTTATACCACTTAAACGCAGAAGATGAGCCTGAACATCCTGACTACCCTAAAGATCCAGCCTTTAAAAAGCGCTTTGGTCCTCGTGGTGTTATCAACTCTTTCGCGGATGGGCGAATTCAAGATACCGGCCCATTAACGAAAAAGCGTATGGAAACCATCGATGAAGAAGTATTAGCAAAAACAATGCAATTTATCGATAAAGCTCATGCAGCGAAAAAACCATTTTTCGTTTGGTTTAACACAACACGGATGCACATTTGGACGCGTTTAAAACCCGAATCTCAAGGCGTTACAGGTCAAGGCATCTACGCTGATGGCATGACTGAACACGATGGTCATGTTGGCCAGTTATTAGATAAATTAGATGACTTAGGCATAGCTGATAACACTATCGTGATGTACACCACAGATAACGGTGCAGAGTTAATGTTGTGGCCTGATGGCGGCTACACACAGTTTAGAGGTGAGAAAAACTCGAACTGGGAAGGTGGCTACCGCGTTCCTATGATGGTGAGATGGCCAGGTAAAATTAAACCAAACCAAGTGTCTAATGAAATCATCTCTACTCAAGACTGGATGCCAACACTTTTAGCCGCAGCTGGTGATAGTAAAGTAGCAGACAAGCTTAAAAAAGGTGCGAATATCGGTGGTACTAATTACAAGGTGCATTTAGATGGTTATAACTTTTTACCACACTTTTTAGATACTTCTAAACCAGGCCCTCGCACAAGCTTTATCTATGCGTCGGATACTGGCGATGTTGTCGCTATTCGTGACGGTGATTACAAAATGGTTTTCAAAGAACAGCGTGCTCACGGACTAGAAACATGGCAAAACCCATATTCAGTATTACGAGCTCCTAAGATATTCAATTTGCGTCAAGACCCATTTGAACGTATGGACCATGAATCAGAACAATATGGTAAATGGTATGCTGAGCATATGTTCTTAATTGCACCAGCTATGTATAAAGTGGCGGAATTTAAAGCAACATTTAAAGAGTTCCCACAGCGTCAAAAGCCTGGTTCATTCGTACCATAATAGCAACTTAATGAAATCAGCCTTCAACTGCCCACCCTAGTGGTGGGCATTTTACTGACAACGGAACAGCCATTATGACTTCTTTGAGATCAATTTTTATTGCCTACAGCTTTTTGTTGGTAAGTCAAAGTGCGCTTGCAGCAACACCTAAGCTTGTTCTGCAGATCACCGTTGACCAATTAAAAGCATCAATGCTATTCCAACAACATCAATCTAAATCAGAGCAAGGGTTTGAGAAGTTACTTACTCAAGGTGCCGTTTTTACCAATGCACACCACCAACATGCCAATACCGAAACAATTGTCGGGCACGTAACACTTGCTACAGGCGCTACTCCTTCAGTGCATGGCCTTGTTTCTAATGCATGGTTTGACAAACAAACCAATACAATTAGATACAATGTAGAAGACGCAAAATATCCACTGCTATCAGCGGATGCCGACGTGGATAAAAACACCGAAATAGACCCTAGTCAAAAAGCGGCGAGCGCCGATGGACGCTCACCTAGATCTATTGTCGTTAATACCATTGCCGATCAAATATCACTCGCTAACCAAGGAAAAAGCAAAGTGTTCTCTGTTTCAGTGAAAGACAGAGGTGCTATTTCTATGGCAGGTCACAGTGGTAAAGCCTTTTGGTTTTCAAAAGCGACAAAACAGTTTGTTACCAGTAGCTACTACTTCGATGCATACCCGAATTGGGTCAATGAGTGGAATAGCTTAAAAAAAGCCGATGAATATCAAAACACACAATGGCATCTCAGTGAGAAAAAAAGTCAATATCGCCATGGTCACCCCGATGACAATCACTGGGAGCTGGACTTAGCTGGCTATGGTAGAAAATTTCCTCATGATTTAGGTGATTCGAAGTATTTTAGTACGCTATTAACAGCGAGCCCTTTTGCTGATAAGTTAGTCGTAGACTTTGCTAAGTCCATGATTAAACAAGAGCAAATAGGGAAAGATAAGGTGACAGACTACCTTTCAGTGAGCTTATCTGCAACCGATTACATTGGGCATTTTTTTGGCCCTTCTAGCTTAGAAAGTGAAGAAAATCTAAAACAGCTTGATAGCACATTAATGGACTTACTTAACTATGTAGATCAAGAAGTTGGCTTAGACAAAACGCTTGTAGTTCTGTCTGCAGATCATGGTGCGCCAGACGCGCCAGACTATTTGGCAACGATGAACATTCCCGGAGCGAGTTTTGATACGCCAAATTGGGAAACCCTTCCTCAAATTGAAGCGCTAAAAAACAAGTATGGGATCAAAGATAAGCTATTTTCTTCTTTCATGTCCCCTTACCTATACCTTAACGAGCAATCAGTAGAAGCTGCTGATATTGATCGAAACTCTCTTAGTGACGAGATTGCCAAAGCCATAGAAAGTCTCGAGAGCATATTTACTGCTATTAGCAGCCACCATATCGAAAAAGGGACTATTGCCAATACACAAGTAAACCAGAAAGTTACCAATAATTACTATGCAGGCCGTTCTGGAGATATTCACGTGGTATTTAAACCACAAAACTTTATTAATAAATTCGGCAAAATAAGTGTTGCTTCGACTCATGGTTCACCATGGAATTACGACACTCACGTGCCATTAATATTTATGGGAAAAGATATACAACCGGGCAGATATTCTAAGCCTGTGGCCACAATAGATGTCGCACCCACTATTGCAGTACTAGCAAATGTCTCTCCACCGAATGGGGCAACCGGACAGTCACTAGCTAACAAGATGACTAAACTAAATATAAAGAAAGAGAAATAAGCAACTAAGGAAGTACCATGAAAACCATAATCAAAAAAGCACGCTTATTCATTCCTTTGTTATTAACAGTGACATCGTTAAATGTCATTGCAGAGCAACAATCTCAGCAGGCTGCTGAGAAAGAGGTAAAAGAGCAAAAAGCTGTCCCTCAATTAACTAAGAAAGAAATAGCAGAGTTACTCAACACTTTGGTGTGGGTTGAAGGTGGTAGCTTTCAAATGGGCTCGGATCACCCCGATGCGCGCAATCGAGAAAAGCCTGTACATAAAGTGTCTTTAGATGGTTTCTATATCCAAAAAACTGAAATGACCCAAGATATTTTTCAGAAAATTATGGGCTGGAATACCAGCTATTTCCCATGTGAAAAATGCCCGATAAATAACGTCAGTTGGATGGTCACTCAAGCTTTTATTGAAAAACTGAATAAAGTGACAGGGAAAACATTTCGTTTACCAACAGAAGCTGAATGGGAATATGCCGCCAAAGGAGGAAAATACCAAGAAGGTTTCCTATTTAGTGGCTCAAACAATATTGACGATGTTGCTTGGTATGCTGACAACAGTCAACGCAAATCTCAGCCTGTTGCTCAGAAAAAACCAAACGCCCTTGGCTTATACGATATGACCGGAAATATGTGGGAGATGTGTCAAGACGATATGAGCCGCAGCGCCTACAAAACGCACGAAGCACACAACCCTTTCTTTACTATTAATGCCAAAGTCAGTAAGACTGCGCTAAAAGTCATTCGCGGTGGCGGCTACGAATTCTCGCCTAAAGAATCTTATATTTTTATCCGAGATGGCGCGACCAGCAATGTGCGTATGCCAGATATTGGCTTTCGATTGGCAATGAGCAAGGATAAGTAGTATGTGGAATAAAATTTGTGTATTGACGACCCTATTGCTTATCGCCAACGTTAGCTTTGCAGGTAAAGTGGTCAATTCAAAAGAGGGTTATATTGGCAGTAAAAATTGTCAATCTTGTCATGCAAATGAATATAAAGAGTGGCAAGGTTCCCACCATCAGCTAGCCATGCAACACGCTTCTGACGAATACGTTTTAGGTGACTTTAACAATGTAACTTTTGTATTCAATGGCAAAGAGAATCGCTTTTACCGAAAAGACAAAGAGTTTTGGGTTTACATAGAAGAATCTCCTGGCGTATTTAAAGACTATCAAATCAAATTCACCTTTGGTTATAAGCCTCTGCAGCAATACATGGTGGAATTTGACGATGGCCGCGTGCAATTAATTCCATTTTCTTGGGACTCCCGCCCTAAAAACGAAGGAGGTCAACGTTGGTTTCACCTTTATCCAGAGCAAACCCAAACACACCAAGAATTTCACTGGCTGAATACGGGACAAAACTGGAACTATATGTGTGCTGATTGTCATTCAACCAATGTAAAAAAGAACTTTGATTTAAAAACAAATACCTACAGTACAAGTTACGATGAAATAACCGTTGGTTGTGAAGCATGTCATGGACCCGGTCAAAGCCACTTAGATTGGTTAGCTGACAAAAAAGATACCATTAGCCACGCTGGCTTTAATCGTTCTCTCATAAAACCTGTCAGCGAATGGCGCTTTGTTGAAGGCCACAAAACCTTACAACCGAGTGAAATCAAAGACAGTCAACAAACGCTCGTTTGTGCACAATGTCACAGTCGTCATGTACAAATTAGTGAAAATGATTACATAAAAGGCAATGCTTTCGGGGAGCGATACTTATTATCATTGATTAACAATGAACTCTATTACCCTGACGGTCAAATTTACGATGAAGACTATGTTTATGGCTCTTATTTGCAAAGTGTTATGGCACGCAAAGGTGTAGTTTGTAGCGACTGTCACAACCCTCACACAGCTGAGTTGAAAATGCCTAAAGAGCAAGTGTGCATGCAATGTCATGTTGCTAATGAATATGCGACACCTAAACATCATAACCATCCGCAAGATAGTGAAGGCGCACAGTGTGTTAATTGCCACATGCCTGAAACCACTTATATGCAAGTAGACGATAGAGCCGATCACGCTTGGCACATTCCTCGTCCTGACATAGCTCAGCAGCTTGGCACACCTGATACCTGTTTAAGTTGTCATGATGATAAAGATAGTGCTTGGAGCTTATCTAAAGTAAAAACTTGGTTCCCTGAGCGATTAAAAGATCAAGAGTTAGACTTTGCTCCGGTATTCGCCGCTATAGATCAAGGCTACCAGCAGGCTGCGCCGGCTCTTAGTCACATAGGCCAAAACAAACAACATGCTGACATTATTAGAGCCTCGGCCCTAGAACGTATGGCTCCCGTCATCAACCAAAATACGCTGATTGCAATTGCTCGCGGTGTGAAAAGTGACAATGAGTTTATCAACTTAGGTGCTATTCGTGGTGCTCAAGGCCTAAAATCTAAAGAACGCTGGCAAATGCTAGAGCGATTATTGGAAGATGAGGTTTTAGCGACACGTATCGAAGCAGCAGGCGCCCTTATACCTCTATGGCAAGAGCTTTCTACTAAGCAAATTGAAAAGCTTATGCCTGCCTATGAAGAATATATGCAGGTACAATCTTTTAATGCAGACCGTGGGTTTTCCCATACTAATCAAGGAAATGCCTACGTTCATCAGGGCGATTTCGTTGCAGCTGAAAAAGCATATTTAGAAGCCATTCGTATTGAACCTCATTTTGTAAATAGCTATTTAAACCTTGCTGATCTTCACCGCCGTTTAGGCAAAAACCAGCAAGCAATAGCAGTATTAAAACAAGCTGAAGCCACCATTCCTGATTCAGGCCAAATATCCCACAGCCTAGGGCTCGCTTACGTACGCTTAAAACAAACAGATAAAGCGCAAGAGTATTTAAAAAAGGCGGTTGCTCAGGCACCAGATAACCCGCAATACCAATATGTTTTGGGTATAAGTTTGATTGATTCAGACTTTGGTGGTGCTCAAAAAGCGATGTTTAGTGCTTACCAATTAAGTAACAACCCGCAGTACTTATACGCTCTTTGTGATATGCAATTAAGTAAGAAACACCCGAGTGCTGAAACTTGTTTAAACCAATTAGGACAATTAGTTCCTGCACAAGTTATTGAACAGCTAAAAGCTAAATATAGAAATAATTGATCTACTGATTGAGGAATCGATTGTGAATGAATGTTATACCCAAATCCAACAGCTAAAACAGCAAATGCAAAGCTCAGTGATTGGTCAATCACACGTTGTTGATGCGCTGTTAGTAGCACTTCTGACTAACGGCAATGTTCTTTTAGAGGGCTTACCTGGCACGGCTAAAACACGTTCGATTAAAGCTTTATCTAAGTGCTTAACAGTAAGCTTAGGTCGTGTTCAATTTACACCAGATCTACTGCCTTCTGATGTTACGGGTACTGAGGTCTACCAAGAGGTGGATGGCACACCAACATTAACTTTTCAGCCGGGGCCTGTGTTTAACAACTTATTGCTAGCCGATGAAATTAACCGTTCACCGGCAAAGGTACAAGCAGCCTTGCTTGAAGCCATGGAAGAAAGACAAATTACCGTTGCGGGTAAAACTCACAAATTGCCTAAACTGTTTATGGTGTTAGCAACCCAAAACCCGATAGAGCAAGAAGGTACCTACCCTCTGCCTGAAGCACAAATGGATAGATTTATTATGAAAATAAATCTCGACTATCCAGACGACGACAGTGAGAAACAAATCATCCAGTTAGTTCGCTCAGAGGAATTAGGCGAGGAGCAGGAAAAAATCAGCATTGATCCAGAACATATATTTACTGCGCGACAAGAAATTAACAAAGTCACTGTCAGTGACGCTGTCATTGACTATATGGTGGCTATTATTATGGCGACGCGCCAGCCACAACGCTTTTCGGATTCGCCACTCGCAAGTTGGCTAAATGTAGGTTCAAGCCCTCGTGCCAGTATTGCACTTGATAAAGCTTCTCGCGCCCATGCTTGGCTATCAGGCAAAGACTATGTTGATCCTGACAACGTAAGAGCCATTGTTCATAACGTACTGCGCCATCGTTTAATTCTAAGCTACGACGCGATGGCTGAAGGCGTAACAACCGATCAAGTAATCGATGAAATTCTTGCGCAAGTTTTAACAGCATAAGGGCAATCACTGTGTCGGCATCAGCAAAAATATACACTGAGTTAACGGATTTACAGCGGCTGCGCTTTTCCGCTCATGGCTATTCGTTTACTGCTGCTCAACCGGTAAATAGCATTTTAGCAGGCAACAATGTGTCGAAGCTTAGAGGCCGTGGGCTGAATTTTGAAGAACTACGCCATTATCGTCCAGGTGATGATATCAGAGCCATGGACTGGAAGGTTACCAGACGTACCGGAAAGCCACATATTAAGGTCTACACAGAAGAGCGCGAACGAAATATTTATTTATTGGTGGATCAACGTCAGTCTATGTTTTTTGGTAGCCAAGATACCATGAAATCTGTCATGGCTGCGGAGGTCGCAGCGCTTATCGCTTGGACCATTAGCGAAACTGGTGACCGATTAGGCGCACTGGTTTTCAATGACCAAACTGTCAATGCAGTAACACCAAGGCGCGGCAAACCTCATGTGCTACACGTTCTAAATACTATAGTAAGTTATAACCACGCGCTTGCAGCTCGCTATCAAGAGAATGATGCCAGTAGCTCAATTAATGAGCCGCTCATTCGAGTTAATCAACTCTCTCATCACAACGGCTTAGTTATTATTATTACCGATGGCATCGGCTGGACAGAGCAAAGTACAACACTGATTAAAAATTTGCGCAGACACAATGAAGTCATCGCTTGCCATATCTACGATCCCCTCGAAATAAATCTACCGCATATGGAAAATATGGTGGTTTCCGACGGGGAAAAGCAAATTCAGTTCTCTTCTAAAGATCAAAAAGTACGTAACGAGTTTGCCACTCATCGAGACGAAAAATTGAGTGCTTTTACACAAATGGCAAAAAAATATCGCATCCCCGTTTTGCCATTTTCAACAGACAAAGCGTCTGACAAACAGCTTAGAAAAATGTTAGGTGGTTAAGATGTCTGCACCCTTTGACAAACCGTGGGGAAATTACCTACTCGAAAAAATAGTTGAAGTGAGCTCGCCCGATGCTATCAGTTGGCTGCCAGGCACATGGGGCTGGATACTCGTTGCCGTATACCTACTTTATCGATTAGCCCATTATGGCTATTGGCATTACCGCCGTTATCAGCACAATATTTACCGTCGCCAAGCTTTAGCATGGCTAGCTGAAAACGACGAGTTTCTATCATCGACAGACAGCTCAATGGTTAATCAATTGCCAGTTTTACTGCGTAAGGTCGCCAGTACGCCATTTTCGCGTAAAGAAATTAGCCAGCTTAGCGGTACAGAGTGGGAAACCTTTCTCGACAGCCAGTGCCCAAATAGTCAGTTTGCAAGCCAATGCCCTGCACTATTAGAACAAATAGCTTATCAACCTAATAAAGCAATAAGTGCAGAAGCATTAGCAACGGTAAAACAGCAAGTTCGCCACTGGATTGTTAACCACAGGGGGCTTTATGATTGAGTTTTCATACCCATGGATGGCGGTCTTATTGGTGCTGCCATTTATCGTAAATTGGTTAGCACCGGTTTATAAAGAGAAAAAGTCAGCGGTTCAAGTTCCTTTTTTTAAACGCCTAGTTAGCGCTAGTGGAGAAAAGCCTCAGTCTGGAGCCGTCATTTTAACACGCAAGTTCTTTCAAAAATTTATGGTCGCGTTCGCGTGGATTTGTATTGTAGCAGCACTCGCACAACCTCAACATGTAGGAAAGCCGATAAAGGTTGAAAAAACGGCGAGAGATCTAATGATTGCGGTTGATTTGTCAGGCTCAATGTCGGTGCAGGACTTTACCGATACCAGTGGCCAAACGGTAGACCGCCTAACGGCAGTAAAACAGGTACTTGCCGAGTTTGCCAGCCAACGTCAGTCAGATCGCTTAGGCCTTATTCTTTTTGGTGATGCTCCTTATTTACAAGCTCCCTTTACCGATGACATCGACACTTGGTTGTCATTATTAGATGAGAGTCAAATAGGTATGGCAGGGCAAAGCACAGCCTTTGGTGACGCCATTGGTTTGTCCATTAGCGTCTTTAATAATTCGTCGACTGATAACCGAGTCCTTATTGTGTTAACCGACGGTAATGACACCGCTTCAAAAGTACCGCCTGTAGAGGCGGCTAAAATTGCTCAGCAGCACGACATTAAGATTTACTCAATTGCGATTGGCAATCCAGAAGCGGTTGGCGAAGAAAAAGTCGATATTGAAGTATTAGCTGAAATCGCCAAATTAACGGGCGGTGGTCACTATCAGGCATTAAATAGAACTGAACTTATTGAGGTGTATAAAGCCATTAATGCATTAGAGCCTGAACTATTCGATAGCCAATCCTATCGACCTAAAACCAGTCTACACCATGTTCCCCTAATACTATTTGCGCTATTGTACCTAGCGTCGTTAGTGATTGTATCACTGACGTTTAAAGTACCAGCCAAGGAGACTGCTCATGAGTAATAGCTGGCAGTCGTTGCTCGACTTTATTTACCAATTGCAGTATTTCCATTTTATTCGTCCTTATTGGCTGTTACTCCTCATTCCTTTTTTCTGGGTGTTACGCCGTTTTGCCCAACGCGATGATAGTCTTGGCCAATGGCGCAGCATTATTAACCCTGAAATAGTCGAGCATATTACGATTAAAGGTAATAGCGAAAGTTTAGTTTCGCCTAGAAGAGTGTCCTATTTGCTCGCGGTGTTGGTGACATTGGTATTAGCAGGCCCTAGCTGGCAACAAAAACCATCACCATTTGCTGAAGATAAAGCGGCGGTTATTATCGCATTAGATTTATCAGACACTATGCAGCAAAGTGATTTGCAACCAAACAGGTTGCTGCGTGCTAAACAAAAAATTATCGAACTACTTAGACTTAGAGGCGATGCCAATACCGCACTTATTGCCTTTGCCGGCAGCGCTCATGTTGTTATGCCGATTACTAATGATCAGGATATGATCACCCACTTTCTCAATGCTTTAGAAACAAAAATGATGCCAGTGTCAGGTAAACGCCCAGAACAGATTTTACCACTAGCAGACGCACTATTTAGCACAACTAATGTGCCTGGAACTCTAGTTCTTATTGGTGACGGCGCAAGCCAAACAGCTGCCGAGGCATTTAAGCAATACTTCACTGACAAACCACATCGCCTCATCGTTTACGGCATTGGTGATGCCACACGATCTGGCAGCGATGACAGTAATTTGATACCACTGCAAAGCGCTCAGTTAGAACAGCTATCCTCCAGTGCGTCTGGGCGCTACATAACGCTAGCTTTTGACAACTCAGACGTAAAAACGATTAACCGTTGGCTTAATAGCCGTATTGTTATTGTTGATGATGAGGCGTCTCCGTGGTTTGATTCGGGTTATCCATTGGTTGTGGTGATCGCAATTGCGTATTTGTTGTGGTTTAGATCAGGTTGGACGCTGCAATGGTGATCACAATGACAACTTCATGGTTTTCTCGATGCCAACAATGGCTAAAATCTCTTGGCATTAACAAGCAAAAAATAGCGACAGTTGTGCTGTTCTTGATGGCAACATATACCTATTTTAACCCCAAAAAAATGGCTGATGTTTGGTTAACCCCAGATCAGCAAGGCTATGTTTTATTTTCTTTGCAAAAGTATGGACTTGCCGCAACAAGCTTTCGCGATGCAAAGTGGCAAGCATTTAGCTACTACGGTGCCGAAAGCTTTGATGCAGCGGCAAGTATTTATGACCAATTTAGTGATAAAGAAAGTCAACTCGCTCGCGCTAATGCACTCGCTCATGCAAGACGCTATGTTCAAGCCAAGCAAGTTTACCAAGCCATTTTGTTAAAACATCCTGACTATCAAGCAGCACAAAACAATTTAGCAATTGTGCAAGGTATTATTGATGAAGTTAATCGCATGTCTGAAAGCCAAAAAGCAGAACAAGGCGACTCTACTAAAGAGTTAGGTGATGAACCGCAAACAGGGGATGGGGCCGATAAATTTGAAGCTCGCCCTGTAGAAGTGGAACAGCTGACAGCAGAACAATTAATGTCTAACCCTGAGATTACCGAATTGTGGTTAAAACAAGTACAAAAGGATCCTGCTTTATTCTTATCTCAGAAATTTTATATGCAGCAAGCAAATGCGACTCAATCGAACCAAAAGGAGGAGCAAAATAATGAGAATAACTAACCTCTTGTTACTATTTGTTTTTGTATTTGCTGCACCACAGTTTGCTCATGCGCAGACGTTAGCGCAATTGATTGCAGAAAACAAAGCGTCTTTAAATATCCGCGTAAATAAAGAATCATTTATTGCTCGCCAACCCGTTACATTGTCTATCGAGATTGCGACTAATCGCTGGTTTACCAAGGGCTCTGATATAGAGTCATTAGAGCTATTCAATGCCGTTATTCTGCCAATGGAAGAACTCGCCATTAATGGTACTAAACGGGTGGCAAATGAAACCTGGTCAACACAGACTAGAGAAATTACCTTTTACCCTATGGAGCCTGGAATTTATCAGATACCCGCTATTGCAGTTACTTTTTCTGTTAGCAGCGAAACAGGCGAATCAGTAACAGGTACTATTGAAACAGCACCTTTTGACATAACAGTTTATGAACCAGACGCTCTTGCAGATATCAGCGATTATGTAGTAACACCTGATCTCTCACTTTCTATTGACGGCGTATTTGATTCTGAAAACTCCTACGCACGCGGGGAAGCCGTCACCATTAGTTACCAACTCAAGGGAACTCAAGTGCCAGCCATGTTGTTACCTGATATAGACACCCCAGAACTTAACGGTATCAGTATTTACAGGGAACCAATAAAAGTTAATGAAAGCCGCAATAGAGGTGAGTTAACCAGCGAAAAAACAATTACCTTCACCTACATCTTTGAAAATGCAGGAACATATACGTTAGAAGAACAAAAAATATATTGGTGGAACAGTGAAACAGATATGTTGGAAACCATCACTATCGACAAAAGTGAATGGGTTGTCGACACGCGAGTGAAAGAAAATACGCAAGTAGATCCGGCATCTTCGCTATTGCCTAATATTTCGCTAAAGGGTTTAGCGAAATTGATTTTATTTTTAACTTTAGCCTTGTTAGTACTTTATTGTGTCATTAAATACAGAAAAGCCTTCACTAAATTGTGGCGGACAGCAACCAAAGCAGAACAACGGCAACTAAAAGTGAGCTATATAAATGCGGTTAAAGAATCTAACTTCTCTCGCGCATATAGTTTGCTGGTGCAATATCTCAATAAATACAGCCAATTAAAAACAGACGAAAGTGTAAGGGGCTTTATTGAGGAAAATGCACCAGAATACATAGATACGGCTGAAGACTTATCACGTACTGTTTTTGATGAGGCTAACGCTTCTGTCGATAAAAATAAACTTATCGCCTTGATTGATATCCAGTTAAATACTCAACAAGCGCATATTGCCTTGAAAAAGGCGGTGATAAAGCTAAACCAGTAGAACAATTAAATAACAACAGATGGAGTTAATAATTGCATCAGGTTGTCATACGTAGAATAATAGAAACTCAGTCACGGAATCGAATTTATTATGAAAACTATCAATAAATTAGTTTGTTTAACCTCCGCAATTTTTTTATCTGCATGCGCAAAGAATCAAGTGCCTACAGCACCCAACCCTAATGCCAATATCGCGCAAAAGGTAGCTTCTCCTTGTCGTATCATCGATGCCCTTATCTCTGAGTATGATAATAACTTTACTCAACTACGCAGTAGCCAAACACCCACTAAAACCCGAATAGGGCAAGTTTGGAAAGCGAAGTATCATATGGTTGGCGAGAGCTGCCAAGTATGGGCACAAGGAAACGATCAGTATACCTATACTTGTCGCACTGAGATGAGCAACCAAACAGAAGCGCTTGAATACTTTAACCAAGCTAAATCTGCGACTGCATCTTGTTTATCGGATAATTGGCAACTTAGCGAAGAAGATCGCTTAAAAGATGAAGGTAAAAAGATTGAATTCTCGAGAACTGGCACAGATCTGGTTTTTTCTTCGCATATAGTGCCAGATCGCAAGAAAAAGAAAGATAAAGAGCAACCGTGGAAGGTGTTTTATTACATAGGTAGCTTTAAGCAAAAGCCAGCTCATTAATCTCGCTAAACCTTTCGTTTGGCAATATTTATTTGGCCTTGAACAATCCTAAAAAAGTGTGCGCTTATGCACACTTTTTTAATGTAATCGTTAAAAGCTAAATCAACAAAATACCGCTAAAAGTGATACCTAAAACTCAGCACCGGCCCATGGGTACTGGTGTCGTAAAGAAAAGTTCCAACTCCCTGTTTAGTTGAAGACCTGTAATCAACCCAGGTAGATTTATAGGCAAAAGTTAGCGCCATCTCTTTATTAAATTTATACACGCCACCAATATGGGCGTTTGCGGTAAAGTCGGCTTCCAAACCAAAACCTCCCACATCTCCTTTAACGAAATAGCCCCAATGCCTATTAATTTCTCGTTGCCATCTCATACCTAAATAGACATCGATCCAATCTTCTGCGACATCTAATTGAAGCGATCCTGGCAATAGTCCTCCAGATAGTAGCCCTTCGATGTCATTATCCCACCAACGAATACCCAATAAGTAATCTAAACTACCGCCATCAAAAGTATTTCTATACATGCCTGTAATATCAAAAACTGCCTGACGTACTTTTAATTCAGCTATTCCGCCTAAAGGTGAATCAATATCATCTCTAAGATCCATAAAGCCATAATCAAGTTGGTAGCCAAAGCCTGAACGATGAATTGATTCAAAATGAATCATCGCACCAATTTTTAACACCTCTAGAATATCACCAAAGTCAACATCAACATCTACGCCACTGGCTCGTCCTACGGTGGCATCCCCTTCTATCGAGGTAAATTGAATATAGGGCTCAATTGTATGCTGCCATTCGTCTTCGGCATGAGCCTGCTCTATACAAAAAAAAACGACGCAAGGTAATATCCATTTCAATGATTCCATCATTCTCTCCTAAACTGGCTTAATATAATTCATAAAGGCGTCCATTCGAATCATCACTTTTCTAATGATGTGAGTTGGTGCACCTTTGTCAGTATAAATAGCCGCACTTGCTACAGCCCCAGCTGGCAAACTATTCATCAAAGCTTCATCTTGTAATCTAAGTTTCACCACGAAAGGCTGGGCAACAACTTGGCGTGCATGAATCATGTCGCCACTGGCTTTCATCTGTCCAGCCGCGTTTGCGCGAACAAGCTGCACCACTTGTGCCGGATAAACCACACCGGGAAAAAGCTTAAAAGTTAGTTCTGCGCTTTGCCCTACCTCTAGAAAACGTAGGTAAGATTGTGGAATTTGCACGGCGATGAGTCGTTCGCTATTTTCAACAAAAGCCATGGCTTGAGCAATCGGAAAAGACGCTACACGCGTACCAGTTCTTAGCGCTAAATTAGTGACAAAACCATCTGCTGGTGCTCTTACGTCTGTCTGTGCAAGATTAAACTTCGCAGATTTTACACCTGCCTCAAACTGCGCAACCTGAGCTTGATAACGCTGAACACTCGACTCGCTTCCAGCTCCTGTTTTAAACAAGGTTTCAGCGTCGGCCAATCGCACTTTTGCTAAAGCTAGCTGCGCTTGTACCTGCTCTAACGCCGCTTCAAAAGGTTCAGGCTCTATTTTAAACAGCAAGTCTCCCTTTTTTAAATCAACGTTCGGCTTAGCAGCAACTTCGATAACTTGCCCGCTAACATTAGGCACAATCGGTACTGAATATTGCACCACCATGGCGCTGCCGCTTGGCGCCCAAAATTGCATGGGAATAAACAAGCCAATGAATAACACCAGCACCCAAACGATAGGAGAAATCTTCCACCATAAATTCATTTTAATCACATTCGCTTTAGCAAGAATAACTAACAGGACGATGTAGATTAATGTCAGAAAAACAATCATGACTCACCTTCTTGTGCATCTGGCTCTGGTGACGTTTCTGGCTCTTTATAGTAGGCCCAAATAACAACTAACGGCCAAAAAATCCCCCCAGCAATTAATGTCACCCAGCTTCCTACTTGAATAGCTTCAGCTTGTGCATGGCCTCTTTGTTTAGCTACTTTACCCGGCCACATGGCCAAATACACAAATACGCCTATTCCAGTACAGGCGATGGTAATGAGTATGATTAACGCGAATATATCAATACCAGTCATCAAATCCTCCATTTGAACACTAAAAAACGAGTTGAATACATTTAGGTAAAACCGAAAATGTAAGCCGTTTTTTATGAATAGGTTCACCATCTAAATTGCAGTGCAATTTCTTATCAAAGCGCAATTCAAAGCTTTCCAGTTGTCGATAGAATAATAATTCATTATCAGGGTTCATTGGGTCTTCCAGCTCTCTAGCAAGCTGTGCAGGCCTTAATCCTTGTCCTGAAACAAGAAAAACTACATCAAGCTTTCCATCATCAAGCTCGGCGAGCGGGCAAACCTCAAACCCGCCTCCAGCAAATTTATTATTACCTACCGCCATCATCAGCATTTCACCATGGTGGACTTCGTCACCTATAGTCAAACTGCCGGTATACGGGGTCAAATTCATGGTTTTAAATAACCCCATTAAGGTATACGCAGTGCCACCTAATATTCGTTTTAAATCAGCGGGTGTCGTCGCAGTGATTTCAGCACCGAAGCCCCCACTAGCAACATTAATGAAATAACTGTTATTTACCTTACCCACATCAACTAGCTTACTTTCTCGCGTACAGGCGATGCGTAAACACTCAGTTAGGTTCTCAGCAGGTAATTGGCAGCCCCGAACAAAATCATTTGCCGTTCCCAAAGGCACAACGCCAAGTTCAATGTTGGGCGATTCTTGAAAAATCTCCATCAAGGAAGTTAATACGCCGTTAATCGTGCCGTCGCCGCCACCGGCTATTAATCTGGTGGCACCACAATCTAACGCATACTTTACCATCAGAGACTTTTCCGCTTTGTTCCAAGGGACCAATACACGTAAGTCATGCCCTTCTTTTTGAATAGTTTTTATCGCTTCTTTTACATCTGGTCTATTCGCGGATTTTCTGTGTAATATGAGAAAACTTTTCACCTAGCTCATCCATTTTTTTGTTATAGAACAATGAATACAGTTTGTTTTCAGTGTAGTTCAAACTTTGCTTTTTGCTGTAAATAAATGACCCATTGACCAATAAATAGTATTAGCTAGAGTAATATATTGAGCAGAAAACTATGTGTATAAAAGAAAGCAGTAAGTGTGTTAAGTTTTATTCAATATAAAAGCCATTTTTTTAAACGAAATGTCATTCAATTAGATAAATAAAATGAAAAATTTTATTAGCAATTCAGCCTTGTTATTTTTGTTGCTCTCTAGCGTTTCTAAGGGACAAGAGCAACAAAGCCAAGATAAGAAAAAACCTTCTGTTATTGCTGAAGGTGCAGATGCACTTAATAAACAAGTCATAGACAATATCTCTGATCAAGTAGAAAACACTGCGCTTAGAGATAATATCAATACCATGATGCAAAATACCGCAGATTGGATAGATGGTTTAGTTACCGATGAACCTGACCCGCAAGATGCTTCTGCATCGGGGTATTTTCAGCTAGGGTGGTTACCTCGTTCTTCCGATTGGCGTGAATTAGACGCTAAGTTAAAAGTGCAGTTTTATTTGCCTAACTGGGAGAATAAATTGGCGCTTGTTTTAGAAAATGACAACGAAGAAGAAGTGGATTTAGATTACGAAGCAGGCTCTTTTGTCCAAGACAATTCTAATAATCTCAATATCGCATTGCAAAACTATCGAAAAATACACGATGATTTGAACATTCGAAATCGAGTAGGTTTTTCGAGAGGACAACTGTATTTGCGCTCTGAAATGAAAAAGTCTTGGTTCTTCGAAAAGTCGACAGTTTCCCTTACACCAAGAATCGGTTATTACAGTAGCGACGGTTGGGCGCCGAGTATCAAAGCAAGTTGGTTGCGTAACTATTCAGAAAAAAACAAAATATCTGTTTCTGCGTCGGTTCAAAAAGTACAATCTGAAGAATATTCTCGCCTGAAGTTTGGTGTTTATCACATTCATACCTCAAGCGCTAAAACCTTATTCGTTTCTGGCGCTCAATATAATCGCGATAAAGAAGGCTTTAACAATTACCTTGTTAGTTTTCGACTTAGGCAACAACTTAATCAAAAATGGGCCTATGTTGAACTCGAGCCTTTTGTCGAATTTGAAGAAAGGCTCGACTATCACAGAGAAATAGGCATAGCTTTGAATTTTATTGGCTATTACGGTGGTAAAGTTAACTAGGGCGTGTTGATCCTTCATGGTTAAATTTTGTTCGAATTAAATGCGTTTTTATCGCGGCACTTGTGATACGCATCGTTATTCTACGCACAGAGCAAGTAACAATGAGAAAAGTGCATTTAAACGAATCCAAAGGACAGCATTTATCATGCCTTTCTACTGCGTTATCGCTTATTTATGTGGAATAACCACACGGCATAAGCTCTGTCTTGTATAAAAACATGATAAATTGCTGCAAAAATA
>NZ_JBVVBK010000006.1:0-368733 GCF_055786205.1 Thalassotalea coralli | reverse complement strand
TTACGCTTCGCAATCCGTGAAGGTGGCCGTACAGTAGGTGCTGGTGTTGTATCTAAGATCATCGACTAATATCGATTCTTAGTTCACATCGAACATCTAGAAAAAGAGCGCTTAGGCGCTCTTTTTTGTTTTTGGCTACATAGAATCAAGTTAATTGGCTGCATCTATCGAATTTATCTTGTTACTAATAAATTGCTGTTCAATATAGTTGTTACTTAGCTCTAATGCTGTTTGGTAGAGATTAAGTGCATTTGAATAATTACCTTCTAGTTCGCAAGCTTTCGCCTTTACCATGTAAAACGGTAAGTAATTGATCATCAACTTTTCTACTGAAGCTAACTGTATGTTGGCTTTTTCTAATTGGTTGTTCATAAGCAGAGATGCCGCGTAGTTAACAATAACTGCCGGCGAACGGTTATATTCTCTTAGCTTTAAATATAACGAAGATATTTGCTGCCAATCGGTTTTCTCGTAGCTTGAAGATTGGCAATGAAGCCCTGAAATAGCAGCTTCTATGTGATAGCTAGAAACAGAGCCTAACATTAAAGATTTCTGTAGTAATACATCGGCGTCACTAATGAGCTTTTTATCCCATAAAGAGCGATCCTGAAGTTCTAGCGAGATAAAGTATTCGTTATTGCGTGCTGGTACCCTAGAGTAGGAAAAATACATTAAAGAAAGTAGGGCAAGTGCTTTAGCTCTACCACGAAAGGTTCGACATAATGTGCTTAATATATCGATTGCTTGCTTACAGAGTATGGTGACAAATGCTTTAGTTCCTGAACTGGAGTAATAGCCTTCGTTGAACACAAGGTAGATAACTTTTAGAACACTGTTAATCCTTTCTTCCAAATATTTACTTGACGGCAGATCAAAATCGAAGTTGTTTTGTTTAATCTTTGTTTTAGAGCGAGTGATTCTTTGTTCAAGGGTTTTTTTAGGTATTAACAACGCAGAGGCAATTGTTTTGTCGTCGAAACCAAAGACAAACTTTAGAGTTAAAGCCACTTGGTTTTCTAGCGCTATAGAAGGGTGACAACACGTGAACACTAATCCAAGCGTAGCATCTTCAAAAATCGCTGCTTGGTCAGTGGTTAAACTTAGGTCGCATTCTTCTTCTGAATATTTACTTTGTTTTCGCCATGTATCTATCGAGTAATTTTTCGCAACGGTAATTAGCCAAGCTTTTGGGTTGCTAGGTATTTCATCTTTCCATTTTATCAGCGCTTTTTCACAGGCGTGTTGCAAGGCATCTTGAGCCTTATCAAGATCACCCAACTGCCTAGCGAGAACGGCAAGTGCCGTTCCGTAGGCTGTAGAGATACATTCTTGAATGGTCAACTTACTCAATAACCATTATTGGTCTAACTTCGACACAACCATCTTTTGCAGATGGGATGCGAGAAGCAACTTCAACAGCATCATCAAGAGAAGAAGCTTCAATGAGATAGTAGCCACCAAGCTGCTCTTTAGTTTCAGCAAAAGGACCGTCGGTAAGTAGTGTTTCGCCATTTCTGACGCGAACAGTTGTAGCAGTTTCGGTAGGCATTAGCGCTTCGCCTCCAATATGATGACCAGACGCTTCAATGTCTTCCGTAAACTTATGGTACTCAGCAAATAACGCTTGGTTCGCTTGGTCATCACGTTGTGCTGCTAGTGATTCTGCTTCAAAAATTAAACATAGATATTGCATGGTATATTCCTTATTTTCTATTAAACATACTAGAGTAATCTCTAGCTTCCTTTATAAGACGAACAGGCTTTCAATTTTCCGACACTCTTTTTTAAAAACTTTAAAATTTTTGCATTTAATAATAAAAAAGAGCACCTTAAGTGCTCTTTTTAATGTAATACAGTTTATAAACTGTCTCTACTTATTGTTTAAAATCCACTCGGTAAGTAAACGAACTCCGTAGCCTGTACCACCTTTAGGTACTTCGCCTTTAGATGAATTCGCTAAAGCGTTACCAGCAATATCGATATGCGCCCATTTGGTATCCCCTACAAACTGCTCTAGGAATGTCGCAGCTGTGGTCGCTCCAGGACCACCTGTTCCAGTATTTCTCAAGTCAGCGATGTTACTCTTTAACTTATCTTTATAGCCAAGAGGTAAGCGCCATAAGTTTTCATTTACCTGTTTACCTGAAACAGTTAACTGTTGTACTAATTCGTCGTCTTTTGAAAAAACAGCAGCATATTCGTTACCCACAGCGCGAACTTTAGAACCAGTAAGAGTCGCTAAATCGACCATAACACTAGGGTTATAGTTCTCTCTCGCATACCACAGGGCATCTGAAAGCACTAGTCGGCCTTCTGCGTCAGTATTCGTAATTTCTACTGTAAGGCCCTCAGCAGTGCGAATTACGTCGCCAGGCGCCACAGAGTTTTCTGAAACCATGTTAGCAGCCATTGCCATTACAGCAACAACGTTCACTTTCTCTTTACCCATAGCTAACGCTTTTACTGTACCTAATGCGGCAGCAGCACCAGCCATATCTACTTTCATGTAGTTAATAGAACTATGAGTTTTGATGTTGTAACCACCTGAATCAAAGGTGATACCTTTACCAGCGATTGCAATCGGTGCGTCATCGCTGTTTTTGTAATGTGCTACAACTAAGCGAGCACCTTGGATACTGCCTCTGCCGACTGCTTCTAATGCACCCATGCCTAATTTCTTAAGATCTTTAGGCTCAAGTACAGTAACTTCAACGCCGTATTTTTTTAGCTCTTTTGCTGCATTAGCAAAATCGATTGGGTTTAATTCAGTCGCTGTTTCGCTAGTTAAATCACGTGCTAAAAATACACCACTTTCAATATAAGTAAGCGGCTTGTATGCTTTCTCTGCTGCCTTGCCGTTATCTACGTCAAAGTAGAAAGACTTTTCTTGGCGTTTTTCTTTACGGTAATTATCGAAGCGATATGAACGAAGGCTAATGCCATGTGCTATCAAGGCTGACGTGTTCGCGTTATCGGCCATGCCATCTGTAGCGACAGTAATGTTTTTGATTTGCTTTTGCTCTAATTTAGCAGACAGGTTACCACCTAATTTTGTTGCTTTATTTTTAGATAAGGCTTTGTCACCTGTACCAACAACTACAACACGCTGATAATCAAGGTTGTTTGGTGCTAAAACCTCAACCATTTTGCCATAACCGCCTTTAAATGCTGCAGCTTCGATGGCTTTATTTAACTGACCTTTACTCTTCTTATCGTATTTTGCAAACGTAGTGTTTTTAGCTTCTTCACCGTAAAAAACCACTAATGTATCTGTGCTTTTCTTTACCGTTGAGTCAAAAGTAATAGATTCTGCGAAAGACAATGAAGACGCTGTCACTAGTGACAAGCCAATAGCTAATTTTGAAAGCTTAGCAACCATAAGATTTACCTTCTCTTTGTATTTATTGGGGAGTTAATTCTCTAACGTAACAGGACTGTAACTTTGCTTGAATAGTTACACGACCAAATTGCGACTTTATAAGATAGAAATCAGTATGTCGGAAACTCGAAGAAAACAAAAGAAATAGAAGTGAACAAAAGTGGTTTTTAGCACTTTATGGGATGAATAAATGTAAGTTGGTGATAACTTCTTCTGTTACGATAGCTGGAGCTGCTTGGGTTTATGTGGACTGGCTGAATTCCATCTGTCCGTTTAGCAGACATAAAAAAGCCCCGACTTTTAACAAGAAAAAGCGAGGCTTTCTAAAGCTTGTTTAAAAAGCTAGATTACTTAGCTTCTTTACGTGCTTTAACTTCAGCGATAACTTCTTCAGCTACGTTAGCAGGAGCTGTTTGGGTTTATGTGGACTGGCTGAATTCCATCTGTCCGTTTAGCAGACATAAAAAAGCCCCGACTTTTAACAAGAAAAGGCGAGGCTTTCTAAAGCTTGTTTAAAAAGCTAGATTACTTAGCTTCTTTACGTGCTTTAACTTCAGCGATAACTTCTTCAGCTACGTTAGCAGGAGCTGCTTGTGTTTATGTGAACTGGCTGAATTCCATCTGTCTGTTTGGCAGACATAAAAAAGCCCTGCAAGTGCAGGGCTTTCAAATCAGTTCAGAAAACTAATGTTATGCGAAACTACTTAGCTTCTTTACGTGCTTTAACTTCAGCGATAACTTCTTCAGCTACGTTAGCTGGAGCTGCTGAGTAGTGGCTGAATTCCATTGAGAATTGACCACGGCCTGAAGTGATTGTACGTAAGTGACCGATGTAACCAAACATTTCTGATAATGGAACGTCTGCTTTGATGCGAACGCCAGTTGTACCAGCTTCTTGGTCTTTGATCATACCACGACGACGGTTAAGGTCACCGATTACGTCACCAACGTGATCGTCTGGCGTGAATACGTCAACCTTCATCACTGGCTCTAATAATTGAGCGCCAGCTTTAGGCATTGATTGGCGGAAAGCGCCTTTCGCTGCGATTTCGAAAGCTACTGCTGACGAGTCAACTGCGTGGTAGCCACCGTCGAATAGTTCGATTTCAACGTCAAGTACTGGGAAGCCAGCAACCGGACCTTCTTCCATCATACCTGCGAAACCTTTTTCGATTGCAGGGAAGAATTCTTTAGGAACGTTACCACCAACAACTGTTGACTTGAATGAGAAGCCTGAGTTTGGCTCGCCTGGCTTGATGCGGTAATCGATCTTACCGAATTGACCTGAACCACCAGATTGCTTCTTGTGCGTGTAAGAATCTTCGATTTCTTGCGTAATCGTTTCACGGTATGCTACTTGTGGCTTACCAACTTCTAATTCAACGCCGTAAGTACGCTTCAAGATATCTACTTTGATATCTAAGTGAAGTTCACCCATACCTTTAAGGATAGTTTCACCTGAGTCTTCGTCAGTTTCAACTTGGAACGTTGGATCTTCAGCAACCATCTTACCGATAGCGATACCCATCTTCTCAGCACCACCTTTCTCTTTAGGAGAAACAGCGATTGAGATTACTGGCTCAGGGAATACCATAGCTTCAAGCGTACAAGGTTGTTTAACATCACATAATGTGTGACCAGTTTGTACGTTCTTCATACCTACGATAGCTAAGATGTCACCAGCTTGCGCTTCTGTAAGTTCAGTACGGTCTTCAGCTTGCATCTCTACCATACGGCCGATACGCTCTGTCTTACCTGTGAATGAGTTAAGTACAGTGTCACCTTTCTTAAGACGACCTGAGTAGATACGTACGAAAGTAAGAGCACCGAAACGGTCATCCATAATTTTGAATGCTAATGCACGGAACGGCTCTTCAGCGTCTACTAAAGCGAATTCACCAGTAGGCTCACCTTCTTCGTCAGTTAACGGTTGAGGTGGAACTTCAGTTGGAGAAGGTAAGTAGTCAACAACAGCGTCAAGAAGAAGTTGCATACCTTTGTTTTTGAAAGCAGAACCACAGAAAGTAGGGAAGAATAATAATTCGTTAGTACCTTTACGGATACATGCTTTGATTTGCTCTTCCGTTGGGTCTAATTCACCGTCAAGGTATTCCATTAGTAGATCTTCGTCTGCTTCTAATGCCGTTTCGATCATTTCTTCACGGTATGCAGCTGCATCGTCTACCATGTCAGCAGGGATGTCTTGAATTTCGTAGTTTTCTGGTTGACCTGAATCATCCCATACGTAAGCTTTTTGAGAAAGTACGTCTACAACACCTACGAAGTTGTCTTCTTCACCGATTGGTAAAGTCATAACTAGTGAACGAGCACCAAGTACGTTTTCTACTTGGTCTTTAACACGGTAGAAGTTTGCACCTAAACGGTCAAGCTTGTTCACGAAGATTAGACGAGCAACTTTTGATTCGTTAGCGTAGCGCCAGTTAGTTTCTGATTGCGGCTCAACACCACCAGAACCACAGAATACACCGATACCACCGTCAAGAACTTTAAGAGAACGGTAAACTTCTACTGTGAAGTCAACGTGACCCGGGGTGTCAATTACGTTAAAGCGGTGTTTTTTCCATTCACAAGTAACAGCAGCAGACTGGATAGTAATACCACGCTCAGCTTCTTGTTCCATGAAGTCAGTTGTAGATTCACCATCGTGAACTTCACCGATCTTGTGGATCATACCTGTAAGTTTCAAAATTCGTTCAGTTGTTGTGGTTTTACCAGCATCAACGTGAGCGAAAATACCAATATTTCTGTATTTACTTAAATCTGCCATTTTCTTGCTCTAAAAGGGTTAGTGATTAAAAACCGCGCGAGTATACCAGAAGTTAGAACAAACCAAAATAACTTATGGAAATTAAATTGCGATCTTAATTTAGGTGTCATAAAACTAATGACGATGAAACTGATTTTTTCATAAGCAAATTTAGTTGCGACTTTAGATCAGTAGAATGCTATTTTTGGTAAATTAAATAGTCATTACAAAAAAAATTGAAAAAAGTTGCGACGATTATAAATAGTCGTGCGTTTAGTATGTATAAAGACAAATAAGGATGCCCGTTTGGATATTTGGGAAGATAGGCTAGTAGATTTGATGAAGCAAGGGGATGCTAGTGCCTTTGAACGCTGCTATCGCTTGTTATCTCCTCAAATATATACAGTCATAATCAATATTTGCCGCAACACGGACACTGCGCAAGAAATATTGCAAGACACCTTTTTAGATATATTCGAAAAGATGTCCCTATATAAGAAGCATCAGTCTTTTGTTGCTTGGGCAAAGCGCATTGCCTTTAACAATACGTTGAGCTTTTTAAGAAAGTCAAAAAGATTGGTTTTTATAGAAGAATGCGCAGACGACTGTTCTCTTGAAGATGATATCGACACTGATTCATTAGAACAAAGTCAATTAATAGAAACCTTATTAGCCAAGGTAAATGAAGTTGAGCGATTAGTGTTGTGGTTGTTTATTGTTGAGCAATACAGTCATGATGAAATTGCCATGTTGATGTCAAAAACACCGAGTTACTCTAAATCGATTGTATCTAGGGCGCTTAAAAGAATTAGATCGTCGAGTGAGGTTAAAAATCATGCATATATCTAGCGACAGATTAACAAAATCACTGACTCCAGTTGAGGAAGCGCACTTAAAAGTGTGTAAAGAGTGCCAGGCCGAACGTGAAGCAATTTTAACCTTGCTTGATGCCACTCAATATATCGAACTTGTCAAACCGCCAGAACAGGCTTGGACTGCACTGCAAAGTAAAATGGAAATGTCAAAATATAGCCATGTAGAACAAGTTAATGAAAAAAGAAAAATAGGCGTATGGCAGTGGTTTGGTGCGGCAGCAGCAACGGTAGTGATTGGTTTGTTAGGCAATTTATCTTTTCAACAATATCAAATTCAGCAAGAGCTGGCAGAACTGAGGAACTCAAATAGACACTTGGAAAGTCAATTGTCTTTGACTGTTTCTCAAGACATCCCACAAGAAATGTTGAGTCAAATGCTACAAATTGAACAGCGACTAAGTGAAGTTGATTCAACTCAAGAATTTGTTCAAAAACTAAAAGAAAGAAAAGCACTAATGAGTGCAATATTAGAAGTTGAAATGAGAGAGAATAAAGAAGATGTTATTTCATTATAAACTTCTCAGGAAATTAGCATTGGTTGGAAGCTTATGTCTGACGGTTAATGCTGTAGCAAAAGCTGAAGGCTCTTGCTCTTATGTGGAGTTTATTCCTGACCAGCAATCTGAGATCAAAATTAATCAAGTCAATGACGTAATCTTGTACCAAGGGTTAAAGTCATTTAACAGTTGGAACAAAGAAAACACATTTAGAATTAATGAAGGCCAATACGAGTTTTTTGGTGCAGTCGTAGACAAAAAACCAAGTGTTGTGGAAAGCTTATTCTTACATCCGGATCTTGGTGCTGCTCCGGTCTATTTTGGATTAGAAATAGAGCAAGGCAAGCTATATCAAGTCTCTATTATTAGAGAAGAGGGAGAAGTCGTTGATTTGGACGTTAATGAAAAAACGATAGCCGGCTGTCCATTTCCTAAATCGATATTTGTTGACGAACTTGAATCTGAAAAGACTCAGCAACAGGTGACATTGCCTAAAGCACATAAACTGAAATTACAGCAAATCTTTTTCGATGTGATGCAAGAGCAGGAATATGACTCAGTTGAAAGTATTGCTCCTGCTGGTTTTACTACAGATTTTGGTTGGGTTTTTAAAAAACACAATGATGATTTAAGTGGATTGGAAGTCTTGAGTATTACTCCATACTCTGTTGCAAACCAACTTGGTATTAAAAGTGGCGATACAATATTAAACGTCAATGGTTATAAGCTAACAGGGAAGTTCTCTGATAAAAAAGAGCAATTAGATAATGCTATTGCAAGCCTTCAAAGGGGTATCAAGATAGTACTTGATAGAAGTGGAGAGCGTTATTCTTTGTCTGATGAGCTAAATAACTTATTCATACCGCAATATTATTATGCAATAAACCAATCTAAATCAGACAGTCTTAAAAAGCACTTACCAATTCAATCAAGTGCGCGGTATCAATTGGATTTTCAAATTTTAGAAATAGTAGAACACTATAGAACCCAGTCATTAAATAGTGAACGCATACATTTTGCAGTGCCAGCTGAAATTGACAGTCGAATAGGTGTTACGGGCGTTAAGCAAAGTGAGAATGGTTATACAGGGGTGAAAGTCAGTTTCATTCGCAAAAATAGCGTAGCAGAACAGTTGGGGTTAAAAGTAGGGGATTTGATCTTAAAAATTGATGACATTACTCCTAACCCCACATCGTTTGATTTAACCAAAAGAGATTATGTAAGTAAGGATTACCGCATAGATTACGTAAGAGGCGGTGAACAGAAATCTGTCGCTAATAAAGCTCAAGTCAGAGTATTTCCAGAAATATCTATGGTAATAGACTTGAAGGATGAATCTAGCTTTTTAGCAGATAAAAATCGCCATCTTGCAATAAGCCGAAAAGTAGCTATGCAATATGGTTTGACGAAAACTGGTCAATGGCTCGCTGCGCGAAACAATGACCGAACTAATGTAACTTTTCTTAGTGAACAGAGTGAAGTCGCGCCGGCTCGAAGTACTAGAGTAATGGTAAATAATTCTGGAAGAGCACAGACAAGTGTTGCTGCTTCTCCAAAAAATAAAAACAACTAGAAGGAAAATGACAATGAAACTAAAACTCACAGCATTACTACTCATGCCGTTAGCGCTGCAAGTTGCTAACGTTAACGCCGCTACGTGTTCATCCCTGCAAGTGAAAGGTGCAGAGATTGACGGTAAAGATTATATCGCTGAAGTCGTTGGCCATAATGGTGCAAAAACGAACCAAAGTTTAAAAAATTATCGTTCGATAGCAAAAAGTAAACACAAGTATTATTTGGAGCCGGGTTTTCACAATTTGTCGATGAGTATTTGGAACAAAAGGCAGTATATTCAATATAATAAGAACAAAAAGTTTCCAAAAAACTCAGTGGGCATTGCTAAACCTGTTGCTCCAGTCGGCAACAGTGGTTTAGGTTTATTGATTGAACCCAATATGAATTATGTTGTTGAGCTACAGGGTGTTAAAAACCCGTCTTTTAGTTTAGTCAGTGCTAAGCCATCCCAATGTAACGAAGATGCAATGTCAGCATACAAAGCAATAGACGGTAAGTCATTGTCGCCAGAAGTTCAAAATACGCTATTAACTATAAACAAAACGTTGGCAAGCAATAAAAATTTGTCTAGTGGTTTTGTCAAAGACATTCATTTGGCCGGCTTTTTTGGTGCGCAAACCAATGAAACAGGGCAAGGGGTAACGGTTGCAAATGTTATCGCTGGGTCAAGTGCTGATATTATTGGGTTGAAAGCTGGTGATACAATCACATCCGTGTCTGGAAAAAGTGAAGGTACATTAAATAAGAAATCATTTTCTGATTACCTAGGCAAGGTTTCATTTGGTGACTATATTAAAATGACAGTTGTAAGAGGCGGAGATAGTAAGAAACTTTCTGCTCGCTTAATGCCAGCTGCATTGCCAGGATTCAGCTACCAAACAGTCAATAACGGAAGTCATGTAAGTGCTTTATACAAAGATAAAGAGTTATCAGATAAAACTTCAGTAACATTAGATGCTTTACTGCTGGAATTGACTGATGCACTTATCGCACAGGGCGTTAAAGAGGATGTATCTATCTCAATGCCTGTGAAAGCTGGTCAAGATATGAAAGTTTCGTTGTCTTTGGCAAGTCTAATGAGAACAAATGAGCTTATCGCAAATCATAACGGTCAAGTTTCATTTTTACAAAACAAAGACTTCTATGATGCAACGCGATTACAAGAAATAGTGGACGCTAATATTCATGCACGCACGCAAGCTCACGTTCAGCGTCTTCCTAAGCCACCAGCTAGCAAAAATTCGAACTAAATACTAAACGTATTTGAGGAGCTAAGTATGAGAAAGGTTAAGGCTTTAAGTTGTATTTCACTCGTTCTGATGATGGCAGGCTGTTCAGTTGTGCCAGTCAAATACCAGATCAAAGAAGGACATGCACGACTTGAAAACTTTACGAGGACCAATGAAGTAGCTGTTCAAAACCATAAGGAATGGAAAGATAACAACTATGATGAAAATACACACCCGTATACCAAGGAAACGTTACGGTATTTATACGCGATGTGTAATAACCAAGATCCTCGGCCTTTCCGACTTGCTTATCAACATCCTGCAGGTCAACACAAAATCTGGGCAAAAGCCATATATGGTCAAATGGAAGCGGACGTTTTATTTGATGTTGAGCTTAAACCAGGTGGTAATTATGCATTCGATCAACGAATGTATAAAAACCGTCGGCAGGTAGAAGTTTGGATAAAAGATTTGAATACCGGTGAGCCCTATAGTGAAGTTCAATTAATCACATTAAAGCGGATAAAAATCGAATATGAGAAAGCCGCTGATTTATGGACTTCCCGATGTAGAACCGGGACTGTCTAGCCCCCTTTAAAGTAATCCTTTCCCAAAATTATTAATCTCAGTCCAGGGCTGGGAGGGGATTACTTTGCCAATTTTTGGTGCTACGGAAGGGGATGTTCAGAGCCAAAAGTTAGATTTAGACCATTAGGTTTAACAGTAAGTTATTAATTATCAACTAATTATTTAATAGAGTAAGGAAAAACTATGAAAAGAAGTATCATTTTAATGATGGCAGTAGCTACAGCTACATTAACGGGGTGTTCAGCGCTTGTTAAGTACGAGATAAAAGACGGCAACGCTCGAGTAGAAAACTATGTTAGAAATAACAAAATTACCGTGCAAAATCACATTGAGTGGAAAGAGAATAACTATGACGAAGACACTCATCCATACACCAAAGAAACGTTAAAGTATCTCTATGTTATGTGCAATAACAACGCTCCACGCCCGTTTCGTTTGGCTTATCAACATCCCGCTGGACAACACAAGTTGTGGGTAAAAGCTATATTCGAAGCGATGGAGGCAGATGCGTTATTTGAAGTCGAGTTAAAACCAGGCGGTGACTATGGGTTTGGCCATAAAATGTATAAGAACCGTAGACAAGTAGATATTTGGATTGAAGACCGTAAAACAGGCGAGCGTTACTCAGAAACTCAAGTTATTACGTTAAAACGCGCTAAAATTGAATATGAAAAAAGTGCAGAGCTATGGGATCGTAGATGTAAGATGGGTTCCGTTTAACACGTTTTAATGACAGGCATTTTCCTTTGGGGCAACTTTAATAGTTGCTCTTTTTTTATTCTTATGTATAATACGCGCTCCTGAATTAGTATTAGCTAAATCAGGCAGGTACAAAAACTTAGGTTTTATTACCTTAACAGCAGCCCCGATTTGGGGTTGAATGATTAATCGGTACTCCCCCCTTTCTCAATAAGAAAGGCGATGGGCTGTACTTTGTTCGTTCTTTTATTAGGGGATTTGATAAATGTCAAATCAAAGAATTCGCATTCGTTTGAAAGCGTTTGATCATCGTTTGATTGATCAATCTACAGCAGAAATCGTTGACACTGCAAAGCGCACTGGTGCTCAGGTTCGTGGTCCAATTCCACTTCCTACACGTAAAGAGCGTTTCACTGTTTTGATTTCTCCACACGTTAACAAAGATGCGCGTGATCAGTACGAAATTCGTACGCACAAGCGTTTAATTGATATCGTAGAACCTACTGATAAGACTGTTGATGCTCTTATGCGTCTTGACTTAGCAGCTGGTGTCGACGTTCAAATTAGCTTGGGTTAATAGGAGTTTTAACAATGACTATCGGTTTAGTCGGACGTAAAGTTGGTATGACTCGTGTCTTCTCTGAAGATGGCGTTTCTACTCCAGTTACAGTCCTAGAAGTTGAAGCCAACCGTGTTGCTCAGGTTAAAACTGTAGACAACGATGGCTATTCAGCGATTCAAGTTACTACTGGTACTAAGAAAGCTAACCGTATCAACAAGCCTACAGCAGGTCACTTTGCGAAAGCAGGTATCGAAGCTGGTCGTGGTTTGTGGGAATTCCGTCTTAACGACGGTGAAGGTGCAGAATTAGCAACTGGTAGCGAAATTACTGTTGAGCTTTTCAACGACACTAAGTTAGTTGATGTAACTGGCACTTCAAAAGGTAAAGGTTTCCAAGGTGGTATTAAGCGTTGGAACTTCCGTATGCAAGATGCTACTCACGGTAACTCAATCTCTCACCGTTCAAACGGTTCTATCGGTCAGTGTCAAACACCTGGTCGTGTATTTAAAGGCAAAAAAATGTCTGGTCACATGGGTGCTGTGAAAACTACTACACAGAACCTTGAGTTAGTTCGCGTAGATGCTGAACGTAACTTGCTTCTTATTAAAGGTGCAGTTCCGGGTCACGTAAACGCTGACGTAATCATCAAGCCAGCTGTTAAAGCCTAACGTCTGAGGAGAATTTTGATGGAATTAGCATTAAAAGACGCGTCAGGCGCTCTTGAAGTTTCAGAAGCTACTTTTGGACGTGAGTTCAACGAAGCTTTAGTACACCAAGTAGTTGTTGCTTATGCAGCAGGTGCTCGTCAAGGTACTGTAAAGCAGAAGAACCGTTCTGAAGTTAGCGGTGGTGGCAAGAAGCCATGGCGTCAAAAAGGTACTGGCCGTGCACGTGCTGGTACAACTCGTGGTCCAATTTGGAGAACTGGTGGCGTAACATTCGCTGCACGTCCTCAAGATCACAGCCAAAAAGTTAACCGTAAAATGTACCGTGGTGCGATCAAAAGCATCCTTTCTGAATTAGTTCGTCAAGACCGTTTAGTGGTTGTGAACGAGTTCACGGTTGATTCACCAAAAACTAAAGAATTAGTTGCTAAGTTAAAAGGTCTTGAGCTTAAAGACGTATTAATCGTAACGCCAGAAGTAGACGAGAACTTATTCTTATCTACTCGTAACTTATACAAAGTTGACGTTCGTGATGTACAAGCTATCGACCCAGTAAGCTTAGTTGGTTTCGAAAAAGTATTGATGACTGCTGACGCGGTTAAGCAAGTTGAGGAGATGTTCGCATGATAAACGAAGAACGTTTGTTAAAAGTGCTTTTAGCACCAAACATTTCTGAAAAGGCAACTTTGTCTGCTGAAGCAAACAACACGATTGTTTTCAAAGTAGCAACAGATGCTAAAAAAGCTGAAATCAAAGCGGCAGTTGAGCAACTTTTCGACGTAAAAGTTGAAGGTGTTCGTACTCTTAATGTTAAAGGTAAGCAAAAGCGTACTGGTGCTCGTATGGGCCGTCGTAACGACTGGAAAAAAGCTTACGTTACTTTAGCTGAAGGTAGCGACATCGACTTCGTTGGCGCTGAAGCATAGGAGAAGCAAAATGGCAGTTGTTAAATGTAAACCAACTTCTCCGGGTCGTCGCCACGTAGTTAAAGTGGTTAACCCGGACCTATACAAAGGTAAGCCTTACGCACCTCTTTTAGAGAAAAACTCTAAGTCAGGTGGTCGTAACAACACGGGTCGTATTACTGTTCGTCACGTTGGTGGTGGTCACAAGCATCACTATCGCGTAATTGACTTTAAGCGTACTAAAGATGGTATCCCTGCAAAAGTAGAGCGTTTGGAATATGATCCAAACCGTTCAGCTAACATCGCGTTAGTACTTTATGCTGACGGTGAACGTCGTTACATCTTGGCTCCAAAAGGCCTAAAAGCTGGTGATACAATCCAGTCTGGTGTAGACGCGCCAATCAAAGCAGGTAACACGTTACCATTACGTAACACACCATTAGGTAGTGTTATTCACGCAATCGAACTTAAGCCAGGCAAAGGTGCTCAGATCGCTCGTGCGGCTGGTACTTACGCTCAATTAGTTGCTAAAGACGGTGCTTATGTAACTCTACGTCTTCGTTCAGGCGAAATGCGTAAAGTTGAAGCAGATTGTCGTGCAACTCTTGGTGAAATCGGCAACGCAGAACACATGCTTCGCTCTCTAGGTAAAGCTGGTGCTCAACGTTGGCGTGGTGTTCGCCCAACTGTTCGTGGTGTTGCCATGAACCCAGTTGATCACCCACACGGTGGTGGTGAAGGTAAAACTTCAGGCGGTCGTCATCCGGTATCTCCTTGGGGTGTACCAACTAAGGGTTACAAGACTCGTAAGAACAAGCGTACTGACAAGTTCATCGTACGTCGTCGTACTAAGTAATTAGTACTTAATTAATAAAGAGGAATTACCATGCCACGTTCTCTCAAGAAAGGTCCTTTTATTGACCTACACTTGTTGACGAAGGTAGAGAAAGCGGTAGAAAGCGGGAATAAAAAGCCAATCAAAACTTGGTCCCGTCGTTCAATGATCATCCCTAACATGATCGGATTGACTATCGCTGTCCATAATGGTCGTCAACACGTTCCTGTATTTGTTACCGAAGAAATGATCGGTCACAAATTAGGTGAATTTGCACCAACTCGTACTTATCGCGGCCACGCTGCTGATAAGAAAGCGAAGAAGAAGTAAGGGGAAGTTAAATGGAAGCTATTGCTAAACATAAATTTGCCCGTGGTTCTGCTCAAAAAGCACGTTTAGTTGCGGATCAAATCCGTGGCGTACACGTTGAGAAAGCACTTGAAATCTTAGAATACAGCAACAAAGGTGCTGCAGTTCTAGTTAAGAAAGTACTTAACTCAGCGATTGCTAATGCAGAGCACAACGAAGGTGCAGACATTGATGAGCTATTCGTAAAAACAATTTTTGTTGACGATGGTCCTACAATGAAGCGTATTAAGCCTCGTGCGAAAGGTCGCGCGGATCGTATCCTTAAGCGTACCAGTCACATTACTGTGATTGTTGCTGATAGCTAGGAGATATTAGAATGGGTCAAAAAGTCCATCCAAATGGTATTCGCTTAGGTATCACTAAACCTTTCGCGTCTACTTGGTTTGCAAGTAGCAAAGAGTTTGCAGATAACTTACACGGCGATCACTTAGTTCGTGCTTACTTATCTGAAAAGCTTAAGCGTGCCTCATTATCAAAAATCGTAATTGAGCGTCCAGCTAAATCTATCCGTGTAACTATTCACACTGCTCGTCCAGGTGTTGTTATCGGTAAGAAAGGTGAAGACGTAGAGAAGTTACGTTTACAAGTATCTAAAATTGCTGGTGTACCTGCACAAATCAACATTGCAGAAGTACGTAAGCCAGAAATGGATGCACAATTAGTAGCTGACGGCATCGCAAGCCAATTAGAGCGTCGTGTAATGTTCCGTCGCGCTATGAAGCGTGCTGTACAAAACGCTATGCGTTTAGGTGCTAAAGGTATCAAAGTTGAAGTTAGCGGTCGTTTAGGCGGCGCAGATATCGCTCGTTCTGAGTGGTACCGTGAAGGTCGTGTACCATTACACACTTTACGTGCTGACATTGACTACGCAACTGCGCGTGGTGAAACAACGTACGGTACTATCGGTATTAAGGTTTGGATCTTTAAAGGTGAAGTTATTGGTGGTATGCCTGCACAGGTTGAAGCACCAGCTCCTAAGCCTAAGAAAAGAAACAACCGTAAGAGCAAGTAGGGGATAAGTAATGTTACAACCAAAACGTACTAAATTCCGTAAGCAATTTAAATTGCGTAACCGTGGTCTTGCACAAACTGGTAGCACTGTAAGCTTCGGTACTTACGGCCTTAAATCTGTTGAACGTGGTCGTATGACTGCTCGTCAGATTGAAGCAGCTCGTCGTGCAATGACACGTCACGTTAAGCGTCAAGGTAAAATCTGGATCCGCGTATTCCCAGACAAGCCAATTACCAAGAAGCCTCTTGAGGTTCGTATGGGTAAAGGTAAAGGTTCTGTAGAATATTGGGTATGTCAAATTCTACCAGGTCGTGTTCTTTATGAAATGGAAGGTGTTCCAGAAGAATTAGCGCGTGAAGCATTTGCTTTAGCAGCAGCTAAACTTCCGTTCAAAACAACCTTCGTAACTAGAACGGTGATGTAATGAAAGCTAGCGAATTAAGAGAAAAGAGCATTGAAGAGTTAAATGCTGAGTTACTTGAGCTTTTGCGCGAACAGTTTAACTATCGCATGCAAGCAAGCACAGGTCAGTTAGCACAAACTCACTTGCTAAGAACTGTACGTCGCAATATTGCACGTGTTAAGACTATCATAACTGAGAAGGCTGGTAAGTAATGAGTGATAAAATTCGTACTCTACAAGGTCGTGTAATCAGTGACAAAATGGATAAGTCTATCACTGTCCTGATTGAGCGTCGTGTTAAGCACCCTATCTACGGTAAATTCATTTCGCGTTCAACTAAGTTGAAAGCACACGATGAAGCTAACGTATGTAACATGGGTGATGTTGTTACTATTCGCGAATGTGCACCAATTTCAAAGACTAAGTCTTGGACATTAGTGGACGTTGTAGAAAAAGCTTAATTTAAGTTTTACTACACGAAAGTAATGAAGAAAAACCCTGTTGGTGAAAACCAGCAGGGTTTTTTTATGCGTTGAATAAAAAAACTAAGCTGAGTTTACTTACTTGAAACGGTGTCGAGACATTGTTTAACTAAATTAAACATATACACTGTTTATTTATTTTACTGCGTTTTGATAGTCTTCATTGAGAATTGAATTCACATATATGCACAACCCTCTAAACAAAGTCGGTTTAGGTTAGAAGAAAATTTATTTGGATTTTAAACTGAAGATAAAAGCAGCTTTTATAAGTTGTTTACTATGTATATGATGAGCTTATTACTATAGCGATGCGAATTTAGTATTTAGCTTTTTGTGCTTATCATGTTGCCGTCAGTGGCAGTTAAAAATTTAACTTAAAATGAACAAAACGACTAACTATGATTCAAAGCATAAATAAAGAGTTTAAAGGACATAACAAACCTAGTATGAAACCCATAATTTATGTAATAAATATAGACGCTAGCGTGGATAGACTAAACGCGACAACCGAAAGGCTAGCTGCTCAAGACATTACGTTTACAAGAATCTCTGCGGTTGTGGGTAAAGAGCTAAGTGAAGAAGAAATTAGCCGCCATTACTCTAAAGACCTAAACAAAAGAAAATACTATAAGGACTTAACGCCTGCACAAATTGGGTGTTTTTTAAGTCACAGAGAAGCTTGGAAAAGAATTGCTGAAGGTGAAAATGACTGGGGTATTGTACTTGAAGATGATTTTAATGTTATAGGTGACATCAACTTAGCGATTGAAACAATAAATAACTTAAAAGTTTCTTGGCAGTTGATAAAGCTCGCTGCCTACCAAAGCCGCGAACGTAAAGTCGCTTTTTCTACACCTGTTGACCATGGATTCAATCTCGTCGTCCACAAGAAGCCAATGAGTGGTGGGGCTGCTACAGCAATTACAAAACAAGCTGCGAAACAATTGTTAAGTGCTACTGAAAAATTCGGCAGGCCTTGTGACACTGAGCTGCAACACTTTTGGGAAACTAAGGTGAAAGTGATGTCTTTAATGCCTTACGTTATAGAACAGGACATGACGTTTGAAAGCACTATATCAGCTAAAAAAATCCGCAGGAAAAAACGCATATTCGGTAAGGTTATTCAGCAATCTACAGACTTGATACTAAATTCTGTTAATGTTCATAATCAGGTTACTGAATTACGAAAAGACGTTGAGAATCTCTCATAAAATCTGTAATAGGTCGTATAACCAGCGATATGGATATCTGTTTTCTTTTTTGGGGGGGACAGCTCTTGTCTGAATCTATTTCGCACAATCGAACTTGTTCCTCTTAAATTTTGCAAATAAGCGTCTGAATTTTCATTCACGTTAATTGATTGAATTGTCGAACGAAAAGAAATAACCTATGAATGAGTTGTTTGCAATCGATTAAAACGTCGTTTTAGTCGTTACAACAGCGCTGTAAGCCATATTTAAATACGAGCTACAATTAAAATGATAACGAGCATCTTTTTAAACTAAGGGGACCTAGATGAAATTCAATCACAAGATCGTTGCTGCTTCATCTGTCATATTGCTTCTAGCATTGTCTTTACTTTCTTTTAATCAATACTTCTTAGTTAAAAGCAAACTTGAAGAGCAGGTAAATAATAGTGTTACTGAAATTCTTCAAGGGATTAGTAACTCAGTACAAGCTGAAATGACAGGTAATACGTCATTAGCTGAGTTCACTACAGAGTTGATTGAACAAAATATGGAGATGGACCAAGCTCAAGGGATACTGACCAATCAATCGCTCACTAACAACTTTATATTGATTGGTTTTGGTTATGAAGCTACTGGTAAGTATGTGGCTAGTGATCCAAGCTGGGATCCAGGAGCAGACTGGGAGCCAAGAGCTCGCCCCTGGTATGTAGATGCTAAGAATGCGAATAAAACCATAGTAACTGAGCCTTATGCTGATGCTGTTTCTAAAGAAATTTTAGTATCAATAGGTACACCTGTTCATCAAAGTGGCGTGTTTTCTGGTGCAATATTTTTTGATGTAAGTTTAGCTGGTTTGTCAGACATGATTAATAAAGTAAACATGTTTAATGCTGGCTATGCATTTATGGTGAGTAAAGGTGGTATCATTATTTCTCACCCAAACAGTAATAATAATGGTAAACCTTTAAAATCGGTGATGCCTCAGGTTGATATCAATAAAACTTTTCAAGAGGTTGAGTTAGGCGGAGTAAAGACCTTAGTTAACTTTACTAAAGTTAATGGTTTTGATTGGTATGTTGGCGTCGCTTTAGATAAAGAAAAAGCGTTTATGGCCGTTGATGAGTTAAGCTCAGATTCTTGGTTATATTCAATCGTTTCTCTAATTCTTGGTGTTGCAGCTCTTTTGTTTATCATCAGCTACTTGATGAAGCCATTGAGCGAAATTAACCGAGCTATGTCGAATGTCGCTAAAGGTAACGCCGACTTAACCGTTCGATTGCAGGCGAATAGTGACCCAGAGTTCAATGCGCTAGCGAACAACTTTAATTTGTTCACTCAAATGCTGCAAAATTTAGTAAGCGATATAAAGTCACTTGGACACGATATTTATAGTGATGCCCAAACTACATCACAGGGGGCACAAACGGCCAACCAAGCTATGCATGATCAATTGGGCGAAATTGATACATTAGCAACTGCTACTAATGAAATGGCTGCCACCTCGAAAGAAGTAGCAAACACAGCGCAAAATGCAGCAGAAGCTGTAAAACAAGCTGATGAAGCTGCTGTTCAAGGAACTACGATAGTGCAAGAAACGAATAAAGCGATTTCAACACTGTCTGATCAAATCGACCATGCGGTTCAAGTTGTATCGAAATTAGAAGTTGCTACTAATGGCATTGAAAATATCCTTGCGGTTATCAATGGTATCGCAGAACAAACAAACTTATTAGCGCTAAATGCCGCAATTGAAGCTGCCAGAGCTGGAGAGTCAGGTAGAGGCTTTGCAGTTGTTGCTGACGAAGTTAGAACCTTAGCTCAACGAACGCAAGAAGCGACAGACGAAATTAAAACTATGATTGATCAACTGCAAACTGGTGCTAAATCTGCGGTATCAGAGATGAATCAAAGCAAAGAAATAGCAAGTTCGACAGTTGAGCAATCACAGAAAGCAGACGAAGCAATTGAGAGTATTCGCCACGAGATTCAAACCATTGTTGAATTGAATGTTCAAATTTCTGCATCTGCTGATGAGCAATGTTCAGTGGTAGAAGAAATCAATAAAAATGCTTACAACATTAAAGATATTTCTCACCAAGTGTCTGAAGAAGCGAACAATGTTGATGCTACGATGAAAAACCAAGTAGAAAACATCATGAAACAAGACCAAATGCTTGACCAATTTAAAACGTAATACGTTAAATACTCAAGGATCTACATAATAGAAGCCCCTATTTAAAGGGGCTTTTTTGTGTAATTTGGCTTAACCCCGTTTCGTTGCTGTTTTTAGCATGTCGTTAAATTTATCTAATTTTCGAATTCTTTCGTCAAAAGCTTTGAAGTGCTTTTCATCTGCTTTGTCCCAATCTGTAGGTATCGTGTATACATCAGAAAGAAAGTTTAAAAATTGATTTCTTAACTTGAGATTCATCTTCCATGTTTTTAACCTTTCTAGTTTAGCTATTGCTTCAAGGAGGTTTTCAGCGTGAAGTACCAAACCCTCGATGTTGTAGCAGGAATTGCCGAGCGTTAATACAGGCTTTTCTTTTATGATAGCTTCCATTCCTACAGTAGAGTTAATAGTTATCACGGCAGCAGCTTTTTCTATTAACTGCTCACTTGATAAATCGTTAATGAAAATTATACGAGGGTCGAGGTTGTGATAGTCATGATAGCTAAGTTTGCAAGAAGGGTGTTCTTTTATGACAAATTTAGTTCCTTTAAGAGAAGTCTTGTTAACCATCTCTAGCAACAAGTTAAACAGTTGTGGCATCGATCTAACCCAAGGTGAATTATTGATCACTTGGGTGTCGTTAGCGACTTGCAATGGGACAAATATATAGTTTGGTGGCAATGGGTGATTAGAGGCAATTATCTTTTTGCTACTCTTACGCTGCTTGAACTTGGATAACGTGGGCGGAAGCGAAGAAAACTGTTGATAAAACTTGGCTTCTCTGGGGACTGAATTGTTCGCATTGACGCCTTTGTAATCGACCGTTGTCGTATTGGGCAGTAACCCGTTTTCAAAAAATACTATTTTTTTCTGAGATAATGCCGCCGCTTTGCAAATAATGCTATTTGGAAGTTTTCCACCGTTCCAAATGCCGACAAGTTGGATATGGTCGTTCTCAAACAGACTCAAAAACTTAGCTAGTCTTAATTTTTGAACAAAGACTAGCACTCTAAAATATAGCTTTCTGGTGAACGGGTTTTTCGTGAGTACACTACCAATTGCTTGCTTACGTTCTAATTGCGCGAGACATATATCGTCGAGGCTCTGATTCATGGCACTCGATAAATATTTTAATGCACGTAATCTAGGTAAGCCCATTACGTGAACGCTAATATCAAGGCTAGAGTTACTTTTTAATTGTTCATAGTAACGTTTATGGCTACTGCGCCTTGAAATTAACAATATATCACACATATAGAGATATGAGATTTGAGTCCATGATAGGCGTCAGACGTTACCTAATGAAGATGACGCCTTGATGACGACAATGGTTATCGTCGTTTAATTAAACAATGTAATAAAAATTGTCTAAATAAAGTACCACTTTTTTTTGAGTGGTGTTATAATCTCGCGCCCGCCGAATTCCGGTTGGGTTTTAAAGGCAGTGACGGGTCAAATTTCTGGCCTTGAATTTAATAACAGCGGAGCACATAAAATGATCCAAATGCAAACACAGCTAGACGTTGCTGATAACAGTGGCGCTCGACGCGTGCAATGTATTAAGGTCCTTGGTGGCTCGCACCGTCGCTATGCACGCATAGGTGACATCATCAAAGTTGCTGTGAAGGAAGCTATTCCTCGCGGTAAAGTTAAAAAGGGTGATGTACTGAACGCGGTAGTGGTGCGCACTAAAAAGGGCGTTCGTCGCCAGGATGGCTCAGCCATTCGCTTTGACGGCAACGCGGCTGTAATGCTTAATGCAAACTTACAGCCAATTGGTACTCGTATTTTCGGTCCAGTAACACGTGAATTAAGAACTGAAAAGTTCATGAAAATCGTGTCACTAGCACCAGAAGTACTATAAGGAGTCACGATAATGGCATCTAAGATTCGTCGTGATGATGAAGTAATCGTACTTGCAGGCAAAGACAAGGGCAAAACTGGTAAAGTTACTAAAGTTCTTGTTGAAGACAGCAAAGTATTTGTAGAAGGTGTAAACCTAGTCAAGAAGCACCAGAAGCCTGTACCTCAGTTACAGCAAGCTGGCGGCATTGTTGAGAAAGAAGCACCTATTCACGTTTCTAATGTGGCGATCGTAAACCCTGCTACTGGCAAGGCAGATCGTGTAGGTTTTAGAGTTGAAGACGGCAAAAAAGTTCGTTTCTTCAAGTCTAATAACGAATTAGTTTAATTTTAATTGGAGTAAACGATGGCGAAACTGCATGATTTTTATAAAGATACAGTTGTAGCTGAACTTCAAAAGAAGTTTGGTTATAAAAGTGTCATGCAAGTCCCTCGGATTGAAAAGATCACCCTTAACATGGGTGTTGGTGAAGCTATTTCCGATAAAAAGGTTTTAGAAGCAGCCACAAATGATCTTACTGCAATCTCAGGTCAAAAGCCTTTAATCACGAAAGCACGCAAATCAGTTGCTGGCTTCAAAATTCGTGAAGGCTACCCTATTGGTGCAAAAGTAACTCTACGCGGCGAGCGTATGTGGGAATTTTTAGAGCGTTTAATCTCTATCTCAGTTCCACGTATTCGCGATTTCCGTGGCTTGAACCCTAAGTCGTTCGATGGCCGTGGTAATTACAGCATGGGCGTGAAAGAGCAAATCATCTTCCCAGAAATCGATTATGATAAAATCGATAAGATTCGTGGTATGGATATTACTATCACTACTACGGCTCAATCTAATGAAGAAGGTCATGCTTTGCTTACTGCCTTTAACTTTCCGTTCAAGAAATAAGGTGTAGAGTTATGGCTAAAGCATCAATGAAAGCTCGTGAAGCAAAACGCACTAAACTAGTTGCAAAGTATGCTGAAAAGCGTGCTGCACTAAAAGCAATCATCTCTGACGTAAATTCTTCTGAAGAAGATCGTTGGGATGCGGTATTAAAACTTCAAACTTTACCTCGTGATTCGAGTTCTTCACGTCAACGTAATCGTTGTAACGTGACAGGTCGCCCACATGGTTACTTACGTAAGTTCGGCTTGAGCCGTATTATGTTACGTGAGCACATGATGCGTGGTGAAGTTCCTGGTCTTAAGAAAGCTAGTTGGTAATTCACGGGAGTAAATGGTTATGATGACTGATCCTATCGCGGACATGTTTACACGCATCCGCAACGGTCAATCTGCAGCGAAAACTGCAGTAGAAATGCCATCTTCTAAGTTAAAAGTTGCAATTGCTAACTTGCTTAAAGAAGAAGGTTTTATTTCAGATTTTTCAGTAGAAGCAGGTGCTAAGCCAGTTCTTACTGTTGAGTTGAAATATTTTGAAGGTAAAGAAGTAATCGAGACAATCAAACGTGTTTCACGTCCAGGTCTTCGTGTATACAAGGGCGCTCAAGAGCTTCCTAAAGTATTAGCGGGCATGGGTATTGCTATTGTTTCTACTTCTAAAGGTTTGATGGCTGATCGCGAAGCTCGTAAAGCGGGTTTAGGCGGCGAAATCATCGGTATCGTAGCGTAAGGAGCGTATTATGTCTCGTGTTGCAAAAGCACCTGTCGAAGTACCTGCTGGCGTTACTGTTACGTTATCAGGCCAAGACATCACAGTTAAAGGTCCAGTTGGCGAGCTAACTGCAACTATTAACGGTCTAGTTAAAGTTTCTCAAGAAGAGAACAACATCAAGACTGAAGTTGCTGAAGAAAGCAAAGCTGCTTGGATGCAAGCCGGTACTGCTCGCGCAAACATCAACAACATGATTGTTGGCGTAAGCAAAGGTTTTGAGAAAAAGTTAATTCTTAACGGTGTTGGTTACCGTGCAAAAGCCGCTGGTAAGAGCTTAAACCTTTCTTTAGGTTTCTCTCATCCAGTAGACCACGCAATTCCTGAAGGAATTACGTGTGAAACTCCTAGCCAAACTGAAGTTGTACTTAAAGGTGCAAACAAGCAGTTGGTTGGTCAAGTTGCTGCGAACATTCGCGCTTACCGTAAGCCTGAGCCATACAAAGGTAAAGGTATTCGTTACAGCGATGAATATGTACGCCGTAAAGAAGCTAAGAAGAAGTAGGGTAATACGATGGATAAGAAAACATCTCGTTTACGCCGTGCAAAGCGTGCACGTGCAAAAATCAGCGAGTTGGGTGCGAATCGTTTAGTTGTATTCCGTACTCCTCGTCACATTTACGCGCAACTTATCGCTCCAACTGGTTCTGAAGTTATCGCTACTGCGTCAACTTTAGACAAAGAAGTTAAAGCACAAGTTGAAAAAACAGGTAACATTGCTGCAGCAGAAGCTGTAGGTAAAGCAATCGCTGAGCGCGCTAAAGCTAAAGGCATTGAGTCTGTAGCATTTGACCGTTCAGGTTTCCGTTACCACGGTCGCGTGAAAGCGTTAGCTGAAGCAGCTCGTGAAGCTGGCCTTCAGTTCTAGGAGTTGATGATGGCTAATGTAGAAAACACACAACAAAGTGATTTAGCTGAAAAGTTAATCGCAGTTAACCGCGTATCTAAAGTGGTTAAAGGTGGTCGTATTTTCAGTTTCACAGCACTAACTGTAGTTGGTGATGGTAATGGCCGCGTTGGCTTTGGTTACGGTAAGGCACGTGAAGTTCCTGCTGCTATCCAAAAGGCAATGGAAAAGGCTCGTCGTAACTTAGTAACTGTTGACTTGAAGGGTACTACTCTTCAACACCCTATCAAGGGTCGTCACTCAGGTTCTAAAGTTTACATGCAACCTGCTTCTGAAGGTACAGGTATCATCGCCGGTGGTGCGATGCGTGCAGTACTTGAAGTTGCTGGCGTTCAGAACGTATTGTCAAAGGCATACGGTTCTACTAACCCAATCAACGTTGTACGTGCAACTGTATCAGCTCTAGCGAACATGAAGTCGCCTGCAGCTGTAGCAGCTAAGCGTGGCAAGAGCGTTGAAGAGATCTTGGGGTAATTTACCATGGCTAAAACAGTTAAAGTAACTCAAGTTAAAAGTTCAATCGGTCGTTTACCTAAGCACCGTGCGACATTAAAAGGTCTTGGTTTACGTAAAATCAACCACACTGTAGAGTTAGAAGATACTCCATCAGTACGTGGTATGATTAACCAAGTTCATTACATGATTAAGGTGGAGGATTAATAATGCATTTAAATACTTTATCTCCTGCACCAGGCGCTAAGAAAGCCAAGAAACGCGTAGGTCGTGGTATTGGTTCTGGCTTAGGCAAAACTGCTGGTCGCGGTCACAAAGGTCAGAAGTCACGTTCTGGCGGTGGTGTTCGTCCAGGTTTCGAAGGTGGTCAAATGCCTTTGAAACAGCGTTTACCTAAGTTTGGTTTTACGTCTCGTAAGTCATTAGTACACGCTGAAGTTCGTTTACACGAATTAAACAACGTTGAAGGTGATGTAGTAGACATCCATGCGCTTAAAAACGCTGGCCTTATCACGCGTAACATCGAAACAGTTAAGATCATGCTTTCTGGCGAGATCACTAAGCCTGTTACAGTTCGTGGTATTGGCGTTACTAAAGGTGCTCGTGCAGCTATTGAAGCTGCTGGCGGCAAGATTGAGGAATAATACAGGTTATGGCTACACCAGGAATGGATAACAAAGGCGCAGGCGGTTTGTCTGAGCTAAAACAAAGATTATGGTTCGTTTTCTTAGCACTTATCGTGTTTAGATTAGGTTCATTTGTGCCAATCCCTGGTATTGATGCTGCTGTATTAGCTCAATTGTTTGAACAACAAAAAGGCACCATCGTTGAAATGTTCAACATGTTCTCTGGTGGTGCTCTTGAGCGTGCTTCTGTATTGGCATTAGGAATAATGCCATACATTTCAGCTTCGATTATTATGCAGTTATTGACGGTTATTAACCCGACAATGGCTGAGCTTAAGAAAGAAGGTGAAGCTGGTCGTCGTAAGATTAGCCAGTACACACGCTACGGTACTTTGGTTCTTGCAACCTTACAGTCTATCGCTATTGCTAAAAGCCTACCGGGTATGATGCCTGGTTTGGTAATGAACGCAGGCTTTGGATTTTACTTTACCGCTGTTGTTTCTTTGGTTACTGGTACCATGTTCTTAATGTGGTTAGGTGAGCAAATTACAGAGCGTGGCATTGGTAATGGTATTTCTATCCTTATCTTTGCTGGTATTGTTGCAGGTATGCCTTCAGCCGTTGGTCAAACAGCTGAGATGGCGCGTCAAGGTGAAATTAACGTATTAGTGCTATTGCTTATCGCAGTAGTTGTGTTCGCAGTTACTTACTTCGTAGTTTTCGTAGAGCGTGGTCAACGTCGTATCGTTGTAAACTATGCTAAGCGTCAACAAGGTCGTAAAGTGTTCGCAGCTCAAAGCACTCACTTACCGTTGAAAGTGAATATGGCGGGTGTTATCCCACCAATTTTCGCTTCAAGTATCTTGCTATTCCCTGGTTCTATTGCGAGCTGGTTTGGTCAAGGTGACGGTACAGTAGCTGATGTATTGCAGGAATTGTCTATTGCAATTTCTCCTGGTCAGCCTCTATACGTTATGTTACTAGCGGCGGCGATAATCTTTTTCTGCTTCTTCTACACGGCGTTGGTATTCAACCCGCGTGAAACTGCAGATAACCTTAAAAAATCTGGAGCGTTTATTCCTGGGATTCGTCCTGGTGAGCAAACCTCAAAATACATTGATAAAGTAATGACGCGTTTAACCTTAACGGGTGCGTTATACATTACTTTTATCTGTTTGGTTCCTGAGTTTATGATGATCGCCTGGGACGTTCAGTTCTATTTCGGTGGTACTTCACTACTGATTATTGTGGTAGTTATCATGGACTTTATGGCTCAAGTACAAACTCATTTGATGTCTCATCAATATGACAGCGTGCTTAAGAAAGCAAACTTGAAAGGCTACGGCCGCTAGTTTGCATCAACTCTCTAATTAGAGAAGCGGAGTATAAAATGAAAGTTCGTGCATCCGTAAAGAAGATTTGCCGTAACTGCAAAGTAGTTAAACGCGCAGGTGTGGTTCGTGTGATTTGTAAAACCGATCCAAAGCACAAGCAACGTCAAGGTTAATTTTTAATCTTACAACGCTAATCTTTTAGAAGTGGCATTATGTAGATATTTCTGTATAATGCCGCTTCGCTTTGCAAAAAAGAGTCAGGTTGAGTATCCTAACGGGCTTTTCAACCTGTGGTTTTTAATTTTAATATAGGAGATGTGTTAGTGGCCCGTATCGCTGGCATTAACATCCCTGATCGTAAGCATGCAGTAATTGCCCTTACTGCGATTTACGGTATCGGTTTAACTCGCTCAAAAGCAATTTTGGCGGCAACTGGTATCGCTGAATCTACTAAGATCAGTGAATTAGACGAAGCTCAAATCGATTTGCTTCGTGCAGAAGTGGATAAGTACACTGTTGAAGGTGACTTACGCCGTGAAGTATCAATGAACATCAAGCGTTTGATGGACCTAGGCTGTTTCCGTGGTATTCGCCACCGTCGTAGTCTTCCTCTACGTGGTCAGCGCACTAAGACTAATGCGCGTACCCGTAAAGGTCCTCGTAAACCTATTAAGAAGTAACGAGGGGATTATACTATGGCTAAAACTCCAGTTCGTTCACGCAAACGTGTGAAAAAACAAGTTGCTGATGGCATGGCTCATATCCATGCTTCTTTCAACAACACAATCGTAACTCTTACTGACCGTCAAGGTAATGCATTATCTTGGGCGACTGCTGGTGGTTCTGGTTTCCGTGGTTCACGTAAATCTACACCATTTGCTGCTCAGGTAGCTGCAGATCGCGCTGGTAAAGCTGCGCAAGAGTTTGGTTTGAAGAATATTGAAGTGTTCGTTAAAGGTCCAGGTCCAGGTCGTGAATCTGCAATCCGTGCCTTAAATGCTGCTGGTTTTAAAATCACCAACATTACTGACGTTACACCTATTCCTCATAATGGTTGTCGTCCTCCTAAGAAACGTCGCGTTTAATAGGATAGTTGGAGAAAGAAAATGGCAAGATATTTAGGTCCTAAGCTAAAACTTAGCCGTCGTGAAGGTACCGACTTATTCCTTAAGTCTGGTGTTCGCGCGATCGATACTAAATGTAAATTCGAAATGATCCCAGGTCAGCACGGCGCGCGTCGCGGTCGTTTATCTGACTATGGTGTTCAGCTTCGTGAGAAGCAAAAAGTACGTCGTATCTACGGTGTATTAGAGAAGCAATTCCGTAACTACTACAAAGAAGCTGCGCGTCTAAAAGGCAACACAGGTGAAAACTTGTTACAACTTTTAGAAAAACGTTTAGACAACGTTGTATACCGCATGGGCTTTGCTAGCACACGTGCTGAAGCACGTCAGTTAGTTAGCCACAAAGCTATTTTAGTTAACGGTAAAGTTGTAAATATTCCATCTTTCACTGTTAAGGCTGAAGACGTTGTGTCTATTCGCGAGAAGTCTAAGACTCAAGCACGTATTATCGCTGCTTTAGAATTAGCTGAACAACGCGAAAAGCCAGTATGGATTGAAGTAGATAACAAGAAAATGGAAGGCGTATTTAAGCGTATTCCTGATCGTTCAGACTTATCTGCTGAAATTAATGAACAGTTGATAGTAGAACTTTACTCTAAGTAAAGCTGAACTTTAAGAGAGGACATAATGCAGGGTTCTGTAACCGAATTTCTAAGACCACGAATGGTAGACATTGATACTGTGAGCGCTACCCGTTCTAAAGTTACTTTAGAACCACTTGAGCGTGGTTTTGGTCACACTTTAGGTAATGCCTTACGCCGAATTTTATTATCTTCAATGCCAGGTAGTGCTGTAACTGAAGTTGAAATTGACGGTGTATTACATGAGTACAGTAGTAAAGAAGGTGTTCAAGAAGACATCATCGAAATACTGTTAAACCTTAAAGGACTAGCGATAGGTTTAGAAGGCAAAACTGAAGCAGTTCTTACCTTGACTAAATCAGGTGAAGGCCCTGTTACGGCAGCTGATATTCAACATGACGGTGATGTGCAAATTGCAAATCCAGAGCATGTGATCTGTCACTTAACCGGTGACGGTTCAATCAGCATGCGCATCAAAGTTGAATCAGGACGTGGTTATGTTCCTGCATCAGCTCGTCGCGAAGCCGAAGATGAAGATCGTGCAATTGGGCGTTTATTAGTAGACGCTTCTTTCAGCCCGGTAGTTCGTATTGCTTATGATGTTGACTCTGCGCGTGTTGAACAACGCACAGACTTAGACAAGTTAATCATCGACATGGAAACTAACGGTACGTTAGATCCAGAAGAAGCAATCCGCCGCGCTTCTACTATTTTAGCGGAGCAGTTAGATGCTTTCGTTGAGTTACGTGATGTAACAGAAGTAGAACCGAAAGAAGAGAAGCCTCTATTCGATCCAATTTTACTTCGTCCAGTTGATGACCTCGAGCTTACTGTTCGTTCTGCGAACTGCTTAAAAGCAGAAGCGATTCAATACATTGGTGATTTAGTACAGCGTGCAGAAGTAGAACTTCTTAAAACCCCTAATTTGGGTAAGAAGTCTCTTACTGAAATCAAAGACGTGTTAGCGTCTCGTGGCTTATCTCTAGGTATGCGCCTAGAAAACTGGCCACCTGAAAGCATCGCTGATAACGACTAAGTCGGTCATCATTTTTAATAGTTGAGAATAAGGATTAACTTATGCGTCATCGTAAAAGCGGTCGCCAGTTAAACCGTAATAGCAGTCATCGCCAGGCGATGTTCCGCAATATGGCAAGTTCTTTAGTTAAGCACGGTGTTATTAAGACTACTGTTGCTAAAGCAAAAGAATTACGTCGCGTTGTTGAGCCACTAATTACATTGGCCAAAACCGACAGTGTAGCAAATCGTCGTTTAGCGTTTGCTCGTACACGCAACCAAGAAGTTGTAGGTTTATTATTTAACGAACTTGGTCCTCGTTACCAAGAACGTCCAGGTGGTTACACTCGCATTCTTAAATGCGGTTACCGTACTGGTGATAAAGCGCCTATGGCTTACGTTGAGCTTGTAGATCGTCCAGCAGTTGAAGAAATTGTTGAAGAGACAGAAGAAGCAAGTGCTGAAGCGTAATCACTTTCTTTAGAAAGTATAAAAAAGCGGAACTTATGTTCCGCTTTTTTTTTGACTAATTTCATACTTAGTTTTTTAATGCTTCACTTAATGCTGACTTCATTTGGTCTTGGACATAAGGTTTTGACAAGTGACAGTTCATGCCTATTTCACTATATAGTGCTGTCTCATCTTCAGTTACATTCGCCGTCAGGGCGATAATTGGTAATTCATCTTTAGTAAAGTGCTCTCTCAATATTTTGGTTGCTTGAACGCCATCTAAGACTGGCATTTGAATATCCATTAGAACAACATCAAATTTAGTCTTTTTAATTTTATCTATTGCTATCTGGCCGTTCTCAGCTACCTCTACGTCGTAGCCAAAGTTATGTACAATGTTTGTTGCAATGGTTTGATTGATGCGATTGTCCTCAACAAGTAGGACTTTTTTCTTTTTGCCTATATTCTTATCATTACCTGATACGGTTTTATCATCGCTTGTCTCTTCTATGTGTTTTTCGCCTTTTTCATTATTTAGGTCGTTAACTTTGTTTGCTTCTTCCTCTTCACTTAATTCCTCGAGAAAAATAGCGTTTTGCAGCCGTTTCCGTGTTAAAGGCTTGGATAGAAATTGCAAAGGCATAGCGATAGTATTTAGTTGTTGTTGTAAAAAAACAGTATCGTAGGCACTAAAAACGATAACACTCTTAATGAGCTGTTTGCTGTCTATTAGCTCTAGTAGAGGAATACAGGTAGTTTTCTCAAGCTTATAGTCAATTAGCGCAACATCAAAAGATTGTGTTTTTAGCAGTAGTGACGATTCTATAATGTTACTTGCATGAGTGACGGATAAATTCATTTCAGAAAGCAAACGACATACAATAGTTGCGGTAATGTCATTATCTTCAACAAATAATATATTCTTGCGGGTAGGTGCCTTACTACTTAGACTACTCTTAATCGAGCTATCAATTGCGTAGGGGAGCAATACGGTAAATTCACTACCCTCGCCGATAGTACTTGTTACAGAAAGTGTGCCTCCCATCATTTCTGTTAAATGTTTAGAGATACTTAAACCTAAACCCGTACCACCGAATTTTCGAGTGATTGAATCATCTGCTTGGCTAAATCGGCTAAATAGCTTTTCAATATGTTCTGGTGAAATGCCAATGCCAGTATCTTTAACGGAATACTTTACAAACGAACTCTCGCTTTGTTGTTCAACGTCAACAGAAAGTATTACATATCCACCTTCTGTAAATTTTACGGCATTGGAGAGTAGGTTCATCAGGATTTGGCTGACTCTGACAGGATCACCAACTAAAAACTGTGGAAGGTTTGGCGATATATCAAAAATCAACTCTAATTGTTTATCCCTAGCCAACTGGCTTACTAAAGCATCTAGGTTCTCAACTAGATTCTCATGATCAAAAGAAATTTTCTCGATGTTTAATTTTCCGGACTCAATTTTAGAAAAGTCCAGTATGTCATTTATGATTGTTAGTAGAGAGTTTGCTGAGAAATAGAGTTTATCCAGGTAGTCTCTTTGGCTTCGAGTAAGCTTAGTCGCTAAACAAAGTTCAGCTAGTCCAATTATGCCTGTCATTGGGGTCCTAATCTCATGGGACATATTGGCCAAAAAAGTAGTCTTTATATCTGCGGCCTTTCTATATCTTTTTGATTCAAGTTCGATTTGATTTTTCTGTCTCACGAGAATAATGATCAGCAACACCAATAGAGCGCCTACTGAGCATGCTGTATATAGAACAAATTTCTGTTGACTGGTAACAAGCTCTAATGCTTTATCATGATATGAATGCGCAAGTGTGTCTAATAAGGTCGAATTTTGAATTTGTCGATTAAGCGTTTGTATATTTGGACTGGCTTCTCTAAGAAAATTAATATGCTGTTCGACTATAGACCAATCGTAGCTATTTTCCTTCGCTAAAGTTTCTTTGGAAAAAGGTGAAACTACTTTTGAATTGCTGTGTACGCCCGGGTCCGCGATTAAACGGACAATAAATGAGAGAAACTCGACACTTTGGCTATCTAATGCTCCTTCGTTTAATAACTTACTGCTTGATATCAGCTTTCGCGACGTATTTGCCATAGTTACTAACTGCATATAGTGTCCAGTTAGTTGTAAGTATGTTGCTATCTCAGAATATAGCGCTAAGTTATGCTCCAAATGACTGGAGGTTTCTTCTATTTGTTGATGAAGTTGCGCATAAGAGTCGTAATGTAAAAGGCTGATTGTGTTACTGCGCATTATTTCATTACTGTATCTGGGTAAAAGTTTTTCTAATGTTTGTAAATGATGCAAGTCTTCAGAAACAACTTCTTTATGTCTTTGTTCGTTAATCGCTTGAATCCCTAGCATAACGAAAAAGACAATTGCCGTTAATTCCGGTAATAATTTATACCTCATTGCGCCGCCACCTCATTTAACGGTGCTGAAAAACTTTTAAACAATGCAACAAGTTCGGCAATATCCTGATCACTAACTTCTCTACCTAATTGTTTTTCTGCCATTAGTGTTATTGCTTCTTCAATTGTTTCGATAGAACCGTCATGAAAGTACGGCGCGGTTTTTAAAATATTTCTTAAACTAGGAACTTTGAAAACATTTTTATCGAGAGGGTTTTTAGTTACTTCAAACCGACCTAGATCCTGCTTTAAACTTGCTGGTAGTTCCTGCAATCTACCTAGCTTTTGATACAGGTTGCCTCCAATATTTACACCTTGATGACAAGTAATGCAGCCAAAACTCTCAAACTTTTTGAGACCCCTAATTTGTTTCGGACTAAGTGCGGCTTTATTACCTAATAAGTATTGGTCGATTGGGCTATTCGGGGTGATCAAAGACTCTTCATAAGTAGTAATAGCTTTAACAATTTGGTTAGCCTCAATGACATCAATGCCTAAGCCGGAAAAAGCTTGCTTAAATAGTTTGTCGTTTGTGAGTTTTTCGATGACTTGAGGCCAATTCGTTGCCATTTCTACTGGGTTGTGAATAGGTCCTTCAATCTGTTCTTCTAGCGTCGCGGAGCGACCATCCCAAAACTGTCGAAAGTTAAATACAGCATTTAATACGGTAGGCGAATTTCTTGTACCTAGATTGTTAGCCACACCAGTAGACAGCGAAAACCCGTCATCGCCACCGAAATCTACCATGTGACATGATGCGCAAGAGACACTATTATCTTTTGATAGTAATGGGCTATGAAAAAGTGCTTTGCCTAATCGGACCCACCTTAGGTCAATATGTTGCAGTTTTGGAATGGGTTGTATGGGGTGTTCAACGTGTTCAAATTGATAACGGGTTTCTTCCGGAATAGTGCTTTGAAGTACTTGATTATCGGTAAGTATAAAGTACAGCCACAGAATCAAAACTCCAGACCCAAGTAACAAACTAACTGTTAAATAATAGTGCTTGCTCACGTTAGCCTCCATGCGCACTTTTATACAGTATAGCCCATTATATTGTATTAGGTTTACCCTTGACCTAGGACTTCTTTACTCGTATAAAATAAAGCCCCTATCGCTATAGTGAATTAAAAATGTCATCAAGAAATCCGATTATTGCTGTAACTGGCTCTTCGGGCGCCGGTACCTCTACTACGTCGGCGGCTTTTGAGCATATATTTAGAAGCCTAGGTATTTCTTCGGCAAAAGTAGAGGGAGACAGCTTTCATCGCTTTTCTAGACAAGAGATGGATTTAGAAAAGAGAAAAGCGAAAGAAGATGGGAGAAGCATTAGTTATTTTGGCGATCAAGCGAATGACTTTGATGCCCTAGAAAAGCTTTTTAAAGATTATGCCGAAACAGGACGCGGTAAAATGCGTCGTTATCTTCACACATTCGATGAGGCAGTTCCCTATAATCAAATGCCGGGTACATTCACGCCATGGGAAGAATTAGGTGAGGGAACAGATCTGCTGTTTTACGAAGGGCTTCATGGTGGTGTTGTCACTGAAAAAAATGACGTGGCTCAGCATGTAGACTTGTTAATTGGCATGGTACCGATTGTAAATTTGGAGTGGATCCAAAAAATTATTAGAGATACAAACCAGCGAGGGCACAGCAGAGAAGCTGTTACCGCTAGTATCGTTCGTAGTATGGAAGATTATATTTCCTTCATTACTCCTCAGTTTTCTCGCACACACGTTAACTTCCAACGGGTACCAACGGTAGATACATCTAACCCTTTTAGTGCGAAAGCGATTCCATCTTTAGATGAAAGCTTCGTTGTTATTCGATTTAGAGAAGCGTCACAAGTCGATTTTCCTTATTACTTGTCGATGATTGATGGCGCGTTCATGTCTCGTGTTAATACATTAGTTGTTCCTGGTGGAAAAATGGGATTAGCAATGGAGTTAATCTTAACGCCTTTGATTCAAGAGTTGATGAATAAAAAGAATGAAGCGAATAAACAGCTAGATTGGATGAGTGATCTATAAAGGATTAAAACTACGCGCACTTTAAGCTCCATACAAAAAGTGCGCTGTTAAACTAAGCTATCTCTTCTATAACAAAGTCGTGGGTGATGTTGACTGCTTTGTTTAACATTAACGCCACTGAACAATATTTATCTGCAGATAAGGCAACAGCTCTTTCAACATGTTTCTCTTTTACGTCCGTCCCTTTGATCACAAAGCGTAGATGTATGTCTGAAAACAGTTTAGGTACAGAGTCAACTCGAGTCCCCGATAATTCGACATGACAAGATGCTATATTCTGTTTGGCTTTTTGTAGAATACTTACAACGTCTACAGACGAACAGCCTCCTAAAGATAAAAGAACGTTTTCAAGAGGGCTAGGAGCTAAGGCTCCACCATTTGCGTCCATTACAATAGTGTGGCCGCTTTCAGAAATGCCAGCGAACATTTCTTCGCCGATCCATTTTACGGTTGCTTTCATAAATCACCTGTATTTTTATATTTTTGGATAGCTTAGAGCTATATAAGATTTAGCTCAATACGCCAGAATGAATTTCGGTATCAAATAAGTTTTTTATAAGAAGTGCGAACTCTTTAAGAAATGTTTCCTGCTGGCTATCCACGGGGTTATTTATTACACCAGACAAGATTTCTTCTAAATCAGATACGATAGCGTCTACCTCTCTGATAATAGTATTTCTTTGATTGAAGCTAAGTTGGTCGTTCTGACTGCAAACTAATATAATTTGTTCACTTAATTCTTGCTCAATAAGTTCCATCACCGTCAAGCTGTCAGTAGCTGGCGTGCCAGATTGTTCAAATAGCGATAAGTGCTCTGTCAGATATTCAATTATATGAACATAACCTTCAGTATCAGTAACCATTTTAGCCGTTTCAATGTGGTTGGTGGATTTATCTTACTCTTGATGTATTTCTCCAATCAAGTGAAAACTTGTGCTAATTTTCCTTATAGTTGCCGTTAACGTAAACATTCAAATTTAAGTGCGGAAACGCAGGTGTATGATGAAATATTATTCACTTTATTTACAAATACACATAATTATATACGGAAGTGTAAATGGGGCGGATCGTACAAAAAACGATACAAAAGTATCAGAAAATTTTATCGTTTAGCAAAATTTTATTTTAAGTGCATGATTTTAAAGGTGTATATTTTGAGGTGTGAATTTGGTCACGTGGTAGGTTTTGATCAAAAAAACAGGTTGAAATAAATTTTAGTTCAGGCAGAATTAAAGTTAGTGTTACTATTTGTAACATTAATTAAAAGAAATGTATAAAAATAATAAAACTGTTATTTTTAGTCCAGAGAGATACACAATATGAGAAATATTAAAAAGTCACTTATTGCAGGTGCTGTTACTGCTGCTTTAGCATTAACTAGCGGTTCAGCTCTTGCAAGTAATAACGAAGGTGCATTAACAGGTACAGTTGTTAATGCTGCAAACCAACAAGTAATTGCTGGTGCAACTATCGTAATTAAAAACGCCAAAACTGGTTTCAAGAAAACGTTAACAACTGATGCAGAAGGTAACTACCGTCTAGGTAAACTTCCTGTAGGTGTTTACAGCATTACTGCTAGCTACGCTGGTTTTGATGAAGTAGATATCGCAACTGTTAATGTAGGTATCGGTGGTTCTCAAAACGTTAACATCGGTATGGTTTCAGAAGATAACACTGAAGTTATCGAAGTTCGTGGTTCTGCAATTGCAACAGTAGATGTTACTTCTTCTGAGTCTGCTCTTAACATCAGCGCTGTTGAACTTGAGCGTATTCCTGTTCCTCGTAGCGTAACATCTGTTGCTTTATTAGCACCAGGTACAACTCGTGGTGATAACCGTTTCGGTGAAGCTGCTTCATTTGGTGGTGCATCAGTAGCTGAGAACCAAATGTACATTAACGGTTTGAACGTAACTAACTTCCGTAACGGTCTTGGTTTCTCAAACGTTCCTTACGAGTTCTACGACCAATTCCAAGTTAAAACTGGTGGTTACTCTGCAGAATTCGGTCGTTCAACTGGTGGTGTTATCAATGCGGTAACTAAATCAGGTACTAACGATTTCGAATTTGGTGCAAGCGTTTTCTGGCAACCAGAAGATCTTCGTGAAAACTCTCCATCAACTCGTGACAACACGGGTAACTGGTTAACATACCGCGATAACGACTCAAGAAGTTCACTAGAAGCTAACTTATGGGCTTCAGGTGCTATCATCGAAGATACATTATTCTACTATGTAATCTACAACCCGAAAGATATCCAAACTGACAGCGACAGAACTAAGTCTGACGGTGATTTAACAGAACAATCACGTGATGACGCTTTCTGGGGTGCTAAAATCGACTGGAATATCACAGAAGATCACCGTTTAGAATTCTTAGCGTTCTCTGATGACAACACGCGTACAACTGACGTATACCGTGGTAACGGCGATGGCAACAACACTTACTGGGCAACAGCTTGGGATGAAGAAGGTGGTGATAACTGGTCTGTTAAGTACACTGGTTACATTACAGACGATCTATCAATCTCAATGTTATACGGTGAGAACAAGTACAACCGTTCTTCAGACTCTACAAGTTCACAAGACTGTCAGTTAGTTCTTGATATTCGTGATTCTTACCCTGGCGACGCTGTTGGTGATGTTCCAATCAACGGTTACAGCATTGGTTGTTCAACAACTTCTGATTACTTCGTTGATAAAGGCGACGACACTCGTGAAGCGTTCCGTGTTGACGTAGAGTGGACTATCCATGACGACCACGTTTTACGTTTTGGTATGGATAACGAGACAAACACTTCTATCAGTGAGCAACGTTACACTGGTCCTAACGGTGCATACTGGTTAATTTACCCAGGTTCATGGTACGGCTTTGATGATCAAGACGTAATTCGTGACCGTGTAAGAACTGTATCAGGTGCATTCGAAACTGAAGCAGGTGCTTTCTACATTGAAGATACTTGGACAATTTCTGATAACCTAACAGCTACTATCGGTTTACGTAACGAAACGTTTGATAACAAAAACGGTGAAGGCGTAACATTCGCTAAAATCGATGACATGTGGGCACCTCGTTTAGGCCTATCATGGGATGTTAACGGCGACGGTGAATCTAAAGTATTCGCTAACTACGGTCGTTACTTCTTACCTGTAGCAAGTAACACTAATATCCGTTTAGCGGGTAACGAATCAGATAACCGTGAGTGGTACATCTTAGAAGACCTAGTAGCTACTGACTACAATGGTTCTACAGTTTACACTCCTGTACTTGGCGAAAACTGGCGTTCACAACCAATTGCTGACGGTTCTGTTCCAGATACTCGTTCAGTAGTTGATTCTGACTTAGACGCGATGTTCCAAGACGAATTCATCGTTGGTTACCAAGCTATGTTAAACGACGACTGGTCTTGGGGTGTTAAATATACACACCGTAAGATGGATGGTGCTATCGATGATATGATTATCGACCACGCTATCGCAGACAAGTTCGGTTGTGACAAGTCTTCTTACCACCCACACCAATATGTACTAGGTAACCCTGGTGAGAGCATGCGTGTATGGACTGATACAGACTGTGACGAAGAGCTAGACGGTTGGGCAGAATTCACAGCTGACCAGTTAGTTTACGACAAAGCGACTCGTAAGTACCACGCTGTTGACTTAAACATTGCTAAGCAATGGGACGGTGTATGGTCAATCGACGCTACTTACACTTGGTCACACAGTTACGGTAACGCAGAAGGTATGGTTAAGTCTGACAACGGTCAAACTGATGCTGGTTTAACAACTGACTGGGATTTCCCTGAGTTAATGGACGGTGCTTACGGTAACCTTCCTAACGATCGTCGCCACATGTTCAAAGTATTCGGTACTTACGCGATTACTGAAGACTTAACAGCTGGTTTCAACTTCAACCTTGAGTCAGGTCGTCCTGTAAACGCTCTAGGTTTAGGTCACCCTAACACTGGTGAAGTTGACTACGGTAACACTTACTACCTAGCAACTTGTACAGACACTTCAAATCTTGAAACTTGTACTTACCAGAAGACTTCTCGTGGCTCTATGGGTCGTTTACCATGGCAAGCACGTTTAGACTTGAACTTAATGTACCGCACAGAAATGTTTGGTGCTGATGCAATGTTCAAAGTAGACGTATTTAACGTATTAGATGCTGATACTTACACTCGTGTTGATGAAACTGCAGAAGTTCAATTTGCTACAACTGACAGCGTAGATTACGGTCGTCCGTTAGCATACCAAACTCCTCGTTACGTGCAGTTTAGTGCTCGTTTCACTTTCTAAGATCTCTTAGAACTGACGTAATAGATAAAAAGCCTCTTTTATAGAGGCTTTTTTTTGTCTGCGATTTCTGTCCCGAAATAAGTTTATTTAATTTAAAAGCTATTTCATTCCTCCTCTAAAGCCGATCTAGAAAAAGAACGGCAATAGAAACTAGCTAAAAAAATCTGTTAATACTTGAAGACTAAGAGGGTGATGGAAAAGCTTTAACTTGGTTTACTACGCGTTAACTTAGGTGTTAGAACTGCTATGACAGTGAAACGAAAAAGCCCAGCGATATATCGCTGGGCTTTTATTGTGAAAATCTTATTTACTTAAGACTATTGAATTTAGTTAGGTTAACTAAAACTTCAAGGTAAACTTGTGACAACATATGTTGAGTCGGTAACATACCTAGTGTTTTTGTATAAGGCTTTGCAATGAACTTTCGTCAAATGCGTAGGTTGTTAGGCAATAGTCACAAGTAATACTAATTTGACCTTGTTCTTCTAAGATTTCTTGAATCTCCTTACTGCCTAACTGACTAATAGCAGTTAAACACTTTTCTTCTGAACAAGAACATTTATAGCTTACTTTTTGAGGTTCAAACAAACGTACCGTTTCTTCATGGTACAGGCGATATAAAATTGTCTGCACGTCTAACGTAAATACTTCTTCAGCTTTTAATGTATTGGTTAATTGACACAAGTGTTCATAATCTTCCAACTGCTGCTCTTTCTCACCGCTATCCGGTAATAACTGAATTAAAGCTCCACCAGCCTTATGATTATCAGTATCTGTGTATAGCCATATTCTCGTAGGAATCTGTTCTGATGTCTCAAAGTAGTGAGCAATACATTCCGCTAGTGTATCATGCTCGAGTTTTACTATGCCTTGATACGGCTCTCCTTTAGAAGGCCTAATGGTAATGATCATATTACCTTCACCTACAATTCCTTTAAGGCCCGTCTCTAAGCACCCGTCTTCAACCTTAGCAACACCTTTTAGGACTTGATCTTGGTTTGCATTAACGGCTAAATATTTAGCTGGGCCATCACCTTGTAATTGAACAGCTATTTCCCCTTCAATTTTTAATGTGGCAGTCAAAAGACTAGTGACAATGACTAGCTCACTTAATAGTTGTTCAACACCTGCTGGGTATTGGTGAGGTTCTACGATGCTAGCTATGGTGTCTGATAGCTGCACTAACTCGCCACGAGCATGTAAATCTTCGAATAAAAAGCGGTGAAGTTGATCTTCTAAAGGTTGCACCTTCTTATATCCTTTCTTTAAATTGACGTATTTGTCGACGTTGTTTTTTATCAGGTTTAGTATCGCTAGCAGGATTTAATAAAAAGCCTTGCTTACGCGCTAACGTATTTTTCTCGCGCCGTTCAATACTTTCTTGAGTTTCTTCGTACAAGGTTTGCGCAAAAGTCGCATCTCTTCGCTTATCGGCTAGTGCGATAACAATAACGTCTTTTTCGTCGAACCCTTGTCTTACTGAGATAGTATCTCCAATTGACACGGACTTTCCTGACTTGGTTCGTTGGTTATTATAAAATACTTTGCCACCATCGATCATCTGTTTTGCGATGGCTCGCGTTTTGTAAAATCTAGCCGCCCAAAGCCATTTATCTAACCTTGTTACATTTGATTGATTATCACTTTTACTTTGTTTCATCATTTTGTCACAATGGGTCTAGAGAATGCGCTAGAAGGTAGCATATTAATATATTTTAGGCTATCGTAGAGTGCTTTGTACGCAAAATGCGGACATTAGATATGTTAAATACTTGTTGCAAAGAGTATGCTCAAGTATAGTCCCCTAGAATTAATCGAAAATAAGTTGTTAATAAATGCCCATGTCTTCCTTTTTATCTGGCTTACAGGACAAAATTTATCAGATACCACAACCTAAGGTGGCTAAGGTTATTTGTTTTATCTGTGTGGTGTTTATAGCCTATCAGTTAGCTGTGCTAACTTGGTTGTTAGTACCGAACAGTAACCCTGTGAGTGCAGGGCCTGCTCAACAAAGAAATGCAACTAATACAGCTAATTCGAACTCATCCTCTGTTGATCTTAGCGAAATTCGTAAGTTAAATTTGTTTGGTGTTTTTACTCAAGCGCTTCCAGTCGAAGTAGTTGAGGTTAAAGATGCACCGGAAACCAAATTAAATCTTGTGCTAGTAGGTACTGTAGCTACTACTGATGAAACCGCTGCGGCAATTATCGCCTATAACGGTAAGCAAGAGACATACGGGGTAGGTGACAAAATAACTGGAACACGAGCCGTGTTAGAGTCAGTATCGACAGACAGAGTACTGATTAAGCAATCAGGCAGGCTAGAGACGTTAATGCTTGATGGCTTTAAATATACCAAAGCATCGAACGCTAGTAATAAGCGAGCTACACCATCTCCGCGTAAGGACATTCGTCAAATCGCAAAGAGTGAGCGAATTGATCAGCGCAATAATCAACGGTTAAGTGAATCTGCGCAAAGATTAAAACAAGAAATCAGCGAAAACCCTGGCAAAATTACCGACTATTTAAGTATTAGACCCGAACGAAGTAACGGCAATATTGTTGGTTATAAATTATCGCCTGGACGGAACCCTGAGTTTTTTAAATTGTCTGGATTAAAAGTAGGAGATGTTGCTGTTCAAATGAATGGGTTGGATTTGACTATTCCAACAGAAGCAGCACAAGCGATGCAGGCTCTAAAACAAGAACAAGAAATCTCACTGTTGGTAAACCGACAGGGAGCGTTAACAGAAATACTATTTAGTATTCGCTAAGAATAATAAGGAATTATCGATGCGCATTTTCTCATCCGCGCCATGGTTAAAGCAACTCGCAGTAGTAAGTGCTACAGTTTGTGCACTAAGTGGTGCTGTAATTGCTGCTGAGCCAACAAGAAATAATACTCAGTATTCCCCTAACTTTAAGGGTACAGAGTTGACTGAATTTATTAATATCGTTGGTAAGAACTTAAAAAAGACGATGATTGTCGACCCTAATGTTCGCGGCAAAATTAATATTCGAAGTTACGATGTTCTTGACGAGCAGCAGTATTATCAATTTTTCTTAAATGTGTTGGAAGTTTACGGCTTCGCTGCTGTTGAGATGGACAACAATATTGTAAAAATTATTAGAGATAAAGATGCTAAATCAGCGTCAATACCTTTGGTTGATAGTAATAGCCCAGGTATTGGCGATGAAATGGTTACTCGCGTTGTTGAAGTTAAAAATGTGACCGTTCGAGAGCTTACTCCACTGTTACGTCAGTTAGTGAAACAAGGTGGTGCAGGTACGGTCGTTCACTATGAACCAGCAAATGTCTTTATCATGACAGGTAGCGCGGCAACCGTTAACCGACTTGCAGAGATTATTAAACGCGTTGATAAAGCAGGTGACCAGTTTGAACAAATTATTCGTTTAAAACATGCCTCTGCAGCAGAGATGGTGAGAATTGTCGAAGCCCTTAACAAAACGTCTCAAGGTAAGGCCACCGCACCTAGCTTTTTAATTCCTAAAATCGTTGCTGATGAAAGAACAAACAGCGTGATTGTTAGTGGAGAATCTAAAGCACGTGAGCGTGTTGCTAAACTGATTTCTCGATTAGACAGTGAACTTGAGTCGAATGGTAATACACGCGTATTCTACCTTAAGTATTCTAAAGCTGAAGATTTAGTAGATGTATTAAAAGGTGTTAGTGAGTCCATCAAAGCTGAAGAAAGTGCTAGTAAAACGACTAATAGAAACAGCAAGTCACAACGAAACATCAGCATTGAAGCACATGAAGATACTAACACACTAGTAATCACAGCTCAGCCAGATATGCTGCGCTCGCTTGAAGCGGTTATTCGTCAGTTAGACGTGCGAAGAGCGCAAGTTCTGGTGGAAGCTATTATTGTTGAAGTTTTTGAATCTGATGGCGTTAATTTAGGTGTTCAGTGGTACCACGAAGAGGCAGGCTTTACCCAGTTTACTAATGGACCTGTGCCTATTAGCTCTGCGGCAGCTGCTGCAGAAGCGGCTCAGGGAGAAAAAGGTACCACTATTATCAAAGAGAATGGCGATACTATCGAAAACCCTGACACCAATGGTGACTACACTTTATTGGCGCAGTTATTAGGCACAGTAAACGGTATGATGACGGGTGTGATCCGTGACGATTGGGGCGCTATTGTTCAAGCGGTTTCTGCTGATACTAATTCTAATATTCTTTCAACGCCAAGTATTACCACGCTAGATAACGAAGAAGCGACATTCCTAGTGGGTCAGGAAGTACCTATTCTAACGGGGTCTACTACGGGAAATAATAACAGTAACCCATTCCAAACGGTTGAGCGTCAAGAAGTCGGTATTAAACTAAAAGTTACGCCACAAGTTAACGAAGGTAGTGGTGTCCAGTTAACGATTGAACAAGAAGTTTCATCGGTAAGTGGTGCTACGGGCGTTGATATTGCGATTAATAAAAGAGAAATTAAAACCTCCATCATGGCAGATAATGGCGCGACGGTTATCCTTGGTGGCTTAATGGATGAAGATGTTCAAGAAAGCATTCAAAAGGTTCCTCTGCTAGGCGATATTCCAATTCTAGGTCATTTGTTTAAGTCTACCAGCAATACCAAACGTAAGCGCAACCTGATGGTATTTTTAAAGCCTACGATCATTCGTGAAGGTCAATTAATGAATGAAATTAGTAAAGAAAAATACAATTTTATTCGTGCTGAAGAGCTGAAAAAGCGTGAAGAAGGCATTGAGCTAATGCGTGATGAAAAATTACCGCTTTTACCAACGTGGGACGATCAATTGACACTGCCGCCTTCTTTCGAAGAGTACATTGAAGAAGGTGCAAAGAAAGAAGAATCAAAAGATGGAAGTCAGTAGGTTATGGAAGATATAACGCCTAAAGAGTCTTCTGATGTAGAAAACTTACAAGCCATGGCAATAGCTGAAGATGAGCAAGTGCTAATTCAGCGTTTGCCGTTTGGCTTTGCCAAACGATTTGGCGTATTGCTGCAAGACGCAAATGATGAACTAATCTTATTCGGTAACCAAACCTTTTCACCTGATGTCGTGCAAGAGGTTAGACGGGTGATTGCCAAACCTTTTTCTTTGGAAAAAGTGTCTGAAGAAAAATTTGAGCTCATGCTCGCCGATGCCTATCAACGTGACTCTTCCGAAGCGAAGCAGATGATGGAAGACATCGGCAACGAAGTCGATTTGTACTCAATCGCTGATGAGATGGTTGAGACAGAAGACTTGCTTGAAAACGAAGACGATGCGCCAATTATCAAAATGATAAACGCAATGTTAAGTGAAGCAATCAAGGAAAATGCCTCAGATATTCATATTGAAACCTTTGAGCAATCGTTACAGATACGTTTTCGTGTTGATGGCGTATTAAGAGAAGTTCTGAAGCCAAACCGAAAACTAGCCTCTTTGCTCGTTTCACGTATCAAGGTTATGGCAAAGTTAGATATAGCGGAAAAACGCATACCGCAAGATGGGCGTATTTCATTGCGTATTGCTGGAAGAGCAGTAGATGTACGTGTATCTACTATGCCTACTGGTCATGGCGAGCGAGTGGTATTACGTTTACTTGATAAAAATGCTGCTCGATTAGACTTACAAGATCTTGGAATGACAGACGCTAATCGCGTTAAATTCTCACAGCTAATTGATAAGCCACATGGCATCATATTAGTGACTGGTCCTACAGGCTCCGGTAAATCTACCACCCTTTATGCTGGTTTAAGTCAAATCGACAATAAACAGCGTAACGTGTTAACAGTTGAAGACCCAATTGAATATGCGATAGAAGGGATTGGTCAAACGCAAGTGAATACTAAAGTTGATATGACTTTTGCGCGTGGTTTAAGAGCTATTCTTCGTCAAGATCCTGATGTGGTCATGGTAGGTGAGATTCGAGATCTAGAAACTGCGCAAATTGGTGTTCAAGCCAGTTTAACAGGTCACCTAGTATTATCGACATTACATACCAATACTGCCGCTGGCGCGATAACGCGTATGGAAGATATGGGCGTAGAGCCGTTTCTTTTGTCTTCAAGCCTTTTAGGCGTATTAGCCCAAAGACTAGTTCGCACTTTATGTGACGACTGTAAAGAACCACACAAAGCGGATGAGGAAGAGTTAAGTATTCTTGGCTTAGACAAGAGTTCAGACGTTGTTATTTACCGTGCCGTTGGTTGTGAAAGCTGTAATAACAAAGGGTATCGTGGCCGAACCGGTATTCATGAATTACTACTTGTCGACGAAAAAACGCGTGAACTTATTCACAATGGTAAAGGTGAGCAAGCGATAGAAAAACATATCCGTACATCTACACCAAGTATTCGAAAAGACGGTTTTGATAAAGTATTAGCAGGCTTAACAACACTTGAAGAAGTACTTCGTGTTACTAGAGAAGATTAACGGTAATGGCTGCATTTGATTATCAAGCGGTTGACGCAAAAGGAAAGACGGTTAAAGGGGTTATCGAAGGCGATACTCCTAGACATGCTCGCGGTTTACTTAAAGAACAAGGGTTGATACCAACCAACATCACACCTAGTCTGCTAAAAAGTAAACAGCAAAATTCTGGTAGCTTTTTAACAAGAAGACAAAGCATTTCTGCCTCTGAGCTCGCGCTTTTTACCCGACAATTGGCCACATTGGTTGAATCGGGACTTCCTCTAGAGGAGTCGTTGCTAGCGGTAGCTGAACAATGTGAGAAAGACTCTCTTAAAAGCATGATCATGGCGGTAAGAACCAAAGTAACCGAAGGTTATGGTTTAGCTGAAAGTATGGCGGAATTTCCTGGCGTGTTTGATCATCTTTATCGTGCGATGGTGGCTGCGGGGGAGAAATCTGGTCATTTAGATAATGTACTTGATCGCTTATCTGATTATACTGAAAAACGTCAACAGCTCAGATCTCAAATGATCCAAGCGTTAGTGTATCCTGCCATTATGACGGTAGTCGCCGTTGGCGTAATCGTCGTTTTGTTAACGTCGGTTGTCCCTCAAATTGTCAGTCAATTTGAACATATGGGAGCGAATTTACCTGGATCGACAAAATTTCTCATCGCAGCTAGTGACTTTCTGCAGGCCTATGGTATGCACCTCGCGCTAGCAGTTTTGTTGTCAATTTTACTGGCTTGGCAGATGATGAAAAAGCCAAATATCAAGCGAAAAGTACATCAGCGACTAATTCGTGTACCGGGTATTGGTAAGGTCGAAAGAGGTATTAACACCGCACGATTTGCGAGAACCCTTAGTATTTTGACTGCCAGTGCTGTTCCTTTGCTAGAAAGTATGCGGATTTCTGGTGAAGTTCTTAATAATGTTTACATTAAAGAAAAAATCGCGGAAGCCGGTGACAAGGTTCGTGAAGGTGCAAGTCTAAGGCGCTCTTTAGAACAGACTAAATTGTTTCCACCAATGATGCTACATATGATCTCTAGTGGTGAAAAAAGTGGTCAGCTAGAACACATGCTTGGTCGCGCCGCTGACAACCAAGATAGAGAGTTTGAAGCATTAGTCAATATTTCGTTAAAGGCTCTTGAGCCTACCATAATGGTGACAATGGCAGGCATAGTGCTATTTATCGTTATGGCCATTTTACAACCAATTTTGAAGTTAAATACGTTAATAGGAATTTAAATTATGAATAGAGCCAAACTAAAAAAAGCTTCCGGTGGCTTTTCATTATTAGAAGTAATGGTAGTTCTGGTGATTATCGGTATTATCGCTAGCATGGTAGTACCTAATATTATGGGTAGCCAAGATACTGCTCGCATGCAGAAAGCGGCGATTGACATCGGCAGTTTAGAGTCTGCTTTAGCGCTTTATCGTTCTCAAAACTATGATTACCCAACAACTGAACAAGGCTTAGAGGCACTTGTTGAGAAAACAGATATCGAGCCAATCCCACCTCGATTCCAAGAAGGCGGTTATTTAAAGCGCTTACCTAAAGATCCATGGGGCAACGATTACCAGCTATTAAATCCAGGTGAGAATGGCAAAATGGATATCTTTTCGATGGGCCCTGATGGTGAGCCATTAACGGATGATGATATCGGCAACTGGAATCTATCAGATTTCCAATAAATAAAGAATATAGCGTAGAGTTACGACAATGAGACTGAAACAAGAACAAGGGTTTACCTTAATTGAGATCTTACTTGTTCTTGTCGTTGTCGGTTTGATGGTCGCGGCAGTATCGCTAAATATTGGCACAGGAAGGCCCGATCAAAAGTTATCGGATGAAGCTCAGCGCTTTGCTGGCGTGATTAATTTGGCCGCTGATTACGGCCTATTAAATAACATAGAACTAGGTGTGTATGTCAAAGATAATACCTACCAAATAGTGGGCTTTGACGGAACGCAATGGTCGCCAATTCCAAACAATTCTCTTTTAGAATCTTACGAGTTACCTTCAGAATTTTCTCTTTCTCTAGTATTTGATGATCTCGCCATTGAAGAACCCGATCTGGTTGATAGGGAATTATTTATGCCCGAAGAAGAAGACTTAGAGGGCATGCGAGAAAATTTAAGTGATGAAGAAGAGCCTATTATTCCACAAATATACCTCTTGTCAGGAGGCGACCTTACACCTTTTAGGGCTGAATTTACCTTCCAAGAAAGGCAGGATGAAGATTATCGATTTGATGTTGTTGGGCATTACACAACACCCGTTACCGTTCAGAACTATAGCGAACAGCAACAGTAACTCGAGATGAATAGTGTGAATAGACAAAGTTTGAGAAAAGCGGTAACGGGCTTTACCTTGATTGAAGTTCTGTTAGCTATGGCCGTGTTTGCGCTTGCGGGGCTTGCTTTATTAAACACTTCCGATAGCCACTTCTCGGCCTTAGATCATGTAGAAAAGCGCATGGTTGCAAACTGGGTAGTTTCCAATCAATTAGTTGAAGTGCACTTAGAAAAACAGTGGCCACCTAGAAATAATCACAAAGGTGAACAAGAGCTGGCAGGAAAAACATGGTTCTGGCAAAGAAAGGTTCTTAAAACTACTGATGCACAAATGCGTGCGGTAGTTATCGAGGTAAGAGCTTCTAAAAAAGACGAAGAGCCAACGGCTAGCATGATGACTTATGTCTCCAAAGGAGGCAGAAAATGAAACAGTTAGCTAAAGGTTTTACCCTTATTGAAGTGCTACTAGCAATCGCAATTTTTGCCATTATTAGCCTAGCAAGCTTTTCATTGCTTGATGGCGTTATCAGAACCAAAGAAGGAATAGAAGATAAACAAAAAGGGTTAGAACAACTGCAGCGTGTGTGGTTGTTAATGGAACGTGATTTTTTACAGTTATCGCGCCGTTCTGTTCGAATAGATGGCGAAAGGCCGCAAGTTCAGTTTTTGTATGATGATATCAGCCCATTTGTCGGTCGAGAAACGCAAATTTCATTCGTTCGCCAAGGGTGGACAAACCCAGGAATGGCATTACCAAGGAGCGAGCTGCAATCTGTTGCTTACCTAGTTGAAGAGGAAACCCTTAAACGGCTCCATTTTAACTTTGTCGACAGTGTAGTTGACCAGGAAGCAAAAGAAAGAGAGTTGCTTGCTGGCGTTGAAGAAATGACATTGCGTTATTACTACGGCGATGATTGGAAAGAGCAATTGCCTAAGGGACAATGGCCTCAAGCCATCGAAGTTACCATTAAAACCAAAATGTTCGGTGATCTAGTGCGCAAATTTTTATTGCCGGGGATACCTAGTGAATAATATTAAGCACCAACTAGGAGTTGCACTAATTACTGTCATGCTGATTGTTGCTTTAGGAGCGATTATCGCTGCACAAATGTTAAAAAGCATTCAATTAGAGTTGCAAAAGGCTGACAATATTGCTTATAACCAACAAGCATTTTGGTATGCAATGGGAGCGGAGTCGCTTGCTAAACGTGTATTAGAAGAAGACTTTAAAGATTCACCTAATGTCGCCCATTTACAACAACTTTGGGCGAATGGCGAAAATACTTATCCAGTTGATTTTGGAGAGATTACCGGTGAAATTGTCGATTTGCACGCATGCTTTAACCTTAATGCACTCAAGCAAGCGAATACTAGTGAAAGTGGTACTACCGAGAAGTCATTTCCGAGAAAGGCGTTTGAAGAATTAGTGATGTCGTTAAATATAGACAACGTAGGTAACTTTGAAGCTGAGTACATGTCTGATGCCTTGGTTGATTGGTTAGATGACGATACAACGTTGATCAGTGCCGGTGGGGCGGAAGATAATGACTATGCGGCAAAAGAGTTTCCTTATTACGCAGCCAATAGTTTTATTGCCGATGTGTCTGAATTAAGGGTCGTAGAACATTTTGAACGCCGTATAATCGAAAAGTTAAAATCATATGTTTGTGTGATACCGCAATCAGATATTCTCAACATTAATATCAATACGCTGTCTGCAGATAAACCAGAATTACTGCAAGCGATGCTATCGATATCTAAAGATGAAGCACAAGATGCCTTATCTGCGAGGGAACAAAAAGGGTTCGAAAATGTTGATGAATTTTTCAATTTACCAGAAGTCAATAAGCATCAAATTACTGATGAACAGAAGAAGCATTTTGTTGTTGATAGTCAGTATTTTAAATTGAAAGCTTCTGCTAAGTTTAACGACAGTTATTTTAATTTGCTGTCGACTTTGTTTGTCGACCAAAGCAATAAAGTGACGGTAATAAGCCGTAAAATAGGACGAGAATAATGTCTGAACAATTATTTATTAGGCTCGGTAGCCAAGTAGCTGACACCATACATTGGTTAGTCTGGTCTACTAGCGACAAAGAAGTGATCGCTAGTGGTGAGATAGATGACGCTACGCAGCTTAGTCTATTAAAGGAAAAGTCGCAGCAAAGAGACACTGTGGTTCTAGTGCCTGGTTATGACGTCTCATTAAAAGGGATTAATATACCTGCGAAATCTAAGAAGGCGATACAGGCAGCAGCGCCCTATGCTTTAGAAGATGAACTAGCCCAAGATGTCGAGCAGCTTTTCTTTGCATATGCTGAAGCCGCGGGAACAGAAGAAAACTGTTTAGTCGCTATAGTTGATAAAGCAAAAATGACAATGTGGTCGCAATGGCTCAATGAAGCAGAAATCCAATGCTTTGTCATGCAACCAGATGTTTTGTCTTTACCTGACGCCTCTGAAAGTTGGCAAGCAATCGCTATAGGCACGGACGTATTATTAAAACAAGGCTATTGGCGAGCAAGTATCATCAATGATGTAATGTGGCAGGAGTTGTCTCATTGTTGGCAGGCATGTGACAGCGAGAGTGGTGAAGATGAGCAACCAGTGGTTATTTCTCACTATAGTGAATTGCCGGAAACAGAAGCAAATATTCAATTAAAGGCTGAGCCAGAAGAGCTGCCATTAGCGTTATTGGCGCAAAACTTTCGCAAGCAATATTGTAATCTCTTTCAAGGAGAATTTGCGGTAAAACGAGAATCATCTCCTTTAGTTAAAACCTGGGGATGGGCGGCTGGATTTGCAGTACTTGCTTTAATAACTAGCTTGCTGACTAAAACGGCAGAATTAATTGAGCTTCAAGATCAGCAACAACAAGTCGAACAGCAAATTATAGAGACATATAAAAAAGCATTCCCTAATGTAAAGAGGGTACGAATTACCACGCTAAAATCTCAGCTAAAACGTAAAATGCAGGAAATTGGTGAATCTTCGAGTGAACAGCACTTCTTAGTCATGTTAAACGAGATGCAAAGTGCCTTTAAACAAGTACCTAAATTAAAGCCTGATTCATTAAAGTATGAAAGTAAACGAAACGAGTTTCGCATACAGGCGCAAGCCAGCGACTATCAAGATTTTGAGTCGTTTAAACAGATATTAGAGAAACAAAATATGACAGTATCTCAAGGCGCTTTGAACAATCAGGGTGAAACAGTGTCTGGTGCATTGAGTATCAGTAAAGCTGGCGGAGGTCGTTCATGAAAGAGTGGTGGCAAGGCTTAAATAATCAGGAACGAAAATTAGTAACGATTGGCGGTATTTTTGTTGCTATTTTTATTTTCTACAAGGCTATCTGGCAACCGTTAAATAACAGTATAGATCAGACGCAAAGTAAGTTAGACAAGCAACAAGAATTATTGGTTTGGGTGACTAACGAAACAGCTCGTTACGCAGCGGCAAGTAGAACATCGGGTGCTAAACGACCAGGCGGCAGTTTGTCGAGCATCATCAACTCAACAGCGCGCCGCAATAATATTAGTATTGCGAGATTGCAGCCGCAAAATCAAGATGTACAAATTTGGATTGATGACGTCGCTTTTAATCAACTATTGTCATGGTTGGAGCAGCTCTCAGCTAACCAGCAGTTAGTGGTAAAGTCTATCGATTTGTCCAAAGGTGATGCTGCAGGTCAAGTTCAAGTTAAAAGATTACAGTTAGGAAGATAACGCGTGAAAAAATTACCTCTAGCCGTATTGGGGTTTGTCGGCCTGTATATATTCTTTACGCTAGCATTAGTTCCGGCTTCTTATATTGTTAGCTTAGCCAAGTTACCCGCAGGGTTAAGCTATCGCTCTGTTGAGGGCAGTGTTTGGCACATTCAACTTAAGCAGGTGGCTTTTCAAGACTTTCAATTTAGCCAAGTAGATATTACTCCAAGCATACTCGGCTCTTTATTTAGTCTAGCACCTTCTGCATCTTTTACTTTGGGTGGAAGAACAGACGCCATTCAAGCAAGCGGCAAGGCATCTCTTGGTAAAGAAAATGTATCGCTCTCTGATTTCGATGCACTGATTCCTGCTAATACCATTGTCGATTACGCAAAATTGCCAATGCCTGTTGAAGCGAAGGGAGACGTTAATGTAGCTATAGCAAACTTTGGCCAAAATGCACAAGGCTGTACCGATCTAGTCGGCACAATAACATGGCCAAAAGCACGCGTTAATGTGATGAATGAAAAATTAGCGGTTGGAGATATACAAGCAAAGTTATCATGTGAGCGTGGCGAAATAGTTATATCGATTGATGACAGTGCCAAATTAGGATTAGTGTTCACCTTGAAAGTAGCTCAATCTGGTACGTATTATGGCGATGGTTATTTCAAACCGACACCTCAAACTCCTGAGCAGATCACTCAATTGTTACCTATGATGGGTAGAGCTGATGATCAAGGCCGGTACCCATTACGATTGTAGTCGATGTCGCCGTTCTATTTTGAGGCTACTGGTGTAGCCTCTATTGCACTGACTAAATCCAGATAATTAGTAACGGATTCATAGTGAGGAATATCTCGTGTCCCCTGTTGACTATCTGGGTTGGCTACAGCAAGTAAATGTTTGATTCCAAATTGCTTTGCCGAGTCTAATATAGGTAAACTATCGTCAACAAATAACGTTTCTTCGCTGTCAAAATGGCATCTCTGTTGTAGCTTGTTCCATAACTGCTGGCTTTCTTTAGTGCAGCCAAAAACGTGCGTTGAATATAGTTCATCGAAATACTTATCTAACTGCGTACGTTCAATTTTTAACGATAAACTATCTGGATGAGCATTCGTCACCAAAATGACACGACGATTCGTTCTTTTTAGCGTGATAAGAAAGTCGTGAGCGTCGTCACGCAACTTTATTAAATGTTGCACTTCCTTTTTTAAATCAGTAATAGGAAGCTCTGTTTGTTCTGCCCAGTAGTCTAAGCAATACCACGAAATTGTTCCTGCTACTTTGTCATAATGGCTATGAAGATCTTGCTTTGCTTCTTCAAACGAAATACCTTTAATTTCGCTTAACCTTTTAGGTAAATGTTCTAGCCAAAAATGATTGTCAAAATGCAGATCTAAGATAGTACCGTCCATATCGAGTAAAACAGTGGAAATTTTTGACCAATCAAGCATAGATTTTTCCTAGCAAAACAACTTATCATAACTAGTATATCGAAACTGCGCAGGCAGTGGTTATAGAAATGTGATGAATCGCTAACATTATGTCGTCGAAAAATAAATTACCTATAATTAATAACAGAAACCAGGTAGCTAAAAGTGGCTTGTTTACTATTGAACAACTGGATCTCACGTTTAGTAATGGTAGCCAAAGGATATATGAACGGATGCAGGGCTCAGGTCGAGGCGCTGTAATGATTATTCCGTTTATTGATGACGATACTATATTGTTGGTTCGAGAATACTGTGCAGGCACACACAGTTATGAATTAGGCTTTCCAAAAGGATTGATAGATCCAGGTGAACAAGCAGTTGAAGCAGCTAATAGAGAATTAAAAGAAGAAATTGGCTACGGGGCTGAGCAACTTGATAGCTTGCAAACAGTGGCAATGGCGCCAGCCTTTTTTTCTGGAAACATGGAAATATTCGTTGCACGCAGCCTTTTTGAAGAAGCATTAGAAGGCGATGAGCCAGAGCCGCTTGAAGTCGTTAAGTGGTCTATTGCTGATTACAAGCAATTACTGGCGTGTGAAGACTTTAATGAAGCGAGAAGCATAGCGGCATTAATGCTAATAGTGGATCAGCTAAGAGGTGACAATGAATCTTGATGCATTATTAACGGTTGCGATTGAAGCATCAAAGAAAGCAGGCAAAGAAGTATTAAAACATTACCGCCGAGGCGATTTTACTTCTGAAATTAAAGACGATAATAGCCCTGTAACCAGTGCTGATATTGCTGCAAACGATGTGCTGATGGCTGAGCTTTCAAGGGGGACGCCTGATATTCCTATCATCTCAGAAGAAGTTGGCCCAGTACCTTTAAAAGAGCGAAAAAACTGGACTCGTTATTGGTTACTTGATCCTATCGATGGCACTGGTGAATTTATCATAGGTAGTGGAGATTTCGCCGTTAACATTGCTTTAGTGGAAAACGGTTGGCCCGCCATTGGTGTTATTCATGCGCCAGATCATAAACTAACCTATTACGCACAAAAGGGCGCAGGTGCATTTAAAGAAAATATTGCTGGCAGTCATAAAATATCGGTAACGCCTTACGAACAAGGCAAACCTATTAAAGTTGCCATTAGCAGGCGCCAAGAACTCAGCCTAATGGGGCAGTATCTATCACCAAATTTTGACTACGAGCATATTGCGTTAGGGAGTTGTTCACTCAAAAATTGTTTAATCGCAGAAGGTGGCGCAGACTGTTATCTACGTATTGGCCCAACCGGAGAATGGGACACTGGCGCGAGCCAATGTATTATTGAAGAAGCTGGTGGGCAAATTTTAGATAGTGAATTTAATCCTCTGTCTTACAATCAAAGAACATCATTATTAAACCCTGACTTTATTTCACTGGGAAGTTCAGCAGTTCCATGGGAAAAAGTCATCAAGCCTCATCGAGCCGTGAGGTAATAGGATATTTACAAGGAAAATCGATGAAAAAATTACTTTTACCTCTACTCGCTGGCCTTTCATTTTCTAGCTATGCGGATTGGTCACTCGTTACTGATGAGTCTAATTTAACTTTCACAACCTTTAAAAAGGAACATGTGGCAGAAAATCATATTTTTGAACGATTTGATGCGAAGGTCACGTCTGCTGGTGATGTATCGTTGACCATCGACTTAGCGAGTGTGAATACAAATATTCCGATTCGTGATGAGCGTATGAAAGAGTATTTATTTGAAGTGTCTACATTCTCAAGTGCTTCATTTAACGCGAAAATTGATCCAAAAGTGTTAACTGAGCTGAAAGTCGGGGCTAGCCAAACAATAGCTTTTTCTGGCACGCTTGATCTTCATGGCCAAAAGCAGCCAGTAACAACTGATGTCAAAGTAACGCATTTAGTGAATGGTAAATTTAGTGTAACGACAACTAAACCCATTTTAGTAAAAGCGGGAAGTCATGCTTTAGTTAAGGGCGTGAAAAAGCTTCAAGAACTTGCTGGTTTACCAGGCATTTCAACCACAGTCCCTGTTTATTTCTCGTTTACTTTTCAAAATAAATAACTAAAGTTAAGGCCGCTTTAAAAGCGGCCTTATACCAATTCCATGGAATTGGCCTTATTCTTCAAACTGATCGGCAGGCATTATATTTACTGTTTCGTGTAATTCGGAATAGACAAGAACGGCTTGGTTACTTATTAGCTGCTGCTTAACATCTGATATTTTCTCAGCGAGCGACATTTCCTCTTCGCCGTAATCTGTGCCTTCTCGTAAAATAAAAGCTTCGATTATATTTTCTAAAGTATCAGCATCTACTGCTTCCAACGGAATTCGCATGAATAAAAAAGGTTAGTTGAATAGTCTTATTATTCTAACTAACCTTTTTAAAATGTTAAGAAGGAATTAAACCAATTGGTTTACCAATAGCCCTTTGCGTTCGTCATCGTCCTTCTTGTTCTGAATGGCGGCTTGGATCAAGACATTCGCTTGTTGCTGAGCTGCTGTAGATTCACCGTAATCGGTATCTTCAATGCGCGAACGAGAAGCTGATAAATTTACAGTGGTTGTTTCGTATGTGTACACTTGGCTTTGTAGGGCGTTGCTATCAGCACCTAGGTCAGATGCTGTTTGTGAAACTGTTTCAAAGGCAGATTCAAGAGCTTGTTGTGTCGCTTGCGGGTCGTTAGCATCTAACCCTGACAAAAAGTTAGGATCACCTAACACTTCGCCCGCGATAGTGTTAATTTGCTCGGTTAGTTGGTCTAATTCACCTTGAATAGCATCTGAATCGCTTAATGGACTTCCGGCTTGAACTGCAAGTTCATTGGCACGCTGCAGGCTTTCATTAATAGAAGACAGTTGACCTGACTGAACATTGTTAATGTTTATTTGATCTTGAGAATTAACACTTAATTGTTGGTTCCCATTTATTTGAGAGGTAAGTCGGCTGGCAATTTGTAGGCCTGCAGCATCGTCAGCAGCAGAGTTGATGCGCTTACCAGAGGCTAGCTTTTCATCTTCTTCTTCCTTGGCTTTATTTGCTCTATCAATATAGCTAAGCGAGGAAGAATTTGAGTTGATGTTTATCATATAACCGCCTTAATTTAACCAACCAGAACTCAGGGTTGTAATTATAGCAAACCCTGAGTACTTATGGCGAATAAATAAACAGTCTAAAAACTAGCAACTTAACTAAGTATAGAGGGTAGCTTAGTTATTTTGCTCAATGTTTTTGATAAAGAAATAAACATAGTACCCACAAATGCCCAATACAGTTAATAAGCCGATTATAGATATATAGACGACAGGATCGTTTAATAGCATGTTGAAAAAGTCCATCTTTTACTCCTAGATAACTTGTTTTGCCTAGGACTATCTTATGAAACTTTATCTATCTCTATTATGATTTGGATCAAATTGCGTTACTAATGTAGAGAAAAGTTTTTTGACTGGAGATTAGGTTGATTTCTCTCCAGTCAATTTGATGGAATAGATTAAAACGCGTTCTTTTGAGCAAGCTTGGCCTTAAGTTCTTGCTTTTCTATCATTTTTTTATACAAGTTTTCTGCTTTTTCTCGGGTATCTTGTATAAGCTTAGTGCCCATATCACGTTCGTCCATCAAAGCACTTTTTTGTGCGGGCGTATAACCACTTTTTGCAGCAATGTAATTCCACAGGTAAGAATTTTCAGTGCTTTTTTCAACGCCTTTTCCTTCATGGTAGAGAAGTGCCAAATTAAATTGGGCCAAAGCATAATTCTGATTCGCCGACTTCTTATACCACTCGGCCGCTTTGTAGTGATCAGTGTAAACACCTTGTCCTGTCGAATACATAACACCGACATTAAACTGAGCACTTGCCAGACCTTTTTTGGCCGCTGTTCGCATATACTCGAAGGCTTTTTTCAAATCTTGCTCGACAATAGCGCCTTCCGAATACATAACAGACAGATCAAATAGAGCATCAGTATAGTTTTGCTCAGCGGCTAACGTAAATAATTCGAAAGCCTTTTGTGGGTCTTTCCTTACTCCCCAGCCATTTAAATATACTTGTGCCATCTGATATTGAGCAGGCGCATAGCCTTGTTCAACTAGCGGGGTAAACTGTTCAATAGCAGCTTTGAATTCGCCACGGTTTAGTTCAAATATGCCCAACTCAACGTCGGCGGCTGTTGTAACAAAACATGGTGAAGCGAATAGCGCTGCAATAATCATGCGATTGATTTTATTCATATCTTTACCTTTTTAAGGGAACGGCTTATGTCTTAGTGTAGCAAGTGAAAGATAGAATAGCGCTAAACTTCTGACATAATTTCTTCTATTTGTTCTTCTAATTCAAACCACACTAGCTCTTGTTCTTCGATATCAGATTCAAGTTGGTGACGCTTTTGCAGTAACTCTGTAAGTTGATGTTTGTTTTCATCTTGATAGATAGCAGGGTCTGCTAAGATTTCTTCTAACTCAGTGAGTTGCTCTTGCCATTGATGAATTTGCTTTTCCAGCTTTTGGGCTTGCTTCTTCAACGGGCTGGCTTTTTGACGAAGCTGAGCTTGTTGTTGGCGCAGTTGTTTTTTATCTTGAACAGTGCCCGTGGCGTTACCATTGTTGTCCGCTTGCGGAGTTTGTTTTTTCTCAGAGGTTAGCCATGCATGATAGTCGTCAATATCACCATCAAACGTCGATACCTTGCCATCTGCAACCAGGTAAAACTCATCTACACACGATTCAAGTAAATATCTGTCATGGGCAATAAGAATAATCGCGCCTTCAAACCCTTGTAAAGCTACAACTAGGGCTTGTCTCATTTCTAAGTCTAGATGGTTGGTTGGTTCGTCGAGCAATAATAGGTGTGGCTTTTGTAAAACGATGAGGGATAGTACCAGTCGAGCTTTTTCGCCTCCGGACATGCCTGCAACTTTATCCAATGCTTGATCGCCATGAAAGCCAAAGCCGCCTAAATGGTTACGCGCTTGTTGCTCAGTCATTTCTGGGTGTGCATGCAAAACGTGTTCTACAGCACTAGAAGGCAAATGTAATTGCTCCAATTGGTGCTGAGAAAAATAACCAATAGTCAGCTCTTGAGCTTGAAAACGCTCCCCACATAGAAGAGGGATATCTCCAGCTAGCGACTTTATCAGCGTAGATTTACCTGCACCATTTCGACCTAACAAGCCTATACGACTTCCTGGCACTAATGATAGCTTGGTTTGCTCTAAAATTTTTGCTTGTTGGTAGCCACAATCTGCTGCATCTAATGAAAGCAAAGGATAGGGCATATAGCCTGGCGGAGGAAAGGCAAAGTGGAATTGTGAATCAACATGAGCTGGCGCTAAATCGGGTAGCTTTTGTAACCGTTTTAGTCGGCTTTGCGCTTGTTTAGCTTTACTTGCCTTGGCTCGGAAGCGATCGACAAATGATGTTAAATGTGCGATTTCTTTTTGCTGTTTCTGAAATTGAGCGTCTTGTTGAGCGAGGTGTTCAGCTCTTTGTCGTTCAAATGCGGTATAGTTTCCTGCGTATAACTTCGCCTTTTGGTGTTCTATATGCAAGATTTGCCCAACAACGTCGTCGAGGAAATCGCGATCATGGGAAATTAACACTAATGTGCCATCGTAGCGTTTTAACCATTTTTGTAACCAAATAACGGCATCTAAATCTAAATGGTTTGTTGGCTCATCCAGTAACATTAAATCAGCACGACTAATCAGCGCTTGAGCAAGGTTGAGACGCATTCGCCAGCCACCTGAAAAGTCTTTTACCGAGTTTGCTAACTGCTCTTGCTCAAAACCTAAACCATGAAGAAGCTCACTTGCTCGCGCTATTAAAGTGTAACCGCCAATGCTTTCGAGTTTACCCAATAGGCTCGCTTCTAAGTTACCGTCTTTGTCCGTTCTCGCCTGTTCTAACTGTTGCTCTATTTCTCGGTATTCAAGGTCGCCATCAATGACATAATCTAAAGCTGATTTATCAAGTGCCGGTGTTTCTTGCTTTACTGCAGCAACTTTCCAGTGTTTAGGCATACTAATAGAGCCAGCGTCTGGGGCAAGTTGTCCTTGAATAGCGGCAAATAACGAAGATTTACCACAACCGTTAGAGCCTACGAGGCCAACTTTATGGTTAGGGTGAATAGTAAAATCTGATTGGGTGACCAAATTTTTTACGCCACGAAACAAACTTAATTCGGTCGCAGTGATCATCAGTTTTCCTTGAAAATATTTAATGCGGCTATTGTCGCTTTTCCTTATAGCTAAGTTCAAGGTAAAATAGTGAATCAGTAGAAGTAATCAAATGAAAGTCTCATGAAAAAGCGATTTATTGCTGGCGCTATTTGCCCAAAATGTAAAGCCATGGATACCATGTGCTTAACCAAAGAAAATGACGTTGAAAAAGTCACTTGTGTTAAATGTGGTTACCTGATGACACAAGCTAATGAAGCGGTAGAAAAGGACGTAAGGCAAGAAGAGCAAGTTATTGGAGTGTTTAAGCCTTAATTATTGCTAAATTAAGGCTAGTGTTTAATTGAGGTTAATAGTGAGGAGGAGGTGGCTCATCCTCTGGTCGCATCAACTGAGATTTACTTTGGTTTTTCATGCGATCAGCGATTAACTTTAACTGTTGTTTCAGTTCGCTAATCTCTTGTTGGTGTATCGCCAGTTCGTTGTTTAATTGCTCAATAACATCATCTTGAAACGCATTTCTTGATTCGAGCGCTTCAATGCTTTGTTGTAAATATGTTAGTTGTTCGTTTATAGGCCCGTTTGCCATAACTCTGCAAATCCTGAAGAAGATTCAGTAATAATGTGGCTATTATCTCTGAAAGCGGCGCTATAAACAACGGCACCGGTAGGGCGATTTGCCTCTTTTGGCGTAACTCGCCAGCTGGTTAGCCTATTACCAGAAGCAATATCCCAAATGCTAACTTTGCGAGATGGCGCACCAGTAAGTAAGTGTTTACCATCAGGGGAAAACTTAACAGAGCTGAATACTTCCTGCCGGACACTGTATTGAAGTTGACTGATCCTTTCTCCTGTTTTTAGATCCCAAATATTGGCAGACTTCTTACTATCAGCAGTAAAGGCATATCTGCCATTTGGATCTAAAGCGACCATAGTGACTCGGCTAGGGTGATTAAATCTATAAATAACTTGGCCCGTTTGGGTATCCCATGCATATGCGACAAAATCATTAGAGCCCGTTAATGCGACTCTGCCATTGGGTAGCATATCAACTGAATTGATTTTTTCTTGGTGGCCTAAAAACTCGATCCGCCTAGCAGATGCTAACGTGATATGGTCAACTTTGCCGTCGCTTCGTCCAATTAGGACATGTTTGCCGTTGTTTGATACAGCAATATCTCGAATACTTGATTGGCTCATTTGCCAATAGCCTTCCGATTGTCCTGTTTGCGCATTCCACAGAGAAAAGTTATGTCGACTTGCTGCAAGTACATGACTATTGTTTGACGCTATATCTATTGCTAGTACTAAGTTATCAGATGATTCTTGTTGCTGAGACCAAGAAAAAAGTAAAGCGTTTTTTTCCAAGTCCCATAGACTGATGCCATGATGTATTGAGCTTACGGCACTAATTTTTGCGTTATCCGCAATATCTGCAGCGTAAGCGCCGTCAACAGCATGTTGCCACCTTTCTAACGGCGCCTTATTACTGGGTTGGCAACTCGCTAATAACAGTGCCGTTATCATTAATCCTAGACAGGTAACAAATGGTCTCAACATTAGGGCTTTTTTCTCTGTTCATTTGTCGTTAGTATATGACCTTTTTACGCACATGTGTATTGCGTATAAAACTACCGAAACGTGTCTAGTAGACATTTATGGAGATTTGAATGAAATTGTTAAAACCATCACTTATCGCAGTGGCGTTAATGTCTGCTGTTGGGTGTCAACAAGAAGCGAAGCAAGCTGAAGAAGTAAAAGCGCCTGTATTAGAAACTGAAGTACAGAAGCAAGCTTATGCGTTAGGTGCGTCTATTGGTATGTATACTGAGCGTAACTTACAAGAACAACAAAAACTAGGTGTTAACTTAGAGCAAAGTTTAATTTTAAAAGGCTTTGAAGATAGCCTTGCAGGTAGTTCATTAATTGAAAAAGAAGAAATTCAAGCTTTAATGATGAACCTAGAAAAGTCTATGCGTGAAAAGCAAGAAGTTGCTACAGCAAAAGCTGCGGAAGAAGCATTAGCTCAAGGCGCAGCCTTTTTAGCTGAAAATGCGAAGAAAGATGGCGTACAAGTGACTGAGTCTGGTATTCAGTATCAAGTACTTCAAGCAGCAGAAGGTGCTAAGCCAGCAGCAGAAGATACAGTAAAAGTGCATTACCGCGGTACTTTAATTGATGGTACTGAGTTCGATAGCTCTTACAAGCGTAATCAACCAACAGTATTCCCACTTAACCGTGTTATTGCTGGTTGGACTGAAGGCGTTCAGTTAATGTCGGTAGGTTCTAAGTACAAATTTACTATCCCTTCAAACTTAGCTTACGGTGAGCGCGGAAATCCACCAGTAATCCCTGGTAACGCTGTTTTAGAATTTGAAATTGAGTTACTTGAAATTGTTGAACCGGAAGGTGGTGAAGACTCACACGCCCACTAAATAGTGTTGTGTTCAAGAAAAAACCGATGTGCTTCACATCGGTTTTTTTATGGTATAAATTTACTGTTGAGCAATGTTAGGTTATACCAAATTAATGTCATTGGTATCATGGGTATTAATAGTGATACAGCATGGCTAATAGTTCATCTTCAAATAAAAAACGCTCTTCAAGCGCTCGGCCAAGCGTTGCTAATTGTAAGTCGAAATTAATAGGCAGTTTATTGGTAGAGTTCTCGGCGAAGTTATCATTGAATTTAAGAGCAAGATCTGTGGACTGATTTAGCTTTGGAAAAATTTCATTTGCCTTGCTTTTGTCGGCAGGGCCTTTGTCTTTGCATTGTTCGACTATATTGTTGAATATCTCGAAATGGCCAGCTGAAATATAATCCATTAGCAACTGACAAAAATGGTTAACTTGTTTTCCTTCGGGGAGTTTAGACTCCGCCGTTCCGTCTGGTTGTAGGCCAATAAGTTCACAATATGCGACGAGTACCTGCTGACGTTCTTGTAACCAGTTATCGATAACTCGGTTCCTTCCGCCCCACTGTTTTTTGCGTTTCTCTAACTGGGTTAACATGACGCCTCCTAAATATCCTTGGCTTAGTATGAATTTTATCTGGTCAAAAAATCAACTGTTTTTTACAGGTGCTTAGCGATCAATTGTGATAATCGCACCGAAGCCTGCTGCATTCTAACGGTGATTATGGCTTGATTTTTGGTGTGATAATTTTCGTCAATTGTTAGTTTATTACGGCGAATATCTTTACATTTACTCCCTGATAATTTGCAGTATTTAGTTGTTTTACTTCTTGTGATAGTTAAAGATTCTGATGCCCAAGAATAAACATCACTTGAGAGCCATTCTGATTTTTTCTCAGCGGTAATGCCTGATGCTAGTTTATTCTGCCAATAACTGTCTAAGCCTTCTTCGACATATTGTTTTGGATACAGCAAACAGTCATCCCAATACCAATGCATGGTTTTACACTTTCCTTTAAAGGGTGAAACTTCTATCTTATTACCACCATAGTCGTTGGCATAGCTCACATGCAAAGGTTGGTGAACATCACCAACCCAGTGGCCGACAAACATTAATGCAACTATTTTTTCTAGAGGCGATTGTGCATCTGTCGCTTGTTGGTCGTGATACAAAATCGCTTGTGTAATACAGCCGCCTTTGCATGAATCTTCGTTTATTTCACTATCTCGGCGAGAAATATTGATGTAGTGCCAAGGCTTTAATGGCTTAAAGTGACTTTCATTTTTAACTGCGTCCGCCCAAGTGCAGGCGGTGGCGTAAGATAGTGGCGTACTCTCTGGCAGGTTGTTGTAACGGTTCACCTTAGTAACTTCAGATTGAGGCACCTGAGCTAATAAATTGAGAAGATTATTTTGTTTTTCTTGATTGAGCTGTTGGAACGCGGTGTGGCAAACAGCTCTATGACCTAGTTTTCCTAAAGCAAAGCTATTTGTAGTTATTAGAAGTGTAACGAGTAAACAAAAAATACGCATATCGTTTTTTCAAGTTACCTGAATTAATACAGATAAGTTGTTAGTTGCTATTGAATGGTAGCTTGAGATAATAACAAAAAATTAAAAAATTGTGTAAATGGATAAATTTGATGTCGTTGTGATTGGAGCCGGTGTAATAGGAATCGCTATTGCAGCTGAATTAAGCCAGTTATACCAGAGCGTCTTGCTTATTGATAAAAATACATTTTTTGGCGAAGAAACGAGTAGTCGCAATAGTGAGGTTATTCATGGCGGCCTTTATTACCCAAACTCTAGCCTTAAAGCTCAACTGTGCGTTACCGGCAAAGAATTGTTATATAAATACTGCCAAGACTTCAATGTACCCGTAAACAATATAGGAAAGATACTGGTTGCAACGGGTGACCAAGAACAAGAAAAGTTAGAGGCTATTGTTGATCAAAGCCAGAATAATGGCGTTGATGACTTAACGTGGCTAACCAACGAACAACTAAAAGGATTAGAGCCAAATGTTAGTGCTGATAGTGCTGTATTATCGCCTAGTACTGGTATTGTCGATAGTCACCAATTGATGTTGTCTCTACTAGGGGTTTTTGAAAAACGCGGGGGAATTTACGTCACACAAACACAATTTCTGTCAGCTCAACCATCTACCAGCGGCTTTACTTTAAAATTAAATTCTCAAGGGCAAGAGCTTTCAATCTTGTCTGAGCGGATAATTAATGCCGCAGGATTAGAAGCGCAAGCAGTTGCGAGTTCAATCACTGGCTTAAAAGAAGACACTATACCGCCCTTGTATTTGTGCAAAGGATGTTACTTTAACTATTCAGGAAAAGCGCCGTTTAGCCGATTGGTGTATCCGATGCCAAATCAGTTTGGTTTGGGTATTCATGCAACTCTGGATTTGGCTGGTCAAGTTAGGTTTGGGCCAGATGTTGAGTATATTGAGCAACAAGACTTTGATGTAAAGCTAAGTAAGAGAGATGGATTTTATCATGCCATAAAGCACTACTTCCCCGGTATTGAAAAAGAAAGACTAACACCCGCATATGCAGGGATTCGGCCTAAATTACAGGCGCCGAATAGTAAGTTTGAAGACTTTTCTATTCAAAGCACTGATGAACATGGCGTGCAAGGACTGATTAATCTCTACGGCATTGAATCTCCTGGCCTTACCGCGAGTCTAGCCATAGCTCAATATGTAAAAAAGCGACTTTAGAATAATTTATAATCAAAAGATCCTAAAATATAACTAAATAATTATTCTAATATTGTGAATAAAGTGTCATTATGGGGTTGCTTGCTTAATATCGTAATGTTGACGGAATAAGTGAGTTGGTCAAGAACAAAGTTGGGGTCTCTTTGGTCATCTAAATTCTTGGCTTGTGAGGATGCAAGTTAACGCTTTTAACTATGCTTTTTTGGGGTAACGAAATGTTACCCCTTTTTTTATGTCTTATTCTTCAATCTTAATTATTAGCGAGTTAATGTAGTAATAGGTTAGACCTTCAAATCCAGAGTCGGTACCTGCCAACATCCAAAAACCGCCTAAGCTATCAGTTTGAACGTCAATTTTCGTCTCAGTTGAGCGCTCAATCTCTTTCCATTGCTCGTCTTCCATACAGTCAACACCATTAGCAATATTGCCAACGGTTTGCCCGTTAGTTCCTGATTGAGATTGATTGCCAATATCGATATTCAAACGGTGCATGTCATCAATTGTTTCATTCTCTGGTTCTTCGGTAGAAGCGGCCAGCTTAACGTATACCGACTCACCTGGTGCTCCACCAATGCCAAAACAATTAGATGGAATGCTAGAGGTAAAAGTGGTTGATAGCGTGACTTGGTATGATGTATCGGCTTTCATACCGTATATGTAGCTTTTCACACCCATGAATAAGTCATCAGAGTGATTATTACCTTTTAACATCCATGCCTTAGTTTCTGTGCCTTCCATTTCTTCGTACTTAGCTGATAACTCGTAGAATTCTTCGTTATCTTGATCGTCAGTGCTGACAGGGTAATCAGAAAAAATCGGTGTAAAGGCGAATTTTGATGTCGCAAAGTCAATCTTAATAGGTTTGCTAATATCGAGCATTGGGGCTTCGTATTCATCAGTATTACACGCGGCTAGTGTTAACGCTGCTAATGGTAAGCAAAGGTGTTTAATAAGTTTCATATGTTGTGTTCCGATTATTATTAATGACTAAAACTTATTACATGTGAAGAGGGGTAACTGTAATCAAATGTTAAAGGGGGTAACTTTTTCTATCTGTTCTGGGTAGGGGAGTAGCTGGTGCTTTTTCTTCTATATTTTCAGTGGTTAGCATATGCAGATCAAAACGGCCTAATAACTTTCATATTTATCTATTCGTTTTTGGAATAAAAAAGCCATTTCTATTCTTTTTACTTTTGACTGACTCAGACTATCCTTGCATCAATATTTTAATGGGCGAGTTGGCGATAGATGTCTGAGCAACAAAATCTAAATCAAACTATGCTGAGTCAAGAGCAATTGACTAGCTTGAAAGAAATTACAGGTGGTTATTCACCATTACAGCTGGCGTGGGCTAGTGGCTATTTAGCGGCAAAAAGTGAAGGCACTTCTATTGCTGCTGTTCCTTCGGCTAGCTTACCTCAAGCGTCTTCTACATTAACAATTCTGTATGGTTCTCAAACAGGTAATGCCAAAGGCGTCGCTAAAAGCTTAGCGGAGCAAGCTCAGGCTCAAGGATTGACGGTTGACTGTAAAAGTATGGGTGAGTTTAAACCTAAGAGCATTAAGAATGTTACTCATTTGTTGATTGTTGCCAGTACAAATGGCGAAGGCGAGCCACCTGATGATGCCATGGGTTTCCATGAGTTCTTATCGTCTAAGAAAGCACCTAAGTTAGAGCACTTGCAGTACAGTGTTTTATCTCTTGGTGATAGTAGTTATGAGTTTTTCTGCCAAACGGGTAAAGACTTTGATGAGTACTTAAGTAAATTGGGTGCTAAGCAAATTACCCCTCGTGTTGACTGTGATGTTGATTATGAAGACGAAGCTCAAGCTTGGTCTTTAGACATTATAGAAAAATCAAAAGATTTATTAGGCGCTGAACAAGTTGCTTCAAACGTTGTTGCTATGCCAACGGCAGGTGCTGTAAGTCAGTATACAAAGCAAAACCCTTATGCTGCAGAGCTAAGTGTAAGTCAAAAACTAACAGGACGGGATTCAAATAAAGATGTACGTCACATTGAAATCGATCTTGGCGAGTCAGGTATTAGTTACCAAGCCGGCGATGCATTAGGCGTTTGGTTTGAAAACGACGGTGCGTTAGTGGATGAGTTACTTGCTGCTTTGTCTTTTTCTGGCGAAGAAACAATTACCCTTGGCGGCGATTCTTTTGCGATAAAAGCTGCGTTAACTGAAAAGCTAGAAATTACTCAAACAGCACCAAATTTCATTGAGTTTTGGGCGCAATTATCAGGCAGTGAAGAATTAACGACTTTAATTGCCGATAAAAATGCAACGCGAGAGTTTGCCGCAAACCATCAAATCGTCGATGTTGTTAAACGTGCTCCAGCAGATGTCGATGAACAGGCATTTGTTGATGCATTACGTAAAATTACGCCACGACTTTACTCTATCGCTTCTAGCCAATCTGAAGTTGATGAAGAGGTTCACTTAACCGTTGGTCTTGTTCGATACGAAAAAGACGGAGCGGTAAGAACCGGCGGCGCTTCTGGATTTTTATCAGAACGACTAGAGGAAGGTGGTCAAGTTAAAGTCTTTATCGAGCATAACGATAACTTTAGATTGCCAGCAGATGGCAATACGCCAGTGATTATGGTTGGTCCTGGTACAGGTATTGCACCATTTAGATCGTTTATGCAAGAACGTGACGCAAGTGAAGCGGAAGGCGATAACTGGTTATTCTTTGGTGATCAAACCTTTACACAAGATTTCTTGTATCAACTTGAATGGCAAGGGTACTTGAAGTCAGGGTTACTTACCCGGATCGATCTTGCCTTTTCTCGTGATCAGGCAGAGAAAATCTACGTTCAAGACCGTTTAAAAGAGCAAGCTGAAGAAGTTTATGCATGGTTGGAGCGTGGCGCTCACTTTTATATTTGTGGTGATATGAGCCGCATGGCAAAAGATGTAGAAACAACTTTACTGCAAATCATTGCTGAGCAAGGCAATAAGTCGGCAGAAGAAGCCGAGCAGTACTTAAAAGATTTACGTAACGCTAAGCGTTACCAGAAGGATGTTTACTAATGACTGATGTAACTCAAGAAAACGGCCCTTTGATTGTTGAAGGTAAGTTAGCCGACAACGAGCGTTTAAAGCGTGAAAGTAATTTCTTGCGCGGCACGATTACACAAGATTTAAAAGATCCCGTCACTGGTGGCTTCACTGCGGATAACTTCCAGTTAATTCGTTTCCATGGTATGTACCAGCAAGATGACCGCGATATTCGTGCAGAGCGCACCAAGCAAAAGCTTGAACCTTTACACAATGTGATGCTGCGTGCACGTATGCCGGGCGGTATTATTACGCCTGACCAATGGTTAGCGATCGATAAGTTTGCCACCGATAAAACTATGTATGGCAGCATTCGTCTAACGACCCGCCAAACTTTCCAGTTTCACGGCGTGTTAAAGCCTAACATTAAGTTGATGCACCAAACGTTGAATAGCATAGGTATTGATTCAATTGCTACCGCTGGTGATGTTAACCGTAATGTCCTGTGTACTACTAATCCGGTTGAATCAGAACTTCACCAAGAAGCTTATGAGTGGGCGAAGAAAATCAGTGAGCATTTACTCCCTAAAACTCGCGCTTATGCAGAAATTTGGTTAGATGGTGAGAAATTAGAGGGTACTCAAGGTGAGAAAACCGAAGAGCCGATTTTAGGCAGTAACTATTTACCGCGCAAATTTAAAACCACGGTTGTTGTACCTCCACAAAACGACGTTGATGTACATGCTAACGACCTAAACTTTGTTGCTATTGCAGAAAATGGCAAATTGATTGGTTTTAACGTGTTAGTTGGTGGTGGCTTAGCCATGACTCATGGCGATAAGTCGACTTACCCACGTCGTGCAGATGACTTTGGTTTTGTTCCTCTAGCCAACACGTTAGATGTTGCTGCGGCGGTAGTAATGGTTCAGCGTGACTGGGGTAACCGAGTTAATCGTAAAAATGCAAAAACTAAATATACATTAGATCGCGTTGGCGTAGACACCTTCAAAGCTGAAGTTGAAAAGCGTGCTGGCATTATTTTCGAAGACAGCAAACCATATGAGTTTACCGATCGCGGTGATCGTATTGGCTGGGTTGAAGGCGTAGATGGAAAGCACCACTTAACTTTGTTTATCGAGAACGGTCGTTTATTAGATTATCCAGGTAAACCACTAAAAACTGGTGCTGCTGAAATTGCGAAAATCCACAAAGGCGATTTTCGTATGACGGCTAATCAAAACCTTATTGTTGCTGGCGTAGCCGAAGAAGATAAAGCGCAAATAGAACAGTTGGCGGTATCGCATGGTTTAATGGATTCGACAGTATCTAATCAGCGTAAAAACTCAATGGCCTGTGTTGCGTTTCCAACTTGTCCTTTAGCAATGGCTGAAGCAGAGCGTTACCTACCGGGTTTAATTGATGATGTAGATGGCATATTGGCTAAGCATGGTATAGCTGATGAGCATATTATTCTTCGTGTTACAGGTTGTCCAAATGGCTGTGGCAGAGCGATGCTGGCCGAGCTTGGTTTAGTGGGTAAAGGGCCTGGTAAATATAACATGCATCTTGGTGGCAATATCGCTGGCACACGAGTGCCAAAAATGTACAAAGAGAACTTGGGTGAACAAGATATTCTGACGGAAATAGACACTTTAGTAGCACGTTGGGTAAAAGAACGTGAAAGTAATGAAGCGTTTGGTGACTTTGTTATACGTGCTGGCATTGTAGAAGAAGTGTTTATCAGTAAGCGAGACTTTCATGACTAACACGTCAAGCCAACCGGCAAACAATTTAGTAAGTAAATTTCCAGCTTCATTACCTGAACCTTGGTTAAAGCAATGGAATGAAACTTTAGAAAATATGCAGGCCACAGAGCGAGTTGAATGGGCAATGGAAAACTTGCCTGGAAGCTTCGTACTGTCCTCTAGTTTTGGTATTCAGTCTGCGGTGATGTTGCACATGATGACGCAGGTGGATGCGAATATTCCGGTGATTCTTACAGACACGGGCCACTTGTTTCCAGAAACTTACCAGTTTGTGGAGCAATTGACAGAACGTTTAAATCTTAACTTACAGGTGTTTAGTGCTAAAGAGAGTGCCGCTTGGCAGCTAGCTAAATACGGAGAAGAGTGGGCAAAAGATGAAGCGTCGTTGAAAGCTTATAACCGTAGAAATAAGGTTGAACCACTAGAGCGTGGGTTAAGCGAGCTTGGTGCTGGCACTTGGTTTTCAGGCATTAGACGTCAACAGTCTAATCATAGAGAGCAACTGTCAGTGGTAAGCATATTGCGCGGACGTTTCAAAGTACATCCAATTATTGATTGGCATAATCGCGATGTTCACCAGTACTTAACCAAGCACAACTTGCCTTATCACCCACTTTGGGATCAAGGGTATATATCTGTTGGTGATACTCACAGTACTAGACCACTTACATTAGGTATGGATGAAAGTGAAGTACGTTTTTCGGGTATGCAGCGCGAATGTGGACTCCATACAGATGGAGATGGCATTTAATTTCGTCATCTAAATTGGTCAGTTAACTTAGCTGCGTACTTTTTACCTGCGCAGTTACGAAAGTTTTACGTTAAAGAACTGAGAAAGTTCTTGAGTTAACTGACTAACATACTTTTCTTGGGGCTTATCGACAATTAGTCGAGCTAATTCGTTGCCAATAGGTGAGAACTTATAGTAAGACAAAATACAGTCAGACTTAGCTGCCTTTAATATCAGCCCTTTGCCTTGATAGTGTAAATTAATCACTTCGTCTTTCTTTAATGGTGTTATTTCGGTTTCTTGGACGAAAAGCAGGTGATTATCTGCAAGCGCTAATAGCTCACCGTAGCCCAACCCGATACTCGCTAAGTTTGTCTTTACTTGTTGATTTCCCGTAAAAAAATTGAATAACCCTGGTGATTGACTGGCGCCCGAAATAAGTCTACGGTTCTGTCCATGAGAATCGGCAACAGCATATTGACACAGCTTTCCAAATAATTTTGCATCATGAATACTCATGGTATTAAATGCTTTTAATGCCTTATAAGAAAAGCTGCCTGGGCTATTAATTTCTCCAGCCAATATTTTGGCCCAAAGCTCTTGCATGGTTTTATTGCTCACCTGTTCGGCAAATTCAATAAAATGATTAAACCAGTCTTTATCGGCTCGATCGGTCACTTGGCTGTCAGAGCAATATTGAATCGCCTTATGAATAATGGCTTCTAAATTTTCTTGTTTTCTGACTTGTGATGCCTTTGCTCGTTTGAATACTCTGTCTTCTATTGGCATGACCTTGTCTTGCGCAATGAGCGCACCATCAATGGCAAACTGTCGGGCCAAGCCAAGCAACTGCCGTTGAGAAGATAGCTGAGAACTATGAGAGTTGTCAGTTGTCGATGAGGTAGTGTTTGATGTTAACGGATGTTCTTGCTTGACTTCATTGTCTGGTGAGTTAGGTTTTTCGTTAACTACTATTTCTTTACTCATCATATTCCTCTAGTGAAAAGTTGATCACAATTTTGCAATACGTCCTGCTTTACTTACATAACTTATTAGTGATAACTTCAGTATTAATGGCAAAAAGATAAATGTCTATCGTTATTTAGCATAGCATTTCACAATATTTAACCTAAAATTTACTAGATGGGTACTAGGATAGGAAATTCTCCATAATATGAGTTAGATTTGTTGAATAATCCCGTAGTGACTTTTATTATGTATTATGAAAAGTAATAAAATTAGCAACCTAACCTAGCTTACGAAAGATTACCGGTAACTATTAAGTGACCGATTTTGAGGAAAATATGCAGGCTTCCGAAGAGACTAACGACGATTTTTTATTTATCGATGATAGTGACGAAGATGAGATTCTAGAAGATTCGAGTACAGATACTTGGAAGGTTCTGATAGTTGATGATGATCCTGAGATACATTCTGTCACGCAATTAGCTTTATCTGATTTGGTCGTTTTGGGAAAACGATTAGAGTACATACATGCATACTCTGGACGTGATGCATGTCAGTTGATTGAACAACATCATGATATTGTCTTAGTTTTGCTTGATGTTGTTATGGAAACGGATGACGCGGGCCTTAACGTTGTAAAGCATATTAGAGAAACTCTTCAACGCCAAGATATACGTATTGTTCTTCGAACAGGGCAACCGGGATACGCTCCTGAAGAAAGCGTCATTAAAGACTACGATATTAACGATTATAAAACTAAAACCGAACTCACCAGAAGAAAGCTTGTTACTACCGTATATGCCGCGATACGCTCATACCAACAAATCGATACGGTCTCTCAAAATCGCGAAGGCTTGGAAAAAATAATTAACGCCGCAGCCGACTTACTCGAATTACATTCTGTGCATGATTACGCTGATGGTGTCTTAGAACAATTAGGTTGTTTGAGTGATTGTAAAGCGAGTGTTTTTTGTGCCCGAGGGCAGGGTATTGTTGATGGTGCTGACGATCTAGGCTTATACATGCTAGCTCAACACGGCTTTGTTGATAATTACAAAAATCAAAAACTCGACACATTTGAGAATGTCGAGATGCAACAGCAAATTATTAGTAGCTTTCAGCAAAAAAATCATTTTATCGACGAATATCATGTCTGTTTGTATTTAGTCAGCGGTGGCTACCGAGCCGTTGTTTATTTAGAGCTTAACTCGCCTTTAACGGAAATTGATAAACAGTTAATTGAAGTGTTTTTAACGAACGTTGCGATTGGCTATGAAAATGTTCATTTATTTCAAAAGTTAAGAGATGCCGCTTATAAAGATTGGTTGACAGAACTCCCTAATAGACTGCAATTTGTGAATCTATTAGATGATTTTGCCCAAAATACCGATAGTAATATGGTGGCAGGCCTAATTGATATTAATCATTTTAGTGATATTAACGATGGCTTGGGACAAGATTTGGGTAATCAGCTGTTAATGGCTGTATCTACTCGCATGAAGTCACTGTTATCAACCTGTCAATTAGCTCGAATTGGTGCCGATGTGTTTGGCATTATTGGACCCAAAGAGCAAGTGTGTCCTGAAGTTCTTGACGGTTTGTTTTCAAAAGCCTTTTCGGCTGGCGAACAAAATTTACCTATTAGTGCTACCTTTGGCCTGTGTGCGAAAGAAGATGCAGGCCCAAGAGGCGTTAAAGTTCTAAACCAAATTAATATTGCCCTTAATTTAGCTAAGAAAAGTAACCAAGAGCATTTTGTTTACTATAAGCAAGAGATGGAAGAAACAACGCTTTGGCGCTTAAGTATGATAAGGCAATTACGTACTGATTTTGCTGAAGACCGTTTAGAATTGTGGTATCAACCTCAGTTAAATTTGCAAACGGGGAAGGTCATAGGTGCTGAAGCATTACTGCGTTGGCGAACAGCCGATGGTCAGTTTATTTCACCGGCGATTTTTATCCCGTTAGCCGAATATTCTGGTCTTATCATTGATATAGGTGACTGGGTTATTAACCAAGCCTGCTTACAAATTAAAGAGCTAGAAAAAGCCTCTTTTGATGATGTAGGTATTTCCGTAAACGTTTCAATTCCACAGTTTAAACGTGATAATTTTGTTCAAAATATCATTGATGCAACGCAGCGACACGACGTGCACCCACATAAGTTAGAGCTAGAAATAACAGAAAATATTTTAATGGATGAGCCGCAGGTCGTGGTAGATGCTTTAGTAAAATTAAAATCTAAAGGCATTAGTATTGCACTTGACGACTTTGGTACTGGATATTCTTCACTTAGTTATTTGCAACAGTTACCTTTAGATAGGTTAAAAGTTGATCGCTCTTTTGTTAATAATATCGCTGAACCTGGGAAGTCGATTATTGCGGATACTATCATCAACTTAGGTAAGCAGATGAACTTGAAGGTTATTGCGGAAGGGATTGAAGATAAATCGCAAGAAGCACATTTAAAGCAACAGCAATGTGACGAAGTTCAAGGTTTTTATTACGCGAAGCCGATGCCCGCAGAGGAGTTCTTACAATTTCTTCAGGAAAAAAACGACTCTTAATTGCGATAGTAGAAGGTTATTTATAAAAAAGCGCTCGTCATTATAACGAGCGCTTTTTTTATTCGTCCATCTAGAAAACTTTAATGACTAAGCCTTTTGCTCTTGATTGAATTTTTCTTTAAATCTCACTTCTACACCGGGCTGAGGAGTGTATGGTATTAACCTAGACAGAATAAGTGAACAAGCCGCAAAGCCTGCACCGACATAAAATACCCATGAAGAATTTACTAGCCAGACTAAACCTAATAGCGCAGGAATAACCACGGCAGCGATATGGTTAATTGAAAAACTAACACCAGCTGTAGCAGCAATGTCTTCAGGTTTGGCTATTTTTTGAAAATAGGTTTTAATCGCAATGGCTAAGGCAAAGAATAAATGATCGACAACATAAAGTACCGCAGCGACAGTCGAGTTGTCTGTTAACCCGTATGAAACAAATACTAAGATTAAACCAACATATTCAAAGGTTAGTACTTTGCGCTCACCAATTTTTCCAATGAGCTTGCCAATTTTGGCGGCAAATAACCAGTTAAATATATAGTTAATTAAGAACAGTGCACTAATGTCTGCGACACTGTAGCCGAACTTTTCAACCATCAAAAAACCAGCGAATACCACAAAAATTTGTCTCCTCGCGCCACTAAAAAACGTTAATGCATAGAACAACCAGTAGCGTTTTCTAAGTATTAGACGTTTTTCTTGTTCTGCATGAATAGGAAATTGTTTAAATGCAAAAAATAAAAATAGTGTGAGGCAAAGCGCTAAAGAGCCAAAAAGAGTGTAGGTTGCTTGGTAGCTCCAGTTAAAATATTCCATTAATAACCAAATACTACTAAAAGCGAGTAATGAGGCTGCGCTTTTCATCGCCAGGGCTCTGCCCATAAAGTGTGGTGTTTCTTTTTTGTTTATCCACTGCAACGTTAGGGATTGGTTAACTGTTTCAAAATAATGAAAGCCGACAGACATAATTATGGTGGTTATATATAGACCATAAGCAGAAGGAAAATACCCTGTAAGCAAGACTCCAACTGCGGTTAGTGCTAGGGCGAGCAGTGCAAAGGTCTGTTCTTTTAGGTATATCATGACGTAAATCGCAGTAAAGGCTAAAAAGCCAGGCACTTCTCTTAGGCTTTGCAAGATACCAATTTCTTTACCGGTAAATGCTGCCTTTTCAACGACAAAGTTATTTAATAGTGCCATCCAGACAGAAAATACTAGCGGCATAATAAAAGCCATGGCTAGCAATAGGTGTTCAGGGCGAGAAAATGTTTTTAACGGCATCAAGATCAAAAAGAACAACAATAGGTTTATCGACTATATCATGCTTGCTTATAAACGTATTTTTTTTGTCTACTAGATAAGTATGTTTAACGATAAAAGTTTATATTTTTGCGTTAAAGTTAAAGCGCTAATGCTTGAAGTAAGGTTATAGTTACTAAAATTCTAGTGTATACATTATTATGTAAACTATGCTTAAATGATTTGTTACAAATTTGAGTATGCTGCAGGCGATTAGTGGATACAATAGAATATTGTGTTCAAACGTTACGCTAACGACAATATGTTCAAGGCCAGTCGAAAGGACACGTAGACTGAGCAAATAAAACAACCTAACTAAATAGAATTGCTCGTTGTTTATAAGGGAATTAAAGTGATTGTAATCGAAAATATTTCTCGAATTTATGGGGAAGGGGAATCGCAAGTAAAAGCGATTAATGACGTTTCTCTATTTATTGAAGAAAATGAATTTGTAGCTGTGATGGGGCAGTCTGGCTCTGGAAAATCAAGCTTGATGAATATACTTGGCTGTTTGGACTCCCCTACCTCTGGGCAATATTTGTTAGCTGGTCAAGCCGTCCAAAAAATGGAAGATGAAGCGCTTTCCAAAATGCGTAATGAAAAAATAGGCTTTATCTTTCAAACCTTTCACTTATTGCCCCGCTTATCTGCACTGGATAACGTAACGCTTCCTTTAAGGTACACTGATTGCACTCCTCAAGAAGCTGAACAAAGAGGAATGGCATTATTACAGCGAGTTGGCTTAGAAACTAGAGCACATCATAAGCCCTTTGAGATGTCTGGTGGACAACGCCAGCGTGTTGCCATTGCGCGAGCCCTGATAAATAACCCTGAAGTGATTTTTGCCGATGAGCCGACTGGAAACCTAGATACTGCTACTTCATATGAGATCATGGACCTGCTGGTAGATCTTCATAAGCAAGGACAAACTATCGTTTTAGTGACTCATGAAGAAGATATTGCTGAATACGCGCAGCGTGTTATTCGCATGCAAGATGGAAAAGTGATCGAGGACAAACGATGCGCGGCATAATTCTCACGTTAATTATATTGGTCGCTCATACTTTTAATGCGGCTAATGCCAAAGTCCCTATGCTTCTAACGGGGCAAGTCAAGGCGAAAGAAAGTCAAATGTTTTATGCGCCACGCTCTGACAACTGGCGTGTTCAGGTGCAATGGATGCTGCCAGAAGGTGATGTTGCTCAGGCGGGAGACTTAGTTGTTGTCTATGACAGCGGAACAATTTTATCGACGATAGAGCAAGAAGAGAACAGCTTAATACTCGCTGAAGATGAGCTACATCGCGTTGAATCAGAAACTAAACAAACACTTATAGAAGCTGAGCATTACGTAAATAAAACAAAGCTTTTGCTCGAAAAAGCGAGGATTGATGCAGAAATTGGTGAGGAATATTTAAGTAAGTACGAATATCAGGAGCATCAACTTGATTACGAAAAAGCGGTAGTTGAACACGCCAAAGCAATGGAAAATCTAAAACAGGTTAAAGTAACCAACCAAGTGTCCATTAGAAAAAAACAACTGACCATTGAAAAGCATAAAGCCGAGCTTGCCTATAATCGCGATAAACTAAAAAACATGAGTGGGCGCGCCACAAGTACCGGCCCCGTTATCTATGCAAAACATCCGTGGAACGGTGAAAAAGTCTTTGTTGGTATGACAGCTCAGCCTTCTTGGAAAATTGCTGAAATCCCTGCGGACAGTGGTAAATTTGTTGAAGCCTGGTTGCACGAAGTGGATTACAGCAAAGTGAAAAAGGGCGACAAAGCGACAATGACATTTGATGCTTTTCCGAAACAACAATTTTCAACGCAAGTGATTGACGTATCCTCTCAGCCTGAGGAGCGCACTGACTGGGGCGAAGATGTCTATTATCGTTTGTTATTTGCTTTAAAAGATATATCGGATTTTGACGTGTTGTCTGGCATGAGTGTGCAAATAGAGTTAGCGGAGGCAAGCCAATGAAATCACAAGTAATGATTAGTTTACTGCTTGTTAGTTTACTTATTGCCTGTTCTGAAGACGTTAAACAAACTAGTGCTAGCAAAAATACTCAAGAGTCATTAGCAGCAATCGGAGAGCTAGAATCGAAAACTGAAGCCACCATTGCTCCACCTTCTGTTTCTCGTATGTGGCAGTATCAGGTGAAAACAATCGTACCTGAAAATTCGAAAGTGAAAAAAGGGCAAGTCGTTGTTTCTTTTGATGATAAGAAAATTTCAGAACGATTAGTCGATAAACAAGGAAAAATGAATCAAGCGCAGAAAGAGCTAGAAAACAAAATTCTTAAGGAACAAGAAGATGAGCAACAGCTCATTTTAAGCTTAGCAGAAGCGCAAATGAATTATGAAAAAGCTGAGCGAAAAGCAGAAATAGTTGATGAAAGTCAGTCAGATATAGACCGTCGAAAAGCTGAGATTGATTTCACCATAGCACAAGCAGATCTCAAGGTAGCAAAGCTTAAACTTAAATTCCATCGCTCTAATACTGAGTTAAATGTAAAACGTTTAAAAGGGAAGGTTGCGCGCTTACAAGGCGAAGTTAATGTGTTGATGAAGGAAAAGGAGCAACTGAAAGTTAAAGCACCAATCAGCGGCGTTGTGTTGTACAGAGCTAACTGGGATGGTGAAAAGCCTGCAGTTGGTGAGAGTATTCAGTTTGGGCAGCCTGTCATGGATCTTGCCGTCGTCGAAGAAATGCAGGTGAAGATACAAATAACAGAGCCAGATAGTGGAAAAGTGAAGATTGGCCAGCCTATTAATATTTTCTTAGATAGTGCAAAAGATACGGTATTTAAAGGCACACTGGTTTCATTAGGGCAGGTTTTTAGAGATCGCTCTCACCAAGATAAAACCAGAGTAATAGACGCTATTGTTGAATTGGAGAAGATAGATCTTGAGGTAATGCGCCCAGGCATGACTGCTAGGGTTGAAATTAATCAACAAGCTAATTCTGCTTTGAATACGCAACAGGCTATCGCCTCTGCTAATACAAAGGAAGGTAACTAATGAAGCGATTAACGATAAGTTTGCTGTTATCGGTGGCAGTACTTTCTTGTTCAGAAAGCGGCCAAAAACCTTTACTTTACACTGTTGAGCAGCAGCCGTTTAGTATTGAAGTTCCGGCTAAAGGCGAACTCTTTGCAGCGAAAGCGACGGTCATTAGTGCGCCGATGAGTCGCAATGGCGCTCAAGTTTTATCTTGGCTAGCGCCTGAGTTCACTTATGTTGAAGAAGGGCAAGTAATAGCGAAGTTTGATGGTGAGATCATGTCGAAATCTCGTCAATCGAAAGAAAATGACTTAAACATGACCCAGCAAGATATTGCTGATAAGTCGAGCCAGTTAAATAAAGAATTGAACAACATTAATAAAGATATTCAGCTTGTTGGAGAAGAGAAGGCTTTTGCTGATAAATTTGCCATAAACGACGAACGAATTCTGTCACGCTTAGAAATCCTCGAATCGGCTCAAGATAGTGAGTACTTAGCCTCAAAACGCGATTACCTGCAGTGGAAAGAAGGTAGCTTTAGTACAAGCGCTGAAGGTGAAATGAGCTTGCTAGAAATGAAGAGAAATCTTCATCAAGATAAGTTAAATATTTTAAACGAAAGTCTAGAACGTCTTGAGATTAAAGCGCCTCACACAGGTATGTTAGTGTATGCCTCGAATTGGCGCGGAGAGAAGTCCCGTTCTGGTCAGTCGTTCTGGTCGGGACAAAAAATAGCTGAGTTACCTGACATTAGTAACATGAAGGCTAAAATTTATGTTGCTGAAAATGAAGCCATTTCTCTTGCTGAAGGGCAAACCGTTTCTTTTCACTTAAATGCCTTAGCCGAAAAGTCATTTCAAGGTAAGGTAGACTCTGTTGCTGCTTTCCCTTCTTCGATCAAACGTGGCGACCCACAGAAGTTTTTTGAAGTTATTATTAGCTTAGATACCCAGCAAACAGAGTTATTTGTGCCTGGTAGAAAGCTTAATGCCGTGATTCAAGTGAAGAGCGCTCAAGAAAAGCTAGTCGTTCCATCGCAAGCAGTATTTGCAAAGAATAATCAGTTTTATGTTTATCTCTACCAAAATGGTGAATTTATTAAGCAAGCCGTTGAAATTGGCGAGTCTAGTTTAAGTCATACCGTTATCACTTCAGGCTTGGAGTCAGGACAACAATTGGCCTTAACCGAGCAAGGAGCATAATGATGAAGTATTTAGTTATTTTTAAAGATACTTTTGCTGAACTTGCTCAGCATAAACTGCGTACCTTGTTAACCTTGTTAGGTATGATTTTTGGTGTTGGTGCCGTTATCGCCATGCTTAATATTGGTGAAGGTGCCGAACGCGAAGCCTTAAAAATGATCAATACCATGGGGCTTCATAACCTCATCATTGAAGCAAAAGAATTTGATGAAAAGGAATTAAAGGAACAGAGAAAGCATTCTGCGGGTTTGTCGATTCGAGATGGCGAAGTTGCGTTGCAATCTTTACCTTTTATAGAAACCTACAGTGCAGAAAAAAAGTTAGATAGCTACATTATTTTTAGTGCTGAAGGTAAAAGTGATGGCGATGCTATTGGCGTTAGCCCTGGCTTTTTCGATTTATCTAGCTTACTCGTTGAGAATGGACGATTGTTAACCGAAGAAGACAATGCTAACTATCGTCAAGTGGTGGTTTTAGGTAGCAATGCCGCAAAAGCGCTTTTTCCAGATTCAGATGCTTTGGGCCAGAACATCAAAGTGAATCATTTGTGGTTTAAAGTTGTAGGCGTTATTGCCAATCCGCTATTAAAGAAATCTGAGTTTCAAGGTGTTCAATTAGGCGGTGAGCAAAACCAAGTATTCTTGCCGTTAAATACAGCTATTCGCAAATTTGCACGTGAGCCATTAACAAGCGAGCTAACTAAGCTTAAATTACGCTTAAATGGCGAAGTAGATGCTTTACAGGCTGCTGAAGCTGTTAAGCACTTACTAACGCGTAGACACAACAATATTGATGACTTTTCGTTAACTGTTCCTGCCCAGTTACTTGCTCAACAAAAGCAAACACAGCAAATTTTTAATATCGTGATGTCCTGTGTAGCAGGTATATCTTTGTTAGTAGGTGGTATAGGCATTATGAACATAATGCTGGCGACGGTATTAGAAAGAACGAAAGAAATTGGTCTCTTACGAGCCGTTGGCGCTACCCAGAAAGACATTCAGCTGCAGTTTGTCGCTGAGAGTTTTACTATTTCAATATTAGGTGGTGTTGTCGGAGTATTGTTTGGTATCACCTTATCTGAACTTATCGCATTTTATTCAGAATGGGCGGTATCTTGGTCGCTATCAGCCATCATACTGTCTTTTACTATCTGTGCCGGTATTGGTTTGGTGTTTGGTGTATATCCTGCGATTAAAGCGTCAAAGCTTGACCCAATTGATGCCTTACAAAGCGATTAATAAGTGATTAAAACTACTAGCAATTATTTCGTTTCTAGATCATGGCTGTTATTTATCGTAGCGGCCATGCTGATTTATTTGGCGACATTGCCACTGTCTCCTTATCTGGCAAAGCCTTTAGTTAAAGCATTGCCTATTTGGTGTTTAATTGTCATGGCATGTAAATACTGTCATGGCAAAGCAAGATTACTGCTAATTCTAGCCTTGGCTTTTTCTTCGATTGGTGACGTCTTTTTAGCAACGTCTTACCAACTGAGCTTTTTGTTGGGACTCGGCTCATTTTTTATTGCCCATGTTTTTTATTGCATCGTTTTTTATCGCGATTTAACTCAAACAGCCCCGTTTTCTTTGAGATCAATTAATAAGCCTTTTTCAGTCTTGCTTATCGTTTATGCAACCATCATCGGGACTATCATATTGCCTCATACGGGCGAGCTATTTGTTGCGGTCGTTTTCTATTTTGTCGTGTTAACAACAATGGGCATTTTTGCTTTTAGTTCATCTAATTTTTTTATCAGATTAGGTGCTCTTAGCTTTGTGGTATCTGACACGATATTGGCGTTCGAAACCTTCCTTCAGCCACCAGCGTATTCCGAATATTTAATAATGACTAGCTATTACACAGCTCAATTATTGCTATCACTAGGCATAATTAGTCACTGCACAAAGTCTGAAACAGGTTAACCACTTTCGTTTGTTTAGCTGAGGTAAATAGCAGGCTCACTGCGGATTCTATTAGCTTTGTTCAAAAGCGAAAGTGTCTATTTATTAGAATTTATACGCTCAATTAAAACAGGCGTTTAAAAAATTTGCTTTTCAATTTCTTTCAAGGCACACTCAATCAACTATTATTAGAAAAGATGTGTTCGCGCACTTAGGGGCTAATAAACTTTTCAGCTTACTTTTGTAGTAATTTCTTAGTATTTAGAAGGGAATATTCCTACATAAATACGTATTTAAGTGTCGTTTAACCTAACAAAAGTAAAGAAAATAAGCATATTAATCCCTTGTAACTACTTAACTATACGTGAGGAGATCAGGCATGTTATTTCAAGGCAAAAGCCTTTCTGCCGAACTGCTGGATAAAGGCATCGTCGAATTCAAATTTGATGCTGAAGGTTCAGTGAATAAGTTTGATCAGGAAACTTTTAAAGAGTTTATTGCTGTTATCGATGCAATAAACAATTGTGCTGAAGCTAAAGGGGTATTGGTAACTTCAGGCAAATCAAATTTTATCGTTGGTGCAGATATTACCGAGTTTTTAGAGACGTTTAAAAAGCCGGTTGATGAACTTATTCCTTGGATCAAAAATGGCTCAGACGTTTTTGATGCTTTTGAAGATTTAGACATGCCAACTGTTGTAGCGCTTAATGGCTTTGCTTTAGGTGGTGGTTGTGAAATGTCGCTAGCTTGTGATTACCGTGTAGCTGATACCACGGTATCTATTGGCCTTCCTGAAGTAAAATTAGGATTAATGCCTGGCTTTGGTGGTACGGTAAGACTTCCACGTGTTATCGGTGCAGATAATGCAATCGAATGGATGGCGACAGGTAAAGCTCACAAGCCAGATCAAGCATTAGCTGTTGGTGTATTAGATGCCGTCGTTGCACCTGAACATTTACGTGAAGCGGCTATGAGCACGTTAGAGCAGGCTATTAATGGTGATTTAGATTGGCGTGCTAAACGTCAGCCTAAGCTAGAAGCATTGAAGCTTTCGCCTACTGAAAATGTAATGACCTTTAATACCTGCAAGGGCATGGTAGGCGCTAAGGCTGGTAAACACTACCCAGCACCTATGGCAACTATTAATGTTATTGAAGCAGCTGCTGGATTAGATCGTACTGGCGCGATGGCGCTTGAGAACGAAGGTTTTGCAAAACTTGCTAAAACTGAAGCGGCAACTGCACAAATAGGTTTGTTCTTGGCTGACCAAGTTGTTAAAGGTAAAGCGAAGAAAGCAGGCAAAATGGCTACTAAGCAAGTAGAGCGTGCTGCTGTATTAGGTGCAGGCATTATGGGTGGTGGTATCGCATATCAATCAGCCTATAAAGGCACGCCAATTGTGATGAAAGACATTAACAATGAAGCGCTTGATTTAGGCCTAACAACTGCGGCGGGTATTTTGTCAAAGCTTGCCGATCGTGGTCGAATCAACGCGAAGAAAATGGCAGGTGTGCTAAACAATATCACGCCAACATTGTCATACGACGCCGTTAAAGACGCAGATGTTATTGTTGAAGCTGTGGTAGAGAATCCAAAAGTTAAAGGAATTGTGTTAGCGGAAGTGGAAAAAGCAGTGGCAGAAGATGCTATTGTCACTTCGAATACATCAACTATTTCTATTGATTTACTAGCACAAAGCGTTGAACGTAAAGATAAATTCTGTGGTATGCATTTCTTCAACCCTGTGCATAAAATGCCATTAGTAGAAGTTATTCGCGGTAAAGAAACGTCGGATGAAACTATTGCCGCAGTTGTCGCTTACGCCGCTAAGATGGGTAAATCACCTATCGTTGTGAATGATTGCCCGGGCTTTTACATCAACCGTGTATTGTTCCCATACTTTGCAGGTTTTAGTCAGTTAGTACTTGAAGGTGCTGATTTTACTCAAGTCGATAAAGTGATGGAGAAAGAGTTTGGCTGGCCTATGGGTCCTGCTTACTTGCTTGACGTTGTAGGCATCGATACTGCCGATCACTGTACAGGTGTGATGTCTGAAGGATTCCCTACTCGTATGGCGAAGATTGAAAACGATCCTGTGAGCAAGCTTTACCACGATAATCGTTTAGGTCAGAAAAACGGGGGGGGTTTCTACGATTACGGTAAAGATAAGCGTGGAAGGCCAACGAAAGAAGCGTCAGCAAAAGCTTACGAACTATTTAGTGTTGAAAACAAAGCTTTCGAAAAAGACGAAATTATTGCTCGCTTGATGATCCCTATGGTGAATGAAGTCGTGCGCTGTCTTGAAGAAGGTGTTGTTGATTCGGCTGCAGAAGCTGATATGGGCTTAATTTACGGTCTTGGCTTCCCTCCATTTAGAGGTGGCCCTATTCGTTACCTAGAAACTCTTGGATTAGATAACTTTATTGCTATGGCTGATAAATACGCTCATTTAGGTGAAATTTACCAAGTGACTGATGGTATGAGAACGATGGCCGCTGAAGGTAAATCTTATTTCTTTACTGACGTTAAAACTGCCTCAAGCGCACAATAGGAGAAGACCATGAAAGAAGTCGTAATTGTCGATTGTATTCGCACGCCTATGGGTCGCTCCAAGGCTGGCGTATTTAGAAACGTTAGAGCAGAAGCGTTATCTGCTCATTTGATGCAACAGCTACTTGTTCGCAACCCTAACTTAGATCCAAATGAAATCGAAGATATTATTTGGGGTAACGTTAAACAAACCAAAGAGCAGGGCTTTAATATTGCGCGCAATGCTCAACTATTAACAGACATTCCAAAACATGTTGGTGCGGTAACAGTTAACCGTTTATGTGGCTCTTCGATGCAAGCATTACACGATGCAGCTACTAGCATTATGGCTGATCAAGGTGATGTTTTCATTATTGGTGGTGTTGAGCATATGGGTCATGTGCCTATGATGTACGATGTTGATTTTGACCCTGCACTAAGTAAATACATTTCTCGTGCAGCAGGTAATATGGGCCTTACGGCTGAATTACTTGGTCGCCAACACGGTGTTACACGCGAACAGCAAGATGCATTTGGTGCTCGCTCTCATCAACGTGCACACGAAGCAACGTTGGCTGGTCGTTGGAATAATGAAATTGTTGCGACACAAGGCCATGATTCAGTAACTGGTGCGTTAACCATGATTAAGCATGATGAAGTTATTCGCCCTGAAACAACGGTGGATACTTTATCTGGTTTACGTCCAGTATTTGACCCTGCCAACGGTACAGTCACCGCAGGTACTTCATCTGCGTTATCTGATGGTGCGTCAGCGATGCTAGTAATGTCTGCTGAAAAAGCGGCTGCAATGGGCTTAACACCACGTGTTAAAATTCGCGGTATGGGTGTTGCTGGCTGCGATCCTTCTACTATGGGATATGGACCAGTGCCTGCTACGAAAAAAGCGCTTAAGCGCGCTGGCTTGTCTCTAGACGATATTCAGTTGGCAGAATTTAATGAAGCGTTTGCTGCTCAAGCGTTATCTTGTGTTCGTGCTCTTGGCCTAGAAGACAAGATGGATGACATGATCAACTTAAACGGTGGTGCTATTGCTTTAGGTCACCCACTAGGTTGTTCTGGTGCGCGTATTTCAACGACGTTAATTAACTTGATGGAAGGCAATGACGTTGACCTTGGTTTAGCTACTATGTGTATTGGTTTAGGCCAAGGTATTGCAACGGTATTTGAACGCGTTTAATCGAAAGCTTACACACGTTAAAAGCTCACAAATGTAGGTGTTTGTGAGCTTTTTTTTACTTAGAAAGAGTGTGATTTTTAAAATGATTTAGACAGGGTAATACCTGCTACTGTTGCCATTTCATCACCTATTTTTTCAAATGCTATCGTTGGCACCACTTTAAAATGTGTAAATTCAATGTCATAAGCTGCTGAAACACGATACAAGTGCTCTGTATAGCCATGTTCACCTAACACTTCTTCGCGGCCATAACCAACGCCAAGCCAAATTTTTTCTACTGGGCTATATAACAAATTTGCTGTGCGAGTTCTCGTTCCTGCGCCATGATGTGCGCCATCTGTATCCTCAATTATCGCGCTAACCGCCCAATTATGATCAAATTCAAACATGTATTCCAAACCATAGCTAAAGTCGGAACTACCACCTAAGTGGGTATAACCGGTAAATACGCCAATAGAGTGTTTGTTCTCTTCGTGATGTTGAGCATGGGATACGTCTTCAGCAAAAGTAGCATGAGAGAACAATAGAGAGGAAAGTAATAGTAATAAAGCTCTTTTCAAACCAAAAATCTCTTTTTAAAAAGCGGATGAGAATGATAAAAATAGGCAAGGTTAAAAAGTAGCCTAGTTATGTTTCTTGTTGTGAATCAATTTGCTTTGAAGAACAGTTGTATTTAGTGCTCGATGACCTACAATGTCAGACGATTAAACTACAAAAATAAGAGTAAACTATGCGTAAATTACTTACTTCTCTAACGGCGGTTTCTACGTTGTTAGCTTCAAGTGGTTTTGCTTCTGCTGCAGATAATGGCGGCATTACCATTGAAGACATCCCCAAGATTAAATCTGTTATTCAAACGGCTGTAAGTCCAAGTGGAGACTTTGTAGCGTTTACCCGCTCTATTCCTCGTACCCTGTATGTTGATAAAGATGGCCGTAATTATTCAAATTTATTTATTGTTGACGCAAAAGGAAATGAGCGTCCGTTTATTTCAGGCAAAGTCAATGTTGGCAGTATTCAGTGGTCAGCAGACGGTAAATTTATTTATTTTACAGCTAAATTTAAAGGCGATAAGTTCACTAAGCTTTACCGTATCCCTACCGATGGTGGTGAGCGCCAAGAAGTGATGTCGTTAAAAGACACATCAATTGCACGTTACCAACTAAGCCCATCAGGAACAAAGGTAGCGCTTTTAGCAAACCCAGCTAAAGATAAGTCTGAGAAAAAGCTGAAAGAACTTGGTTTTAAAGCTGAAGTGTATGAAATGGGTTTAAAGAATCGTCAGTTATTTATCACTGATTTAGCGGTTAGCTCTAAGCCGCTTAAGTTAGATGCTGTAGAAATTGACGCTTATGTAAGCCAAATGAACTGGTCAGAAGATGATGATCAACTCCTTGTGAAAACGCAACCAACCGCGCTGATAGACGATAGTTATACGAAGTCTCAATGGCATTTACTTGACGTGAAAAGCGGTGATGTGAAACTTTCATTTGCGACCGAGGGCAAGCTTGGTACCGCAGAGTTTTCTCCAAATGGTAAACATATCGCTATTATTGGTGCAGAAGACAAGCATGATCCTGCTACAGGTCGTTTATTCTTAGCCGATGCTAAATCTGGCAAGATTGAAGAGTGGCTGCCTAATTTTAAAGGCCATGTGTCTGATATCGAATGGTCTAATAAATCAAACGTGCTTAACTTCACTGCTAACATTGGTACAGAAACCGTTGTTGCAACGATTAAGCCTGGCTCTAACAAGTACAAGACTACGGTTAAAGCGGGTAAGTTTATCGCAGGTAACCTATCAATCTCTGATTCAGACAAAACCATTGCCTTAAGAGCGAATACTGCGAAACATCCAAATGAGGTATACATTGTTCGCGGTAAGAATAAAACGACACGTCTTACTGATTCAAACCCTTGGTTAGCGGATAAGAAGTTTGCTAAACAAGAAACCATTTCTTTCAACGCGCCAGATGGTACTGAGCTAGACGGTGTATTAATTTATCCGCTAGATTACAAAAAAGGAAAACGTTACCCACTTATTATGTCGGTACATGGTGGTCCTGAAAGTCATGACAAAAATGGTTGGTTAACTAACTACTCTCGTCCAGGTCAAATGGGTGCTGCGCGTGGTTATGCGGTATTTTATCCAAACTACCGTGGCTCAACAGGTAAAGGTGTTGATTACTCTAAACTTGGTCAAAATGATTACGCGGGTAAAGAGTTCGATGACTTAGTGACCTTCAAGAAACACTTAGTGGATATGGGCTTAGTTGATACTAACCGTGTTGGTATGACAGGTGGCTCTTACGGTGGTTATGCTTCAGCTTGGGCGGCGACTAAACTAACAGAGCATTTTGCAACAAGTGTTATGTTTGTTGGTATTTCTAACCAACTGTCAAAATTTGGTACTACAGATATTTCCAATGAAATGCACTTAGTACATGCGCGTTCATACCCGTGGGAAAAGTGGCAGTATTACTTAGAGCGCAGCCCAATTTACTGGGTAGGTCAATCTAAAACACCATTACTTATCATGCACGGTAAGAGTGACCCTCGCGTACACCCTGCGCAATCAATGGAAATGTACCGTTACATGAAAGTGCAAGGCAAAGATGTCCGCTTAGTATATTACCCAGGTGAAGGTCATGGTAACCGCAAAGTTGCTGCACAATATGACTACAGCTTACGCTTAATGCGTTGGATGGATAACTACTTAATTGACGGTAACAAAGAAATGCCTGATTACGAGTTAAACCACAAAGACAAGCTAAAAAAAGCCAAAGCAAAAACTAAAGAAAAAGCAGAAAAGTAAGTCTTTTTCTTTAGATAGATACGTACAAAAAGACCAGCATTTGCTGGTCTTTTTCATTTAATCGTTTCGATTACTAATATTTATCGATGCTTTGGCTCAGTGATCATCCATGCCATCATAGTGGCAAAGTCAGGCTCTTTTCCATACATCACCATGCCCATCTTAAACATGCGCGCAGCGCCTTGTCGTAACCATAAAGCAAACACCAAACACGAAGTAAATGCGATAAGTACTTGCCACCAAGGAACGTCCACTAATGACATTTTAACTGGCATGGCAATAAACGCAGTAAAAGGAAGGTAGCTTAATAACGTCATCGCCCAGCCACTTGGTTCGCTAATCGTCATAAAGGTTAACACTAGCGGTAGCATTGGGATAAGTGTCATACCGGTTTTACCACTGTGATTCGGATCGTCAATCGCGGCAGCAATTGCGGCAATAAACGCTGTACTAATGTAAATACCGACTAATGAGAAGATTAATAGCGGAGGAACAAAACTCCAGTCGACTTGTGACAAATCAATAGAGCCGCCATCAATAATAACGACGATAAAAGCATAGCCAATAAAGCCACTAATAGCCGTGGTAAACATGGCTTTTACTGCGTGAAGCATTTGACCGAAGATCTTGCCATCAATCCAGGTTTGAGCGCTAATACAAGAATAAAGCTGCTCTGTAACCCTTTGTTGCTTTTCGCCTGTGATACTGGCAAATAGCTGACCAAAAGACGTAAAGATTCCCATGGCCATAATAAAGACTGTGATAAAGGCAAGCATTTCACTCGACTCATCTTCCGACTTGATGGCTTCATTTAAATAGCTTTGCCCAAGTTCTATAGGATCTTGAAGCAATGCTAACTGGTTTTTTTCTAGGTTAAATTGTTCAGCAACTTGCAGCCGATACTGCTCATTTAACTCGGTAAATAGCGCTAACTGCCACTCTTGCTTGTCAAACGAAGTCAGCTCAAGTTCAATTTTATCATCACTGGTTTTTTTATGTTCCAGCACGGCGTCAAATTCACTCTCTTCACCAACCAATAGACTTTTGTCTTGGATATCCATTGGAACAAAAGTAAATTTACTGGTGCTTTTAAGTTGAATTTCTTGACCGAAAACCGCCACTTTATAGACATCGATACTGTCGGTTTTAAAGTGTTGCCACGCAAAAATCACCCCGATAATACCGAACATGATTAATTTCGAAATGATTTCTTGCTTCCATTTAAAGAAGTGCATGAATTCCCATTTAGTGACTAGCCAAACTTGCTGTTTGTTATGCTGCTTCATCAACACTTCCTCCATGGCCTTCGATTGCTTGAATATAAATTTGATGCAGATCTAACTGTTCTGATTGTAAGGAAGCTAATTGCCCTAACTGGGTGAGCTTCTGAGATAACGCATTTAAATCACTAGCGCCTTCGCCGACGATCTTGACCGTTGTCTCATTAACTAAGCTAAACTCTAGGTCTGTTAAGCTTATGCTCAATGCTTCTGGTGAAATCGCCGAGTGATAACTTGCCACCACTTGTTGAGCATTACTTTGCGCCTTTATCTCACTTAATGTGCCGTAAAAGACTTGCTGTCCATGATTGAGTAAAAGTATGTGATCGGCAATTTTTTCTACCATTGCCATTTGGTGAGCACTGAGAATAACTGTCATGCCGAGTGCTTTTAATTCTTGAAGAAACTGCACTACTTTTTCTTGGTTAACAGGGTCTAATCCTGAAAATGGTTCATCTAAAATGACCCACTTTGGCGAGTGTATAACCGCGGTGATCAGTTGTACTTTTTGTTGATTACCTTTAGATAGCGATTTCAATAAGTCCGCTTCTCTATCCTGTAAATCAAACTTTTCTAACCAAACTTTTGCTTGCTCTGTAGCGTCTTTTTTTGACATACCGTTGAGTTGCGCAAAATAAACGATGTTATCAAGTATGGTTTTTTGTGGGTATAAACCGCGATCTTCTGGAAGGTAGCCAAGTGCCCAGCTAGGAATATGATTAAAGCACTCTTGTTCGATTGATACTTTAATAGCACCATCATCGGGCTCGGTAAATCCCGTGAGCATTTTTACTAAAGATGATTTACCTGCGCCATTAGGACCTAATAACGCAAATATTTCCCCGGTTTCAACGGTAAAAGACAGATTGTTCACTGCTTTTACTTTGGTATAACTTTTGGTTACCCCTTGAACCTCAAGTTCCATAGTCTTCCCTTAATCTGATAGTTGTCACTTTATTGTTAATTCAACTAGTCAGATTAAGGTCAGATTCATTACAAGAAATTTACATTACGCGCGATCTAATTCGATTTTATATAAATCAACATCGCAATCTAATACGGCATCCTTGTAGTGATAGCTTTTAACAAAAGCCATATCAAGCTTTTTCATAATGGCAATTGAGCCTAAATTATCGGTATCGGCAATAGCGCTGAACGCTTTGATACTGGTATCTTGTTGGCTAATTGTTTCAAGGATATGTTTTGCGGCTTCCGTTGCGTAGCCTTTTCCCCAGCTTTTTTGAAAGAAGCGCCAACCAATTTCTAAATTATCAAGCTCAGGTGCGTCGGTGAAAAACTCCATCGGGCGAATGAGAATCCAGCCGAGATATTCGTTAGCTTCTGTTGAGCTTACTTGCCATAACCCCCAGCCTTTGTCGGGGTTGCGATAGCTTTCCATTCTCGGTACAAAAACATCATCGATCGTTTCACGCGAGTTTGGCGTACCGCCGTTAATGTATTTCATCACCTCAGGATCTTGGTCTAATGCGAACAATAAATCTGCATCGTTACTGTCCATTAAGCGAAAACTTAAGCGATTACTGTTTGATATATTCATTTTTTCTCCTTTTTAGTGATGTGATTGATAGTGTTGTATAGACAAAAAAAGCCCAGCGCGATGCTGAGCTTTTTTAATATAAAATAATGGGTTAGCTAAATGATTCTTGTAATGGCGGTACAACTTGTTTCTTACGAGATAATACGCCGTCTAACCAAACGCGACCATTTTCTGATGCTTTACCGTAAGCGCGCTCAGTTAAGTCATCGCTATCGCTTACCACTAATACTTCTGAGCCTTCTTTCATAATATCAGTTAATAGTAACATCACTGAATGACGGTTACCTTCGGCTTTTAATGCCGCGATATCTGCTTCAAGTTCTTCTTTGATATTATCGAAAATAGCTAAGTCGATAACTTCTAATTGACCGATACCGACTAAATTACCGTTCATATCAAAGTCTTTAAAGTCACGTAACACTAAGTCGCGAATTGGTGTGCCTTCAACCGCTGATTTAACTTTGAACATTTCCATGCCAAGCGCTTGAGGATCTTCAATACCAGCAATTTCAGCTAAGGCTTCAACGCACTTAATATCAGCTGTTGTACACGTTGGTGATTTAAAGATAACAGTATCAGATAAGATAGCGCACATCATAGCGCCAGCAATATTCTTTGGAATTTCGACATTGTGGAAGTCATACATCATTTTGATGATAGTATTTGTACAACCAACTGGACGGATCCAACACTCAAGTGGTGTAGACGTTGTAATATCACCAAGTTTGTGGTGATCGATAATGCCTAGAATTGTTGCATCATCGATGTCGTCAGGACCTTGGGTGCGCTCTGAGTGGTCAACGATATATAAACTTTCACCAGCATAGCTCATCTTAAGCTCAGGTTGTTCGAAACCGAATTTATCTAAGATGAACATAGTTTCAGGTGACAACTCACCTAAACGTGCCGGAACGGTTTCTTCCCCTAACGTGGTTTTTAGGTACGATAATGCAATAGCTGAACAGATAGAATCTGAATCTGGGATCTTGTGACCCACTACATAATTAGGCATAAAAAATCTCTATCGAGTGTGATTGATTTGAAAACTGGCGCTATTTTAACAAAAAGATCAGCACAAAAAAAAGCCGCTTATGGTGATAAGCGACTTTAATTAGTTATATAAGTAAAAACTAATCAATGTAAAGGCGCCAACTGTTTGAATTTGAGGACTTAACTGGGTGTTCATACCCAGGGTACACGGCATACATTGTGGAACCACTTACCTTAATTTTATTGGTGATTGAATAATTTAAACTACTATTTACTTGTAAATAAGCAGCTTCTTTTAGGTCGTTAGGAAGAGCACTATATCCGCGAGCCATCATAAAAGTCAGATCAGATTGTGAAGTGGATAACAGCCCTACCGGATTAAACAGTCTCACTTTGTCGTATTGGGTAAGTTTCCAGTCGCTCGAATAAGAAGTAATGCTAAATGCTGGATCAAAAGCATCATCAAATGAAATTTCAGAGCGACCTACGTAACACACATCGTTTTCATCCATTTCAAGTATAGGGAAAGTATAGGATAGCTCAGCTGTCAGGCTCCTACGTTGAACATCACCTTGCTGAACAGGTGAACCAAAGGTAAACGCAAGTTGTTCGCCATCGTATTGCTCGCTGATTACTTCATCGTCACACGAAGGGTCGGTCAGGGTAAAATTAAAAGAGTTTGCTTCTAATGTTAACGTTATTGCACTAGGTGAAGAGTAAACCGGCTCTTCCAAGTAAAACGTTTTTTGCTCGCCACTCCAAGTTATGTCGTCTCCGCTAACAAATATAGGTGTGAATGTGTTTACTGCGTTATTGTCAAATAGGCTGTTCGGTGACGACGATAGAAGGCTTAAAGGTAAATAAACATACGCTTGGTTACTCTCATCAATATAAGAAACGGCAAATTTAACTTGCTCATACAACTCTTGGTCATTTTGGTGCATGATGAATTCGTATTTTTGGTTCAAGTAAACACGAAAATCATCTTGATTTGTTGTTATGGAGAAGCCAAAGAGTTGGCCATTATTGTATAGCGTTTCCATCGTTGATCTGAATTGAAACAACATCACTAACGTCGGATCATCTGCACCAACGCCTTCGACAAATGCTTTTACAAACTCTACATCGCCATTGGCGCTTTCATAAATCGGGTCAATACCTAAATAAATTTCATGATTAGCTGGTTGATTGATTTCTACGTCACCGACTGGATTGGGGCGATATATCTGCTTTTCAACATAACTACTTGAATCAGCTACTTGATAAAGTTGTACTTTTTCTTTTCGTTCTTGTCTTTCATAGTTGTAGTTCACTGTTGCATTAAAACCGATAACAGGTGCTGGAGCGCTGATGGCGTCAAGGGAACCTTTAAGGTGGCTAATAGCGCTCTCAGCCGAAACTAGCGTTCGGTTTAATTGAGAGAGTATGCCCGCTGCTGATGGGTCAGTTTCAAAATCCTCAATTGATAATGCAAAACTAAGGTCGTCTTTGAAGCTAGAAATAATATTAATTGTGTCTTCAGAGAGGGTAATGCCGTTATTGACGTCCTGGTCTTCATCTACTGACTGAACAAATCGCGCGAAATTAATGACGCTATGTGAGTGAATGTTTGAGATATCCATTAAATCCATCGGCGTGATGAATGCTTTGCCTTCGACTTTAGCTAGTTCGAATTCGCCAATAGAAAAAGTAATCGTTTCACCAGTTCGGTAACTAAATTCTCCGTTAGCGTCAGTGACGCCACTAAAGCTGTTAGCCGTATAGGATATTCCCTCGATAGGACTATCAATAACAACACCTTTAGACTCAGTTACAGTCGGTGTTGTAGGTGAGGAATTTCCGCCAGAAGGAGAGCTAGAGCTACTGCTACTTCCTCCTCCTCCACAGCCAAATAACACGAGTGATATTAAACTACCTAATATATATGGTTTCATTTTAATTCCTTTTATTAAGGCAAAGAGGAGTCTGCGATTACTCTACAAAGCATAGATTTGATTTTATATTTGTCCAATAAAAAGCCGCTTATCGAAATAAACGGCTTGATGATTAGCATTGATTTACTTGGGGTTATTCTTAGCTGCGCTTTCTTAATGATAAAGCGGCTAGTGCAAGACCAAATAAAGCGATAGTTGCTGGTGTAGGTACTGAGCGGATTTCTTTAATTAGCTTTCTTTCAATACCTGCTTCAAAATCAGCAAATGTATCAGCATGTAGGTGGAATGCACCGACTCCGCCGATTACATTGTTTTGATAAAATGCCTGTAAACCTGATGCGGTTCCTATAGTGATGCCATTAATGGTATCGATACCGTTTGCTAACGCGTTGTCTCTTGCTACTGATGTAGCAATGCCTCTATTTGACTCACCGTCTCCAGAAATATCCATTACTTGGCGAGTTGATTCGAAACCATTATTGGCAAATTGGGCTGCACCAAATTCTATAGCGGCGCCAATACCTGTCCAACCTTCAAATGCTCTTGAAAGGTTAGTTAGTGTGTCTGCAAAATCTAAAGCAGCTTGTGCGCTATCAATCAGAGTCCAATTAATTTGAATCTCCTGCTGATATTCATATGCCCACTCAATATATTGCACCGCAATCTGTCCATTGTTTCCTGCTAAGATCGTATTAATTACGTCTTGTGAACGAAATGCATTTGCATAGCCTTCTAACTGTAAAGCATATTCACTATCATCTACACTTCCTGAAACATCAGCAAGTAACTGTAGTTCTACATCAACGATAATATTAGCTTTTGCCGTGATAGAAGCAGTTGCAAGAACTGCAACCATAAGAAGTTTTTTCAACATTTCCATATATTCCTTGTTAGTAAAATTAGCGCTTTTTATAGCAAATCGCTATTAGCAAGTTTTTTGCCAATCTAAAAAATTCATTAAAAACAAAAGGTAGTAAGGCTTATGAACAGAAAGAATTAATAAGTGTAAAAATCGCTGACACTTATACATAAGATGAATAAGTAGTAGCACCAGTTACTTAGATATCCGCTGCACGAAGCAGGAAAGTAACTGATGCGAAATAACAAAGGGTGAGCTATTTGTAATAACTCAAGCAGGCTTCTACTTCGTTTTTAGAGCCCATTATAACTTCAACGCGTTGATGAATATCATTTGGTTCAATATCCATAATGCGACCTTGAGAAGTCATGGCTAAGCCACCCGCTTGCTCAATAAGGAAACTCATTGGGTTTGCTTCATACATTAAGCGAAGCTTGTACGGCTTTTCTGGATTTTTGTTATCTGCAGGGTAGGTGAAAATCCCCCCTCGAGTTAGTACACGGTGAATATCGCCTACCATAGCTGCAATCCAACGCATATTAAAGTTCTTGCCGCGAGGGCCAGTTTCACCAGCAACTAAATCAGCAATGTAATTTTGCATTGGCTCTTGCCAAAAGCGCTGGTTTGACATATTAATCGCAAACTCTTTAGTGTCAACAGGCACTTGTACGTTTCGTTCAACTAACAAATAACCACCGTGGGTACGATCTAATACATAAAAGTGAGTACCTTGACCTGTGGTCATCACTAACATTGTTGATGGACCATAAAGCACATAGCCTGCACACACTTGTTTATGACCTGGTTGTTGGAACTGCGCTGGGTCTTCAGCATCCATGCCTGGAATAGCTTCATGGATAGAGAAAATAGTACCGATTAATGAGTTGATATCGATGTTTGAGCTGCCATCTAATGGATCAAAAGACACAACAAACTTGCCATCAGGATCACCTGCTACTGAGCTTTCTTCTTCTTCAGAAGAAATTGCTTTTACAAACCCCGATTCTAATAAGATATCTTTAATGAGCTCATTGGCGACAACATCAAGTTTCTTTTGAATCTCGCCTTGGATATTTTCGTCTAAAGTTGAACCCATTAATCCGCCAAGGTGTGCTTGGCTAACACGAAATGAAATTTCCTTTGTCGCCGCTAAAATGGTTTTTATTAGGGAAATTAAATCTAAAGGAACATTATCTTCACGTAAAGCTGGGGCGAGTCGTTGCATTGTCGTACCTAATTTTTTAGAGTATGGCTGTTAGTTTTGTTTATATATCGTACTTAGTCTTAAAAAATGAAAACTAAGCACGGGTGCGTAAATTATTGAGCTAGCAAGGTTTTAATGAATTACCTGATAAAAGGTAAAAATTAAAACGTTTCAGCATAACTTTCAGCTGAATTATAACAATAATTCATCAAGCTTTAGTAGTTATAAAGCTATTAATTTCACAGCCTTGGTGTTATTTAGAAGGAATGAGAATGAAATTCTTAACGCGAGTATCCTTACTCATATTTTGTAGTATTTTTTCACTTAGTGCTCTGGCAGACTATCAATCGTTTATTAAAGATAAGCAGCATCAAGCTGGTTTTTATAGCTTTTATTTTGATCAAGAAACAGGCAAGGTTTATTTAGAAATAGATAAATTTGATCAAGAGTTTATTTTTCTAAGCTCCATGCCTAAAGGCGTCGGCTCTAATGACATTGGCTTAGACCGAGGCCAACTGGGCAACACCCGTGTGGTAAAGTTCGAGCGTGTAGGTAAAAAGGTGTTGTTGCGTCAGTTAAATACTTATTACCGTGCCGATAGTGACAACGAATTAGAAAAACAAGCAATGGATGAAGCGTTTGCCAGCTCTATCATCTGGGGTTTTACCGTTGTTGAAGACGGCGGAAATAAGGTACTTGTCGATTACACTAACTTCTTACTTTCAGATATTCATGGTCTTGCTTCGACGTTAAAAAGAACCAAGCAGGGTAACTTTTCCGTTGATAAATCCAGAAGTGCTGTGTATTTAAAGCGCACTAAAGCGTTTCCTAAAAATACTGAATTAGAAGCAACGGTGACTTTTAAAGGTTCTGGTGCCGGTCGTTACTTACGCTCGGTAACCCCAGATAGTTCAGCGGTTACCGTTAATTTCCATCATTCACTAATCGAGTTACCTGACGATAACTACACGCCACGCAAATTCCACCCATATAGTGGCTTTATGGTATCAAGTTATGCCGATTATGCGACGGAAATTGATGAGCAATTAGTTCAGCGAGTTATTCCTCGTCACCGTTTAGCAAAAAAAGACCCTAGTGCTAAGGTAAGTGAAGCAGTGGAGCCTATTGTCTATTACTTAGATGCTGGCGTTCCGGAGCCTGTTAAAAGTGCGTTATTAGAAGGCGCTCGTTGGTGGGAGCAAGCATTCGAAGCTATTGGCTATAAAAATGCGTATCAAGTAAAAATGTTGCCTGCAGACGCTGATCCTATGGATGTTAGGTACAATGTTATCCAGTGGGTTCATCGTGCAACTCGCGGTTGGTCTTATGGCTCTTCTGTAGTGGATCCGCGTACCGGTGAGATCATTAAAGGTCATGTAACACTCGGTTCTTTGCGTGTTCGCCAAGACTACTTAATCGCATTAGGCCTAACTTCACCGTTTAAAACGCCTGAAACTGATACGTCTAAAATGAAGGAAATGGCATTAGCGCGTATTCGCCAGTTGTCTGCTCATGAAGTGGGCCATACCTTAGGTATCGCTCATAACTTCTCTGCTAGTGTTAACAATCGTGCATCTGTAATGGACTATCCTCACCCATATATTGAACTGAAAGACGGCGAAGTCGATTTATCAAATGCATACGACGATAAAATCGGCGAGTGGGATAAACATGTAGTCGCTTACGGCTATCAAGATGTTACTGAAAATGAAGAAGCCTATTTAGCATCTGTCATTAAGGCAGGCCAAGCGAAAGGTTTGCTGTATATGTCGGATCCGGATGCCCGCCCACAATCGGGTGCAGATAACCATGGTCATTTATGGGATAACGGAAGCGATGCCAGCCAAGAGCTGTTACGTGTTCTAAAAGTACGTGAAAAAGCATTAAGCGATTTTGGTATCAACAGCATTCCTCATGGCACACCAATGTCTGAAATCGAAAAGGTACTAGTGCCTATTTATAACTTCCATCGTTATCAAGTAGAAGCGGCAGCTAAAGCGATATCGGGTATTGAATATACCTATCAAATAAAAGGTGAGGGTGAAGAAAACTACACAGTTGTTTCTGCTAAAGAGCAAAAATCTGCATTAAATGCATTGCTAAAAACATTATCAACAGATGTTCTGACTCTACCGCAAGATATTATTCGCTTAATTCCACCCAAAGCATATGGTTACTATCGAGATCGTGAAAGTTCACCAAGCAAAACGGGTTTAACTTTTGATCCAGTTACTGCAGCTGAAGCGAGTGCAAAACACACCATTAAACTGTTGTTAAATAGTGGTCGCTTGTCGCGTTTAGCGCAGCAGTCTGTGATAAATGGTGATATTCCTTCGGTAAATACCGTGATTGACAATTTGCTCAAGGCGACCATTTATCATCAGCCAGAAAAGGGGCTGGCGTTATTGGTACAACAAAGAGTAAATCAGCAAGTTGTTGAGCATTTACTCGCGCTATGGCATCAAAAAGGATTGGCTAGTGAAGTAAGAGCCGAGGTGTTTGTCGCCTTAAAAGACTTAAGTGACTGGTTGGAAGATAAGGCTGATAGTAAAAAGTATCGCCAACTTGCAGCCCATTACTCGCTTCTTGAAAGCCAAATTGAGTTTAGCCTAGAACAGGGTAAACAAGTGACTCCTGTGTCAGAAGTGAAACTTCCACCGGGTTCACCAATTGGTAGCTAGGCTAACCGTTGAGTTAAGTGTTTTCTAATAACACAAGAAAAAACGATCTGCGGGGAAGGAACCGCAGATCGTAACCCCTACCTAGACTTCAACAGGTAGAGAAAAGGTTTGCGCGAGCAAATTATTCTGTCACCAACTCCCTTGTTTGTTTTTCTGTTTCTTTCTTCGTTTCTTTCTTCTTTTCTTCTACAAGAAGTTTATCTTTGACTTTTTTAGGTTTAATGAGCAGAACCATATTGCCAAGCATAATGGCGGTAAATCCGAGAATTGTGTAGGTTGTCCATTCAAATCCTTCAAAAAATGTTGAAATGACCACAGCAACTGCAGGAAACAAAATATTGCTATAGGACGCTTTATGGGCGCCAATTTGGGTAAGTAAGCTCAAGTAACAAGCAAACGCGATCACTGAGCCAAACACCGATAAATAAAACAATGATGCTAGGTAATCAAAGCTCCAATCAAAGTTAAAGGTCTTGCCTTGAATGAATAGCAGTATCGTCATAAACAACGAGCCATAACCCATAGCCCAAGCGTTTGCAGGCATGATAGCGAAACCATCTTGTTGGTTTTTTATAGAAAGCATATTGCCAAACGAAGCCGACAAGGTACCCAGTAAGCATAATACAAAGCCAAACACTGTTGCATCTGACAGCGATAGACTTGTCGCTTGAGGCCAGAACAAGGTGATAATGCCTATGAGTCCCAATGCGCCACCTACATAGACCGCAGGTAATACCTTAGTGCCAAAGAAAAGACGCGCGTTGACAATATTCATAATAAGTAAGGTTGAAAAAGCGATACAAGATAGCGCCGAATTAATATGAGATTGCGCGTTGTACAGTAAAAAATAGTTAGTACCAAACAAACAAATACCAAATAACGCCAGTTGTCCGTGCTGCTTAAGTGAAAAGCGTAAAGATTGTTTTCGCGCTAAACAATAAATAAACACAATGAGAGAAGCTAATACGAATCGATAAACCACAGAGGCTTCTGGTGCAACAGTACCTAATTGAAAATTAATAGCAAACCAGGTTGAGCCCCAGATTAATACGGTAGCGGCATATAAGCCTATTACTCTCATCAATTTTTCCTATTTGTTTATCGGTTGTTGTTGATCCTTTGATAGACAGTGTAGCGATTCTTTGTTTTAATAACATATACAAAAAAATGAAAATGGAACTTATACAGTTTTGCGCTTACTTGATAAATCTGCTCCTGAATTTTTGTATCAACAAGTTATCGACTATGTGGAAAAGCAGGCAAAAAGCGGTGCTTTAAAGCCCGGAGATAAATTGCCTAGCCTTCGTAAGCTTAGCAGCCAATTTGGTATTAGTGTGCCAACGGTAAAACAGGCTTATGTTGAACTTGAGCGACAAGGCAGTGTCTCTGCTCGCCCGCAATCGGGTTATTACTTAAAAGCGCAAAATGCCAGAACTCTGCTGCCGATGAAGGCAAAGTGGGCTAGGTGTCAGCCGGTAGAAGTTTCATGTAGAAGTTTGATTGAACAGGTTTACGATGCGCTACACATTCCTGATACCGTTGCCTTAGGTATTTCTAATCCGGTTAATGCTCATCCACCCGATAAAACTCTGGCGAGGCTAATGCGCTCGGTAATCAGCCGGGTTTCTGAGAAAGCGGTCAGTTATGGTCCTGTAAATGGCGACGCTAAGTTAAGACTTACTATTGCGCTGAGATACCAAGAAATGGGAGTTGATGTCAATCATCATGACATGGTGATCACCAATGGCGCCCAAGAAGCAATTGCGATTGCGCTGCAATGTGTTGCCAAGCGTGGCGATGTTATTGCGGTAGAATCACCATGCTATTTTGGCTTGATCGAACTTATTGAAAGCTTGGGGATGAAGGCACTTGAAGTGTACACCTGTACTGAAGATGGCATTTGCTTAACTGAACTTGAGAATATGTTAGAGCAACATCAGGTGACAGCCTGCTTATTCTCAACTGCGGTAAACAATCCACTAGGTTCGGTTATGCCAAATGAAAAGCGTCAGGCGTTAGTGAAGCTGCTAGAGTCTAGAGATATCCCTTTAATAGAAGATGACGTTTATAGTGATCTGTATTTTACCGAATCTAGACCCATTCCTGCTCAGCTTTATTCGGAAAAAGGCTTGGTGATGACCTGTTCGTCTTTTTCGAAAACTGCCGCGCCAGGTTATCGATTGGGTTGGCTAATTCCTGGGAAATTTGAAGAAGCAGCAAAACGCATTAAACGAGCGCAATCGTGCTCTACGGCAATGTTACAGCAATGGACTTTAACCGATTACTTACTTTCAGGAGATTACGATCGCCACTTAAGCGTGTTACGCAAAACCTTACGCTATAATAGAGAGCGAATGATCGGCCTAATTGCAAAACACTTTCCTGAAGACGTATGTGTCTCTAGGCCACAAGGAGGCAGTGTGCTTTGGGTTAGATGCCGTTCTTATATCAATACCAGTGATATTTTTCATCAAGCGATTGAGCAAGGCGTGAGCTTTGCACCAGGACAAATTTTTTCACCGTCGGGTAAATACAAGAACTATATGCGAATAAGTTTTGGCGTGAAATGGCATGATGGTGTTGATCAGGCAGTAGAAACCTTGGGCAAGTTAGTTCACCAATACCCTAAACCACAAGGACGGTAATGAGTATTCAACCACTTCACGCGAATAAAACGATTCCTTTAAAGTTTTTATTGCCTTTGTTAGCGTCAATTATTGCGGTTTCGCCTTTGGCTATCGACATGTACTTACCTGCGATGCCAATACTGGTAACCGATTTCGACACCACAATGCCGACGGTGCAAAATACGCTTAGTATTTATTTAATCGGGTTTTCACTTGGCCTATTTTTTAGCGGACCTCTGTCAGATAAATTTGCCCGTCGCACCATGGTCATGGTGGGATTATCTGGCTTTACCTTGTTTAGCTGTTTGTTGGCGTTTACGACCAGTGTCGAAGAGTTTCTGGCGTTAAGATTTTGTCAGGCATTTATTAGTAGTGCCGCAACAGTGACAGTACCGGCAACCATTCGTGAGCGTTATCAACAAGACACGGCCAAGGGGTTTTCTTATGTGTCGATGATCATGATGTTGGCACCTATGGTCGCACCTGCCATAGGTAGTGTTATTTTGCTACATAGCTGGCAAGCGATTTTTCTGTCGTTAGCGGGTTATAGCTTGTTAATTTTATTGCTCACTTGGCGGTTTTTACCGAGTGAAATGATTGAAAAAGAAACGACTTCACTAGAATTCCTTAAACGTTATAAAGTCGTGTTAGGGCATAAAGCAGCGCGCTTAGATTTACTTAGCTCGATGCTGGTTTCTTTGGCGTTTTTTGCTTTTATTACGGCTATCCCGTTCGTATACATGACTGTGTATCAGGTGTCGGAATTTACTTTTAGTTTGTTGTTTGGCTTAACGGTTTTTGGTTTGATGACGGCGCATTTTACTAATACGCGCTGGGTAACTAAGCTAGGCTCAAGGCGCATGTTATCTATTGGTTTACTGGTAGGCACTTTATGCAGTAGTGGCCTATTGTTGGTGAATGCTTTTTCCTTGCCTCTGATATTTACGGTAATATTTTTGTTACCCCTGATGGGTAGTATTTCAATCATGGCGGTTAACGCCGATGCGTTAGTATTACTGGAATTTTCTAAAGAAGTTGGTACCGCAACAGCCGTTATTGGCATGCTTAGGTTTGGTATAGGATCTTTTGCAGGGCCAATTCTCGCGTATTTCTATGACGGTACAAGTGTGCCTTTTGCCGCGCTAATGTGGTCGTCGATAATGTTAGTTTTATTAATACAATTAAGTCATTTAGTTAGGAAGAAATCATGAAAAAAGTAGCGGTTATTTTATCTGGCTGCGGCGTCTTTGATGGCGCGGAAATAAACGAAGCAGTATTAACCTTGTTACATATCACAAAAGCGGGTGCTAGCTATCAGTGTTTCGCACCAAATATACAGCAAATGCACACCTTAAATCATCTAACTGGTGAAGAAGTGGCAACACCGCGCAATGTCTTAGAAGAGTCCGCTCGTATTGCTCGCGGTGAAGTAAAAGCGCTTGAAGAGCTAGAAGTTGAAGATTTCGATGCACTTATTCTTCCTGGTGGTTTTGGTGCCGCTAAAAACTTGTCTGACTTTGCGGTAAAAGGCGCTGAGGCAAGTGTTCAATCACAGGTATTAACCGCTTGTCAGGCATTTGCTCAAGCAGGTAAAGCGGCAGGATATATGTGTATTGCCCCTGCTATGATGCCAGCGGTATACGGCAAAGGTGTTAAGGTCACTATTGGTAATGACACTGATACAGCCGAAGCTATCTCTGCATTAGGCGGTGAGCATGTCGAATGTGCAGTAGATGATATTGTCGTTGATGATGAACGCAAGGTGGTAAGTACACCAGCTTACATGCTTGCCACTAACTTAGTGGAAGCAGAAGCTGGAATTAGTAAGCTAGTGGCTAAAGTGCTAGCCCTTTAAATTACTTGGCCTTATCAGACTGACACACTTGATCGCCGTAGTAATTGTTGGCGTAATTACAGTGACTTTGATGACTATCTATTAGGTTGCTGTTTTTAGTGTTTACGTCAGTCTGACGCTTGTCTTGATTAGCATTTACGATTTGTTGGAACCAATTTAACATTTCTTCTCTCCTCATTTGTTGTGCCTTTATACTCTTGCTTATCTAGCGACAGGAATACATTCCAAAAAATAGAAGATAGCTATCAGGTAATTAGAAGATAGCTTTTTGTTTGGGTGATGGTTACGTTGATTTCTTATTGATAAGCTTAGTTGGCTAGCTGCTTTTTCATTATCTTCATTAAAATATCTATGTCGTTAGTTCGCACATAGTTTGGTCGAATAATGAAAGCGATAGAGCGGTGCGGTCCTGGTTCGTTTAAGTGCAATGCACTCAGCTCGCTGTTGTGGTTAACGAGTTGCTCCAATGCCATTTCAGGCACTAGTGTCGTTCCTAGTTTTCCGGCAACCATTTGGATCAATGTATATAAACTGGTTGAATCGACATCTGTGGTGGTATCTTTTGTTGTTAAGTGACAGGCTGCTAAAGCGTGATCTTTTAAACAATGACCATCTTTTAACAGCATTAGGTTATCTGTCGCCATTTCTTTGGTGGTAATTTCCGTTAAGCTCGAAGGACATTGGTCTTTGTGCGCAATCCAGTAAAAGTCCTCTTGCCAAAACGGAAAACTGATCAAGTTTTCTAGCGGGTAGGGTAATGCCAAAATGGCGGCGTCAATTTCACCTTCTCTGACTTTTTCTACTAGCACGTGTGATTGATCTTCGACAATTCTCAGCGAAAAATCAGGGTAGGCTTGCCTCACGCTAGGTAGTACTTTCGGGAGCAAGTATGGGCCTATGGTGGGAATAACACCTATGGACATGGGTGCAGAAAGCGGTGCTTTTGACAACTGCGCTATTTGGTAAATATCATCAATGGCGACACTAATGTCTTTCGCTTTAGCAAGAAACAGCTCGCCTTCTCTTGTGATCAGCACTTGCTTATTGTTTCGTTCAAACAGAGTAACCCCTAAATGTTTTTCCAATTCGCTTATGGCTGTACTTAAAGCAGATTGCGACACGTGACACATATCGGCTGCCTTTTTGAAGTGAAGCGTTTTGGCAACAGCGGTGGCATATTTGATCTGTTTAATAGAAATCATGACTGAACCTGCATTCTTTGATTTAGGTCGGGTTTATGTTTGCTTCAACGCTTGGCTAAAGCTTACGTTCAATTTTATAGAACATAATAATCGATTTGTTTAAATTTTCTAGAACTAATTTTATCTCTACTATAGGTTCCAAGTTGAGCGGGACACTGTTTGTAAGGCAAGTACTTATAAGTAATTGCGCAGTCCTACTTTCAAATTTAAAAAACCTAAAATATGAGGATAGTTAAAATGGCTTTAATCGGTAAATCAATTCCAGAATTTTCAGCAACGGCTTTTCACAATGGTGAATTCACAGAAGTTACGTCTGAATCAGTAAAAGGTAAGTGGTCAATTTTCTTATTCTACCCTGCGGACTTCACGTTCGTATGTCCAACAGAATTAGAAGATATGGCGAATCAATACGAAGAGTTACAACAGTTAGGTGTTGAAGTATATGCCGTATCAACTGACACGCATTTCTCTCACAAAGCTTGGCACGACTCAAGTGACGCGATTGGTAAAATTAAATTCCCAATGCTAGGTGACCAAACTGGTCACATTACTCGCGGCTTTGACGTGATGATTGAAGAAGACCACATGGCACATCGCGGTACATTCCTAGCAGACCCTGATGGCGTAATCCAAGTCGCTGAAATTCACGCTGGTGGTATTGGCCGAAGTGCAAAAGACATGGTTCGCAAAGTAAAAGCAGCACAATATGTGCGTGAAAACGACGGCGAAGTTTGTCCAGCGGCATGGGAACAAGGTGAAGAAACGTTAACGCCTAGCTTAGACCTAGTAGGCAAAATCTAAGTCTCTGCCTACGTAAACTCGTAAAAGCAAAGCAAGTAAAAGAGGGAGCTAGCTCCCTCTTATTTTCCAGGCAATAGCCATTCATTCAAATTTTTCAAAAGGTTACGTCATGTTAAACAAAGACATTCTTTCTGCAATTTCCGAATATACCCGTAAGATGACTTCTGATGTCACCTTAGTGCTTCAACCGGGTGAGCACGCCAAACGCCAAGAACTGGTAGATTTTCTTACGCAATTAGTGTCAGCTTCCGATAGACTTTCATTCGTAGAAGCAGATCGCCAACTAGCCAGCGGTATTTCGTTTACGCTAGAAAGCAATAACGAACCTACAGGTGTTATTTTTTCCGGTATTCCAGGTGGTCACGAGTTTAATTCTCTCATCTTGGCGGTGTTACAAGCTGGTGGCACAGGAAACAAGTTAGACGCAGGCATTACTCAATTAATTGCTAGCGTTAAAGACAAACTGCATTTTGAGGTGTTTGTTTCTCTTAGTTGTCACAATTGTCCAGATGTGGTGCAAGCGTTAAATCAATTTGCGCTAATTAACTCTAATATTTCTTCGGAAATGATCGATGGTGGTTTATTTCCTGAACTAATTGAAGAGCGCAGCATTCAAGGTGTACCAAGTGTTTACTTAAACGGTGAGCTTTTCGCAAATGGTAAAATCGATGCCGCGCAATTGTTAGCTAAATTACAAGATTCTTATCAGTTAAAGGCTGATGCAAGTAATGTTGAAAAACTTCCACAACAGGATGTTACTGTTATCGGCGGCGGCCCAGCTGGTGTTGCTGCAGCGATATATAGCGCTCGTAAAGGTTTAAAAGTAACTATGGTTGCCGACAGACTTGGTGGTCAGGTAAAAGATACCGTGGGAATTGAAAACTTGATTTCGGTTAGCCAAACAACGGGTAGTCAATTAACGGGTAATATGCAGCAGCACTTAAGTGATTATGATATTACTATCAAGGAGCATGTATCTGTTGCCAATATTGAAAAAGGTGATACTAAGCACATTACTTTATCTTCGGGTGAAGAGATAGATTCTCGTACGGTCATTGTTGCCACTGGTGCCAAGTGGAGAGAATTAGGCGTACCGGGTGAAAAAGAAAACATTGGTAATGGTGTGGCTTACTGTCCGCATTGTGATGGCCCATTCTTTAAAGGTAAAGATGTTGCTGTTATTGGTGGTGGTAACTCAGGCATTGAAGCTGCCCTTGATTTGGCGGGTATGGTCAATCACGTCACTGTGTTTGAATTTTTAACCGAACTTAAAGCGGATCAGCTGCTAGTTGAAAAAGCACAAGCCAATGACAAAATTACCATTATTACCAATGCGCAAACCAAAGAGATTATTGCTGACAATGGTAAGGTGGTAGCGATTGATTATATCGATAGAGACACGCAAGAAGTTCACCGTAAACACTTAGCTGGTGTGTTTGTACAAATAGGCTTAGTGCCAAATAGTGAATTTGTTCGCGGTGTAGTTGAACAAACACCTTACGGCGAAATTGTTATCGACGAAAAAGGGCAAACGTCGGAGCCAGGCATCTTTGCTTGTGGAGATGTTACTACCGTTCCTTATAAACAAATTGTTATTGCGATGGGAGAAGGGGCAAAAGCATCGTTAGCAGCTTTTGATTACTTAATTCGTCAGTAAATTAATCAAATATTATTGATATTAAATAAAATGTTCGCTGTTCAGTCCGCTTAAAATTGCCTACACTTTTGGTGATGTTAAGTGGACTTTTTCTTTTTAAGAGAAATTGTTTCTTTTAAGTGAACTATTTCCTTTTAAATGAACAATGGTAGAGGATGTTTTTGTGTTTAAAGGTTTAAAATCAATAAAATTAAAAGTCGTCGGTTATTGGTTTGGTGTTCTTTTACTTATCGCCTTAACTTACTTATCTTTAGGCACAGCGGGCTTAGTGAGTCATTTAGCCAACAAGTCGTTATTACATGAAAATCTCTCTGTCGAAATTGATTCTATTCGCTATAACCCCTTTGTATCCACGATTCATGTCCGAGACGTTCAGTTAAAGCATAAGCAACAAGAAGCTGTTAATTTAAAAGATTTGTATCTAGAGCTTTCGTTAGTCTCTTTGTTATTTAAAGAAACCAAGTTGGTTGAGCTTGTACAAGTGGAAGGCTTAAAAGTTGCTGCTCAAGTTGATCAAGGGCAATGGTCGCTCGCCGGTTGGCAAGGGCCTTCATCAGATGAAAGTAAGCCACCACAACTTGAGCAAGAGGAAAGTACACTTCCAAGTATTCATGTCGATAAAATTCTTTTTAATGATTTACAAGTTAAGCTTTCAGGCGATAGTAATAATCAACTAGAGATTAATAAATGGTTAATCGAGCAGATTGACTTTAATCCACAAGCTATTGATGGTCGATTTGATTTACAAAGCACAGTTGACCAACAGCCGTTTTTCCTTAGTTTAAATTGGCAATGGCAGCACGCTAATAAGCGTATTGATGCCGATGTTGATTTAACGGAGTTTAATTTAGATTCGGTGGCTAGTTTCTTGCCTGAAAGTATCGAAAAACTCACGGGTAAAGTGTCTTTTAAAGGGAAGCTTTCTGCACTTAATAACAAACAAGCGTGGCAGATTACCAGCGAAACACTGACGCTACAATTAGCTGAAATTGAAACGTTATCAGTAGGAAGCGCTCAAGAAACTTCAGCTAAACTTCCTGAGTTCAATGCAGAACTTACCGCGATTGATGTATTACTCAATAATGATTGGCAATTGCAAGAAGCCGGCGTAAATGCGAAGTTCAATTCGGCTGGCATCGACGCCGCTATAGGAGCTTTGTCAGTGTTGGGCTCTGAGAAAGCTACACAACTAAGTCATGCAATAAAAGGCAACTTAGCTTACTCGAGTCAACTATTGGTTAAACCTGAAGGCGACAGTTTAACGATAAGTCAGACTGGGCTGAACCTAGATTTATCTCAAATCACAGCGCAAACCAATATTAATGGCGTTGTGAATATGATTTCATTCGAACAATTCGAAACCCTAGGTGCCAACGTATCATTATCTCTAAATGACGTTGCCAACCAATCTTCGTTATCGTTAACGTCGTCTTTCTATGTTGATGCGTTTAATTGGGTAGATGATGCTGGTGATATCTATGGGCGCTTTGATCGTTTAGAAACTAACGATCTTTCGGTTAATAGTGATGCTGCGCTAGCAGTGGCAGTTGCGAAGCTATCTGTTGATAACATCACGGGCTCACAAGTGCAAAAACTCGTTGGTCTTGATGTGAAAGAGCAAACGATAGCGCCATTAGCTAAAGTGTCATCTATTGTTATTGACGATATTAAGTGGCGTGATAACTTTGCTCAAATAGGCAACATTGAATTAGGCACTACCCAGGTTAATGTTTACCGCAGCAGTACGGAAGGTATTGAAAACATAGCTTTTAATAAACTGGTCGCTTCTGAGAATTCAGAAGAGAACGCAGACACTGAAAATAGTCAAACTGCTCAAGATTCTTCTGCTGCCGTTAAAGTAAAACTCGATAAGTTTTCTCTTAAAGACTCTCTTGATATTCGACTAACTGATAGCGTGGCAGGAAATTTGGTTAATCATAAAGTTGTCTTTGATACTCTCTCAGTTGCAAACTTGAACACGCAAGATGTCAATCAAGCACTCAAGCTAGAGGCGATAGGTCGAGTGAGTAAACGTGCCGGCTTTCATTTAACGGGAGATTTAATACCGTTTTCTGAGATACCCAAATATACGGTAAAAGGTGACATTAACGATATCGACTTAATTGCTTACTCGCAATATGTTGAAGATGCGATTGGTTACAATATCAAACGAGGCTCCATGTCTGCGAAAGTTGACTTTAATCTAGTCGGTGATGATGTTAAGGGTGAAGTTGATACCTTTTTCAGGGCATTAGAGTTAGTTGAATCGAAAAAGCCCCATGCAGATTCAGGAGGCATTCCTTTGGGAGCTGCAGTCGACCAGCTCACTGATAGTCAGGGGAATATGGAAGTTGATATTCCAATATCAGGCAGCTTTAGCGAACTTAATATTGGCTTTGGCGGTTTTATTTCACTGATAACGACAAAAGCGCTAAAAGAGGGGGCTAAAAATTACTTATTACAAACCTTTGTTCCTTACGCTAATGTGGTCACTATTGCTATGTTAGCAGGAGGCTCTTTATTCGAATTAGATGTCAATGACTTGCCATTTGACCCTGCACAAGAAGCTTTGAATCAGCAACAAGCCGACTTTGCTAAAGAGTTAAGTGAGATTTTGAACAAGAATGAAGATTTACAATTAAGTGTCTGCGCTGTCGTGGCAAAAAATGAAATGCCAGAACAAGAATTAATAGCGATAGGCGATCGTTTTCATGAGTTATTTGTCGATAATGTCATTGAGCAACAAGGGATCGCTCATCAACGAGTTATAGCGTGCCGCACAGATATAGATGCAACCCCTAACGCGACTAATAGGTTCTCTTTCGAAGTAAAGTAGTGAGTTAACATTACTACTTTACTTATTCACGACTCTTTTTCTTCTTGAGTGGCGATTTCAGCTTGTTGTCTTCGCCAATCTTTCATTGCCTGATAATAGTGATCCCAAACACATGGGTCGCAGGCGTTATCGCAACACTCACCTTCTGCGGGTGGGGTCGGCTTTTCTAATAACTGCTCAGGTTTCATGGTAATACTCTCTTTGATCATTGCACCCATATACATTAGTTTGCTGATTTTACCAAATTTAACACGAAACACACAAAGCAAACGAAATACTCATGCTAATTCACGCTCTTTTACAGATTAACAATCGAACCTCCCATAAGCTTGATGCAATTTATTTGTAGAGGTAAAAGATATGAAATTCAGCAAAAAACTTTCGGTAGCAATGCTGATGGCACTAACCGGTTTTTCTGCCGTGGCAGAAGAAAAGTCGGACGAAGAGTTAGCCGATATGTCAGATCCTCTAGCCGTATTCACACAAGCGGGCGTAGGGGTTACTGACAAAGGGTTAAATTTCAAGATAGGACAAACCTATGATACGGGAAATCCTGTCACTATGGGGATGAATATCTTTGAAGTGAAAGGTATTTATGGTGAAGCGATTGGCTTTGCTAACGATGAGTTACGCGATAATTCGATTGACTCGTTTCGTTATCGTAACTTCGAAGTAGACTTAACCAAGGGTTTAGGCAAGCAAATAGACATGGAATATGATGTAGAGTCTGAACGTGCAAACCTATCTTACTCGTTAATGCAAGCGTTACCAAAATTTGGTGCAGTGCAATTGTATCCATTGGCTGGTTTGGGGATGAGTGTCCAAAACAACGCAGTTGATCATATTGATAAGGATGGTAATCAAATTATTGATCATGGCTATTCAATGACGGGCGTTTATGGTGTTGTCGGTATGTATTCAAAAATTACCATTACCGATAAAATTTGGCTGAACTATAACCCCATGTATCTAACGTCAATCTCTGGCTCAGATTTCTACACAACAAACACCTATGGGGAAGGGACGGACAGTATTCTCGCTCATGAGTTTGTCGCGAGTTATCAAATTAACAAGCGCGCAAATATTCGTTACTTCGCTAACTTTTCTAATGAAGTGAACTTTAGTGACGGCGATCATCGCATAGAGTTTAACTATCAATTTTAATGAATATGGTGACACATAAAAAAATACCCGCTGATGAAGGCGGGTATTTTAAAGAAATTTAGACGTATAGTAATTATTCGTCAGCAGCTAACTTTTTCTCTAAGTAGTGAATGTTAGCACCACCGTTTACGAAACCTTGGTCGTTTAAGATGTCTTGTTGTAAGGCAACGTTAGTCTTAATACCGTCGATGACCAATTCATTTAGTGCATTACGCATACGAGCAATAGCAACGTCACGATTGTCACCGTATGTAATCAGCTTACCTACCATAGAGTCGTAGTGTGGCGGTACTGTGTAATCAGCGTAAATATGAGAGTCCCAACGAACACCCATGCCACCTGGCGGGTGGAAGCGTGTAATTTTACCCGGTGAAGGAATAAAAGTACGTGGATCTTCAGCGTTAATACGACACTCAATTGCATGGCCAGCGATTTTAATATCGTCTTGTGTGTAAGACAAAGGTTGACCAGCAGCTACACGAAGTTGCTCTTTAATTAAATCAACACCTGTGATCATTTCTGTTACTGGGTGTTCAACTTGAATACGAGTATTCATCTCAATGAAATAGAACTCACCGTTTTCGTACAAGAACTCGAATGTACCTGCACCGCGGTAGTCAATTTCAATACAAGCGTTGCAACAGCGCTCACCAATTTTTGCACGCATTTCTGGTGTAATGCCTGGTGCTGGCGCTTCTTCAACAACTTTTTGATGGCGACGCTGCATTGAACAATCACGCTCACCTAAATGAATAGCGCCACCTTGGCCGTCAGCGATTACTTGGATTTCAACGTGACGAGGGTTTTCAAGGAATTTCTCCATGTAAACCATATCATTGTTAAATGCTGCGCGAGCCTCTGCTTTGGTCAATTGAATTGCTTCGATCAACTCAGCTTCTTCACGCACAACACGCATACCACGACCACCGCCGCCTCCAGAAGCTTTAATGATTACAGGGTAACCAATACGCTTACCGTGAGCTAAGTTGGCTTCTTCGTCGTCGGTTAATGGGCCATCTGAACCAGGAACACAAGGAACGCCAGCAGCTTTCATAGCACGGATAGCTTCAACTTTGTCACCCATGATGCGAATGCTTTCAGCTTTAGGACCAATAAAGGTGAAACCCGAATTTTCTACTTGCTCAGCAAAGTCAGCGTTTTCTGCTAGGAAACCGTAACCAGGGTGAATAGCAACAGCATCGGTAATTTCGGCAGCAGTGATAATCTTAGGAATATCTAAGTAACTTTCCGTTGCTGGCGGCTTACCAATACAAATTGTTTCGTCCGCTAATAATACGTGCTTTAAGTTTTTGTCTGCAGTTGAGTGAACCGCTACGGTTTTAATGCCAAGCTCTTTACAAGCTCGCAAAATTCTCAACGCGATTTCGCCTCGGTTGGCGATAACGACTTTATCTAACATAGAATTACCCTCAACTTGGGCTTATTCAATTACGAATAGCGGTTGATCGAATTCAATAGCGTCTTCGTTTTGCGCCAAAATTTCTTTGATAACGCCTGACTTGTCAGCTTCGATTTGGTTCATCATTTTCATTGCTTCAACGATACAAAGTGTATCGCCAGCATTAACGTGTTGGCCAACTTCAACAAATACCGGAGCATCTGGAGATGGAGATGCGTAGAAAGTACCAACCATAGGTGATCTTACAACGTGGCCAGAAATAGCTGGTGCGCTATCGGCTGCCGGAGCCGCTGCAGGAGCCGCCGCTGGTGCTGCTGGAGCAACTGGCGCTGCAGCAGGTGCCGCTTGCATCATAGGTGCTTGAACAATTGTGCCGCCCTTATTGATACGGATAGATTCTTCACCTTCTGAAATCTCGATTTCATTAATGCCAGATTCTTCAACTAGTTCGATGAGTTTTTTAATTTTGCGAATATCCATCTGATTACCTTTTTCGTTTAAAGCTGATGCGCTTAAATGTGCATCAAGCTATTTACTGATTAATTTTTTATGAGCCGCTTGTAATGCAAACTCATAACCTTGCGAACCAAAACCACAAATAACACCTTGAGCTACGTCACTGACGTAGGAATGATGTCTAAATGCTTCTCTGGCGTGAATATTTGATAAGTGCACTTCAACAAAAGGGATATCTACCGCAAGCAGCGCATCTCGAATAGCAACACTGGTATGTGTAAAAGCGGCTGGGTTGATAATAATAAAGTCAATTGTTTGGTGAGCACTGTGGATAGCTTCGATCAGTTCATATTCTCTATTCGATTGAACATGTTCTATTGCTATGTCTAAATTTTGAGCGATTGAGCGCAGGTCAGCAATTATATCGTCTAGGGATTGGTGACCATAAACTTCAGGTTCACGCTTACCAAGCATGTTTAAGTTGGGGCCATTTAACACTAAAATCTTATACTTTGCGGTCATTTGCATCTAACTTGCGTCTAATTCCTGTCTGTTGCCCATCCTTGCACAAAACTTCCTTGAAATACAATGTAAATTACATTTTTCTACAATATATTTCTTAATTGCCGAATATTATAGTGATTTCGCCGAAAATCGCAGCAAAATACTGGTCTAATCTCTTTTGCGCAATAAATTGGTAAGTAAATTGGCGAAAAATAAGTAATTAACTAAACTAGAGGGTAGCGAGAAGGTTATCTAATTGTTCTAAGGTTCAAAAGTAGTGTTTTTGAATCGCTAATCAACTTACTGGAACTCGTTATAAGGACATTGTTATCTGCCGTTTAGTTTTTTCGTGTCTAATATTTTTCATGCTCTTGGCTTCTTTTGAAGTAAAGGCTGTTCAAGTTATTAGTCATAAAAACGTATCGCAAAAAGTTATCACCAACGCTCAATTGAGACGAATTTATGCAGTTAGGCAAATTAAGTGGGATGATAACTCGCCTATTACTGTCTTCGTTTTACCGAATACTCACAACGTTCATAAAAAATTTGCTCAAGAAAACCTCAATATTCTTCCTTATAAGCTTGAGCGCATTTGGAATAAATTAACGTTTTCCGGTTTAGGAGTAGCGCCTACTGTTGTTGCTACTGAAGCTGAATTAGTTGCAGCTGTGGCTAGTACCCCAGGCGCTATCGGCTATTTAGAACACTTTTCAGAGGAATATCAGGTCAATGTTATTCAAATTAAGCCCAACTAAAATCGGAGCTATCCTTCGAGCACTAGTGGTAATTGGGTTACTGATAAATTGCCATTTAGTTAATGCAACAGTGCCTAGAAGTGACGCTTGGCAGGTACATGGTTTTCTTGCACAAGGAATAATTGATGTTGATGGCAGCAACTATGTAAATGATTCAGGTGAACCAAGTGCAGAATTAACAGAGGTTGGTATTAATGCATCGTACCAAATGTCAGATAGTATTCGCTTTGCTGGGCAGGCTGTTTACCTAGATGGGGGTAATCGTTATGCGAAGGGGTTCCATTTAGACTATTTGTTAATGGATTGGTCATTATATACTGACGCTCAATGGCAAGTGAATTTGTATTTAGGCCGAATTAAGAATTATCATTGGCTTTATTCCAGCATTCGTGACGTTCCTATGTCGCGCCCCAGTATTTTGTTACCTCAATCGGTTTATTTCGATGCAACAAGAAACATGTCTGTTGGTGGAGACGGTGTAGCACTAACTGCTAAGTACTTCAGTGAAACGAACGGTGACTTTGATTTTAATCTAAGCTCTTCTCGCTCAAAACTTAGTGATGAACAAACATCTATTATTTTAGGGCAATTTTCTGACGGCGAGTTGTCCCATGATACTGATTTACAAGCTAGTGTATATTGGCAGCCTGATATGTCATCTTGGCGATTTGGCATTGCACTCACTGATGCCGACTTTAGCTATGAACCTAAAGAAGCTAGTGTTTATATTGATGGTGATCTCGGCCTTACTCGCCATTATGCAAATGCAGAATACCAAGGCGAGAAATGGACCTTTAGCATGGAGCTTCTCCAGGAAAATATGCGAATTGAAGGCTTAGTGTTTCCAAAATTTATGCGCGATACCACGGGGCGTGGCGGTTTTGCTCAATTTGAATATCTCGTTAACAACGACGTTAAGTTACTGTCGCGAGCAGAAATCTACTATGCTGATAAAAATGACAAAGACGGGAAGAAATTAGAAGCTTCAACTGGCGGGTTAGTGCCAAGGTATTTTGGTTATCAACATGAGCTTGTAGTGGGGGCTTCATATAAGATTTCACATAACATGCAAATTCAAATAGAGCAGCACTGGGTGCAAGGAACTGCACGATTAACACCTGTAGTTTTGCCCGATCCAACGCTAAATAATCAAGAATATTGGCAAATTAGTGCCCTTCAATTTGTTTACTGGTTCTAGGCATGAAAAAAGTATTTGTAAGTATTCCAACAAAATTACTGCTGTTAATTATCGGTGCCTTATTGATTTTGGTGGTCGGCGTCTCTTCAATGTCGTGGAATCGTTTAAACCAAGAATTTAAAAAGTTCCAAGCAGAAAAAATAGCGCAAGGCCAAAGTCAGTTGGCTATGCAGATGCAAATAGAAAGGGAAAAGTTAAGTTTATGGATAGAGTCTTTTTCAGATGTTATCGATTCAAACACAGATGAAAAACTCTCTTTATCAACCGCACTTGAGAGACAATATGATGCTCTACAAATGAATCATAACGTTGAACATATTTGGCTTTTTGGTGCAAACAGCGAACTACTTTATAGTACCGAAATCGTTTCACCCTCTTTGCAAAGTTCAGTTAACAAAGTACTCAGTGAACAAGCACCGAACTATCGGCTGGAATGCAGTATTACCTGTGAACAGCTTGTACTTGTTCCTATTTTGAATAAGTCGGGTGAACTTAACGTTATCGCAATGTCTATGTCGCTAATTGATGTTATTTATTCCTTACATCAAGCATTAGGGAGTGAAGTCGCGATTGTTAGCGTAATAAATACAAATACCCGTGATACAGTTAAGTTTTTATCCGCTTCTAATCAAGACTTAGTGAGTCACGTATTTGCTAACTTGCGCGACGACGTGTCGTTTGTTGACGTAAAAGCTACTGGTCTGCAAATCGATATCAACAATAATAGTTATTTAGTGAATTTAATGGCGCTCGCGGACAGTGGTGCAAAGCAGTTTTATTTAGCGCTTGTTAATGACGTAACGTCAATTAAAGAAGAGTACGTAAAATATGCCATGCAGTTTTTACTTTCTGGTTTAGCTATATTTTGTGTGCTTGCTATTTTGATGTATGTCATTGTCAGCCCTTTTGCTAACCGCATCTTGACGTTATCGAGCGCACTACCCTTACTAGCTAGAAAAGAATTCGAGCAATTTCGACATATTAGGTTGAAGAAAAAGCGCATATTAGCTGATGAGCTCGATATTGTTGCCAATGCGGCAACTGAACTGAGTTTTGAGTTAGAGCAACTTAATATTGAAGTCGAGCAGAAAACTAAAGAACTAGAAAATATTGCCATGTATGATTTGCTCACTGGCTTGCCCAATCGCAACATGCTCAATTATCAGCTTCGCAAAGCTGTCGCCAATATTCGTAGAAACTTTACCGGTGTTGCTGTTCTTTTTCTTGATTTAGATGATTTCAAAAAAGTTAACGATAGTCACGGCCATGGTGAAGGTGACAAACTACTTATAGAGGCGGCCAATCGCATTCGATTAGCGGTAAAAAATACAGACTTGGCTTGTCGTTTTGGCGGCGATGAATTTGTGGTTGTTATCAGCCACGCTGATTCGGAAAGTGATGCGATCCCCATTGCTGAAGATATTCTCGAACGGTTTAAAGCGCCGATTCGCATTGGCTCCAGTATTTTCTATGTATCAACGAGTATCGGCATTGCATATACCAAAGACGAAATAGCCAAGCCTGAGCAACTTGTTAGCCAAGCTGACATCGCGATGTATGAAGCGAAAGATCAAGGGGGCGCACAGTACCATATTTACCACGCTGAAATGTATCAAAGGGTCGCTCATCGGGTAATGATGGAGGCAGAAGTAAGGCAAGCTTTAGTGAAAGGGCAGTTTAGTTTGAGCTTACAGCCACAATTGGAAACTCATTCTAAAAAGCTCTATGGTTTTGAAGCCTTGTTAAGGTGGCAGCACCCAGAAAAGGGTATGATTTCACCTGATGACTTTATCCCGATTCTAGAAAACTCAGAGCATATGGTAGAACTGGGCTACTGGGTGATCAGACGTTGTTTTGAACTGAGTGAGTTTTTTACCAAAATGGGCTTAACAGAAGTCCGTGTCGCAATTAATCTATCCGCTGATCAATTTATGGACCCTGAATTACCTCGTTACTTGAAAGGGCTTTTGACAGAATTTGATACATCGGCGTCACGTTTTGAGTTAGAGCTTACTGAACAAACCTTAGTGAAGGATATAGAGCGCGCCATTGTCACCATGGATGCACTTAAAGAAATCGGCTTTAGTTTTGCTATTGATGACTTTGGTACTGGCTACTCATCTCTTGCTTATATTAAAAAAATGCCTGTTGATGTGATCAAAATCGATAAAAGTTTTATTTTTGGTATGTTGGAAAACCATGCCGATTATCAAATTATTATGTCGACCATTGCTATGGTTAAAAACTTAGGGTTAACGGTGGTGGCTGAAGGTGTAGAAAGTAGTGCGCAACTGAGAAGTTTGACGGAAAATGCATGTGACATCATTCAAGGATATTATTTTTCTAAGCCAATTCCTGAAGCTGAATTAAAAGAATTTATTGAAACCAGAATTTCCAATGGTTATTGGAAAACGCAAGCAACTGTTTGTTAAAATTGTGCCAAGCTAAATAACATTAAAGTAATTTTATGGCCACTTGGACTAATTTGTTAGCAGACGAAAAAAAGCAAAACTACTTTCAAGATACCCTAACATATGTCGCTCAGCGCCGAGACGAAGGTGTTGTCATTTATCCCCCTGAAGATAAGGTTTTTGAAGCTTTTAAAATAACAAAATTTACTGACGTAAAGGTGGTTATTTTGGGTCAAGACCCCTACCACGGCCCTAATCAAGCCCATGGCTTGTGTTTTTCTGTATTGCCAGGCATCAAGCCGCCGCCATCACTTGCTAATATCTACAAAGAGTTGGCGACAGATATTGACGGCTTTTCAATACCGCAACACGGCTTCTTAGAGTCTTGGGCCAAGCAAGGAGTGTTATTACTCAATACCGTGTTAACAGTTGAGCAGGGCCAAGCCCACTCTCATAAACATCTAGGTTGGGAAAAATATACCGACAAAGTGGTTGAAGTGCTTAATAAACATGGAGAAGGCATTGTTTTTCTGTTGTGGGGCTCTCATGCTCAAAAGAAGGGGAAAGCGATTGACGAAAGCAAGCATCACATCTTAAAAGCGCCACACCCTTCACCTTTGTCAGCACATCGAGGCTTTTTCGGCTGTCGCCATTTTTCTAAAGTAAATAGTCTTTTAGCAGCGCAAGGAAAGCAGGCGATAAACTGGCAAGTTTAAGTTTGTCAATGTTTTAATGTTAAGCAGTAATGGTTTAGCCTTAATTACTGCTGATTGAAAGAAAGCCTAGCAATTACTTTGGAGTTATTCATTTAAACCTTTCATACGATAAGCGCGAAACGTCCCTTTTTGCAGCGTGTGACCTTTGTGAGTGGAGTATAGGTAACCTTCTAATACAGATTGGCTTTTATGTAAGGTTATTTTGTTGGCAAAGGTTGGATGTGAGGTGTCAATAGTTAGCATGTCACCTGAATCATTTACATCTTCTGGTTGGAACGAAGTACTATTTGTTATGCCTAACCCATTTAAGAACACAGTAAAGTGAGACGTTTTATTCGGGTGAGACTCTAAAACAAAAAAGTTTGGTTCATTATCTAGCATTAGTACACCTAGCCAAAAACCGAAATAATCTTTTCTATCAACAGAAACAAGTGATGAAAACTGACTTTTATATTTTTCTAAAAACTGGGTAAACGTTAGTTTTTCAAGTTTTTGAGGTGATATCTCATAGGTTTCAACGTGAATTGTCTCCCCTTTATTGTTTGTTGCAATCTCAAATACCTTAAAATATTCATCTAGGTAAGGTGTCAAAATCAGTCGTCTATTTTTATTTGGTCTTCTTTCGTCTTTAATGTTGATAATACATTCCGACAAACTGCACTTTATATCGTTATCGGTAAATTTCAGTGCGCTTCCTGATTTAAAGCCACTGGTAATTTTTGTTGAGATTAGCTGGTGTGGGCCTTCTTCTTGAAATAGTAAAACTTTATATTCGAATGAAGAGGTTTCGATCCCTTCAAACGCAACCTTGGGAATAGATAAGTTTTTTATATCTTGAGCGATACTAATATTGGCAAAGGCTACATGTAAAAAAACTAAGATAACTAAACGCTGTATCATAAGAGTGAGTAATTCCTTATTGAAAGCTATGCTCAAATTCCTGTAAACCGAAGACCTGTATGTCCATGAAAAGCTTAACGAAAGCGGTTACCTATTCGAGGTCTGCAACGATTATATATGGGATACCTAACAAAAGAAAAGCGCGCAATGAGTTGTTGTCTTATTGCGCGCTTTTTTTGAACGGAGTCATTGCGTTGTAACTAGTTGAAAGTTTTGTTTACATGCTCTGCAAACTCTGGCGCTGCCATAAAACCTGTTACGCGACGGGTATCGAGCTCTTGCCCATTCAAGTCGAAAAACAGAATAGACGGTAGGCCAAATACGTCAAAATGCCCCATTAATTCTATGCTGGTATCTGTACCAGTGTCAGTTAAGTCTATTTGAATAAGCACTGAATTTTTCAATGCTTCTCTTACTTCTGGTTTTGGGAAGGTTTTGTGCTCAAATTCTTTACAGGCAACACACCAATCGGCATATAAATCTACCATAACTGTTTTGCCTTCTGCGTTGGCTGAAGCAACCGCGTTTTCAAGTTCAGCTAAGTTATTTACATAGATAAAGCTGTGTTCACTCGCATGACCACTAGATGCTGTTGGAGTGGTAATGGTGGTAGGTTGTATATAGAAAATAGAACCAACAGCTAAACCGGCAATGATAAGCGAACGCAAGTGTTTCATTAACGATGATTTGCTTGCTAGGTTTACGTGCATAAAGTAATAGAAGGTAGCCAAAATAAGCAATAACCAAAGTACTAAACTCACCGTTGCTGGTAAAAAGCGCTCTAGTAAGAATACAGGTACCATCAATAACATTAAGCCAAAGATGTTTTTAATGACGTCCATCCAAGGACCTGCTTTTGGCAATAACTTACCGCCAGAGCTTCCTAGCACTAATAAAGGTAACCCCATACCGAGACTTAACGCATATAACGCCGCAGCACCTAAGGCTACATCGCCTGTTTGAGAAATATAAATCAGTGCACCCGTTAGTGGCGCCGTTGTGCAAGGAGAGGCAACTAACCCTGAAATTGCACCCATTGCCAATACACCCCAATAAGAGCCTGACTTTTGTTCATTGCTTAATTGGTTCAGTTTATTTTGCCAGCTAGAAGGCAACGCTAAGTTAAATACGCCAAACATTGATAAGGCTAAAAAGACGAACAAAATGCTTAATGCAACTAACACGGCTGGGTGTTGGAACATAGCTTGAAATTGAGCACCAGCTAAAGCAACAACTACGCCCAGAATAGTGTAGGTAATTGCCATGCCTTGCACGTAAAAGAAAGATAAACTAAACGCACGCTTTGTTGTTAATGTATCTTTTTGACCAACAATGATACCCGATAAGATTGGGTACATTGGAAAAACACAAGGAGTAAAAGATAACAATAGACCACCGGCAAAAAACGCTAATAAGGTTATCCATAAGGTTTCACCTTTTAGCATATCAGCTAATTCAAATTGCTCACTTTGGCTACTTGTTGAGGCGCTTGTTGTCGTGCTTGGCTCGTTACTCGCACTTGCCATAGCACTCAAAATGTCGGTATTTGCCGCACTTGCTTGCGTCAGCGATATCGTTTTTATTTCAGGTGGAAAGCATAAACCTTTCTTGGCACAGCCCTGAAAGCGAATGCTTAGCGATGCGTTATCCTTTATGGCATCTACCGGAACAATAAAAGAAATAGGCGAATCATAAATCTGCTGTTTGCCAAAGAATTCATCTTCGTGATCAACCCCTTGTGGCAATACAACTTCTCCGAGCGTTGCCCCTTCAGCTGAAAAACTAAACTTTTGTTTATAAAGGTAATAACCATCAACAATATCAAAAGAAATTGAGACGTGCCTACCTTCTTGAATAAAGTTAAAGGGGAATGCTTGGTCGGGTTTTAAAAATTCACTTTCGTTGTTAAATAATGACGAAGCAGAGGTATCGAAAATCGATTGTTGTGCTTCAACATCGCGCAGAAAAGTCGTGGTTAAAACAATTAAGCTTAAACTTAATAACAGCAGTTTTTTCATCATGACGTTAAATTGTCTTCTATCCAATGTAAATAGTCGCCATTGCCGTTTTTAATTTCTAAGGCAATGATCTCTGGTACATCATAAGGGTGCAGTGATGAAATTCTATCACTAACCACATTAAAGAGCTGTTGTTTGCTCTTAATCAATAATTGTACCTCGGTTTCGGTTTCGATAGCACCTTGCCATTGGTAAATTGAAGTTATACCTGGTGTTATATTTACGCATGCCGCTAACTTTTCGTTCACTAACGTGCGGGCAATTTGCTTCGCTACCTCTTGGTTGGGGCAATTACACAAAATTACTTGGTACATATCTTTCCGCTGAAATAAGTATCAGCGGTTAATCTACTGCAATTGTTTGGTGCTGTAAAACGTCCAACCGTTGAAAAAGACCAGAGATGCCCCATATTTGTTTCATGGTCTTTTAAATTGGTGCCTTATGTTTCGCGTTTTATTCTTTTTATTTATCGTTGTTCCTATTATTGAGATTGCTGTTTTGATGCAAGTTGGTGCTTTACTTGGCGCTTGGCCAACAGTTGCAATTGTTATTATTACCGCTTGGTTGGGCGCAAAAAATGTCCGTCAGCAGGGGATTGCGACAATTCAATCTGTACAAACTAAAATGGCTCAAGGTGAGGCTCCGTCTGATGAAATAGTTGCTGGATTACTATTATTAGTTGCAGGTGTACTTCTTGTGACCCCTGGTTTCGTGACAGACTTTTTTGGCTTATCTCTGTTGATTCCACAAGTAAGAGCTAAGTTAATTAAATCAGTGCAGCAACATTTGGTGCAAAACCCTGGTGCAGGCGGCGCACAATTTCACTTTTATCAAGAATCGAGCGAAAATTTCCAGCAAAAAGATCCATTTGCTAAACAAGATCCTTTAGATGGGCATAAATCTGTGCACCATGGTCAAACGATTGAAGGCGATTTTGAGCGTAAAGACTAAAAAAATTCATCATAGGGTTGTATTGATAAAATGCGACCCTATTTAACATTGCAATACCAAATATTTTTTAAAATTAACATTCTCAGGAGAGAAATACATGAGCATTCGTCCATTACACGATCGCGTTATCATCAAGCGTAAAGAAGTAGAGTCAAAATCTGCTGGCGGTATCGTTTTAACGGGTAGCGCTGCTGAGAAATCTACTCGCGGTGAAGTAATCGCTGTAGGTAACGGCCGTATCTTAGAAAACGGTGAAGTTCGCGCATTAGACGTAAAAGTTGGCGACCAAGTTATCTTTAATGAAGGTTACGGCGTGAAAACTGAAAAGATTGACGGTGAAGAAGTGCTAATTTTGTCAGAGACTGACATTTTAGCGATCGTAGAATAATTTTTTGATTGGTTTGCTGCTATTTCAACTTAATAGCGGCATCAGAAGTGCTCACATACATTTGTATGCTTCGCGCTTCTTCTTTGCTCTTAAGCGAACTAGCTTAAAGTAAAGCAAAAAATGTAATTAACAAATTAATGGGAAGATATTAGATACTGAAAATTAGCTTTTGAACAATATTACATGGAATTTACCAATGTAAACATGTGTAGTGAAACAGTTTTAAAAGTAATTAGTAAGTCTTCCTAATGTGAAAGTTTAAGGAATTATAAAGATGGCAAAAGACGTATTATTCGGTAACGACGCACGCGTAAAAATGCTAAACGGTGTAAATGTTTTAGCTGACGCGGTAAAAGTAACGTTAGGCCCTAAAGGTCGTAACGTTGTATTAGACAAATCATTTGGTGGCCCAACTATCACTAAAGATGGTGTTTCAGTAGCTAAAGAAATCGAACTAGAAGACAAGTTCGAGAACATGGGCGCGCAAATGGTTAAAGAAGTAGCGTCTAAAGCTAACGACGAAGCGGGTGACGGTACTACTACTGCAACTGTTTTAGCACAATCAATCGTTAACGAAGGCTTAAAGTCTATTGCTGCGGGCATGAACCCAATGGATCTTAAGCGCGGTATCGACAAAGCGGTAGTTGCAGCTGTAGAAGAGTTAAAAGCGATTTCTACGCCATGTGCTGACAACAAGGCAATTGAGCAAGTTGGTACTATTTCAGCAAATGCTGATAAAACAGTTGGTGAAATCATCGCGACAGCAATGGAAAAAGTAGGTACTGAAGGCGTTATCACTGTTGAAGAAGGTCAATCATTAGAAAACGAATTAGACGTTGTTGAAGGTATGCAGTTTGATCGTGGTTACCTTTCTCCTTACTTCATCAACAACCAGGAAAGTGGTGCAGTTGAATTAGAAAACCCATTCATTCTTCTTGTTGACAAAAAAGTGTCAAACATCCGTGAATTGTTAACGACTTTAGAAGCGGTTGCTAAAGCTGGCAAGCCGTTACTAATCATCGCTGAAGATGTTGAAGGTGAAGCCTTAGCGACATTAGTTGTGAATAACATGCGCGGTATCGTTAAAGTTGCCGCTGTTAAGGCACCTGGTTTTGGTGACCGTCGTAAAGCTATGCTTCAAGACATTGCTATTCTAACTGCGGGTACTGTGATTTCTGAAGAAATCGGCATGGAGCTTGAAAAAGCAACATTAGAAGATTTAGGTCAAGCTAAGCGTGTTGTTATCTCTAAAGACAACACAACTATCATCGATGGTATCGGTGAAGAAGCTGACATCCAAGCACGTGTAGCACAAATTCGTGGTCAAATTGAAGATACGTCTTCAGATTACGACAAAGAAAAACTTCAAGAGCGTTTAGCTAAGTTAGCTGGCGGTGTTGCAGTAATTAAAGTAGGTGCTGCTACTGAAGTTGAAATGAAAGAGAAAAAAGATCGTGTTGACGATGCATTACACGCAACTCGCGCAGCAGTTGAAGAAGGTGTAGTAGCTGGTGGTGGTGTTGCACTAGTTCGCGTTGCTGACAAGATTAAAGAACTTAAGGGTGACAACGAAGACCAAAACCACGGTATTAACGTTGCTATCCGCGCAATGGAGTCTCCATTACGTCAAATCGTTGCAAACTGTGGTGATGAAGCATCTGTAGTACTTAACGAAGTGCGCAATGGCGAAGGTAACTTTGGTTACAATGCTGGTAGCGGCGAGTACGGCGACATGTTAGAAATGGGTATCTTAGATCCTGCTAAAGTAACACGCTCTGCATTACAATTTGCTGCATCAGTTGCTGGCTTAATGTTAACTACTGAAGCTATGGTGACAGACGCACCACAGAAAGACGCTGGCGCACCTGCAATGCCTGATATGGGTGGTATGGGTGGTATGGGCGGAATGCCTGGCATGATGTAATTTTTGCTGGTCTAAAACGTTAATTACTGCGTTGTTACTCGCTTGCATACACATACGTATGCGCGCTCTTAACGCCTTGAACTAAACGTTTTATCCTGCGCAAAAATGTGCTACTCAGAATATAGAGAAACCCGCTACGGCGGGTTTTTTGTTGCTTGTTGAAAACATTGTAAGCATAAAAAGGATTACTGCGTTGTTACTCGCTTGCATACACATACGTATGCGCGCTCTTAACGCCTTGTACTAAACGTTTTATCCTGCGCAAAAATGCACTACTCAAAGTATTTAGAAACCCGCTTCGGCGTGTTTTTTGTTGGATAAATAGAGCTTTAAAGGAATAAATAGCGCTACTGATTTGCTGTTTTCTGAAAATGTGATGAATATAAAAAGTAACGCGTTGTTATTCGCTTGCATACACATACGTATACGCGCTCTTAACGCCTTGTACTAAACGTTTTATCCTGCGAAAAAATGCACTACTCAAAGTATTTAGAAACCCGCTTCGGCGGGTTTATTTGTTGTCTGTTGGAAGGAGCATTTGAACAATAAGGGGTCTGTGCAAATTGCTAATTCGATTTAACTTCTGAAAATAAAGTTACACGGTTTCGGCCGTTCCTTTTCGCTTGATATAAAGCGCTATCTGCTTGAGAGATTAGTCCTTTCAATTCTAAGGACTCGTTAGACAACTGAGATGCTCCGATACTCACTGTACAGTTAATTTCGTTATTACTGCCTTCTTGCTGGATTTGAAGTTCTGCAACGCGCTTTCTAATCCATTCCAACGTTATTTCTGCTTCTTTAATATCGGTATTTGGCATCAAGATAATGAATTCCTCTCCGCCATAGCGTGCGAAGACATTTTTATTTGGTAAGCTTTTTTCTATGAGTTTAGCAACCTCAATTAGACATAAGTCGCCAAACTGATGGCCATAGGTGTCGTTAATGTCTTTGAAATGGTCTAGATCAATTAAGGCAACAGTTAGAGGAGCCTGTATAGCGATAGATGTTTTGTGAAGTTGCTTACCCAGTGTGAAAAACAGGTGTCTATTGGCAATGCCAGTCAGTGAGTCTGTTGTAGCGAGTCGATTCAGTTGGTTCTCGTTGTTCTCTATCTGTTTAACAAATAGTGTCATTACAATCATTACTTCAATCATGTTGACGAAAATAACTGATTGATAAACTAAATGATTCATTTCATCTGAAAGCTTGATAAGCGGCTCTAAATTTAACGTGTTTTCACATACGTAGAGTAAAATTAGTGCCAATATACTTAGTAGTATCTTAGTGTTTACTTCTCTTGTTTCATACAATAAAAATGCGCCGGTTGGCACTAAAAAATAATATAAATGAAAGCCTGTAGCATTAGTGACATAAAGATTTGTACAAACAAATAAGTGCACCATTAAAATGGAAAAAAATACTGTTTTGGCAAAATAGCTTTTGTGCCATTTATTCAGCACTAAGGGGAGACCGTACAAAAGGGTAAAAATCAGATTGATTTTGCCTACTAAAGGTTCGTTTAATACAAACAAATAATTGAGCGTATACAAGCCTGAAATTGCTATGGTAATAAGACTTACAATATTTGTTAATCTTATTTTAAGGCTATTGATGAGCGTGCTGTTTCTAGTCCCTAAATTAGCCAAATCATTGAAGGTCATTTTTACATCTTTTTGTCTTTTACCGAGGTTATTATAGTGAAAGCTTAAAGTATTAGCGATACGTCTCCTAGCTTTATTCGTAGTTGCTTTAAGTTATGTGTGGTGTGACGTATGTTGAGATTTTTTAGTGTTCAGTCATATTTAAACGCAACGCTATAAGTTCATTAACAAGCTTATACTTATTGCAGCTGTTAGTTGTTGGCTCGCTTAAATACTTCAACTCGCGAAATTAACCTGCTTGTATACAAATTGTTGCACAATTTTTTCCATAATATCTTATAGTTGTTATGTTTTACTCTATTACTTTATTTATAGCAGTATACTTAAAATGGGATAAGGAATAACAATGACAGTGAGTAGATGGTTAGTTGCAATTGTATTGATAGTTACGTTAGGTGGCTGCGTTCAGGTTGTTGAACAGCAGCCTGAGCATTCAAAGGTGAACTTGGCTATATCAAGTGTTTGGGATATGCCATCAACCTTTCCAAGCAATAGCAAATTTTTTATCCATCCTAGGTATTTGAAAAAATCCTCGTTAGCTTCAGCTAACCAGCAAGATGTTTATCGTCACTTTCAACAGGCGATAGAAAAAAGTATGACGGCACATGGTTTTATTGAGTCAGGGGGTGGGGCCGATTTTATTATCACATTCGCAGTAGCACTTGAAACCGATTTGAGTGATCAAGAGATCAGTAAAAAGTTTGGCGTTACGCCGGGGCTAAAGACGGAAGACGGAGCCGATAAAGCGAGTCTTCTAATTTACATTGAAAATGGTGAAACCAATGAAAGTGTCTGGAGAGGAACTGTACAAGGAATAGTTTACAAAAATATTGACGAAGAGCAGAGACAACAAAGAATTCAACTTGTTGTTAACGATGTGTTATCACAATTTTATAAAGAGAATTAACATTTAAATACACTTTTTTGTTGAGAAGTACGGTCTAATATAAGTGTAAGAAGAGGCAAGAGAGGAAAATACGATGAAAAAAGTTAGCCTATTAACAACAGTATTAATGTTTTGTGTACTAGTACCTTCTGCTTTCGCTGGAACGAGTGAGGTCACTTGGACAAATCCTGAGAAATATCGCGACATCCACCCAGGGGAAGACCATAGACAAAAGTTTAAAGAAAGAGTATTTAAAGGCTTTGAGGAACATTTCGCTAAGTTATCTAGTTCTTTACCAGAAGGGCAAACCCTTAAAGTTGAAGTAACAGATATAGACCTTGCGGGTGATGTGCACTTAACTAATCGTCAGGTACGAATCGTAAAAGATATTTACTTTCCGCGTATGAAGTTTAACTACCAGTTAGTTGACAAAAATGGCGCTGAATTGAAAAAGGGTAGTGAAAACCTAAAAGACATGAATTTTATGATGGGCAATACTCTTCGCTATAGAAATGACTTTCTACGTTATGAAAAAAACTTGCTGGACGATTGGTTTAAAGAAACCTTTTAGTTTAGTCATGTAAACAATATTAAAAGCGAGGTTCGACCTCGCTTTTTTTTGCCCGCTTTTTACTGGTAAAAGATCTGTATTTTGTTGATCTTGGTCATCTAACGATGGAATAAAAGAGGTTCTCACTACGCAAATTTGTTGGTCCCAGCTATTATTAACGACAATAAAAAACGTACAGCAATATCTATCTGCTTTTACCTACGCAGAAGGTATTATAATAAATTCAAGGGATACCACATGAAACACAGAACCAACCATTGGCGAAAATTGCCTTTTGCATTGGCGACTTTGGCTGTGGCTTTGCCAACAATTGCAGATGACAATAAAGCGAAAGCAAGTATTGATTTAAGGCTCAGATATGAAGCCGTTGATCAAAAAAACGCATCAAAAGATGCTGATGCCTTAACGTTGAGGACATTAGTAAACTTTAAAACAGCGACTTACAATAACTTTTCTGGTTTTGTTGAGTTTGAGGATTCTCGAGCCGTTGGCATCGATGACTACAACGATACCAATGGTAACAACCCAGACTATTCAGTTATTGCTGATCCGGAAACGACAGAGCTAGATCAAGCCTACATTCAATACAAGGTAGATGGCTCGGGTGCTAAAATCGGAAGGCAAGTAATCACTTTTGATAACCATAGATTTGTGGGCCATGTTGGCTGGCGACAAGATAAGCAAACTTTTGATGCCGCAAAGATATTCTTTAACAATAAAGAAATGGGCAACTTCCAATATGCATATGTTACGAAGCGAAACAGAATCTTTGGTGAAGAGAAAGACATCGATTCTAAAGACCATCTAATTAACTATAGTTTTAAAACCGATGGTGGAACTTTTAGCGCTTATGGTTATTTACTCGAGATAGATAACCACACCGATAACGGTAACGATACCTATGGTTTAAGGTATGCAGGTAGCCGCAAAGCAGGTAAGAATAAATGGGCGTATACCATTGAATATGCAATGCAAGACTCAGATTCAAGCGGTGCATCTTATGAAGCAACATACTGGTTAGCTGAATTGGGATATACATTTAGCGGTATTACGGTAAAAGGTGGCTACGAATCATTGGGAAGTGATGATGGCAATTATGGCTTTTCGACACCATTAGCGACCTTACATGCTTTTAATGGTTGGTCAGATCAGTTTTTAACTACGCCAAAAGAAGGTTTAAACGATTTGTACGTTAATGTTTCTGGTAAAGCGTGGCAAGGCAAATGGACCGTAATCTACCATGATTTTTCAGCTGATGAAGCCAGTGCGACGGTAGATGATTTGGGTTCGGAACTCAACATCTCTTACGGTAGAAAGCTCATGAAAAATATTACTGGCGGTATTAAGTTTGCGTCTTATGATGTTGGTGATAGCGGTGCAGGTAAAGTTGATACAGATAAACTTTGGGTTTGGGCACAAGCTAAATTCTAATATTTATTTAAATTTCTTATCTATTAAACGGAGCGCAAATGTGTGCTCCGTTTTTATTTCTGTTTACGAACTTGATATTAACTGTGTTGAGTGTCAGAAAATTTTACAAATATCCAATTATATGAAATTACAAAAGGCAAAAATACAGCAAAATCAGAGGGTTGTTTTTAAGGAATAAAGGTTGCTTATTTTTTGTCCGTAGTGTCCTAGTTATAGGTCTAAAAACAAAATTTGGAATACTAATAACTTAAGGAGAACAACTTTGAAACGTCGATTATTTACTATATTCGTATTGTTATTGGTCGGCTCTGCGCACGCAAGTTTGATAACTTCTGAAATAATATTTGGCAGTGGTAATACTAACCGTGGCTTTACTGTCGAGACTTTTGGTGATCTAGAGCTAGCGTTGAGAGCAAAACAACGATACACGCCTAATGATGTTTTAGGGGTAGGAATTGTTCAAGATATTGATGGTAACTACCTTTTTGATAGCACTGGTGCCTCAGTACCTGCTAATCGCTCATTTTGGAATTTCGATTGGTCTATAAACAGTGATATTACTGACAGTAGTACCTTCTTGTCAGAGTTTCAGTTTTTGATGCGAGTAGATTTTGATCCCAGCGCTGGGGTTAGCTTTTTTGATTATAACCCTTTAGGTCCAGCGCCCGCTAACTATTATCTAGGAAATAACTCAACTCCCAATGGTGGAGGCGTTTTTACCAGTGATACGCTGTTACTTGGTGCTAATAACGTTGCTCAAAACTCGGTAAATATGGGATTCATACCCGGTGCTCCTATTGGGGCTGGTCAGTTTCGCATAGAGTTGCAAGCAATGGATGCTAATGGTGGGATGATTGGCAGTACAGCAATCGATGTGTTTGTTGATACAACACCTGTTTCTGAGCCAACAATGTTAGGGGTTTTTGTGATATCTATAAGCCTTTTGAGCTTTAGAACTTCACGTAGAAAAAAAGCTCGATAATGCGCTTTGAATCACAATTAACTTGCGGAGTATGCAATAGTACTCCGCTCTTTAAGCATGTTTATTCTTGGTAGCTTTTCTCGAATTGGCTCAAAACAGTAAACAATTGCTCAATCTTCTTCACTAAATTAATTAAAAGCTGCTGATCTTTATTGCGTTGCCAAACTAAAAGCTCGTCGGCAACTTCTTCTACATACGGTTGAAATGTGTTGGCTTCCGCTTTAAAACCAGCATCTTTAGTGAATATGTTGTCAAATTTTGCCATTTTCTTTTCACGTAAATCAGCAAGGGTTGCGTCTGCTGAAAGTGATTTTTTTAGAATAATAGAAATATTATCAATCAGTTGTTGATTTACTGCGTCGCTCATTGTGTATATACCTTAAAAATAATCGCGCTATTATGCCAAAAATAGCATGGTCAGATAAAGTATTTAGCTGAACAAGGCCAATTCTTTGCATACGCTATTATTGTGCTAGTCTTAAATTATTCTCGACATTCAAAACAATAATTAGCTCTTATCGCTCGTTACAATAATTATGCTTCGAAATGTAATCTCATTATCTTTATTAATCTGTCTATTTTTGTCTTTCTCCAGTAAATCCTTTACCCACGCGCAAGCTGAAGAAGTGTCAGTTAAAAACATTTTGGAACAAGGAGAGAAAAATAAAGAAGAACAAAGTCACGATAGATTATTACCAACAGAAGCTATTCCTTTAGATCAATTTGAACGAGGTCAGCCAAGAAGTACAATCGCCGGCTTTCTTGAAGCGGTAGAGAATTATGATTATGCCTTAGCCGTTCATTATATGGATTTTAGAAATCTATCAAAATCGACTAAGCGTGTAGGTGAGGAAGCATTAGCGAAACAGCTGCAACTAGTCATTAGGCGAACTATGTGGGTTGACCTTCACGCGATAAGTGATAACCCTTTGGGACACTTACAAGATGGTCTTCCTGCCTATCGCGAGTTGATAGGTACAGTTGATACACCTAAAGGGCAAATTCATCTGCTACTGCAAAGAGTACCTCGTGAAGGCGATCGCGTGATGATCTGGAAAATTTCAAACGCGACAGTCGAAAAAGTGCCATATCTCAGTCAAATCTATGCTTACTCAGAGTTCGGCGAGTGGCTGTCTCAACAGTTACCTTCTTACGATATCTTAGGTGTCGAGCTATGGCAGTGGCTTTACTTTTTAGTGTTGCTTGTTGGATATTTTGTGTTGGCCAATATAGTGACCTATTTTATTAGCGCGATGTTGCGCAAGTTTAAGCCGCAACTTATCAGAGAAGTTCATTCCTTTATTAGGGGCCCGGTAACCTTATTAATAGCCGTAATATTTGCTAGATCTTTTGTCGTTGAGTCAAATATCACCTTAGCCGCTAGAGCGATAATGGATGGTGCGACAATACTCATCTTGGCTTGGATTTGGTTTTTCGTTCGCCTTACAGACCTCTTGAAACAATACTTGGCGTTGTATTTAGCATCTAAAGATAATCAGTTTGCTGTTTATTTATTAAGGCCAATTTCGACGGTGTTAAAGCTATTGTTCATCTTTGTAGGTGTATTGGTTTGGTTTGAAAATTTAGGTTTTAGTGCCACAACCTTGTTAACTGGTTTAGGTATTGGTGGGTTGGCAATCGCATTGGCGGCACAAAAATCAGTAGAAAACATCATAGGTGCAATTACTTTATACGTTTCAGCACCTGTAAAGATAGGTAATGTCTGTAAGTTTAACGACATATTTGGTGTGGTAGAAGAAATCGGCTTAAGAGCGACAAGAATAAGAACGCTAGACAGAACGGTGGTCTATATCGCTAACGCTAAGTTTATTGATATGCAGCTAGAAAACATTTCCGAGCGTGAAACCATCATGTATCGCCCTGAGTTATTACTGAAATCAGACAGTGACCCTGATGCCATCGAGCAAATACTTAGTGAAATACACGCGTTGCTAAGTGTTAATGAAAAAATCGCGGAAGCGCCTCTTCGAACAACACTAAAAGGTTTTACGCGTTTTGGTTTAAAGCTTGAGGTGTTGGCGTATATAACGACAACCGATTATCAAGAGTTTTTGACTGTCAGCCATCGTCTAAATATGGATATTCTGCGAATCATTAAAAGGAATCAGTGTCAGCTTACAGAGTTTTTTAAACATGAATTACCTGTGTCAGACATTCAGTAGTTAGCATTAATCTTCTAAGGGTAAAGGCGTTTTACTCGGTTCTCCCGCGATTTCTCTAACAACCTTAGGCATTAGGAATCCAGGCAGTGTCGCCATCATAGTTTTTACGATGTTCTGTACGTGGTCTGCTGCTAAGTCAAAATGAGCAACGTTTTGCACTTTATCGAATAAGTGCAGGTAATAAGGCTGAATGCCGTTATCAAATAAACGTTCACTTAATTCACAAAGTGTTGTCGATTCATCGTTAATTCCTGCCAGTAAAACGCTCTGGTTAAAAAGCGGGATCCTAGCGTCAAGCAAAGGCTGAATCGCACGTATAAAGTGGCTATCTATTTCATTTTTATGATTAATATGAAAAACAATGGTCGCCTTTAAGCGCGTATTTTTTAACAAACTGACTAATTCTTGGGTTACTCTTTGCGGGATAACCACGGGTAATCGAGAGTGAATGCGTAAGCGTTTCACATGTGAAATATCACTGATTTTATTAACTAACCAAGTGAGGTGTTGATCGTTAGCCATTAACGGATCGCCGCCACTGAAAATCACTTCGGTAATCTCATGATTTGAAGATATATAATCAAGGGCTTGTTGCCAACGAGCTTTGTTTGGGCTGTTGTCTTCATATGGGAAATGACGGCGAAAACAATAGCGGCAGTTGACTGCACAGCCCGATTTTACAATCATGAGTACGCGGTGTTTATATTTGTGTAGCAGGCCTTCAGCGACAGTGTCGTGTTCAATTAAAGGATCTAAAAGATATCCTTCCGTATCAATAAATTCCTGATTTAAAGGCATTACCTGTTTTAACAATGGGTCGTTAAAGTTACCTTTTTCCATCTTGGCGATAAAAGGGCGAGGTACTCGTACCGGAAATAACTTTCTCGCAGTAAAGTGATGCAGATAATCGTCAGGAGCAATATCTAAAAGATTTAGCAGCTCCTTTGGATCGGTAACCACATTTGCTAACTCTTTTTGCCAAGAAGTGTGCAATTGTGGCTCAATTTGGGTTATTATCTGCGACATTAAAATTTAGCTCTTTATATTGGGTAAACGAGAATATCTATGGCGAACTATAGTACAAACCAATTTAAAGCTGGCCTAAAACTTATGATTGATGGCGAGCCTTGTAACATTCTAGAAAACGAAATTGTTAAACCAGGTAAAGGCCAAGCCTTTAACCGCGTTAAAATCCGTAAACTTATTTCAGGCAAAGTTCTTGAGAAAACCTTTAAATCAGGTGAATCTGTAGAAGGTGCTGATGTTATGGATTCTGAGTTAGCTTACTTGTATGCTGACGGCGAATTTTGGCATTTTATGAATAATGAGACTTTCGAGCAAGTTGCCGCAGATGAAAAAGCAGTTGGCGACATGGAAAAGTGGTTAGTTGAAGGTGACCTTTGTACTATTACTTTCTGGAACGGTAACCCGATTTCAGTGACTCCACCAAACTTCGTTGAGTTAGAGATCACTGAAACAGATCCAGGCCTAAAAGGTGATACTGCCGGCACTGGTGGTAAGCCAGCAACATTAACAACGGGCGCTGTTGTTCGTGTGCCTTTATTCGTTCAAATTGGTGAAGTAGTTAAAGTAGATACACGCTCAGGTGAATACGTATCTCGTGCAGGTAAGTAATTAACTTTATTGCTTAAGCCGTTAAATTGAAAAACCTCGTGTTAATACGAGGTTTTTTTATGGCTGTGTTTTAGTCTCTCGGACTATATCGGTAATGGGGCTTTTCAGGCCAGCCACTTAACGGAAATGGGTACTTTTCCGTATTTGCCGTTAAAAATTGGTTAATTTGGTAAATATAGTTATTGAGACTTTGGCCAAAGCTTTTAAGCGCTGGATTTGCTTTACCTGTAAAGAGTAAACAGAAAAACTGGAATACTGCGATCAGGGTAATAAGAAAGCGAACAAAGCCGGCAACCATGCCAAATAACAGCATAAATGCACCACGAATTAGGTTGTTTGCCGTAAAGCCATGCTTCTTTTCTACTGAATTTATATCTCGCATTAGTAACTTCTCCTTTTAGTTACGTAATACAAAGCAAAATGCTGACCAATTATAAAGTTTATATATAACAGGTGGTTAGCGTTTTTTCTTTTGGGGTGCTAAGTAAAATAACTAACAAGTTAGCAAAATTGACGATAAAGTCGTGAGCTTAGTCAGATATAAAAAAACCTGCCTAGGGCAGGTTTTTTAACTAAAGACTGTTTGGTTTACTTTTTACGATTCATTAAATGACGGTCAAAGTAATCCGTTTTCATTGTCTGTAAGTGAAGAGTCGTACCTTCACCTCGCCACAAACCGTGTGCACGGTTAGGGTAAGACATAAATTGGAATTGCTTGTTGTGCTTAACTAACTCATTAATTAAACGCTCTGCGCCTTGGTAATGTACGTTGTCATCGCCCGTACCGTGAACGAGTAACAAGTTACCTTGAAGGTTTTTAGCGTGAGTAATAGGTGAACCTTGCTTATAGCCTTCTTCATACTCTGAAAGTAAGCCTGAGTATCTTTCTTGGTAGATAGTGTCGTATAAACGCTGATCTGGTACTGGCGCAAGAGAGATACCTACATGGTATTGCTCTGGGTAGCGGAACAGCATGTTAAGTGTCATAGAACCACCACCTGAGTGACCCCAAATACCAACACGGTCAGTATCAATGTAATCCCAACGCTTCGCCATTTCTTTTAACGCATCGGATTGATCGCGTGAAGATAGTACGCCAATTGCGCCATACACTTCTTTACGCCACATTCTGCCTTTAGGTGCGCGTGTACCACGGTTATCAATTGAAGCGACAAGGTAGCCCTTTTCCGTCAACATTTGATCCCAAAGGTAAGAATTACCGCGCCATCTGTCTTGAACTGTTTGTCCCCACGCTTCACCGTAAACGTAGAAAATAATCGGGTATTTCTTGTTAGGATCAAAATCTGCTGGACGCATAATGTAACCGTCAAGAACAACACCGTCTTGTGCTTTTACTTGGAAAAACTCATGGGTAGGCTGGCGTAATGTCGCTAGCTTCTCTTTAAGCTTTTTGTTGTCCATTAACAAGTGCTTAGTTTCGTGATTTTCTAAACGAACTAAGCGTTTGGTTGATGGCTGGTTAAAGCTTGAATGGGTGTGAATTGCCCACTTACCATCAGCTGACATTTGGTAACTATTGCTACCAGCAAAACTATCTGGTGTGACTTGCTGATTGACAACACTGCCATCTAATTTACTGCGGAATAAGTAACGTTGACCAACGTCTTTCGGCGAAGCGATGTAGTACAACCAACCACTGTCTTCATCAACAGTTTGAATACTAACGATATCAAACTCACCAGGTGTTAAGTCACGTTTGTCTTTGCCGTCACGAGAAATGCTATAGAAGTGTCTCCAGCCAGCAGCTTCACTTGTCCACAAGAAACGCTTGCCACCGTCAATCCACTGAGCGTCGGTAATACCGTCAAGGTAAGCTTCGTCTCGTTCAGTGTAAATCGCATTCGTTTTACCTGATTCAGCATTAGCTAAATAAAGGATATTGGTATTTTGCTTACGATTTAAGTGCTGGACCAACACTTCTTTGCTATTACCTGACCAATTCATGCGTGGAATGTACATATCACGTGAGTTGTTAGGTAATTTTGCCCAAGTTGTTTTTTGGGTTGCTAAATCAACAATACCCACATTGGCTAAAGCGTTTGTTTCACCGACTTTAGGGTAAGGGAATTTGGTAATTGTTGGGTAAAGTGCATCGGTGTTATTGATCATGATGAAATCTTTACTGCCCGATGTGTCTAGCTGCCAGTAAGCGATTTTTGTTCCGTCTGGGCTCCAGCGGAAGCCATCACGAATAGTAAATTCTTCTTCGTAAACCCAATCAAACAAACCGTTGATAATACCATTGCCAGCATCATTGGTTAATTGGGTGATTTTGTTTGAGGCTAAATCTTCGACGTAAATGTTATCAGCGGTAACGTATGCAACACGAGTTCCATCTGGAGAGAACTTAGCGAACATTAAGCTGCTTTCTTTAACGCTTTTCCCACCTAGACGCTGTAATTTGTCACTCTCTAGGTTTAATACCCAGTAGTCGCCTCGGCTATTTGAACGCCATACACGTTTACTGTTTGTGTAAATAAGTAACTGTTTTCTGTCTTCAGACCAAATATAGTCGTGAATTTCTAACGGCTTATCAGCGCCTTTAGGTGTAAGTTGTTCTGCACTTACTAAGGTTTTGCCTTTTAAGGTTTCTGGATCGTAAAAAACAATGTCTTTGCCAATCGATTTTTCTTTTCCGTCTTTGTCAGCTTTTTTGGTTTTAGACGCTTCTACTGCAGTGTAACCTGAACCATCTGCTAACCAACGAATGCGACCAATGTAATCTGAGCGAAACTCATGGTCTTGATAAATGCGAGCAAGCGTTAGGTCATTATCGCGTTTAACTTCCGCTTGTGGAGCAGCGTCAGTTGTTGATTTTTTCTCGTCTGTTGCTTGGCATGCCATTAAACTGGCTGAAATTGCCGCGCTAACAGCAAGCAGTTTTATTTTTGAGAGTTGCATAATGTTTCCTTCTAAGTAACTGCTGTACTTTAGAATGGAATACAATATAAGACAACCAGCACAAACAAATTAGCAACAGAATTGCCGGGTTTTTATTCGTTATAAAGGTTGAAAAATCGCGAAGATGTCCATATTTAAACCTCATCTTTATCAAGAACCGTATTCTGCATGACTCAAGCGCTAGAAATCTCGAATCTTCGAAAAACCTATAAAGGGGGCTTTGAAGCATTAAAAGGTATTGATTTAACCGTTGAACAAGGTGATTTTTTTGCTTTGTTAGGACCAAATGGCGCGGGTAAGTCGACTACCATAGGTATCATCACCTCTCTTGTGAATAAAACACAGGGGCAAGTTAAAATTTTTGGTCACGACATCGACAAAGAGCTGGAGACTGCGAAAAGTTATATTGGCCTAGTGCCTCAAGAGTTTAACTTTAACCAGTTTGAATCTCTGATGAAGATTCTTGTCAATCAAGCGGGATATTATGGTGTTGATCGCGACACGGCCCGTCAGCGTGCAGAAAAATACCTAAAGCAACTCGACTTGTGGGACAAGCGAGATAACGCTGCTCGTATGTTATCAGGTGGAATGAAACGTCGCCTCATGATTGCCCGTGCATTAATGCATGAACCTAAGGTGCTTATTCTTGACGAGCCTACTGCTGGCGTTGATATCGAGCTTCGTCGTTCAATGTGGGATTTCTTACGAGAAATTAATCAGCAAGGCATTACTATTATTTTAACGACACACTATCTCGAAGAAGCCGAAATGCTATGTCGTAACATCGCTATTATTAATAGTGGTGAAATTGTCGAAAATACCGATATGAAGTCTTTGTTAGCAAAACTTGATGTGGAAACTTTTATTCTTGACTTAAAATTAGGTAGCCCTGAGCCTAACATCGAAGGGTTTTGTTCTCGATTAACTGATGATCACACATTAGAAGTGGATGTTAAAAAGTCTCAACGAATCAACGACGTATTCGCTCAGTTAAGTGAACAAGCCATTGATGTGCAAAGTATGCGCAATAAAAGTAATCGTTTAGAAGAGCTTTTCGTAAGCTTAGTTAATTCGCAAGCATCGTAAGGAAAAGCCGTGAGTTCTATAAATCCTGCCACTAGAAATTTAGTTGCGTTAAAAAGTATTTTGCATAAAGAAACACATCGCTTTATGCGTATTTGGGTGCAAACCTTAGTGCCACCAGCGATTACCATTAGCTTATATTTTGTTATTTTTGGCTCGTTAATTGGTAGTCGTATCGGTGAAATGGGCGGTTTTGATTATATGTCGTTCATCGTTCCTGGTTTAATTATGATGAGTGTTATTACCAACTCTTATTCCAACGTAGCCTCTTCTTTTTTCAGCGCTAAATGGCAACGAAATGTTGAAGAAATGCTGGTAGCGCCTGTACCTAATTGGGTTATTGTTGCTGGCTATGTCGGTGGTGGTATGGCTCGTGGTATTCTCGTTGGCTTAATCGTTACGTTAATTGCGCTATTGTTTGTTGATATTCAGATTCACAACATTTGGGTGATTATCGCTACTGTCAGTTTAACCTCCGCAACGTTTGCCTTAGGCGGTTTGATTAACGCAGTATTTGCCGGAAGCTTCGATGACATCTCTATTATTCCTACTTTTGTGTTAACACCGCTTACTTATTTAGGTGGTGTTTTTTACTCAATTAGTTTGCTGCCTGAGTTTTGGCAGGGCGTATCGCAAGCTAACCCAATCGTTTACATGGTAAATGCCTTTAGATATGGCTTTTTAGGTATTTCTGACGTCAGTCTTACCGTTGCTTTTTCTATGATGGGCGTGTTTATTTTGGGTCTATACGCGGTGGCGATGTACTTAATAACTAAAGGTATTGGGTTAAGAAGTTAATGACAGAAGCGGCATTTGGTAATTCAAAGGAAATTATTACCAATCAAGAAGGGATACATGAAAAGCTTACAGAAGTCGTTGAAAAGCATTTAGCAACGCCATCGAAAAAACCTTTTCAACAGCACACACTCGATGCCTTTGAGCAAGTTAAAAAGCGGCTAAAAGGCCATCAGGGAGATATTATTCTTGATGCCTGTTGTGGTGTCGGTCAAAGTACGCGTCTTATCGCTAAACGTCATCCTGAAGCTTTTGTTATCGGCGTAGATAAATCGGCGGCGCGAATTAACAAAGATGACCAATTTCTTATCGAAGATACAGATACATCTCAGGTTGATAATTTTATTTTAGTGCGTGCTGATCTTAATGATTTTTATCGTTTGTTGGCTAACGAAAAGTGGCAAATTAATAAACACTTTATTCTTTATCCAAACCCTTGGCCAAAATCAAAACATTTGCAACGCAGGTGGCATGGCAGTGCGGTGTTCCCACAGATTATCGCGTTAGGCCAAACAATTGAGCTACGCAGTAACTGGCGACTTTACCTAGAAGAATTTCTGCAGGCGGCAGAGATAGCTGGGCGTTCCGGCCATATATCTTTAGTTGAAGACGAGACTCCGTTAACGCCGTTTGAAGCAAAATATAAGGCTAGTGGTCAGCAATGTTGGAAGTTAAAAATTGACTAAAAGATCGGTTAATATCGCTATATTTTGGTTTGATTAACAAATGGATAAATAAGGTTTTTATTAGGTTTTAAATTAAAAACCTAATAAAAACAATGAAATAACAAATTGGTACAAATGTTGGTTAGTAAGGTCATAGTATTGATAATGGAGAAAGACTATGACACACAAAATTAAAAAAAATGTACTAATGATGGCTTTTAGTAGTTTAGCGATTATTGAATTAGGTTTTGTTTATCTAGCTACGCTTGTTGCTTAAGGTAGATTTTCCAAACAAGCGTTAGGGTTTACACGCGTAACTGGTCGCGAAAGGTAAACAACTTGTCTTTAACAAGAATAAAAAAACAAGACATTTGCCCGAATTTTTATTAAAGTGCCGCTCTTGAAACTACTATTAGTTGATAAGTTTAATTAGTTAGCATTTTCCTGGCATTTTATGGCGGCAAGTAAACGCGCAGCGAGCGCAACCGAAGAATCGTTACATCGAATATTTACTATTCCTGAAGCACCTGATTCAACGTTAGGTCGAATAGAGCAAGAGATCTCGCAAAATTTGGCGGGCTTTCTAGGCGATCATATTGCTGCAAAAGAAATCAAACTCACCGAAATTGAAAAAGATTTCGCAAGTTCTGCCATTCCAGAGCAACCAGCCTTTGTTTCTGATCACATGCACCATTTATTAGATAAATTGGTGGCGCAGTCTGTTCATACTTCAAGTCCAAGTTTTATTGGCCATATGACGTCAGCATTGCCGTATTTTATCTTACCGCTTTCTAAACTTATGGTTGGCCTCAACCAAAACCTAGTCAAAATCGAAACGTCAAAAGCATTTACTCCGCTAGAGCGTCAAGTTTTAGGTATGATGCATCGATTGGTTTATCAAGATGATGATCAGTTTTATCAAGCCTGGATGCATAGTGCTGAACACTCTTTAGGCGCATTTTGTTCTGGTGGAACGGTAGCCAACATTACCGCTTTGTGGGTAGCCAGAAATAACCTATTAAAAGCTGATGGCGATTTTAAAGGGGTTGCTCGCGAAGGACTTTACCGCGCCCTGACTCATTATCAATACGACGGATTGGCAGTGTTGGTGTCTAATCGTGGTCACTATTCATTGAAAAAATCAGCGGATGTTCTTGGTTTAGGACGCGATAGCGTTGTTTCAATACCTACCGACGAATACAACAAAATCGATATCGCTAAACTTAGAGAAAAGTGCCAAGAATTAACGGACAAAAATATACGTATTCTCGGTATTATCGGCGTTGCTGGGACAACCGAAACAGGTAATATCGATCCATTAAGTGAAATGGCAGACATTGCACAAGAATACCAATGTCATTTTCATGTAGACGCTGCATGGGGCGGGGCGACGTTACTCTCTAATAAGCATCGTCATTTACTATCAGGAATCGAAAAGGCTGATTCAGTGACCATTGATGCCCATAAGCAAATGTATGTGCCTATGGGGGCTGGTTTAGTGGTATTTAAAAATCCGGCATCGGTTTCTTCTATTGAACATCACGCCGAGTATATCTTACGTAAAGGCTCAAAAGACTTAGGCTCTCATACTCTAGAGGGCTCACGTCCTGGAATGGCGATGCTTGTTTATGCAAGTTTGCATATTATTAGCCGTCCAGGCTATGAATTGTTAATCAATCAAGGGATTGAAAAGGCACAATATTTCGCTGATATTATTTCAGCACATCCAGATTTTGAGCTAGTCACAGCACCAGAATTATGTTTGCTTACTTATCGCTATAATCCACAACAAGTTCAGAGCTACCTTGCGCAGGCGAGTGAAGATGAACAACTTGAAATTAATGTGTTGCTAGATAAGTTGACTAAATTTATTCAAAAACGACAACGTGAAAATGGAAAGTCGTTTGTTTCTCGTACCCGTATCGAGGTGCAAAAATACCAAAGCAGGAAAACGCTAGTATTTCGTGTTGTTTTGGCTAATCCTCTGACCTCTAAAGAGATTCTACAAGACGTGCTTACTGAGCAAGTGGAGTTGGCGCAAGAAAGTCAGCGTTTCTTGCCTAAGCTTTTGCGACTCAGTAGCCAAATTTAATCGGTTTGAACGTTTATTAAGTAAGCATTTAATCTAGCTTATATCAGATTGATAAGTTTCTTTTCGAAATTTTTTTCTTTCGATTGCTTACAAAATGAAAGTTATTGTGTAATAATTCAACTGTACTTTCATTTTTTAAACGGTGAGGGGATAGACGATGTACACTGAGGATAACAAAATGTCTGAAATGATCGACGAGAAAAGCATTGACGATAAGTCAGTAGAGCAGCAACTTCTTGAAGCTAAACAAGAGATTGAAGATCTTAAAAGCCAAATTATGTGGCTTGAACGCTCATACGAATAAGATAGTTATTTATAGAAAAAGCCGAACTCCTGTTAAAGAAGTTCGGCTTTTTTGTATCTAGCAGGTAAAAGTTTTTAACTGTAATTACGAAAGTGACACTTGTAAGTTGTCTATTAGTCTTGCTTTGCCACAATGTGCAGCAGCTAGAATAACCAACTCTTTGTCATCTTCACTTGCAGGTTGTAATGTACGCGCGTGAACAATATGAATGTAGTCGGTTTTCATGCCTGCATTGTCAATAAACTCTGCTGCCTTTTTTGCTAACCCGATAAAATCGGTATCTCTTTTGATTTGCTCTGCTAACCATTGGATATTTTGAGCAAGTGCTGGCGCAATTTTGAGTTCTTCTTCACTTAAATAACCGTTGCGTGAACTCATTGCTAAGCCACTTGTTTCACGCTTAGTTGGCACAGGTATAATGTCAATGGGCATGGACAAATCTTCAACCATAGTCTGAATAACTTGCACTTGCTGGTAGTCTTTTAAACCAAAACAAGCAACATCTGGTTGAACTAAGTTAAATAGCTTACAAACAACGGTAGCAACACCTCTAAAGTGACCTGGGCGGCTTTCACCACAATACCCTTCAGATACTTGAGGAACTTCAACAAAACTCTGCTTATCAAGTCCTTTCGGGTAAATAATCGCTGGCGTAGGTGTGAACAATAGGTCAGTGGCTGCATCAACAAGCTTTTGTTGATCTTGCTCCAATGTTCTTGGGTAACTGTCTATATCCTCATTAGCGCCAAATTGCATTGGATTCACAAAAATACTAGCGACGACTTTATCGGCGTGTTTATGTGCTTCTTCGACGAGTGAGATATGGCCTGCGTGCAGATTTCCCATAGTGGGTACAAAGGCAATTTTTAACCCTTGTTGACGCCATGCTTTAACTTGTTCGCGCAGCTCTGCAATATCTTGTACTGTTTTCATTACTGTCTCTAACTGAAAATGTGCTCAGGGCCAGGGAAGTTTCCGTTTTGTACTTCGTCGATATAAAGCTCTATCGCTTTTTTAATGTCACCAGTATCGATTAAGAAGTTGCGAGAAAACTTAGGCATGTAACTGCAAGAAATGCCTAATGCGTCATGCATTACTAGTATTTGACCGTCTGTGTCTTTTCCGGCACCTATACCAATTGTCGGAATGTCGATGGCTTCAGAAATCGCTTTGCCTAAGCCTGCTGGAATACACTCGAGTACCAGTAATTGAGCACCTGCAGCCTGTAATGCTTTTGCATGTTCAATCATTTCTTGCGCTTTATCTTCATCTCTGCCTTGTACTTTGAAGCCGCCAAAAACATTAACAGATTGTGGTGTAAGGCCTAAGTGCGCACAAACGGGAATGCCACGTTCTACTAGCCCTTTGATAGTGTCAGCTAGCCAAAGTCCACCTTCAAGCTTAACCATACTAGCGCCTGCTTGCATTAGCTTGGCTGCGTTCTCAAACGCCTGCTCTTTAGTGGCATAGCTCATAAAAGGCATATCGCTGATGATAAGCGTTTCTTCGACACCACGTTTAACACATGATGTGTGGTAAGCCATGTCGTTGATGCTTACAGGTAGAGTATCGTCTTGCCCTTGCAATACCATACCTAGAGAGTCACCGATTAAAATAGCATGCACGCCAGCTTGATCAAAAAGTTTAGCGAAGCTTGCATCGTAAGCTGTGATAGTGGCAATTTTTTCACCTTGCTCTTTCATTTTACGCAAAGTGGCTGTGGTAATTTTTCCCATGTTTGTTTCCGAAAAGTGGAGGCGCTATGTAGCTACTTTGTATTTTACTGATTCAAACTGAGTTGGCTATGAATTTTTAAACCATTTTTTGGAATGTTAGTGGCAAGCTCTTGAACAGTGGCGCCACAAGGTAAGTTCAGTTTCGGGGCTAGTTCAGCAAGAGGCAGTAACACAAACTCTCGCTCTTTGATACCATAATGGGGAACGATAAGGTCTTGAGTATTTATTTGCAGTTGGTCGAATAACAGAATATCGACATCCAGTATGCGTGCTCCCCAACGATCGCCTTTGCGGACTCGACCAGCATCTAACTCAATTTTCTGCGTTTGATTTAAGACTTGCTCTGGCTCAAGCTCAGTGGTGATATGCATAACAGCATTCATGTAATCTGGCTGATCTTGCGGCCCCATAGGGCGGCTGAAATACAAAGAAGAAACAGATATAGCAGTAAATGCCTCTACTTGCGATATGGTTGTTACAGCCTGTTGAATTTGTTGTGCAGGGTTCTCTAGATTGCTGCCAAGACCCAGATATACAGAGTGCATCATGGCTAATCTTGTGAATTTGGTTTTCTAGGGCGGCGACGCTTTCTAGGATTGCGTCTAGCGCTTTGTCTTGGCTTAGTTACCGCTTTTACCATTTGGCTCTGCGTTTCTGGTGCTTTGTCTTGGAAGTCAGTCCACCACTTAACTAATTCGGCTAACTCATTGTTGCCGTGTGCAGATTCTACTTGATGTCTTAGTAACAAGAAGTCATAACCGGCTCTAAACTTAGGATGCTCTAAAGTTTTAAATGCACGTTTACCATCGCGACGTACTAGCTTTTCTTGCAGTATCCAAATGTCTTTAATGACAGTTTGGAATCGACGTGGAATTGCGACACAGCGTTGTTGTAACGCCATGACATCACCATACGCGGCAAAAAACGCATCTTGTGGTGTTAATTGCGACTCTACCTTGTACTGCTGAATTTCTTTTTGTAGTGGATACCAAAGAAGTGCTGCAAACAAAAAGGCAGGTGTTACACGTTTGTCGTTGTTAATTCTGTCATCGGTATTTGTTAATGCTGTCTCAATAAAGTCAGCTAAATACCCGTACTCTTGATCTTCAAGTGCATCATCAACCACAGGAAAAAAGTATTTAAAGAGTTGGTAATGTCTTAAGTCATGGTAGTTAGCGACCGCTTTTCCTGAGATAAACAGTTTTAAAAACTCTTCAAACATGCGGGCAGGTGGGATATTCGCTAACAAAGGTGCTAACCGAATGATTGGCTCTTCCGTCGCCTGTTCAATTTCCATATCGAGCTTAGTACTGAATCTAATTGCTCTTAGCATGCGAACCGGATCTTCGCGGTAACGCGTTTCAGGATCGCCAATTAATCGAACTTGCCGTGCATCAATGTCTTGCATGCCGTTCGCAAAATCATAAACTTGGTAGTCGGCGATGTTGTAATAAAGTGCATTGATAGTGAAATCACGGCGCTCGGCATCTTCATCAATCGAGCCATAAATGTTGTCTCGTAACAACATGCCATGTTCGCTTTGTTTCGATATTTTTTGGTCTTTTGCCTTGTCTTTTGATACGTCGTGGTGACCCCTAAAGGTTGCCACTTCAATAATATCTCGACCGAAAACAATATGGGCTAAACGAAAACGTCTGCCTATCAGTCGGCAATTGCGAAATAAGCCTTTAATTTGCTCGGGAGTCGCGTTGGTTGCAATATCAAAGTCTTTTGGTTCTAAACCTAAAAGAATATCTCTTACACCTCCGCCTACAAGGTAAGCGTCATATCCACCTTTGTTTAGTCGGTATAAAACCTTTAATGCATTACTGCTAAGCAAGTTACGAGAAACCGGATGAGAATCTCGTGCAATAACTGTAGGAGATGTACTTGTTGAGACGTGCTTTCCTGGCACCGCTTTGCCTTCCTTTTTTTTGCTAAACACTTTGCGACACAAATCAATGACGTTTTTAATGGTACTAAACCTCATACCCAATAGATAACCGCGCGATCATATAACACCCAAGGTAAAAAGAGAATGAAAAATCAGCGAAACTTGCTTTATCTGCGTTTAGTGTCTGATGATTTCAGGAAAGGTTAACCTATTTCTATTTCTCGTACTTGAGGAACTTTCGATAGTTGCCAACTACTTATTGCTTGGCTAATGATTTCATCAACACTTGCTTGCTTTAGCTCTGGGTCTATTGCCTGCCCTAAAAACCTGAGGGCATCAAATAAAATCTGTTGTGGTCGATCGACGTCAATTGCAGGTGCTTTGTTCTGTTTACTTAGTTTATACCCTTGTTCAGTAACAGCTAACGGAATATGCCCATATAAAGGTGCTTGATGATCAAAACACTGGAAAAAGCTTAATTGTCTTGCGGTAGGCTCGAGTAAATCGGCTCCGCGAATAATATGGGTAATACCTTGCTCAATTTCATCTGCAACTACTGCTAACTGATAGGCATACAAACCGTCTTTTCTGAAAATAATAAAGTCTTCTTCCGACAAGCCTTTATTGCACTGCACATTACCTTGAACTAAGTCGACAAATCCTGAGATTTTCCAATTGTTGATAACTCTAATCGCACTATTATCTTTATCTCTATTGAGGGTTCGACAATGACCTTGATAAATGCCTCCTGCTGCTTTTATCTGAGCACGTGTACATTGACAGAAATACGCGAGATTTTTTTCAAATAAATGTGCAATGATGTCATCGTAGCGATTTGATTGTTGGCTTTGATACACGACAGATTCGTCCCAATATAGGCCGAATTTTTCAAGGGTGCGGAGAATAGCATCAGCTGCGCCTTCTTGTTCGCGAGGCGGGTCTATATCTTCAATGCGAACTAACCATGTACCGTTGTTAGCTTTAGCATCTAAATAACTTGCGAGGGCGGTAACAAGTGAACCGAAGTGGAGTAAACCTGACGGAGAAGGAGCAAAGCGACCACGATAAGAATCACGTGGTCTCTTTACAGTATTAAAGGGCATTAACCTGCTAGCTGACGTTCTTTAATTTCAGCTAAGGTCTTACATTCGATACATAAGTCTGCTGTAGGGCGAGCCTCTAAGCGACGGATACCGATTTCTATGCCACAAGATTTACAGAAGCCAAACTCGTCTTCTTCAATTAGTTGTAGTGTTTTTTCAATTTTCTTAATTAGCTTACGCTCACGGTCACGTGTTCTAAGCTCTAAACTGAATTCTTCTTCCTGCGCTGCGCGATCGACTGGATCAGGGAAGTTTGCTGCTTCATCTTGCATATGTGAAACGGTGCGATCTACTTCTTCACGCAATTGTGTACGCCAAGCTTCGAGAATTTTTTTAAAATGCTCTAATTGCTCGTCGTTCATGTATTCTTCGCCGGCTTTTTCTACATAAGGCTCAACGCCAGCTAATGCTAAAATACCTAAAGCTTTTTTATTTGGCATGCTGTTTCTCCTAATGCTAACTCTTTAGTTGTCAATGTATGCAACTAAATGCATGTGCCAATTATTATTAGACCTGAATTATCAGGACTATATTGTGCTGCTGCGAAACAAATTCAAGGAAAAATTGCTGAAAAATTAACTTTTATATAAATATTAGTTACTTATGTTGCTAATTGAATTTGAATTTTTCGCTCTCGCATATACAAGCTATCTCTTTTAGCAAGAAGCATGTACCTGCGTCAATGATTTTTGACTCTCTACCTTAAGCTTTTGGTATTTTAGTACCAAATTTACTCGATGAATTTAAAGTGCTGGTCTAATTTTATTCTGTGAAAAATAATCTCAACACCTTTTTCTTGTGCTAGGTTAAATAGTTCACTGTATAAGCTATCAATGTGTGAGGCTGGTTTAACGTGGTGAATACCTGTGTGCATAATAGCAAAGACTAAAGTTGCTTGATGTCCTTGTTCAACCATTTCCATTAATTCTCTTAAGTGTTTTTGACCACGTGTTGTTTTTGCATCGGGAAAAAAGCCTTGGCCTGGTTCTTCTCCTTTTAAGGTGACACTTTTCACCTCAACGTATTTGTCAGCCAAATTATCACCGCTCAGTAAAATGTCGATTTTACTGTTTTCTTGACCGTATTTAGCTTCACGCTTCAAGCCTTGATAACAAGATAATGTCTCTACTTCATTTTGCTTGATAGCATATTCAATAAAATCATTAGCTCTGTGGGTATTCACACAAATAAGCTCGCCACTAGTTAGCTCAGTTAATTCCCAGCTAAAGGGGTATTTTCGTTTTGGGTTATCGGATTTGCTATACCAGATTTTGTCGCCGGGGCTTCCACAACCAGTCATAGCGCCTGTATTGGCGATATGCATAGTAGTTTCAGTGCCGTCAGCAAGAATAACGTCTGCAAGAAAACGCTTATAACGTTTGATTAGCGTTGCAGGAAAAACTTCTGTTTTAATCATAAATTCCACATGAAAAAGCGCTTAAAAGGCGATAGCGGTAGGTTACCGCAAAAGAGCATTTGATAATAATGTATAAAGGCATTTGGACAAACCAGAAAATCTCCTAGCTTAATTAAATGGAATTTTCTTGTTGTTTGGGTATATCTGTCATTAGCATTTATCTAGCCTGATACCTCAATCACTCTTTAGAAAGGGATCAGTTTAAGTGTGAATTTTAATCTCAGAACTAGCATAAATGTCATAAAACTGTAAACTGGATGATAGAAAGTTTCTCAAGTGTTTTTCGGGGAATACTATGTTGAAAACTCAGCAGTGGATTTCAGAGCAAGACAAGGAAGAGTTACTGTTACCTGCCTGGCAAAGGCTGGTTGATTTGATGGCAGAATTGTGCGGTACACCTGCTGGCTTTATTGTACAAGCTGGGAATGATAGATATAAGGTGATAATCGCAAATGAATCAGTAGAAAACCCTTATAGTGCAGGGGTTACAATAGATTCAGATGTCAATCTCTTTTGTCGTGAAGTGGTTAGGCAAGATGCTTGGTTATATGTTGGAAATGCATCAGAGAGAAAAGAGTGGCTAAGTAACCCAGAAGTGAGTGAAGACGGGTTTAATACTTACTTAGGGTACCCTTTACATTGGCCCGATGGCTCAGTGTTTGGCACTATCTGCGTCATGGATTTTGAAAAAACTGAGTACGATGATAGATACCAAAAACTCATGCAGCATTTTCGCGAAATGGCAGAACGCGAGCTAGAACTCCTCAACAAAAACCTACAATTACAAAATTCTGCACTGACTGATGATTTAACTAACTTGTTTAATCGTAAAGGATTTTTCTTTGCAGCAGAACGATTGCTAGCCAGTGCAAAAAGAAGTAAAACCAATATCAGCGTTTATTACTTTGATATAGATGACTTAAAACCTATTAACGACAACCTTGGTCATCATATTGGTGATAAAGTGATAAAACGCTTTGCTCAACATTTACAGAAAACGTTTAGAGAAGTTGATGTTTTGGCGAGAGTAGGTGGAGATGAGTTTATCGTGATGTGCGAAAAAAGCACCAGCTTTGAGCTTAGCAAAGCGATTTCTCGTCTTGAGCAAAATGTTAATAGCGATAACGACGAGCCTAGAATTAGATTTAGCTTTGGACAAGCAACTATCAGCGCAAACGCTGACGAAGCACATGTTATAGAGCTATTGATCAAAGAAGCTGACAATAAAATGTATAAGCAGAAAGCGAGCAAAAAACCGTAAATGAAAACAGCACTTTGATTTTTCTTTACTAGAGGTAAAGGCGATTAAACTTGTGTACACTTATAGGCCAATTTTATTCATCACCTCAAGGAAATCTCGTGGAAAGAGTTGCTTCTATTTATTTAACAAACGAAAACCAAGCTAGCGATTGGCAAAAAGACGCCACTATCCAACATAAAAATGGCGATATTTTTATTTATATTTCGACGTTTGATAAATATTCCGACCGTCAGATCCAGCAGGCCGCTCGTAAAATTGAATCTATGGGGGTCGAGCATGCGAAGCTTCAAGGTGATCTATGGCAAGAAGATTTTCAGTGGGCTTTCGCACTTGGCTTTACTTGTGTGAACAAGTTATCGAATGTTGAATTTGCAGGTAGTGATGCACTAATCAACCGCTTGAACGATAAGCTAGCCGTTTACGCTTGGTCAAGAGACTTAACTAATAAACCTTCTACAGAAGTCACCCCACTAGCGCTAGCTGAAAAGGCAAGCAGCTATATCGCTTCACATGCGCCTGCATATGTTTCAACTCGTACAATAAGTGGCGATGAATTATTAGAGCAGGGTTGGGTTGGTGTTTATAACGTCGGTAAAGCAAGTGTTAATCCACCGTGTTTAGTTGAGATTGATTATAACCCAACACAAGATGAAAATGCTGAGGTGGATACCTGCTTAATCGGTAAAGGCATTACATTTGATACTGGTGGCTATAGTATTAAAGCCAATGAAGGCATGTTTGATATGAAAGCTGATATGGGTGGTTCTGCAGTTGTTGCCGGCGCGCTAGCCTTAGCGATTCGTCAAGGCTTGAATAAACGTGTCAAACTTATTTTATGCTGTGCTGAGAATATGATCAGTGGCCTAGCGTATAAAAATAGCGATATTTTAACGTATAAAAATGGTGTTACTTGTGAAGTGGCAAATACCGATGCAGAGGGGCGCATTGTTCTAGCCGATGGCTTGTTACTTGCGGCTGAATCTAACCCAAAGATGACTATAGATGCTGCGACCCTAACTGGAGCAGCAGTGCTTGCAACTGGAGGTGATTATACTGCGCTATTTAGTTTAGATGACCAAGCCGCACTACGAGCGCAAGCTGCAGCAACTGAAGTAAATGAGCCAATGTGGCGCCTTCCATTAGAGCCTTGGCATAAAGACAAATGTCCTTCTGCATTTGCTGATACTGCCAATAGCCGTACTCAAAAAGGTGGCGGTGCTGGCGGTGCAAGTAACGCGGCAGGCTTTTTAGCGCGCTTTGCGCCAAATAACGGTGAAGGTTGGCTACATTTCGATTTAGCCGCAGCGTACAATGGTAAGAGTGACGGCCTGTGGGCTGCTGGCGCTACTGGTATATCTATTGCGACAATTGCTCAACTGATGTTAACCAATCACTAGGACAGGCAAACATTGAGTATAACAAGGGGTGTTTGTTCACCCTTTGTTTAGCTTAGTTTTGACTCAGTGTTTAAATTCAGTGCATGAAATCACTTTAGATGGCTTTTGGCTGATCTGCTTCTGATTGCTGTGCGACAAACTCTGTTAACCACGATTTAGCACTATTAACATCACTAAAAACATGAAAGATCAGGTTGCAGCTTTGATAAACACGTCTAAGTTGCATTTGCTGAAGGTCTGCTGAGTTACTTTCCAAAATAACGCTGGCGTTAGCGATCATGCCATGCTTCATTCTATATCGGGTAACATCTATAAGCGCTTTTTCTGCTTCTGGGGTAAAGACGCTGTTGCCATAAAAAGTCACTAATAAGCCCCATGGCTTGCCTGCAAACTCCTCACATGCCTCATACATTTCTTCAACGTATTTTGCTGCGGTAACATCATTAAAAGGACCATGTGCATCGACAAGTAAAACATCACCTTCTTTTTTGATTTTATACGTACCGTGCGCAGCCAAATCCATTGTAATCACCTATGTTGTTAAATAAGCACTATTGATAACAGGCCAGAAAGCCTTTGCCAAGTAAGCAGGTTTTCTTGAATATGCAAGTTTTAAAAGTGAATAATATCAGTTGTTTAGCTTTGTGCTAATGGCCAGGTTTTAATAGGTTGATAGTGGACGCCGCTGTTGGTTGAGATTGAGTGATACAAACTAATGGACTTAACGGGCATGGCTATATGCGGGGAGCTCCATAAAGGGAGAGCTTTGCTTTTTCTTAGTATAGTGACGTGGGGTGTATAGTGATTTTCATTGCTGTCGACAGAGAATGGTTGCAGTGCTTCTTTTAACCTATTCACAATTATGCGAAGTGCAGCAGGTAGTTGCTTAATGGCTAGATAGGTTACTTTTGGTTTCTTAAAATGCCCTAAAGATTCACTCAACAGCTCGTAGGAGGTTGAATCACCGACAGAGTTGCTAGAGTTTTCATTAATGTATTGGCCAACTGCCGGCGGATTTAATACCGACTGACACAACGCGATAACTTCCTTTTCTTGAGCAAGTGTTAACTGACCTAAAAATGTTATCGTGACATGAAAGTTCTTTGCTTTAACTTCTTTTACATTTTCTTGTTTTTCATTGAGGCGATTTTGCTCAATACGCCAGCTTGCTATTTTCGCTTTGGTTTCCGGTAATAGGTCAAAGGCAATAAAAAGACGTTTCATAAAGGTGATAGTGCAAAATGGCAAAGATACTAGGTTAATTGTAATTTACCCATATCGATAAACAAGCCCCAGCAGAATTAACGGCTGAGGCTTTTTAAAGCACTCTATATGTGAATTAGCTCACATAGTTGGTGTAAATGTAATACTAAAATCACTATTTTTCAGTGATTTGCCATACGGCAACTGAGCCTGATACTTCGTTGCCAATAACTAACATCGCTTCGCTTGTGTCAGTGGCAGGAATGAATGCCATACCTTCAGGTGCTAGATCACCTGTCAAGTCTGCACCTTCTTCAACGCCGCGGTTAATGAAGTAATCAATAAAGTGTACGTCGAATGGGTTAGTAATATCGTACACTAATACGCCAGACATGCGCTCTAAACCAACAAATGCGTAGGTTCTGTCATTGATTTCACCAATCGCAAGTGCTTCTGGCTCGGCACCTTTTGCGTCTGAGCGTGTATCGCCTTCGTTTTCGTCGCCGTCATTGTTAAATGCTTGGCCGTGAATCGCCGCAGTAATTTTGCCAACGTCATCACCTGAGTCGAACACTAGATTGCCATTGGCATCCCAAATAGAGAAAGAGCGAGCGCCGTATGTGTAAAGTCGGTCATAATCGCCATCGCCGTCTATGTCACCTTTTTCAACAGACACTTTCAAGCGGCCAATATCGTAGTCATCGTTGTTTACGTCGGCAAACGCGATAGGATCTAGGTTTAAGTCCTCGACACGACTTTCGTCAGTGTAAGCTAAACAGCCATCATCTTCGTCGTAGTCTGCGCCACCTGCTGCAGTACATGCTGCTTCGTCTGCGACATCAAAGAAATATTCACGACCATCGCCTTCGTTGGCACTAACAACAAAATTTGCATCTTTCCAAGTAAAAGTGGCAATGGTGTCAGGTTGGTACATACCGTATAGGTTTTTGTATTGTTTAAAGTTAATGCCATCATCTTTGTCGGAAGCGTCTAATGAAAGCGTTGACCAGTCTTTCATGCCTAAACCTTTAATGGTCATTAAGCTATTGTCAGCTAAGTCAACAATAGCTAGAGCATTATTCTCTTGAATAGCTACATATGCATAGCGATTATCAGCACTAATTGCTACGTACTCTGGCTCTAAATCCATGGCAACTGAAGTATTAATGGTTTGACTTTTAATGGTGCGGCCTGATGGATTCGGGAACATAACTCCCTGTGCTGCCAACATGTCTTTTTTATCGTTGTATGCTTCGAAAGTGATATTTGTTGCTGTGTCTGCGATAGTGCCATTAGTAACATCGATAACTGAGATACTGCCTTCTGGGTCAACGGTGTAATCTTTACTTGGCTCACCCTCATTAGCGACGACTACTTTACTACCATCTGGTGAGAAAGCCACCATGTCAGGTAGATAGCCTACTTCTACGTTTTTAATGAATGCAGGTGTAGCGCCTGAAATGTCGTAAAAAGCAATATGACCTTTTACACCTGTGTCATCTGCTTCCATAGCAATAGCCATAATATTTAATGCATTTGAAATGCTAATACTGTTGGCATTGCCCGGAGTGTTGGCGCTTAGATCTAGTCGATGGGCAATTTCCATGTTGGTGTTAGTAATGACACCTTCTGCATCCGCTGTTAACGCTGATGAATCTGCGTTAGGTAGGTCAAGAATATCGACAGTCGCTAAATCTGCTGAACTATTGATCGCGTATATCCAGCCAGTAGATGCTTGATACTGTACGATCTCTGCCGCGCCTTCTGGTGAGTCTTCGTTCAGTACCGCACGTGCAACTAATGTTGCTTCAAGAGAGCGAATCGCATCTTGTCCATCTGTACCATTTGTACCATCAGAGCCATCAGTTCCGTTCGTTCCATTTGTGCCAGCTACGCCTTGAATACCTTGAGCGCCATCTTTTCCATCGTCACCATCACAAGCGGCTAAACCTGCAAGTAATAAGCTTGCAACTGTTAATTTTTTTAAAGTTTTCATTGTTATACCGTTACCAAGTAGTTTTTAGGTTGTTGTTATTAAACCCAAATACTTTATGGCAGCTTTGTGACAAATATTGGTCAGCTGGTTGACGAGTCAGTGACATATCGATGAAAGCTTGATGACGAATAGATGACAGTTCTACAACTTGGCAAGTGGGTTTGTTACACTAGCGGCAAAATGAAAACCAGCGTTTTTTCCAATTTATGTCTGCTCAATTTCCTATCGAACAAGTAAAAGAAGACCTTGTTGCATCTATTGCTACAAATAGCATAACCGTGCTTAGCGCTGAGCCTGGTGCAGGGAAGTCGACTCGATTACCTTTATGGTTGCTGGAAGAAGACTCGCCGATAGCAGGCACTATTTATTTACTGCAACCACGAAGAGTTGCTGTTAAAAGTGTCGCGAGTTTTTTAGCTAAGCAAATTGACGAACCGCTAGGCCAGCGAATCGGCTATCAAATGCGACATGACAGTAAAGTGACAAAATCAACCAAGTTAGTGGTTGTAACTGAAGGGGTGATGATCAAAAGGTTACAGCAAGATCCATTTATGGAAGGTGTTGGATTAGTTATTTTTGACGAGTTTCATGAGCGCTCGTTACAAGCTGATTTTGCTTTTGCGCTAGCACGAGACATACAACAAAGTGTTAGAGATGACCTACCTTTACTGATTATGTCGGCAACCCTGGCGACTGAATCGTTAGCGAAAGCGTTACATGATGCCCACTTTATCGAAAGTAGTGGTAGACAATTTCCTGTCGATGTTTCTTATTTTCCGCCAAACAATATTCGACAGTGGCGTGAATATGCCAAGTCGATTATTCAAAAAGAAATAAATGAAGGAAGGTCAACAACCTTAGTCTTTTTGCCCAGTAGTGGTGATATTCGCTACTTATTTGATGCGTTATCGGTTGATGACGATACCGAATTATTACCTTTGTACGGTGATCTACCTCTAGCAGAGCAACAAAAAGCCATTCAACCTAGCGATAAACGGCGGGTTATTTTGGCGACGAATATCGCCGAAACAAGTTTAACGATTGAAGGCGTTGAATTGGTGATTGATACAGGGCTAGAAAAAATAGCAGTTTATAGTGAACAGGTTCTTGCCAATAAATTGGTGCAACGGCAAATTGCGAAATCTTCAGCGATTCAACGTGCGGGGCGTGCTGGTCGTGTAAAAGCTGGCAGGTGTTATCGGTTATACAGTAAAGATAGCTTTGAGCGAGCACCAATGCAGTTAAGTTTGCCAATTCAGCAGGCTGATATTTCCCCATTAACTATAGAGTGTGCACATTGGGGAGTTACTGATTTTGCCAGCTTACCTTTATTAGATTTGCCCATCGCCTCTCAAGAACAGCAAGCTTGGCAAGCCATGCAGCAAATTGGCGTATTGGATGATAAACGCAAGTTAACCATGTTAGGTGAGCAAGTGGTTGAACTACCTTGTCATTCTCGCCTTGGTAAAATGCTGGTTATTGCTCAGCAATTAGAAAATGAACATAACATTAAAGGCTTATTGTGGTTAGCGTGTTTATTGGTGGCTATTTTGGAAGGCAAAGAGCTACTAAAAGTAGAGCAAGCTCGAGAAAACGCAGATATTGCTGTTCGAGTTCAAACACTAATTCAACATGCCAAAGCGCCTTTTTGTGCGCATCATATGAAACAAGCGCATCAGTTTTTTGATCGTCTGACTAAGGTACAATCAAATAGTTCAGAGGCACAGCAATTAGCTGTTAGTAAAGTGGCGGCAAGCAATGACTATTTGGGCATACTACTTTATTTAGCCTTTCCTGAACGTTTAGCTAAACAAAGACACCAAGCACATAGCTACTTGATGGCCAATGGCAAAGGTGTTTCATTAAATGAAAGTGATAGTTTAGTGTCGTCAAAGTGGTTGGTAGCGGCACATTTAACGCAACATCAAAGCGAGTCGGCCATTCGCTTGGCATCTCAAGTAGATATAGAGCAACTTGAAGCTTTTCAATTAGTGCAGCCTGAACAACTGCAAGTGTTAAAGTATGATCAGCGACAAGACAAAATAATTGCCGCAGAGCAGGTGAAAATAGGCCAGTTAGTGTTAAGTGAGCAAAAAGCAGAACACAGTGTTGATAACGAAAAGTTGGTTAACATGTGGTGCGAGCAAATTCGAAAAAATGGTTTGTCATGGCTAAACTGGCAAGCACAGGATTTAACATTGCTTTCGCGCTGGCGTTGGTTGTTGGCAAACTACCAAGAAATTGAATTTTCTGATGTCGAGGAAGTTTCTTTATTAGCTGAACTTGAGCAGTGGCTAGCTCCATTTTTAACAGGTGTGATGACTAAAAAAGCACTCGACAAAGTTGACTTAAGTGCGGCGTTATTGTCATTACTAGATTACCAACAGCGACAAGACCTGGATAAACTTGCTCCGGAATTTTTTAGAGGCCCTACAGGACGCCGTTGTCCTATTCGTTATGCTCAAGAAAAACACCCTATAGTCTCTTTGCCTATGCAAGAGGTTTATGGCTTAGCGCAAGGTCCTAGTGTCGGATTAAGTAACGCCCCGATCATGCTAACCTTGGAATTATTGTCGCCAGCGCAACGTCCTATTCAGGTGACCTCTGATTTAGTCGGTTTTTGGCAAGGTAGCTACGCACAAGTACAAAAAGAGATGAAAGCTAGATACCCAAAGCACAGGTGGCCAGATGACCCTATGTCAGCAAAGCCAGGATATAAAAAGTGATTAACATTCTTACTTTAAATGCTTATGAACCTTGAATGCTTTTCTTAGCCTTTAAGGCTCATAAGACTGGATGAATATTTACCTAACTTATCGGCCTATAGGAACGCGGGTAAAAGCTGTTTTTCAATTTGTTCAAAAATAATGTCCTCTCTGTCATGACCAGTAATGACAACGACTAAATCTAAATCGCTCACGAGAATTATTCGGTTTCCACCAGCTCCCCACGCAAAATTAACCTTGTAGTTTATGTTATTTAAAGCGATGTCCGATTGGTACCATAAATAGCCATAATTAAAACTCGCCGGGATCCAGCTTTCGGTTGGTTTTGTTATTGGGCCAAAAGCGGTTAGTAAATACTCTTGTGAAAGAAAGGTCTCATTATTTAAGCTCCCCTTGTCGGCAAGCATATTACCAACTTTAACCATGTCACGAGAAGTCAAATCAATACCACTTTCTGCCGTTGGCATTTGTTGATGATCTAATTGCCATTTGTAGTCGGTTATCCCCATCTTTTTAAAGAATTCATTTTCAATAAACTGTTGAGCTGTACCAGGAACAACTGCATTTATTAGGTGCATAGCTAAAATAGGATCAGGTGCTTGATACTTGTATACCTGAGTTTGTTTTTTTATCGGTTGAGTTTTTTCGAAAAAAGCTTGGATTTGAGTTGTTCCTGAATACTTTTCACTATTTTCTCTAAAATCTTTTAAATGCTCATCGCTAAATCGAAGACCTGAACGCATGGACAATACATGGTGCAGAGTAATGAGCTCCGCACCATCAGCTAGTTTATTGGTATCTAGATCTTTAAAAAAGCTCACCAAAGGTTTATGCAAATCCGCCATAGTCAAATAGCCTAGCTGCATCGCTCTAGCCACTATTAAACTGGTGTAGCCTTTGGTCGCAGAAAATTGAAAATGCGGTAAGTCTATTCGCCCTTTATTGAAATAAGACTCAAATAATAACTTACCTTTATGACTAATAAGTAAACTATCGTATTTTCCATGTTTGTTTTCGGCTAGCTCTTTAGCGAACGATAAAATAGTGGCTTTATTACCACCATCAACACCAAGTTTTCCTACCTTAACATTGTCCGCTAGTTTTTCTGGGGTAATGTTAATAAAAGCCTTTTCTAATGGAGCCATGTCCCAAAAGTCCATTGTCACTTCTTGTGCTGAGGCCCTTGGAGCCTTAAGCTTTGTTTCATTTGCAAATCCCTCAAATGAAACAAATAGGACAAATGCTGTTAGTAATTTGGCTCGATAATTTGCGAACATGTTAACTCCTATAAAATCGAAAATTGCTGTGCGTTTTAAAAGCGATATTTGAATTCAAAAAACTTGTGACCAAAACGCAACTAAACTACACACAAGGTATATTTGAACGGCTCCTTGCCCAACTTAAATGATATTAAATGTTCTTAAATATACGTTTAGGTGCATGAATTTATGGGTTTTTATTGCTTTGTAGTGAAATACGATAAGGCGTTGTTCGCATAAGATAAAAAGTAAATGTGAATCCGTTTTGTTCCGTTATAATGCATGACAGAAGCAATTACTTTTCGGATATGTCTTTGCAAAACAGTCAGAAATACCAATTAGGACGATGGGTTGTCTGTCCAATAACGAACACCTTCCAAGGCGCTGGCGAGCAAAAGTCAATTGACAATAAAAGTATGCAAGTGCTGTTGTTTCTCATACAAAACGCAGGGCAAAATGTAACCAAAGAGCAAATTATTGCGCAGGTGTGGAATGAGAGTGTTGTTAATGAAGAGATATTGTCTGTAGCAATCAGTAAAATTAGAAAAGCATTAGGGGATAATGCTCGTCAGCCAACGTTTATTAAAACCATACCCAATGTCGGTTATTGTTTGGTTGCTTCCGTAGAGCCGCTAGAGGAAAACACACAACCACTGGAGTTACATTCAAATACGCTAAATGTGGAAACTAATAAGCGTAATCCATACTTTTTAGCTGGTACACTGGTAATACTTACCCTCATTTTTGTCGTAACTTTCTATAGTATTCATCAAGAACCCGAGAATGATCTTCATATAGCTATTAACTCAATTGCAGTATTACCTTTTGAAGATTTGAGTGAGAATAAAGACAATATATATTTCTCGGAAGGGCTCTCTGACGCGATCATCAACCAATTATCTCAGTCGAAATCGTTAAAGGTTATTTCTCGGGATTCTTCTTTTAATTTTAGAGGAAATAGAGACCCATCCATCATTGGTAATGCGCTTAAAGTAGAAGCATTGTTAGATGGAAGTGTCCAAGAATCAGCAGGACAAGTAAGAGTCAACGTTCGAATAGTTAGCACTTTCGATGGCCGTTTGCTTTGGGCTAAAAGCTTTGACAGTCAAAATTCCAATGTATTTAACTTACAAGATAAGATTAGCCGAGATGTTAGATACGCTATTCAGCCAAATTCACAACCTCGCCTTGCAGCGGTTAAGAAAGTCGACAGCCAAGCTTATGAATGGTTTTTAATGGCTCAATATCATTGGCGACAAAGAACACCAAAATCATTATCCAAAGCAGAAACTTATTTTAAACATAGCCTCGAATTAGAGCCCAATTATGTTAACGCATACATAGGGCTAGCCATTACTTACGGCCAGTTGCATTATTACGCGAACTGGAGCGCAAAAGAATCCGCAGATAAAGGGCTTCCTTATGTAGAGCAAGCATTGGCATTAGAGCCCAACTCGCCTAAAGCACTGGCGGCTAAAGGCATGTTATTAACTCTCAAAGCAAGCTATGCTCAAGCCGCTTTATCTATCATGAATGAAGCGCAAGATTTGTTTATTCATTCTTTAGCAATAGAAGATAATGCAACGACACATCATTGGTATAGTTCATTACTAAACCTGATGGGGCAAGAAGCGTTAGTTGCTAAGCATATGGAGCATGCTATTGCTTTAAACCCGCTCTCGGCGTCATTAAAAACAATATATAGCGAATATTTAGCGATTAGAGGGAAACTAGATACAGCACAAAAACTATATAGTAGAGCCCAAATTTTGGAGCCTGACCAATATTCAAATATTGTTCAATCAACCCATGTATTTCGCAATACAACGAGCTCCATTAATGCTTTAGCAGAATGGCACCTAAATAATAGAGAGCTATTTGAATATTGCGCTAGTGACGAATATTGCGAGCAGGTTGTATTTTCATATTTAAGTATTGGGTTGGATAAAGAAGCTAACAAAATATTGGCTCGCATGACATCAAAACATCAGCACTTTAAGCATTCCCTAAAGTTAATAGATTACGGTTTACAAGGTGAGCAAGTTAACGCTGTGTCTTTCTTAAAAAAGCTCAGTGAAAATCGTCCACACAATTATAAGTACAAATATAGTCTGGCGATTGCACAATATAGGGCGGGTCTATATGAGCAGGCAAAAACTTCATTGCTAGACCTTTATCCAGATTGGCGTGACTCCAAAGCTATTGAAGTGACAATGGACAATTACTTAGCCTTGACACTTTATGGCACATCCTTGTTGAAGTTGAATGAACGGGAATATGCCAATGTGGTGTTAAATAATATCGAGCAATTTCTGCTTTTAGACAAGATTCATGACAAAGCACAGGCAGAAATGGTGCTATCTCAAGTAAACGCTCAGTTAGGTCGCTCAAATAAAGCGACAAAGCATTTGCGTAATGCGTTGCACCAAGGCTGGCTCGAAACCTTTGACCGAGAATGGTGGACTTTACAGGACGATCACTTATTGGAACCTTTACAGAACAAGCGAGAATTTAAAGCGTTAATACAAGAGCATCAAGAAAATGTGAATAATTTAGCGCAAGAAATTAGGGTAAAATTAAACGACTTAAAGCGCTAACGTACTATTTCTTAGTTACATTTTTCTCATTGTTACTTGCTCTGTAGCCAGAATAACTGTGCGTATCACTAATGCCGCGATAAAAACGCATTTAATTCGAACGAAATTTAACCCTGAAAGGTCAACACGCCCTGGCTAATCCTCTGAATTTATTGAAAGTAACATCTTCAATGAGAAAACCATACCATTACTAGAAAAGCTGGTTTACAATCGGAATCTAGTTTTTAATTAATTTAAATATACATGACTTTACTTATCACCTATCTGGCCGTTGCCATTGGCGTGTCTTTTCTTTGTTCAATCCTTGAAGCTGTTTTGCTATCGGTTACACCTAGCTTTGTCGAGCAAATACAAAAAACAAAGCCAATGGGCGGAAAAGTTTTAGAGCAAGTAAAAGAAAATATAGATAAGTCAATTTCTAGTATTCTAATTTTAAATACATTTGCTCATACGATGGGAGCAGCAGGTGTAGGTGCACAAGCAATTAGAGTGTTTGGCGAAGAAAAAGAGACCTTAATTGCCTTTTTGTTAACACTCGCTATTTTGTATTTTTCTGAAATTATTCCTAAAACGATAGGGGCTAAATTTTGGCGCTCATTGGCGGTTCCTTCTGCCTATGTTATTAGTTTCTTAGTCAAATTGGTGTATCCATTAGTGTGGTTCTCCTCATTGTTGACTCGCTTATTCGATAAAAACAAAACTGATGTTGTAAGTCGTGATGAAATTAAGGCGTTTGCCGCGTTAGGGCATAAAGATGGCTCGCTATACCACCAAGAAAATCAATTGGTTGAGAATATTTTAACCTTGCGTGAAGTGAAGGTAGAAGACATTTTAACGCCACGTAGTGTGGTACATGCTTTACCCGAAACACTTACCGTTACCGAAGCATTAGCGGCAGAGCAAACAGCAAACTTCACCAGAATACCTGTTTACGTTGATACTATTGATAACATCACAGGTGTCGTTATCAAGGGCGCCTTGTATGAATTAGAGCGTCAAGGTAAAGGTGAGCAAACCATTGCTGAGGTAAAGCAAAGTATTCATCGTATTTCCGAAAATTTACCGGTTTTACCGTTACTTGATGTCTTTATTAAACGTCATGATCATATCTTTTTAGTGGAAGATAATTTTGGCCAAACTGCGGGTATTGTCACGTTAGAAGATGCAATTGAAACCTTCCTTGGGCGAGAAATTGTTGATGAAAGTGACGAAGTTGAAGACATGCAAAAACTTGCAAAAGCCAAGTTTAGACAACGTTTAAAGTCAACTCACAATAAAGTGTCTGACGATAACAGTTAGGCTTTTCAGTTAGCAGAGAAGGTTTGTGGCTAGTAAAGAAAAGCAAAGTAAGACAAAGCAAGAAGACAATCAAACACAAGTAAAGCCAAGTAGGTTGCGTCGATTTACTTGGTTTTTAGTTAAATTGTGCTTTGTCGGCATAATCGCGTTAGCGGGCTACACCTTGTATTTAGATGCCAAAGTTGTCGATAAGTTCGAAGGGCAACGATGGCAAGTTCCTGTGCAAGTCTTCGGTAAAGTTCAGCGCTTTACTATTGGCGATTCGATACATTTATCTCAGCTCAAATCTGAGCTCAGCCTGATGAATTATACCCGTGTAAATCGTGTTGCTAATCCCGGACAATTCGCGCTTTCTAACTCTAGAATTATTATATTTCGCCGCGCATTCGATTTTGGTGAAGGGGTAGAGTACCCTGAAAAAATTCAAATAGATGTCATCACAAAAGGTGACGTTCAACAAGTGACAAAGCTCTATCGAGACAATGTTGCTGTAGAAGAAGTCGCACTCGAACCCTATTTGATCGACCGGATTGTCCCCGAGAACAAAGAAGATAGGGTGTTAGTACCACTACAATCTGTTCCTGAACGACTATTAGATACCTTGCTATTGGTGGAAGATAGAGACTTTTATCATCACGCAGGGATCTCACCTCTTGGTATAGCACGAGCGTTGTTCGCCAACATAAAAGCAGGGCGCACAGTTCAAGGGGGCAGCACGCTAACTCAACAGTTAGTTAAAAATATGTATTTAACGCGAGATAAAACCATATGGCGCAAAGCCAATGAAGCGATTATCGCGCTGTTGCTTGAATATAGATACAGCAAAGACCAACTGTTAGAGGCCTACATTAATGAAGTTTATCTAGGTCAACATTACGCTAATGGTATTTATGGCTTTGGCTTGGCGGCAGAATTCTATTTCGGCAAAAATGTTAGCCAGTTAACTGATGAGCAAATGGCAACTTTAGTAGGCGTCATCAAAGGGCCGAGCTATTACGATCCATGGCGTTACCCAGAACGCGTTAAAAAGCGTCGAGATTTAGTGCTCAAGTTGATGTTTGACCATGAGCAACTAAGTAAAAGTGAGTACTTATTATCGCTAGATGCTCCATTATCTGTAAGGCAGTCGCGTAGACTACCGAAAAATAAGTATAGATTTCCTGCGTATCTACAATTAGTAAAACGCGAGCTTAGTCAGTTACTCTCGCCTGAACTACAAGGGGCAGGTATTCGCGTGTTTACCGAATTTTCACTGCATGCCCAAGTAACTGCCGAGACAAGTATTGAAAAAACCATGAACGCGCTTGCTAAGTCTCATGGTAAAGAATTAGAAGTAGGTATGGTTGTTAGCGACAAACATACTGGTGCGGTAAAAGCATTAATTGGCGGTAAGAAAAAGGGCTATGCTGGCTTTAATCGTGCATTAAATGCGAACAGACCTATCGGCTCGTTAACCAAACCAGCGATTTATTTATTGGCGCTAGAAAGGTATCAGGAGTATCAATTAGCGACACTGCTTTCAGATAAAAAGATTACCTTCACTTCTGACTCAGGCAACACTTGGCAACCTAAAAACTATGATGGTAAGTATTTGGGGCAGGTGTCGTTACTAGACGCTTTATCTGGTTCAAGAAATATTCCCACGGTTAATTTAGGCATGGCGTTAGGGTTAGAGCACATCGCCGATGTTTTCCACTTACTTGGCTATCAAGAAGATATTACGTTAAGGCCGTCTCTGCTGTTGGGTGCCATTAACATGTCGCCTTACCAAGTGAATCAGTTTTATTTGCCTATGGTTAATAGCGGTTATGCGACTGAAAATCACGCGGTAGCGAGTATATTGACTGCTCAAGGTGAAGTCTTGTACGAGCAAGTAAATGAGCACAACGCTTACTTCTCTCAACAAGCTTCGTATTTACTTGATTATGGTTTAACGCAAGTCACTAAAACAGGTACGGCAAAATCCTTGTCTTGGCGATTAAAAGGAAAAACTGTTGCGGGTAAAACTGGCACGACTAATGACCAAAGAGATAGTTGGTTTGTTGGTTATGATCAGGAGCATTTGGTGACTACTTGGGTTGGTCGCGATGACAACAAAGCGACAGAAGTCACAGGCAGTTCAGGCGCTTTAGTTGTTTTTGCTGACTTTATGCGTGATTTTGGTGTGGTTAATAAACATCTTTCCCAACCTGAAAACGTCGAAGAAATAGCGTTTGAATTATCCACAGGAAAGCCAGTGGCAAAAAATTGCAAAGATAACATCAAGTTACCAGCAGTGAACCAAGGGCTTTCATGGCAATACGAGTGTAACCAACCTGTTGAGCCAGAAAAGAAAAAATCTTGGTTAGAACGCTTGTTTAGCGATTAACCCATATCACCTTAGCATCGAGTACAACTCACTCTTTGACAATTTTATTCGGTTAACAATTCACCTTTCGAAAGCATTTAATGATCTCGTTTGAAATATTTTGAAATATTTTTCGTATTTCCCGCTTTCAGCCGTTAATTTCCTTGTAAAAAACAGGGCTTTTCTTTATGATCGAAAAAATTTTTTTATCGCTAAGTTTATTTGTTTAAAAAAGAATCACCGCTTTGGCTATGCTGTATTAAGCGAGAAGAATTCGAACGTTAAACAACATAAATAACATTTTTGGAGATGTTGGATGAGCAATGCGCCTGTAAATAACGGCCGCCGTCGCTTCCTTACTGCTGCAACGTCAGTAGTTGGTGGTGTTGGTGCTGTCGGTGTGGCTGTACCTTTCCTTGGCTCCTGGAACCCGAGTGAGCGTGCGAAAGCCGCTGGTGCCCCAGTAGAAGTCAACGTAGGTAAAATTGAGCCCGGTCAATTAATTAGAGCAGAGTGGCGAGGCAAGCCTGTTTATGTGGTTCGCCGTACACAAGAAATGGTAGACGGTTTATCGCAAATCGACGACCAACTTCGTGACCCTAACTCACAAGAGCCGCAGCAACCAGAATACGCAGTAAATACTCACCGCTCTATTAAGCCTGAGTACATGGTTGCATTAGGTGTTTGTACACACTTAGGTTGTGCACCAACTTACCACAAAGGTGACTTTGAAGAGAAAGTGGAAGGCGTTAAAAACGGTTTCTTCTGTCCTTGTCACGGTTCAAAATTTGATATGGCAGGCCGTGTATTCCAAGGTGTACCTGCTCCATTAAACTTAGTGGTTCCTGAGCATTCATTCCCAACTGACGACACCTTATTAATTGGTGTTGGACAAGGAGCAGCGTAATGGATAACTTCTTAGCTTGGATCGAAAAGCGCATCCCTATGATGGATGCGATCAATAAGCATGCTGTTCAATACCCTGCACCTAAAAACGGTAATTTCTGGTATGTATTCGGTGCTTTATCTTTACTTGTATTAGTTAACCAAATCTTAACGGGTATCTGGTTAACCATGAACTACGAACCATCTGGCGATGGCGCGTTTGCTTCAATTGAATACATCATGCGTGACGTAGATTACGGTTGGTTATTAAGATATATGCATTCAACAGGTGCTTCTGCATTCTTCGTTGTTGTTTATCTTCACATGTTCCGTGGCCTTATGTACGGTTCTTACCAAAAGCCGCGTGAATTACTATGGATCTTCGGTATGCTTATCTTCTTAGTGTTGATGGCAGAAGCATTCATGGGTTACTTATTACCATGGGGTAACATGTCTTATTGGGGGGCGCAGGTAATCATATCCCTGTTTGGGGCCATTCCGATAGTGGGTGAAGAATTAACGATTTGGATCAAAGGTGACTACGTTATCTCTGGTGCAACTCTTAACCGCTTCTTCGCATTGCATGTAATTGCCTTACCACTTGTATTATGTGTATTAGTATTCTTACATATTATTGCACTTCACGAAGTTGGTTCTAACAACCCTGACGGTACAGATATCAAGAAGCCAAAAGGTAGCGTACCAGAAGAAGAGCAAAGCAAGTTTACTTTCCATAAACAGTACACAAGCAAATACGACATTGTTGACGCGGTACCTTTCCACCCTTACTACACGGTGAAAGATATTGTCGCGGTGGTTATCTTCTTGATTGGCTTTAGCTATATTATGTTCTTCGCACCTGAAGGTGGTGGTTACTTTATTGAAGCGCCAAACTTTGAACCTGCAAATGGCTTGAAAACGCCTGAGCATATTGCTCCTGTATGGTACTTTGGTCCTTTCTATACCATCTTGCGTGTTGTTCCTGATAAATTATTCGGTGCAATTCTAATGTTCGCGGCGATTGGTGTATTATTTGCCTTACCATGGTTTGACCGCAGCACAGTGCGTTCTATGCGCTACCGTAGCAAGTTGCACACATTTAACTTAATTCAGTTCGCTATCTGTTTTATTATTCTAGGTATTCTAGGTACTAAACCAGCAACTGACTTAAACAACTTAATCGGTGTTATAGCCACCTTTGGTTACTTCGGATTCTTCCTTCTCCTTTGGGTTTACAGTAAGAATGAAAAAACTAAACCAGTTCCAGAGAGGGTGACAGGATAATGAAAAAGTTAATTTTAACGATTTTAGCGTGTATCCCTTTTGTAGTGTTAGCTGCAGGACCTAAAGTTCCAGTTGATAAAGCTAATAATGACTTAAGCGATAAAGAATCATTAAAGCGTGGTTTTGAAGCATACTTAAACTACTGTTTAGGTTGTCATCAGTTACAGTACCAACGTTACAATCGTACGTTCCGTGACTTAGGAATCGACGAAAAATACGGTGCTGCTAATTTAATGCCTACTGGTGAAAAAGTCGGTGACCACATTACTAATACTATGCCTGCAAAAGATGCAGCAAAATGGTTTGGTACTGCGCCACCTGATCTTACATTAGAAGCTCGTTTGAAAAGCCCTGATTGGATTTACACATACTTGCGCTCTTTCTACGTAGATCCAAGTCGTCCATTCGGTGTTAACAACACAGTATTTAAAGATGTTGGTATGCCGCATGTACTTCAAGACTTGCAAGGTGTTCAAACCTTAGACGAGAATGGCAATTTAACACCTGCTCAAGGTGGTACTATGTCACCTGAAGAGTATGACGAATTTGTTCGCGACTTAACTAACTTCTTAGAGTATGTTGGTGAGCCGAACAAACTTGAGCGTCAACAGTTAGGTTACTATGTAATTGGTTTCCTACTTATCTTGTTGATATTCTCTTACTTATTGAAGAAAGAATATTGGCGAGATGTACACTAGATTCTAGTGTACCGATAGCAATATAGATTTTGGGGGCCTATGCCCCCTTTGTTAGTTTTTAACGTTTAGATAATTTTTGGAGGCAAAATGGCCGTTGCTGCAAACAAACGCTCTGTCATGAACTTATATTCACATGCGGATGACATGTATAGCCATCAAACACGCATTGTTCTGGCTGAAAAAGGCGTTGGAGTAGATATCCATTTAGTTGATATGGCGAATTTGCCAGAGGATTTACTTGATTTAAATCCTTATGGAACTGTACCTACGTTAATTGACCGTGAATTAGCTTTATACGAAGCAAAAATCATTATCGAATACTTAGATGAGCGTTTTCCTCATCCACCATTAATGCCGGTTTACCCTGTGTCTCGTGGTCGTAGTCGTTTAATGATGCACCGTGTTGAGCAAGACTGGTATAGCTTAGCTAAGACTATTCAAACAGGCTCAGCAGACGAAGCTGAAAAAGCGCGTAAAGAACTTGCTGAAAGCTTATTGAGCATTGCACCAGTGTTAAACGAAGCGCCTTACTTCATGAGCGAAGAATTTAGCTTAGTTGATTGCTACTTAGCACCACTATTATGGCGCTTACCTGTGTTAGGTGTAGAGCTTAACGGCACAGGTGCTAAGGAGCTTAAAACTTACATGCTTCGCTTGTTTGAACGTGAGTCTTTCCAAGCGTCATTAACTGAGGCAGAGCGCGAATTGCGTTACGGTGCATCTGTTTAATGAGTTCTGAAATGACTTCTACAAAGCCCTACATTGTTAGGGCTTTTTACGAATGGATCTGTGATAATGGGCTTACCCCTTACATTGCTGTAGATGCCAACGTATATGGTGTTTTAGTGCCTCAGGCATATGTTAATGATGGTCAAATCGTTCTGAATATTTCACCTTCAGCGGTTGGCGCAATATCGCTAGCAGGTGATGAAATAGAATTTTCGGCTCGTTTTGGCGGTAAATTAGAACATTTGGTTATTCCTTTTGGGGCGATAGGTGCTATTTACGCTAAAGAGAACGGTGCGGGTACATCGCTAGCCATTGAACACCCTCCTGAGCCTACAGAACAGAGCACTGAGGAAGAAAAGCCTAAATCGCTAAGTAGTGTGCCAAAAACCGAAAGCGAAGCCGCTACAGAGCCTTCTGACAAGAAAAGTAAATCAAAAGGTCGCGCATCTCTAAAAGTTGTTAAATAGCATCCGTTTTTATTTGCCAATAGCGCAGATATAGTGGGTTGTTTAACAACTTTCATTATTTCTAGAAAATTTATAATCAAGGCTCTTCAGAGCCTAAATATTCTCATCACAAAAAGATTTTTTAGTTAGCTAATTAATTAGTTGGAAAAGGCAAATTGTGCGCTCTCAAGAAGCTAAGCTTGTCCCAGTAACCTCGTTGAAAAACGATTAAATCGTCTACGATATTAAAAAAGCCACACCCCCTGAGTCCAACAGGATCCTTCCACTCTAAAATAGCCCAATCGCCGTCCTGAAATATGTTTTCTACCAGGCAGACCATGTCTGCGGTAGCAAATTCCTGCGCGAACATGTTGTGAATATTGTCCTTACCCACGATAGGCTCGTTTGCGACTTGGTGGTTTATAGCATCTGGCGCATAAAAGTTAGCGGAGCCTATCGGCATCACCGCTATTAAAGGCCTCAACCCACTGTTCAATTAACTCTTTTGGTTCCATGTTAACCCTTCAGGATTTTTACGTGTTACTGATTTATAGCTGATTAATGTCGATTTGAATACTGGAAATAGTCACTGATATCGGGTGGTGGTGCACAAAAAAGCCAACCGAAGAAGGTTGGCTTTTTATATGAAAGAATAGTTTAGATGTTATTCGATAATTTCAAACATCTTAAAAACGCGATTTACGCCGCCGACATGCCTGGCAATTTCAACGGCTGCTTTAGCTTCGCTTTCATAAACTAAGCCAAGCAAAAACACCTCGCCGTTTTCGGTCACTACTTTAACATTCATGGCGTCTAATTTTTCGCTACGGAATAATGCTGTTTTTACTTTAGAAGTAAGCCAAACATCATTGGTACGAGTAGAAATAGATGTTTTGTTTGAGACGCGAATTTGGTCATACACAAACTTTACTTCTTCTACTTGGTTAATAATTTTTATTGCCTCGTCCCTTAAAAAGGTATTAGGCGCCTGACCAACCACCAATGCTTTACCGTTCATACTAACCACCTGCAAATTAGTATTATCGGCAATTCCTTTGTGTTTAGACAAAGCGGCGTGGGCATTAAACTCAATTTTTTGATCATCTACTTGCTTGCCTACGCTTCTATTATCAGAAGCAATTGCAGCTCCACCCGCAACGGCGACAACCGCCGCAGCCGTGCATCCTTGTAGAAAAGCAGTTGTAATCAATAATGATGCAATTGTTTTTTTATTCATTGTTTACTCTTCGTTCTGCGGGAACAAGGTTGAATCGATAATGTCGCAAAGGCAGTGAATAACCACTAAATGCACTTCTTGAATACGCGCAGTTCTGGCAGATGGAACTCGGATTTCAACGTCATTTTCACCAAGTAAACCCGCTATATCGCCACCATCTTTTCCCGTTAACGCGATGATAGGCATATCTCTAGCAACAGCTGCTTCAATTGCTTTAATCACGTTAGAAGAGTTACCACTGGTCGATATAGCTAATAATACATCGCCACCATTTCCTAAAGCCCTAACTTGCTTGGAAAAAACCTCGTCATAGTGATAGTCGTTAGCAATAGAAGTGATTGTTGAACTGTCAGTTGTTAAAGCGATCGCGGGTAAGCTAGGTCGCTCTGTTTCATATCTATTGAGTAATTCTGCTGAGAAGTGCTGAGCATCACCAGCAGAGCCACCGTTTCCGCACGACAATATTTTGTTTCCACCTAACAGGGCTTGAACCATGATTAATGAGGCTTGTTCGATTGGGCCTGCAAGTGCTTCACTTGCGGCAATTTTAGTTTGAATACTTTCAGTAAAGTTACTTTTTATTCGTTCTAACATGGTGTTCATTGGCTCCGTTAGGGTCAAAAGGCATTCTTTAGCCAGGTAATCTCAGGATTTGCACTACCGTTAATTGCGATAACATCAAATCGACAGGCGGTATTATAGGCATTTAGTCCCTTTTGTTGCAGAAAAATTGCAGCAGAACGACGAATTTTTTCTTGTTTTGTGTAACTAACTGCTTCTAATGCGCCGCCAAAGGCTTTAGATTGCCGAAATTTTACCTCAACAAAAACATAAGTGCTGCCGTCTTTCATCACCAAATCAAGTTCACCGCCCTTAACTAGGTAGTTTTTAGCCGATAATGTTAGGCCGCTATCTTCCAGGTGCCTTTGGGCTACTTGTTCCCATAACTCTCCTTGTTTTCGCACCAATATTCTCCCTGTTTCCTATGAGGTAACCTATAGCAATTACTCCATTGCTATTTCACTAACTTTATCTTTTTCATACTTACCCCAGAGTAAGCTACGCGTAAGTGTTTGATCGTTGTTTAACTTGATAATCCCTGTTTGGCCATAGTGTCTAATATAGGGGTGTTTGCTAAACATTTTAAATTTGTTAACCAGTGAGAAACTGTCATAGCCCATAGCAAAAATACGCTCTAAGCTATCGCTTCTTTGTGGCCAAATAAGATTATTGATTTGTTTAAGCTGAGCATTTTGTTGCTTACTAGATAACAGCCATGGCATCTCGGTAAAGCTCAACCCTTCGAGGTCTCTGCTGTCACTCGCATCTGCGTTATTGCTGTGGCTACGGGAACTTGCAAAAACAGATATCGACTGAGCAAAAGGGGAAATATTAACGTCGATATACGGCTTTAATAGTCGTGTTTCGTTGGGTGAAGCGACGATATAGATCATGTCGATATCCCGTCGGTTACGCGCTTCAGTTTTCAAGCTCTGCCTGATACGGTTGTCTATATCGTTAATGCGCTTTTTACTTAAATCTAACTCTAAGCTGCTTTCTAATTTTTCTTGAACCTTACTTGCGTCGGTAAATTCGATAACCTCTGGTGTTGAGTCTGCGTACTTATTCCACTGAGAAATAAATTGCTGTGCGATACGTTGACTAACACTGTCCTCTTGCACGAATACGATAGGGCTTTGATAGTTCATTCTACTTAAGGTTGTAGCGGCTTGAATTGCTTCCTCAGCAGGGTTCATGGAAAAAGCAAAATGATGGGCCTTAAGCGTCTGCTCTATGGGTAAGTTCAATAGAACAGTTGGTGTTTCGCTAGTAACACTTGATATATAGGCATCGACATTATCTTTTAACAAAGGGCCAATTACTGCATCTATGTTGTTATTGATGAGTTGCTCATCTAGCGTAGTAAAGTCAATTAAATTGGTATCGAAAAAATGCAGGTTTGTATCTTCGTTGTCGTTGAACGCTGCTAAAATACCTTGTTGGGCAGCCTCTCCAGCTTTTTTACGTTGCCCTGAAAGCGGTAATAGAATCGCTATATTTTTTTCTTGGTCGTAGCTAGTTAATTCTGTCGACATCAATACTGAAATAAGAGCATTAGCTGGGTGGCCAGTATAATTTCTTTGCCATTGTGTTAAATAGCGTTGGAACTTACTAGGTTGAAAACCAAATCGGTGAGCAAAGTTTAATAGTTGTTGCCAACCATCGATGTTAGGCGGGTTTAATAAAGTGAGCTGCTCTATTTGCCATTGGGCTAAACCATTTAATGCTAACCAAGTTTGGTTTATGTCTTCTTCGTTTGGTGGGGTGAGCGCTTGATAACGAAGCAGTGCATTTAAGTAGTTAATTGGTCGTTGTAACTGTTGCTCCACTTTTGCCAGAGTTTGAAAATAAATGCCTCTTTTGCTAGTTTCAACCTGCTCTATTGGCAAGGCTTTTTTTGCATTTGATAGGCTAGTACTTGCTTCATCGTAGCGCTCAATTAAAGCTAGGGCTTGTGCTTTTGCTAGATGTAAGTCGAACTGCGTTCGGCTATTTGTCGTTAATGCCGTTGCTTGCGAGGCTAGAAAAACAGCTTTGTTATACTGTTGCTCGTCAATATAGGTATTAATTGCAAGAATTAGGTTATCAAGGGTTTGTTGCTCATTCTTGGGATTAATTTGTTGTAGGTAGTCTTGTGCAGTTTTGGCTGTCTTCTTAACCTCTACAGTTTTACTCGTTGTAGGCGTTTTAGTCACAGGTTTAGGGGCCTTGGAAGAGCAACTAACTAATAGCGCTGCTAAGGCGATGATAAAAAATTGGGAAAAGTGTCGAAATTTCACTGCAAAAACCTATATTTATTTAGATCAATCGATCTGAGATTGTTTTATAATAAACGCCATTTTTAATGGTCACAACTAAAGTAACAGTATTCTTATGGAACAAATTGACAAAGGCACACTTTTTATCGTTTCAACGCCAATTGGCAATTTATCAGATATGACCCCAAGAGCAATAGAAGTCTTGTCTCAAGTAGAAACAATTGGCTGTGAAGACACTCGTCATACGAAAAAGTTACTGTCAGCGTTTTCTATTAGTAATAAAACGTTTGCCTTGCATGATCATAACGAGCGACAAAAACAAGAATACATCGCGAGCATACTCGAACAAGGGTTAGATGTGGCGATTGTGTCTGATGCTGGCACGCCACTTATCAGTGATCCGGGTTTTCATATTGTTAGATACTGTCGCGAGTTAGGATATAAAATCTCACCCATACCTGGTGCTTGCGCGGCGATAGCAGCGTTAAGTGTAGCTGGTTTACCCACAGACAAATTTTCTTTTGAAGGCTTTTTACCAAGTAAATCAGGCGCAAGACAAACAGCACTTTCACTCGTCGCGCAGCAACCTCATACCATGATTTTTTATGATGCCCCTCGTCGCGCAATTGATACTTTGCAAGATATTGCACAAGTACTTGGCGAGCAAAGAAAAATAGTAATTGCGCGTGAAATTACTAAGACCTTTGAAACTATCGCCGCTGGCACGGTAAGAGAATTACTCGATTGGTTAGAAGGTGATGCTAATCAGTTAAAAGGCGAAATGGTACTCATAGTGTCAGGTGCGCCAGAGAAAGAATCTATTATTTCTCAAGAGGTAGAAGCTGCACTTAAACGATTATTACAAGATTTGCCGCCGAAAAAAGCATGTGCAGCTATTGCTGATATCTATTCCGTTAACAAAAAAGATCTTTACCAACTGTCATTAACAATGAAAGATTAAGTTTGTTTGTTGTAATAAATACACTATATTTTTCAGTATTGTGTGAAAAATATAGTGCGCTAGCAACTAGATAAAAAGAATGTGATGTTAATGACTTATTCTGAGCGATATTTTCATAAAGCGAAGTGCATTATTGCATCTCACTTAACGTTTATCAGTTTGCTACTGTACTTTTTACTCAGCTTTAGTGCTAATGCAGAAGAGCTTTTAGAGGAAGAGCGTGGCATTATTGCTCTAGCGAAAGTCGATGTTGAATTTGATTGGGTTCGCTTGAAATCTGGTGAATGGGTAAAAGGCGAGTTAAAAGGCTTTTACGAAGACAAACTTGAGTTTGACAGTGACGTTTTAGATTTGCTGTCGATAGATGAAGAAGATATCCATTCTATTATCTCTTCTAGGCCGCACAGCATTAAATTGCGTGATGGCAGCATAATTAGAGCGCCGATAGAAATAATCGATCGTCGCGGCAGTATTTTAGGAAAACCAGACGCATATACCTTTTTTGAGGTGTTAACTATTGCCGGTGAAAAAGAAACTGGTATCGATATATGGGACATTAAAGTCGATCTCGGTGTTAGTTTAAGTAAAGGTAATACTGATCAAACCGAGTGGAATGGGCGCGTTAACGCTAAGAGACGAACCGTAAGTAGCCGCCTTATCGTCGACTTTTTTGCGACTCGCTCCACTGCAGACGGCGAAGAAGTTGAAAATAATGGTTCGCTTTCTTCAACCTATGACATTTTTTACACAGAAAAAATATTCTTTCGCCCCGCGTTAGTTACTATTTCAAAAGACCCCTTTAAAAACATAGAGACAGAATATACTTACGGTGCGGGTATTGGTTATTACTTTATCGATACAAACAAAACAGAGTGGGATGCGTCGATAGGTCCTAGTTATCGGAAAACAAACTTTGTTTCTAATACAGAACTCGGTCATAGCTCTGAAGAATCCTTGGGTGGTTTTTTTGAAACCAATTTTGAAACTGAATTAACGAAAACTGTTGATTTTGAGGCGTCTTACACACTTAACATTGCTGAAAAGGCGAGTGGTGGAATGCGTCATGAACTGTTTACCACGTTAGAGTTTGACCTTTTTGAAGATGTTGATTTAGACGTTTCTTTTATTTGGGATAGAACCTCAGATCCGCAAGCCAATGAAAATGGTATCGTTCCGAAAAAAGACGATTACAAAATGTATATATCGGTGGGTATAGAGCTATAAAGTAGTGCTAACTACTGAGCTAGTATCATCAACTTAGTAACATTTCTACGCTTAATACATTGCTTTGATTATGTTATCGTTTGAATACATTATGTAAAATGAGCAATGAAGGCCTAGATAGTGAAGTGCGCTATAAACCTTGGTAAGCCCTCTTCAGCAGGTTTTACGCTAATAGAATTAATAGTTGTTATTGTAATTTTAGGCATTTTAGCGATGACGGCTTTGCCAAAAGTCGTTGATTTAAAGTCAGATGCCATTATTGCGAAAGTTCAACAAAACGCGGCTGCCTTGCAGGCAGGTGTGAATTTAAGCAATCTAAAATGGCGAGCACTTGGTTCTCCATCTGACGTTAATGAGCGAAACGATATTCAGCTCTATGGCGCAGGTGCAGCAGGGCAGGTAGATATTTCGGTTAACGGTTGGCCGGTACAAAGTTATGCTGGCCCTGATACCGTGCTAACGACTGATAATGACGATGACTGTTTGTCACTTTGGGTCGTGTTAATTGAAAACGGTGTTGACAAAGGGGCTACCGATAACAGTGCTGAGTTTATTGTTAATTATGAAGGTGCTGGTGTTTGTTCTTATACTTCTACTGATGACGGCCGCTTTAGTTTTCTTTACGATTCCACTACCGGTAAAGTTACCGTATCCATATAAAAAAACGCCTGTCCAGACAGGCGTTTTTGTTAGATTATTTCCAAAAATTACTATACCTATTACATTAAATATTTAATTAAATTGGTAATAGGTATTAGGCCGCTACAGCTAAACTTGGCGTTTCCTTTTTCACCTCTTTAGGTTGATGATTTGACGCTAAAGCTGTGTAAATGATTGGCAATAAAATTAAAGTAAATAAGGTACCAATTATCATACCTGCTACAAGAATAATACCGATACTATTACGAGCCTCAGCACCTGCTCCAGTCACTAATACTAGCGGGAAGTGACCAAGAACTGTTGCTGCCGTTGTCATCAGGATAGGACGTAATCGCGTTGCCGCCGCTTCTTTTACTGCAGCTAGCTTATCCAAGCCTTGTTCTTGCATGTGGTTGGCAAACTCAACAATTAGGATACCGTTTTTCGCAATTAAGCCGATTAAAGTAATTAAACCTATTTGTGAGTAGATATTAATCGAGGTTAGCCCTAAGAATGGCAGGCTTAACGCGCCAGCTAACGCTAAAGGAGCACAGCCAAGTAATACCACTAGTGGGTCACGGAAACTGTTAAATTGTATGGTTAGTACAAAGAATACCACAATCAAAGATACCAGTAATACACTAACCATAGTATTACCTTCTTTACGTAACTGGCGTGATTCTCCTGCGTAATCAATAGAGTAATTCTGAGGTAATAAGCCAGCAGCAATTTGCTCAAGACTTGATAACGCTTGCTCTTTAGTTACGTGAGGTAAAATACCACCGTAAATACGGAACGAACTCTGCTGATTAAAAGAGCCTAATACTCTTGGGCCTGTTACTGGCACTAATTTAGCAAAACTAGAGACTTTAATAAGTTCACCTGCCGGTGTGCTTATTTGCATATCAAGAATGTGCTCAGGGTTATACTTCTGCGCTTTGTCGACAACAGGGATAACGCGGTAAGCTTTGCCATTGTCATTGTAATGATTGACGTAGTTGTTAGACATCAACACGCTAAGCTGGTCGTTAATTTGTGCTAAGCTCAAACCTAAGTCGGCAACTAATGTTCTATCGATAATCAGCTCTGCTTGTGGTAAATCAATTTTCAAATCAGTATCAACAAACATAAAGTTACCGGTTTGATAGGCTTGACCAATTATTTGTTCAGCGAATTCACGCATTTTATTAACGTCATCATTGGTTCTAACTACCATTTCAACATCGAATTGACCTGCCGTAGGTAAAGCTGCTGGTAAAATTGGTAGTAACGTTAATTCATTTACACTGCCCAGTTTGCCATATAGCTCTGGAAGTAATTCGTGAACCGTGCGCTCGCGTTCTTCAGGTGGAGCAAGCTCTACACCACCGAAACCTGCAGCCGCATTAATAATTTGCCATACAAACTTACTGCCTTCGGTAGTTTTTAATACGTCTACCGCGTTATTCATGCTTGCAGATGTGTAGTTAAGAGAAGACTCTGGCGGTGCTTCTACTACCACTTGAATGCTACTTTGATCTTCTACAGGCGCTAGCTCTTTTTGTGAGAACATATAGAAAGGCACGACAAGTAAGCTGAAAATTACTGCAACGGTAATAACCTGGTAGCGCCACTCGAACATTTTTTCCAATACCTTCATGTACTTCAATTGAAGATTAGAAAAACCGCCATTAATTTTCTTCGTTAATTTTCCTTCTTGGCCACCTTCAGGAGAAACAAAAGCACTCATAATTGGCGACAATGTAATAGCAACCACACCGGAAATTAATACTGCTACTGCTAAGGTGAAGGCGAATTCTCTAAACAAGAATCCTGTAAGTCCTGACAAAAAGCCGATTGGTGCATATACCGCAGCTAAGGTTAGTGTCATCGCGATGACAGGAACAAGTAACTGTCTTGAACTTAATAAGGCGGCTTCAATACGACCTTTTCCTTCTCGCATATGACGAGCAACATTCTCAACAACAACGATGGCGTCATCAACGACCAGGCCAACTGATAATACGATAGCTAGGATGGTTAACAGGTTTAATGAAAAGCCCATCAGCGACATTACACCAATTGCACCTAAAATAGAGATTGGAATAGTAATAAGAGGTACTAAAGCTGTTCTAAATGACCCCATCATGGCGACAACGACGATGCCCACCAATAATACCGTTTCAATTAAAGTAGTGAATATCTCTTTAATAGCATCACGCATATAAAGCGTACCGTCATAACCTATGTTAATTTTCATATCATTAGGTAAGTTGGCATTAATGTTATCTAGCTTTTTATACAGCGCATCACCAATTTCAATTTCATTTGAACCCGGTAGTGGCCATACTGCCAAAAATATGGTGGTATCGTGGTCAAGGCGTGCGTCTACATAACCTTCTTCTTCACCTACCTCTACTTTAGCTATGTCTGCTAAGCGGATTTGCGCACCGTCGATGTCAGCGACAACAAGTTGCTCAAAATCAGCAGCAGTTTTGAGGGTGGTGTTTGCCATAATATCAACACGCTGGCGATTACTTTCGCTATAACCTAATGTCGCGATAGTATTATTTGCTCGCAATGCTGCAAATACCTGTTGAGGGCTTAAGTTAAATACGGCTAATTTATCTTGATCTAACCAAATACGCATCGCAGGGTTTCTGCCACCTTCTAGCGTAACTTTTTGAACACCAGGAATATCGCCAATGATAGGGGTGATATTACGCGATAAGTAATCAGTAACTTCACTTCTAGCTTGGTTAGGTGCAAAAACATCAAGGTAAAATATAGCGTACGGGCTGTCTGTTCTAACAACCGATACCGAAGGATCTTCCGCGCCTTGTGGTAATTCAAAAGCAATTTGGCTTAAGCGCGTACTTAACTCGGTTAAAGCGTCGTTAGTATTGTGGTTTAGGTTTAGCCACGCTGTGACTTTACTATTACCAGAAGTGGTATGAGAGTCTACGTAATCTACACCAGGTACCGTTGATGCAACTCGTTCAATAGGTTCTGTCACGAATCCCTTTACCACATCAGCGGAAGCGCCAGTGTAAGTAGTTGTTATAACAAGTGAAGCACTTTCAATTTTTGGGTATTGCTGAACGGATATACCTGAAGAGGCATATATACCGGCCAGTACAATTAACAATGAAAGCACTATAGCTAATACAGGCTTTTTGATGAAAATATCCATCAAGGCCTTTTGACTGTAAGGTTTATTAGACGAAGACATGATTATTCTCCTTTACCTAATGCACCTGCAAGCGTGTACGTTTCAGGTTGCTCGGTTTGTGGGTACACTAATAGGCCTTCACGTAACTTAAATGCACCTTCAGTCGCAATAAGTTGGCCTGAGCTTATACCTGATAAAACAACGTGTTGGTTGGCATCACGTTGCCCTAATTCTACAGGTACACGTTTGGCGCGGAAATTACCTTGCTCATCTTTATTCAATGTATATAGGTAAGTTCCTTGATGAGTACGAGTCACCGCAGAGTTTGGTACTAACACCACTGAATTGTCGATTTGATAAATGTGCACCTGAACAATTTCATTGTGTTTAAAATACTTAGCGCCATTGTCAATTGCTGCACGATATTTTAAATGACGAGAGTTTGCCTTAATCTCACTATTCACTGCGATAATGGTTGCTTCTAAGCTATCTAGGTTGTTGTTGCCAATAGCTTGTACTACCACTTTTTCACCCACAATTAAGTGTTTTTGTGTTTGCGCTACTTGAAAGTCAACCCACAGCGTGGATTCTTGACCAATTAAGGTCGTTACCGAACTGTTCATAGGTAAATACTGACCTACTTGATAAGTTTCTAAGCCAACTTGACCAGCAAATGGTGCTCTAATTTGCTTCTTATTGATGATCGATTTTAAGTTTTCTACGTCAGATTGAGCGATTGCACGTTGTGCAGTGGCATTGTCATATTCTTGCTCACTCACTTTTTTCTGCTTAAGTAACTTAGTAATACGAGATAGTGTAGAAGTTGCTAATGACAAATTTGCTTTAGCGGCTTTTAATTGTGCTTGCTCTTGAGAAACGTCAAGGCTTAGCAACAATTGGCCTTTTTGAACTAAGTCACCCGCTTGAAAATTAACGGAAGTAATTTTTCCTGCTAACTCAGTTTGCAAGTTAACCACTTGAGTGGCTTGAGTTTGTCCGGTGACTTGATAGAAATTTTGATGATCAGTAATTTCAGTCACAGTTGCTTTTACTGCAGCCGAAGGTTCAGGAAAAGCTTCCGCCATAGCGATAGCTGCCTGAATTTGTTGGAATTTAACGAAGCCTAGACTTGTTACGGTGAGTGCGACGACGAATAACGCCACGAACCAGCGATGCAATTTCATGAAAACTCTCCAAAAATATTATAAAAAACTGTTATAGGTGACCTGTTTGCGCTAACGAAGGCCACACTCGGTAAGTACATGGGCAACTTTTTCAATCCCCGCTTCATCTAGCGGTTGTTGCCATTCAAATGAGTTAAGTAAACGGTGCATATTACGAATAACGGGCGCATCTGTTTTTGCAGGCTCTGCTAGCAATTCAGTATTACCTTCAGATATGTTTCGAATCTGAGTCATACGATCAACATACTGGAAGCCAACTGCCATTGCCCAACAGCCATAATTAATTTCACTGATTGAACGTTGCGTATCGCCGTTAAGTTTTAATTCACCTGAAAAAGCTGCTTGGTTCATACATTTATTAAAAATTTGCTCACATTTTTCGTGAGCCTTTACCATGCGATCTGTCCACAGTGACGATACTCGAGTAATGATTAACTCATTACCGGCAAAAGATTCTAAATGGCTGTCGAAAGGGTACACCTGCATTTTCTTTGGGCTTAGCATCAAGATTGCGATGATTCGCTCTGGGGTAGTCAAATCTAAGGTTAAAATACGATCGAAGATTTCACGATGAAATTGAAACACTCGAGTCGCTAACGCGAAGATAATGTCTTCCTTACATTGCACATGCTTGTAAATACTCCCCATAGAAAGGCCTGCTTTTTTTGAAACGGCAGACATAGTGAAATCCAGCAGCGACGTTTCAGCAATGCATTCGGCGGCAGCATTTAGGATTAACTCTTCTTGTTCTTCAGGGCTATATTTAGGCGCAGGAGCCATAATTTACTCACTTTTTAACTATTGTTTAACTCATAAATCATACTTTAGAACGCTATTCGTATTTCATTCGAATAGCGTTCGAATGTGGTTATTGTTATCGAATGTAACTAGTTTGTCAACAAATTAAGATCCTTTGATCGTTAAATTTTGGGGTGATTGGTAGGTAAAATAAGGAGGGGTTATAAGAAAAATTAAGAAAACTAAACGGTTAGTAATTAGGGCGTGTTGATCTTTCAGGGTTAAATTTTGTTCGGATTAAATGCGTTTTTATCGCGGCACTTGTGATACGCATAGTTATTCTACGCACAGAGCAAGTAACAATGAGAAAAATGCATGTAAACGAATCCAAAGGACAGCATTTATCATGCCTTTCTACTGCGTTATCGCTTATTTATGTGGAATAACCACACGGCATAAGCTCTGTCTTGTATAAAAACATGATAAATTGCTGCAAAAATAGCCTTGAAAGATCAACACGCCCTAGTCGTTATAATTTCCTTTTTATCTTTTGCAGGTTCTCGTTATTAACCATTAAGCTCTTGCCAAGTAATTTCCACTAATAAGGAATCAAGATTACTGCTGAGCTGTAGCTGACTATGATTGTTTTCGGACGGAATATTTTCCGATGTAGACAGTTGTGGGCTGCATATAAATTCAGCACCCACCCATGCATTTCTTCCCGCGTTTTTAGCGGTATATAGGGCTTTGTCGGCGAAATCTACACATTCTAACCAGCTCATTTCTTTACCCTGCGCTTTACCTAATGGACAAGGTACGTAACCAATAGAGCAAGTGACCTTTAAGGTTAGTTGTTCATTCGGGTTAAATGGTTCATTTGCGATAGCGTGACAAATTCGCTGTGCTAAGGTAGAAGCTAGCTCTCTCGATGTTTCGCGAACAACTAGCAAAAACTCTTCGCCGCCCCACCTTACTAGGTAGTCACTTTCTCTTGCGATGGTTTTCAGTCGATTACTAAACTCGATGAGAACTTGGTCGCCAACTTGATGACCATGTTGATCGTTGACTTCTTTAAAGTGATCTATGTCTATTAGAAAAAACACCATATCTGCACCAGCGATGGGCTTAGATAGCGGAAGGTGACCATGGTATTTTCTTGCCACTAGAGCCATTTCAGTTGGCATGTTCTTCTCTAAGAAACGTCTATTGTTTAGCTTAGTCAGAGGGTCTGTCACGCTGGCTTTGGCTAAGGCTTCGGACTTTTCCTTTAACTCTTTTGTGGTTTTTTCTAGGCTAAGGGTTCTCAGTCTTACTTGTTCTTCCAGAAAACGTCGTCTTTCATTTAAAGCAAGGGTTCGTATACGGACTATGCCAAAAACAAAAGCACCAGCGAGTAATACGAAACAGATTTTTGCCAATAGGGTTTGATACCAAAGGGGCTGAACTTTAATATAAATTGATTGTGTTTGAGGGCTCCATTGGCCAATACGATTAGTGTGTTGAATTTCTAATGAGTAATCGCCAGGCGGAAGGGTGGTATAGGTTGCGATGCGGTGTTCAGCATCTGCTTCTAACCATTTATCACTTAACCCTAATAACCGATAGCGATACTTTACAGTATCTGCATTTTCAAAATCTAAAGTGGTAAATTCTATCGAGAGTTTATTACTTTGTGGGGGGATTAAGAGTGGTTGTTCAACGCTTGAATGCAAGTGAGGAGCGTAATAATGCTTATCTCCTATTGTTGATGTAGTTAACACTAAGGGAGCAAAGCGATTTTGACTTTGCCAGTGTCTGCCATCGATTATATTTATTCCACCATTTCCGCCAAAAAGAACTTCTCCACTAGATGTTAAAATAGCGGCGTTTCGATAATAAGGGGAAAATAACCCGCTATAATGGGGCGCGAGTTGCTCTATTTGCAAAGTTTCGACGTTTATTACATCAATACCGGCAGACGTTCCTACCCATACATTTCCATATTGGTCAGGCTGCATTGCTTTCACTACATTGCTAGACAATCCTTTGTTCTTGTTAAGTTGAGTAAAATGTTTAGGATAAGGCGCCGCCTCAGATACATAAATTCCGGAGCCTTCTGTGGCTATCCATAGGCGACTATTATCATCATAAAAAAAGGTAGATATATATTTACTTTCAAACGGGAAGCCTGCGAGCTCTTCATTTGGTAATCGATAGGTGAGAGTACCATTTGCATCAACCCAGTTTAGACCACTCCAGGTACCAGCAAGGACTTCTCCTTTTTTCATGGTCGGTTTGATAATAGAGACACGCTGATCGGTAAAACTAGGGTTATCTATAGAAATATGTTTTGCAGTGCTCAATTGACCTTGACTGTGGTTAAAGCGCCAAAGACCATCAGTGCCGCCCGCCCATAGATGTTGTTGGCTTGCAAATAGAGCGCCGGTATATTTCTCACTGTGTCTGGTAGGTGTATTTATTCGTTGCAAGGTTGGCGAATCAAAATAATACATGCCCCAGTTACTGCCGATAATCGCTTGGCCGTCAGGTAACAATTGTAGCGTTTCTACCGCACCGCCAGGTAAGTTGGTTTCTGGCTTATCAGGGTTTGTTGTAAAGTGGTTGATTAAGCCTGACTGAGGAGAAACAATATCTAGTCCTTTGCCTCTAAGACCAAGCCATATGTTGCCACTTTTATCTTCCGCTAGCGCATTAATATTCTGATCAGATAGCCCTTTTACGTTTCCGGTATCGCCGTAAATGGATTTAATAAAACCGCGCGCAGGGTTGTGTAAGCTAATACCCTTGCTGCTAATTACCCATACCAAGTTATTGCTCGATTTAAATATTTTCCAAATTTCATTACTGGGCAAGCTAGACGCGATCAAGCGGTTATGTTGAATTCTACGAGAATTGTCTGCGGTTAAATTTAACTCTATGATCCCTTGACCATGTATGCCAAGCCAAATGTTATCAGGAGAGACCTGTGCGAGAGAGTATATCCATTCTTGTTTAAAATCTGGGATTTCAGGCTTCGATGCCTTAAAGCTTGCATCGATAATGACAATACCGGCTCTTGGTGTGCCTACCCAAATATTACCATCGCTAGTTTGAATGATTGCCGAAATTCGCTGGCTAGTTGGCAACCAATTGGAAAGATCAAAGAAGGAAAATTGAGAATCTTGTGCTTTCTTATAAAATAGGCCGTGACTTGTTCCCAGCCAAATCGTATTTTCTTTACTGGCGACTAAGCTAAAAATTCGTAAATTTTCAGGTGTTGTAGCTAAAGGCAAATCAAACGATTCAACTGCAAAAGGTTGACGGCTTATTTTTAGCACTTTTTTCGTTGTTGCAGCCCAAATCGTGGGTGAATTTGGTGAGCCAATGGCAATTGCTTTAATGTTGGCTGGAACAATGTTGTTAAGGGAGACTTTGTCTAATGTTCTTGTCTCGGTATCAAAACGAAATAAGCCTTGCTTGGTGTTTAACCATAGCGACTTAGTGTCGAAGATAAAGCGATTAATGTTTAATTCTTGTTGTTGAAAAGTGGTCGATACTTTTTCAAACTTAGTGCCATCGAATCGAACTAAGCCTTCTGCGGTTAGTAACCAAATAAAGCCAAAATGATCTTCGGCGATTGATCCAATGTATCCCTGAGGTAATCCACTTTTAGCAGTGAAGTTTTTAAAAATAGTGTCGTGCCATTGCCAATTTTCAGGCTCTTGAGCTTGGCTTGACATTAAACCAATGTTTAATGTCAACACAATACTTAAGGCGAATTTGAGAACAGTACGCAACATATTTAATGCAAAACTCAGATAATGAACACATAAACAATAACATAGTCTATCGCGATGTCGAATAAACCACCAATTGCTTAACTAGGCAAGGTAATAGTATTTATCTATAAGCTTGTTCAAGTAGTTATAATTGCCAATTGGCATAGCAAGAGCCATTGCATTAGGTTACAATGCGCCGCGAGTTAGCTAGACAATCGCTGCTTGTTCGTTGTACCAAACGCTTTGCTGATGGTAGACAGGACAAGGGGAGGAAAGTCCGGGCTCCATAGAGCAGAGTGCCAGATAACGTCTGGGCGGCGTAAGCCGACGACAAGTGCAGCAGAGAGAAGACCGCCTAAGCACATTTGTGCCGGTAAGGGTGAAAGGGTGCGGTAAGAGCGCACCGGGCCACTGGTAACAGTTGGCAGCAGGGTAAACTCCACTCGGAGCAAGACCAAATAGGGTTTCTTTACTTTTTATAGTAAGTGCGTGGCTCGCGTTGAAACCGGGTAGGTTGCTTGAGCCTTAGAGCGATTTAAGGCCTAGACGAATGATTGTCACCTCTTTTGAGGATACAGAACCCGGCTTATGTGCTAACTCATTAATTTCTTAGAAAAGCCTCGGTAGCAATATCGAGGCTTTTTTTATTTAACCACTGGTAACAGTTGGCAGCAGGGGTGCCAAAACCACAGGCCACTCGGAGCAAGACCAAACAGGGTTTCTTTACTTTTTACAGTAAGTGCGTGGCTCGCGTTGAAATCGGGTAGGTTGCTTGAGCCTTAGAGCGATTTAAGGCCTAGACGAATGATTGTCACCTCTTTTTATTTAGGTAATAAGGGGATACAGAGCCCGGCTTATGTGCTAACTCATCAAATTCTTAGAAAAGCCTCGGTAGCAATATCGAGGCTTTTTTATATTGCCATTGGTAACAGTTGGCAGCAGGGGTGCCAAAACCACAGGCCACTCGGAGCAAGACCAAATAGGGTTTCTTTACTTTTTATAGTAAGTGCGTGGCTCGCGTTGAAACCGGGTAGGTTGCTTGAGCCTTAGAGCGATTTAAGGCCTAGACGAATGATTGTCACCTCTTTTTATCTTGGTATTAAGAGGGTACAGAACCCGGCTTATGTGCTAACTCATTAATTTCTTAGAAAAGCCTCGGTAGCAATATCGAGGCTTTTTTTATTTAACCACTGGTAACAGTTGGCAGCAGGGGTGCTAATACCACTGGCCACTCGGAGCAAGACCAAATAGGTTTTCGTTACTTTTTATAGTAAGTGCGTGGCTCGCGTTGAAACCGGGTAGGTTGCTTGAGCCTTAGAGCGATTTAAGGCCTAGACGAATGATTGTCACCTCTTTTTATTTAGGTAATAAGGGGATACAGAACCCGGCTTATGTGCTAACTCATTAATTTCTTAGAAAAGCCTCGATAGCAATATCGAGGCTTTTTTGTGGAAAAAGCCATTTGAACATTACTTTTCTAACAACGACATAACTTCTGGGTGCGTAGCAAACTCAGTAAGTTCATCGATAGCATTTGGATATAAGTGCTTTTTATTTTGTAAGATTTGTAATGCGTCGGCAACTTCTTTGTCGAAACTAGACGGTTGAGCAGCTTTTTCGTCATGGCCGTAATTTCTTATTAACTGGCGAATATTGTCCATATTAACTAATGTGCCTGGACACGTTTTAGAGGTGCGGTAACGTGATGACACTCTTCCCTTATCGACAAGGGTATTAATTTCTCTGTGGCCAATGACATTTTCTACTGGGATATGGTGCTTTGCCATTAAATCACGACAAAGGCCAATTAAGGTAATGTATTGTTTTTCGGTAAAGTCTTCTTTGTCTCCATGGCCAATACAACAAATACCTAACGATTTATCGTTTAATCCGAGGCAATGTGCGCCAGGAGTTGTATCTCTTCGCCCTTTTTCTAATTCTCCATCAGGCTTGTTGTCATGGCGATTATTTAAAATGACGTAGTGATAGCCAATACCTTGCCAGCCTCTTTGTTTGTGCCAACTATCAATTACGTTTGCATCGCAATTTCGTCCGGAATAAGCGGCGGTGTGAAGGACTAAATATTGAGGTTCCATGACTGGCTCTCCTTTCAAAAATTGGTTGCAGTTGTATTTTCTGTCAATCATCTACGGTAATTCTTGGCTTATGTTTCAATTTCGCGTCTATTGTATTAGAAGCTACCGAGCCCACCTGTTACCACGCGTTTCACTGTAGCGCCGACAAACTTGCCGACATTTGAGCCAAAGTTAACTGCTTTATCTTCAATGCTACTAAGCTTTTTATCCAAAGCGACATTGGCTTTTTTAAGTTCAACTAGCTTAGCTTGTAAGTTTGTTGTTCCTTGCTCAATTTCAGCGATGATACTGTCTATTTTTTCCACTTCCGCTTGCGCTGATTTAGCTTGTTCAATTACAGCGTCGCTTTCAGCAGTGAATTCTGCTGTAAAGTTTTTCTGCTCTACTTCTTTGACCACATCGTTTAAATTAGTACGAAACTCGCTAATGTATTCGTTGATTTTCATATCTACATCTTTTCGTGTTTGTTCCGCTGTTTTACGAAACTCTTCACTGACATAGGCGTTAAATAGTTTTTCATTGGGTTTCATAATCTTCTCCTAAAAGTGATGACGCTAAACTAAACGAGCTTTTCTACAATTTCTAATTTGAATGAATTGAGATAGTCTTTCGCTTTTTCTTTAAGGGTTTTTTGAACACCTTTAGCATCTTCTTTTAACTCCTTTACTTTTTTGTCGAATTCTTTTTTGGTGTCGGCAGTCACACCTTCAAGCAGCTCTTTTCCTGAGCCTAGTATTTGTTCTTTACTAGGAACGTCGTTACTTTTGCCAAGTAAGGTCTTTACAATGCCGTCTTTAAAACCATTGGCGATGTTACTTAAAATCCCTTGGTCGGATAATGGGTTGTTGATGTCTGCATAAGACTGAATATATTGAAACGCATCGTCCTGGTCTTTTGTCCACTCTTCTAGTGCTTCAAAGGTCTTTGTAGAAAGTGGGGCAACAGATAGTGAAATTTGTTTTGCCGCTTTAATTTTTTTTGATTTTTCGCTATCCAGTTCACTTAGTTTTTCGTCAAACAATTTTTTTAGGTTAGCTCTCGCTAGCGTTATTTCTTGTTCTAATGAAGCTGTCAAAGCTTTTTTTGAAGACAGTTCAATGTCGTTTCTTTCTGCCAGTCGACCGAAATAATCGGCAGCTGCTAACGCAGCTTGCTGTTTCAATTCTTTATCATCAGGAAATTTTTTACTTTCATCATAAAGCGACTCTGCTATTCTCTCTGCGGAACTCACCGATGCATTTAACCCAATCATTTTCTCATTTATGTATGATTGTGCTTCTTCTAGCGCTCTCTCTTTAAAGCCAATAAGCTTGCTTTCCTGCTCTAAGCGAAATTCCAATATTTCTACTTTTTTTTCACGATGGAGCTTTTCGATGGAAGTAATCGTATTTTGTCTTTGAGTTTCCGTCAGCGTTTTATTGCGTGCCGAGAGAAGTTCGTCTTTTGTTTTTAGTTTTGATATTAAATTACTTGCAGCCTCATTTGCTTCATTCATCTGTTTAACAGCATCACTTAATTCTTGATTAGCGACACAACCAGTGAGAAAGCCAATTAGGCAGATTATGCTCAGTCTCAAACTTAGCTTTTTGAGGTAAGTGTTCATCTTACTGTCCTTGTCTATAGTGTCTTTTTATCTAGTCGTGCATTCTCGACCAACTTGTTTTGAATGCTGTTTTTGCTAAGGGTAGCCTCAGCCGTTTGCCTCATATTGGTTTCTAAAGCCGCCAAAGAATCATTTTTCAATGGTGAGTAGCTTGCTACCGGCTCTATTTGCGCCAAACTTAGTGTCGGTTGCTTTTGGTAGGAAATAGAATCTAATAGTTTGTTAAATAGCTGGCGCATTCTTATCGTGACAGACTCGGACATGAAGCCTAGGAAAAATGCGGCAACTAAAAATGCTGGCAGGTTATTAAGGTTGGTAATATCAAAATCAGCGATGCCAGCAGACACCATGGCTAAAAATGTAATGCTAATAAACGGGGCGATCACAATCCTAGGGTAAAGGGTTAAATACACACATGGTGAGTATTCAAGATCGTCATTATCTTGCCTATTTTTTACCAGGCGACTTAACCAAACAATGTTGTTAATGAGAACCCCAAACCATGTCCAGAAAAGCAAGTGTGTTAGCCAATTAATTGTCGTTAACCAGCTAAAGGATAAATAAGACTCCATCCCTTTGATATATTCTTCTACGCTAGTGATAAAGGTATTTTCTCTTTCATATTGTTGAGAGAGTAAAGCCCACAGCCTGTCAAAGTCCTGTTGACCAGAGTTTTCGCCCGTAAAGCTTTGAGCCGTAAACTTAGGGAGCTCGTTATCATCCTTCTTTGTTTTTAGCTTTTTGTAGAGTTCTGTCGTCGGAAACTCTGCGATTGTGCCTTTTGCGTTAGTTTTACTTAAGTAAATATCTACTTGTCCCGATAATTCAGGTAGGAATGTTAACCCTTGGCGTTCTGATAATACGGTTTTAGCAGCTTCCGCGACATTTTTTCTACTTGCGACTATTGAGAGTCTTTGCTTTTCGTATTTGGTTTTAAGGGTTTCTTTGATTTTCTCAATTTTATTTGGGGTGAGTTCAGTATTGAGCTGATGTTCTAAGTAAATGATTTCGAGTGTAGATGGCTCGACTTTTATGCCTTTACTGAGAAAGTTTTCTGAAGTATTAGCGCCGCAGTTGGCGGGACAATCTTCTTCGCCTGAATTTACTAAAACTACATAAATTAAGGTAAAAATTAATAAGACAGCGACAGTAAGGTATTGTGCTTTTAATGGGCATTTTAAGGCGCGAATTATAAAAGATTGCTGCGACGCTACGTAGTCTTCAGCGAGCAAGTTTAAGGTTTCCGCGTGGTTGCTTTCAGTTGAAGGATGGTTGGCGTTTTCTGTCATGACCAATTCCCTTTGGTTACTGTTGACCTTTAAGAATAGTCGTTATTTCACTATTGTAAAGTTAGCGCCTCTGCTTGTCTGGCTACTTAAAACTAGAATGTATCGGTAGATAAGTTTCCTATATAACTATCGCTAGAGCGGCGTCTTATTGACTCCGCTTTCTCAGTTTTGTACTCGCTAAGCCAAGTAAGCTCAGAATGAGTAGCGCTAATGATGTAGGCTCTGGCACCGAGGTGCTTTGCCCGTTGATAAAAGGCACTCGGCCGTTGAATCCACCAAAAGTGTTCCATATAGACCAATTTGCGCTAAAAGCGTCGATTGGTGCGAGCTGATTAGACGTCGCTGAAGAGTCTAATAGCCTGTAATCAATACTGAATTTGTCGACGAAATCGACGTTTCGTACGCTCAGGCTGTAAGGCCCGCCTCGGTAATCATCGAGTGTAGTGTAAAAATAACTCTCGTTAATTAATGAATCTTCAAAATAGAAGCGATACATGCCATCGATGCCACGGTAATTCGATTCAGAAAACGCTAGATCAAAGCCATCAAAGCTACGGGTTCTATGTCCACTAAAGTCCCAGTAAGAGCCTTCACCGTTTGCCGATATAGTAAGTCTTAAGGTATCACCTTCTTGGTAATCCATATTAAAAACGTCTTGGCCGCTTTCTAGGGTAAACTCGGTTCCATTAAAAGTGTAATTAGCTTCAATTAATGTGGCGTTTGCTGTACTGAAAATTAACGACAAAACAAAAGCTTGGATTAGCGATTTCATACCATTTCCTTGACTGAATGACGTGATTGAGATACCAGGTAAAGAACACTGTTCTTCTATTTCTATACTTCTAACGGTGATAGTAACAAGCAAATAAGGAAACAATATGGATCAATTAAGCAAGCCCACCTGAAAATTTGAATGAATAGCAAATTCGCTTTCGCTTTTTTAACAAGCACCTGCTAATGTTATTTTATTGTTTTTATCCATATATTTAGCGGATATTGCCGTGCCAATTCCTGACATACCCAATAACCATGCTTTGATAATGCTGGTGATCACCGCAATCGCACTTTACTTTTTTAGACGAGATGATATTCCGCTAGAAACATCCTCCCTTGCAGTACTCGTAATACTTTGCTTAGTGTTTACTATTTTTCCGTTCGAAATAAATGGGGAGCACTTAGAGCCTTCTTCGTTATTTTTCGGTTTTGGACATGAAGCTTTAGTAACCGTTTGTGCTTTGATGATCATTGGTCATGCTCTTGTGCGCACGGGCGCATTAGTACCTGTTGGTCGGAATTTGGCTAAATTTTGGAAAATAAGTCCAACACTTTCTTTATTGGTCACTTTGATAGTTGCAGGCGCCTTGAGCGCTTTTGTAAACAATACGCCTATTGTTGTATTACTGTTACCGATACTCACTAGTGTTGCCCTTAGAACTCAGACAGATACCTCGCCCATGCTTTTGCCTATGGGGCTCGCAACTATCGTCGGCGGTATGACAACCACAATAGGTACTTCTACTAATTTACTTGTGGTAAGTGTAGCCAGTGATATGGGGTTACCAAGAATGGGCATGTTTCACTTTAGCGCCCCCGCATTAGTTGCTGGGAGTATCGCGATTCTGTATTTGTGGTTAATCGCGCCTAAACTTTTACCGCCAAGAAAAGCCTCTCTGGCTGATACATCGCCACGACTGTTCAGCGCTTATTTAAACATTGATGAAGAAAGTGCCTCAGTTGGTAAAACCGTTGCTGAAATATTAAAGCTAACGGGCGATCAAATGGCGATTGAATCTATCCAGCGAAAGCCTGACTATCGTAATATCAGACCATTTCCAGATACGATTTTACAAGAGGGCGACCGTTTACAAGTAAAAGACACCCCTGATCAACTAAAAGAATATGAAGCAGTTTTGAAAGCGACTTTGTTCAGCGGTAGCCACAAAGTAGATGATGATCATCCACTGAAAGCTGAAAAGCAGGTTTTAGCGGAAATTGTCGTTATTCAAGCGTCTGAATTAGTGGGAAGAACACTAAAAGACATTCAGTTTGCTAAACGGTATGGTGTTTCAGTTATAGCACTGCATCGCGATGGTAAAGCTATGGATATCGGTCGTCGCAGTATCGGCAATGTTGTTATTCACACAGGCGACATTTTGTTGGTTCAAGGCAACGCAGAACAACTATCAGAACTTAGGGAAACCCAAGGTTATCTGATTATTGATGGTGCGTCTGAATTACCTTATTCACAAAAAGCTCCTATGGCTTTGTCAGTTTTATTTCTAGTAATAGGTGTTGCTGCTATAGGCTTGTTACCTATAGCGATTAGCTCACTACTTGGCATACTGATTTTATTAGCCACCAAATGTCTTGACTGGAAAGAAGCTTCTGCCGCTTTAAATAGCCAAGTGGTGATGATAGTTGTTGCCTCGTTAGCACTTGGCTCTGCCATGATGCAAACAGGAGGAGCTGAATATATCGCTCAGCTTTTTGTCGCGCTCGCCTTTGATTTACCTCCAGCAGGTGTGCTTGCGTCCTTAATGTTAATGCTCGCGGTGTTAACCAATATTGTTTCCAATAATGCCGCTGCGGTTATTGGAACTCCCATTGCTATCTCTGTGGCACAACAACTTAATTTGCCAGTAGAGCCTTTTATTTTAGCAGTTCTTTTTGGTGCCAATCTAAGTTACGCCACCCCAATGGCATATAAAACCAATATTCTAGTAATGAACGCTGGCGGCTATCAATTTTCCGACTTTATGCGTGTAGGTATTCCGTTAATTATTTTGATGTGGGTTACCTTGTCTATTTTGTTGAGTTGGATGTATTTGTGGTAGCTAGGCCTACAGTTTTCTAAAAATGGACTCTTAATCTATATTGATAATATGAGCATATATCGCGTTTAAGGTTGTTTATGCCATTCAAACAACATGGTGAATATAAAATTTGGGTGAAAGGCAAGGTGCTTTACGCTACCTTGCATGGTAGCTGGAACGAACAAGCTGCTGAAAACTATGCTCGCGATTTCAAACATCACGCAAAATCACTTTCTAAGCATTGGGGGCATATTGTTTACTTAAACGATTGGGAACTGTGCACTCCTGAAATGTTTCCCATTATTACTGAACTAGTTGAATGGTGCATTGCAAACGGCTTAGAAAGAGCTGCTAATGTCTTTGAACGTTCAAGAACAAAAGAAGGCTTTGTCAACAAAATGGTCGCTCAACAAGAGGGGGCATTTGTAAGAGCCGTGTTTGATAACGAAGAAGATGCTGTTAACTGGCTGGCTGCGGAAGGGTTTCATGCGGAAGTGTTTGAAAGGAGATTGTGAGCGAAGAGAAGTCGTTGTTTTTTGAATTTCTTCCTATTCAACTTAGCGAGAAGTAAATAGAGGCATCTCAACTTCCTCTGGCGTTAACAATCGGAATTGCCCAGCTTCCAAATCTTTATCTAACACCAAGTCGCCAATTTGGCTTCGATGTAACGCGATGACTGGATTTCTGAATCGGCCAAACATGCGCTTAATTTGATGGTATTTACCTTCAGTGAGTTTAACTTCAGCCTCATTTTTACCCAAAATACTCAGCTGCGCAGGTTGAGTGGTAATACCCTCAAAGTCAAAATACATGCCTTGAGCAAACGCCTCGATATAACTTTCATCTATGGGATTTGCTAAGGTAACTTGGTATACCTTGGCGACTTTCTTTTGTGGCTGTGTGATAGCTTCAGACCATCGGCTGTCATTGGTTAATAACACTAAGCCTGAAGTGTTTAAATCTAATCGACCAACGATATGCAATTGGTCTTTAAAATCAACATCGAGTAAATCAATAACCGTTTGGTGCTGCGCATCTTTTGTCGCACAAACAACACCAACAGGTTTGTGCAACATGACATAGTAGGTAGGGTTATTTTGTAATATAGCGCCGTCTAACGTGATGTTACTGAACTTGTTGATGCGTTGTTCAATGTTCTGCGCGATTGTGCCGTCCACTGTAACTCGCTTTTGCGCGAGCATAAGCCTTACATCACCTTTACTTATCTTGCACTTTTGGGACAAAAATTTATCGAGGCGTTGGGTTGTTAGCGTCACTTGTTATCTATCGCTCAGGGCAAACATTAATCTTAAAGCCTTGGTGAATTCTAGCGCGTGATCTTGCGTACGCGGAAAATACGTCCTTTCATTTTTCCTTCGCTAATGGTTTTTAAGGCACGCTTGGCAATTGATTTTTGAACAGCAACATAAGCTGAAGTTGCTTGCACTTTAATTTTGCCAATTTGGTCACCTGAAATCTCAGGATTTGAGGTTAGGCCACCTAAAATATCACCCGGACGAAGTTTATTTTTCTTACCACCGTCTATTTGCAAGGTCACCATAGGCGCTTGTATCAACTTGTTATTGAAAACTTCGTCACTAGGTAGTGGCGTTGGGCTTATCGATTGTTCTATATACTCTTCTAAACGAATGATTTTATGCGCTTCTTTGTGACTGATGAATGAACAGGCTGTGCCGGATTGGCCTGCGCGTCCTGTTCTACCGACTCGGTGAACGTGAACCTCTGGATCGTGAGCAATATGATAATTAACCACTAAATCGACATCGTTAACATCTATGCCTCTTGCTGCAACGTCGGTAGCAATTAATACCGTTAAGCTTTTGTTGGCAAACCTAACTAAGGTTCTGTCTCTATCCCTTTGTTCTAAGTCGCCATGTAAAGCGGCGCAATCGAAGCCTTCACTTGCTAGGTTATCAGACAAGGTTTGGCATTCTGCTTTGGTGTTGCAAAAGACAATGGCTGAATGAGGCTGAAAGTTATATAACACCCGTCTTACTGCATCAATTCGCTCGTCATTCCCTGCAACTTCATAAAAATACTGCTTTATCGAAGTTTCAGTGTGGGTACTGGTCACCTCAACTTTAATCGGAGCATGCATGATATGCCCAACTAATTGTTCTATTTTTTTAGGGTATGTGGCGCTAAATAATAGATTCTGTCTTTGCTGCGGACACGCTGCGACAATGCGTTCAAGAGGTTCTTCAAAGCCCATTTCTAACATTCTATCGGCTTCATCTAAAACTAACGTATTGAGTTCATCTAAAGACAAACGGCCTTTGCGTAAATGCTCTTCTACTCTACCAGGTGTGCCAACAATTATATGTGCGCCGTGCTCGAGTGAACCAATTTGAGGCCCCATTGGCGAGCCACCACATAAGGTTAGTACTTTTATATTGTGGATCGCGCGCGCTAGCTTTCGAATCTCAATGGCAACTTGATCGGCAAGCTCTCGCGTTGGGCATAAAACAAGGGCTTGCACACGAAAACGTTTCACATTGAGGTTATTCAACAAGCCTAAACCAAAGGCGACAGTTTTTCCTGAGCCAGTTTTACCTTGTCCAATCACATCTTTGCCTTCAAGCATTAGGGGAAGTGACTGGGCTTGAATATCGGTCATTTCTTTGAAGCCCAAACTAGAAAGGTTATCAAGTAAAGCTGGAGAAAGTGTCGTAGAAGAAAAGGTATGTGACATGAATTGCTCTTTGTTTAGTGGTAAGCCTGCACCGAAATTCTGGTAGCTCTTAAAGGCGTAAGTATATCAGCATTTGTTTAACTGACGTTAGCTAGAAATATGCTGACAAGCGTTACCTTCAATATCCTACTCAGTACCACACCATATAGTTGTATGTGATGTAGTACTGTCGACAGCTATTGTGTGAGTGAAAGAGGCGCTAATTGCTTCTCGTCACTTTTTGCTCCGTCATTCTTATTTGGTGCTGTGCGTTGTTGGTATCCTTCAGCATCCCAGCCACCTCCTAGCACTCTGTATAACCGAATCAAAGCTTTCTGGTGAGTATTTATCGCAGAAGAAAAGTCTTGTTGTGCACTGGCTAAACTGCGCTGTGCATCCAATACGTTTAGGTAGCCGACACTACCATTGTCGTAACGCAGTTGAGAGATGCGCATATTTTCAAGAGTGGCACTAAGTAGCTCTTCTTTTAGTTCGTACTCTATTCGACTTTGTTCAAAAGATTCGAGGGCTTCAGCTGATTCTTTAAACGCGTTTAACACAGTTTTTCTATAACTCAATAACGCTTCACGATATTGAGACTCTATATCTGTGATCTCCGCGCTCGTTTTGCCCCAATCAAATAAAGGCATACCAACATCTACACCAAATAACCAGGTATCAGCGTTGTCGAGTAAGTTATTTAATTCGCTACTTTTTCCACCAACATATCCTGATAATGTGATATCAGGGAAGTATTTTGTGCGAGCCACACCGATATTGGCAGTAGCGGCTTGTAACTTTCTTTCTTGTGAGATGATATCGGGGCGACGCTTTAATAAGTCTGCAGGTAAACCAATGGGCAAGTTATTGCGATATATGTCTAATTCGATCGCTCTGGTTTTTATGTTGAGGGCCTTTGGCAATTCCCCCGTTAAAATTGATAACTTATATTGCTGGCTTTTCAACTGATTATTAAGGGCTGGAAGTTTTAAGCGTTCCCGAACTAATTCTACGTGCGTTTGACTTACATCTTGGCCGGAGATTACCCCTTGTTTTCTGCGAAGCTCGGCAATGTGTTTTGACTTTTCTCTGGCGATTACATTTGCCTCGGTTAAGGCAATTTGATCCATGGTGTTTTGGATATCAAAGTAAGTCTCTGCAACGTCAGATATCAAGCTAATTCGAGTCCCGTAATAATCGGCCTCTGTGGCCTGATAATTGGCTAATGATGCTTCGGATTGTCGACGCAACTTACCCCATAAGTCTAACTCCCAAGAAACTCGGCCTAATAATCTAAATTCATTGATAATGTCTTCATCGCCACTAAAGGCGAAGCTACGTTGTTCGCGGTCGTGAAAAAATTCAGCTTCTACAATCGGAAGTTGTGAAGAGCCTTGAATTGTTACCGCATTTCTCGCCCTAAATAAGTTCTCGAATGAAATTTTTAAATCTAGGTTGTTAGCTAGCGCTTTTTCAATAAGAGCTTGTAATTCAGGTTCTACATATAGCGTTTTCCAACCCCGACTTGCTACAGATTGCCCCGATTCCAAAATATCGAAATTTGATTGCCATGATTCTTGTTCTATTGATTCAGGTGGTTTTTCATAGTCTGGTCCCATGGTACAACCAAACAGTGTACTTGCCGCTATCGCAATAAAAAGAGGAGCATATTTCATTACTTATTCTCCTCAATAGCATCGCCAATCGCAGATGTTTCTTCTTTTGCATCTTTTGATTGTTTGGTCATGGAAACAATTAATACAAAAAAGGCAGGCACTAAAATAATACCTATGGTTGTTGCGGCTAACATGCCCCCGAGCGTGCCTGTTGATATAGAGTTTCGGGCAGCAGCTCCTGGGCCATCAGACAGTACTAATGGCATGATGCCTAAAATAAAAGAGAACGATGTCATTAAAATAGGACGAAACCGCTGTTTTGCTGATTCTAAGGCTGCATCTGCTGGACTCATTCCTTGCTGAAGTAAGCTACTTGCAAACTCCACGATTAAAATAGAGTTTTTAGCGGCTAGGCCGATGAGAGTAACAGCTGAAATTTGCACAAATAAGTTATTATCAAAGCCACTGGCAAAAACAAAAAGCCAAGCGCCGGTTAAGGCGATGGGGACAATGATTAACACAGGGATCGGAATCGTCCAGCTTTCGTAAAGGGCGGCCAAAAACAAGTACACAAAAATAATAGCGAGTAACATGGCAACGCTAGTATCTGCATTCGACTTTATTTCTTGAAATGACATGCCTGTCCATTCGTAGCCGTAGCCTTGTGGTAGTAATTCATCGGCTAACTTGGCTATCGCTGCCATTGCTTGACCTGAGCTGTATCCAGTTGCGGGTATACCGCTGACACTAGCGCTGGTAAAAAGGTTGTGTCGGCTAATGTTACCTTCACCTGCGCCGTATTCAATTTTCGCTAACATTGAAAGTGGAATTAGTGCGCCGCTGCTGGATTTAATATAAAAATTAGCTAAGTCTTCAGGGCGTTTACGAAACTCAGCTTCAGCTTGTATTTTTACTCTATACGTGCGACCAAACATATTGAAGTCGCTCGCAGACGCCGACCCTGTTAGCTGTTTAATCATGGTATTTAAATCGCCTAAGCTAACGCCAAAAGTTTTCACCATCTCTCTATCTATGACTAAGTTGAGCATAGGAATATCTGACGATAAAGTGGTATTAACAGCTTCTAATTCTGGTAATTTGTTGGCTTCAACGACAAAGTTTTTTACAACTTCTCTGAGCCCTAAGCTATTGTTACCAGAGCGATCTTGAATCTCCAAAGAAAAACCACTTTTTTCACCCATGCCCGGTAATGATGGGGGCTGAAATACGCGAGAGACAATTTCTGGATGAGTGACCAAAATATCTCTAATGTCGTCTCGGACTTGGTCAATAGTAAAGTCAGGTCGTAATTCATAATCCTTCAACATAAATTGAAAGTAGGCATTTTCTTCGCCCGAGCCTGAAGACAAATTTTCCCCTGTTAAGGTAATAATTTGATCTATGGCAGGGTGCTCCATTAAATCTCGTTCAATACGCTTTACGACGTCAAAGGTTCGGTTAACTGATGTGCCAGGCTGTAGCTGTATATCAGCATAGAGCATGCCTTGATCTTCTTGAGGAATGAATCCGCTGGGTAAGTTTTTTAAGATACCGTAACCAAGTAAACAAATGGCAGCGAATATTGTTAAGCTGCGACCGCTGCGTTTTATTGAACTAGAAACATAAATACCGTATCGGTTAGTGATCTTGTCTATGAAGTTATTGAATTTAGTAAAAAATGAGTTGAGCTTCTTTTCTGGCCTCATTAATAAAGCACACAAAGCAGGGCTTAATGTTAGTGCCACAAACGTTGAAATCAGAACCGCAACGGTTAGTGCAATAGCAAACTCGCGATAAAGCTTACCTGAAATACCGCCTAAAAATGCCACAGGCAAAAATACCGCCGCCAGTACTAATGAAGTTGCCACTAACGCACCTGTTAGCTCATGCATCGCTTTTGCGGTTGCCATTGGCGCATTCACTTTCTCTTCTTCCATGATCCGCTCAACGTTTTCAACGACGACTATGGCATCGTCAACCACAAGACCTATGGCAAGCACCATAGCTAACAAGCTAATGGTATTAATGGAAAAACCAAACAGTGATAAGAAAATAAAAGTACCAATAATCGAAACAGGGGCGGCAACAATAGGAATTGTCGCTGAGCGCCAATCTTGTAGAAATAAGTACACAACAATAGAGACTAAAATGAGGGCTTCAATTAACGTCACCACCACTTCATTGATGGATTGCTCAATAAATGTAGAAGCATCAAAAGCAACTTCATAAGTAATGCCCGATGGGAATTGTTTGGACAATTCAGTCATTGTCGTTTTTACTTCGCTGGCAACTTTGAGCGCGTTTGAACCTGGCAGTAACATAATGCCGGCGATAGCCGCACTTTGACCATTATGCTGAGATTGAAGTTTGTAAGCGCTCGCTCCTAACTCTATACGAGCTAAGTCTTTTAACCTTATTAACGCACCGTTGTCGGTTGCTTGTACGATAATTTCGCCAAATGACTCTGCATCATCTAATTTACCCGATGCATTAATGGTTAAAGATAGGTTGATGTCATCATCGTTCGGTTGAGTACCTACAGAGCCAGCAGCTGCATTGGCATTTTGCTCTTTAATCGCACTAATAACATCTGATGGGGTTAGTTTGTATGCTGCTAGTGCTTGTGGGTCTAACCACACCCGCATTGAATACGTTCTAGCGCCCATATTTCTTACTTTAGCAACACCTGGTATCCGCTTTAACGCTTGTTGAATTTGCAAAGTAACGAAATTACTTAGGTATAAATCGTCATATTTTGGGTCATCTGACCGCAAAACGATGTTCATCAATAAGATAGAAGAGGTTTTCTCTACTGAAACACCATCAGTAATAACGTCTGCTGGTAGGTCGCCGGTAGCGCTATCTACTTTATTAGAGACATCAATGGCGGCAAAGTCTGGGTTGGTGCCTACTTCAAAAGTAATTTTTACTTTCGAACTACCGCCATTATTACTGCTAGACGACAAGTACAGCATATTAGGCACACCATTAATTTTTTGCTCTAACGGAATAGTGACAGATTCAGATGTAACACTCGCTGTCGCTCCACCATAGGAGCCTGAAACGGTAACGGTTGGCGGTGCTAGATCTGGATATTGATCAATAGGCATGTTGATAATAGAGATAAAGCCTATCAATACTATTAGAATTGAAAGAACAGATGCAAAGACTGGTCGTTTGATACAAAACTGAGAAATCATGAACTTTGCTCCTCCTCGGTTTTGGCTTGCTCAGTTTCTTTAATTTTTTCTGTTTCTTTTATTTTTTCTTTGTCTTTTTGCTTCTGTTTTTCTTGGTGTTCTTGTTCTGAAAGGGCGTTAACGAGGTAGCCGTGTTGTAACTTATGAGTACCAGAGACAACGACTTTTTCACCATCAGATAAACCGCGTTCAACCAGGAAATCACCATTGATATTACGACCAAGTACAACAAATCTTCTTTCGGCAATGTTACTTGGCAAAACGACATAAACATAAGAGCCGCTTTGTTCAAACATCACTGCTTCTTCAGGTAACAATAGCGCATTATTGATTTCATCAAGCTCTATTTTGGCGCGCGTGTATTGCCCTGGTAGTAGTTCTCTTTCAGGGTTTATTACTTCGGCGCGAGCGGTGAAAGTACCAGTATCTGAATTAATTCTAGGCTCGGTAAACTTAACTTGTGCAGGGTACTTATATGGCGTGCCATCAGGGAGGGTAATGCTCACTAAGCCTTCAACTGATTTGCCTTCGGCATCTGCTTTGGATTTTTCATAGTAGCTTTTTAGACGACGGCGCGACTGCAGGTAATCTAATGTCGTCATTTGAAATTCAACAAATATAGGGTTTACCTGTTGAATATTGGTTAACAGGGAGGTGCCTCCATCTCCCACATAAGCACCAATGTCAACGGACGAATCACCTGCCACTCCTGAAATTGGTGCGGTAATGTGCGTGTAACTTAAATTAAGTTCGGCAGTTTGCAGTGCCGCTTCGGCGGCTTTTAAATCGGCTTTTGCACTGTCTAAGGCAGCATATGCGTTGTCTAAATCAAGCTGACTCGCTGCATCTGCTTCAAATAGTGGCTCTAGGCGCTTAATGTCTCTTTCTGATTTTTTTAATGCGTTTTGAGCCTTGATATGGGTTGCTTCAGCACTTGCAAGGGCTGCTTTGTAAGGCGCTGAATCTACTGTATAAAGCAGTTGTCCTTTGTTGACAAAGCTACCATCTGGGAAATGTTGCTCTTCTAAATAACCACTTACTCTCGCTCTTACTTCAACGTCTAAAGAAGCCTGTGTTCTTGCAATATAACTGCCATAAATCGGCAGATTTTTGCTGGTGATATCTGTTGCAATCACTTCTACCGTTGGCAAAGTTTTTGGTTTTGGCTCCTCACAAGAAGAAATGAGAAAAATTAGTACCAATGAACAAAAAGTAGCTTTAAGAAAATCCATGACTTTATCATTTTGACGTCGTTAAATTATTATATTAATAGAGTGTATATCAAGATGTTAATTTTTCATGAAAATTTTAAAAAAAATTAGAATAAACAAAAATTTGCTTGATCTAGATAAAGGTTTTTTAAGTGGGGTTGATTCAGGGAAAATTGGGGTTAGGAAGCATATAACTTGTCCGTCCATTATTGCTTTGGAAATAAAAAAGCCTCTAGTTTTGTAGAGGCTTTTCGCAATACATTTTATGCCAAGATAAATGGTTATTTGGTTGCTACGGTAATTTTCTTAGCTAAAGACATCGCCAAGTTATTATCATAGTACGCGGCTTCGTTAATAAAATGTGGGTAAGCCTCGTAGTCACCTTGGTACGTAATTTCACTACCATCAAATAGTTTAAAGATTGGATCGCCTTTTACTAGCGGCTTAAAATCATTGTCTTGAACATTTTTGTGAACCATACCTATTCGCTCTCCGTTGTCATCGAGAGGCAAACTAAGAGTTTCTTCATAGGCATATGCTTCATAAGATTCAGGCAAACTAGGCACATTATCGTTGTTGTATAAAACAACAAAATCGAGAATGGCTTGTGTCATAGTTTCCATCCAATCGAGTACATCTTGACGAATAACTGACTGTGGTTGTGGGCCGATTTCGACGATAACGCCTTGCTCGGCAATAGATGCCAGAAAATAATGCTCTTCCATCGAGGTTTGATCTTCAAAAACAACGACAGCGTCTGGCATGACAGACAAAACGTAAGCGCCCATTTTTCGGTTAAAGTCGTCAGATTTTAATAAGATTAACGTAGGGCCCATGTTACTGGTGGTGTTATGCAAATCGATAATAAAGTCAGTTTTAGCGTCACCTTTAGGGCCTAACTGAGCATTTATCGCTTTAGCTCGAGACTGTTCATAGTTCGCTAGTTCATTATTAGCTAAATCGCCAAGACTAAATTGACGATTTAAGTCACAATCAAGGTAGCGTTTGTTTTCTTCAAAGCCTCTTGGGTTAGCAAATACTGTTTCAATGGTTAATCCATCTCTTGCGAGAAGTTGCTTATCCTTTTGCCACTTTTTAAGTAAATAAATTCCGCTGAATTCATTTCCATGAGTACCACCAACTACGGCAACCTTGTTAATTTTATTCATTGATAGACGTGTCTCTAATCCAGATAGTTAATGCCATTTATCTTACTTGAGTGAAATAAAAATAGCATGGGTTGATTTGTTATTGTTTTCTGTAAGTCAAATGTTTCTGTTTTACTCGGACAAAGGTTCACAATTACCCAGCCAAGTGCAATTTTGTATTTTTCGTAATTTTGCAAGCCATTGAGTGCGTTGAGTTTCACTTTCTAATAGCTTGGTAAAAACGGTAATTGAAAACATACTGTCGTTGTAATCAGGAAGCCAACCAGAAGCCAGTAGTTGCTCTAATTGCTGGTAAGCGGCAGCCGAATTTTCATTTAATGCTGCCCAGAAAATTTCTTGCTGAATGGGAAACTGTTCAACTTCACCTTTATAAAACAATAGCTTTTCATGGGCTTGTTCAAATTGCTTGGTTTCCCCATTCTTCTTATATAGTGCAGCTAATAATAGATACTGTCCTAAATCTTGATCTGTTACTTGCTCAAGTGATACCAGATGTGGAAAGTGCTGCTTAAATAAATTCAGGGCTTGTTTAGCTTTGTCAGTATGTAGCAGTGCAATTAAATAAGGCACAACATAGTGATTTTTCTCAGGCGCAATTTGATATCTTTGCTTTAATAGTGTTTGTGCTTTGGCCTGTTGGCCTTTGTGCCAAGCAAGCGCTGCTTGCGTGTACAATAAGAAATGGTGGTTTTCGTTATCAAAACCCGCAACGGCATCAAACTCTTGTTGTGCTAATTCAGTTTGGTTAAGGCTAAGTAAAAGAATGACATAGCTTAATCGATGCAGTGGGTTTTTCTTTGAGTAACTTTCTTGGTATTTGTCACGCCATTGAAGAAAGTTTTGCGCTCTTTCTTGTGTTAGCGGGTAAAAATCGAGCGCATAAAGCGGATTGTTTCTAACATTAGGCGCAATTAACACACTGCGTTCAAAGTATTTTCGCGCATTGCTTAAGTCACGGTTATTTAAATGAGCATAGGCAAGGCCACGCAATATTTTGGGATCATTAGGCGCAAGTTTGAACGCTGCTTGATGTGCACTTAACGCTGCATCAATTTGATTTTGCATACGCTTTAACTGTCCGAACCAATGCCAAATAGTTGCGTCTCCATGGGTAATATTTAATGCTTTTGCGAACAGCTTTTCGGCTTCGTCTATTTTTCCAAACTCAAATGACTGCTTTGCCATAGAGGCTAATACTCGTGGATTGGTCGGGTCTAGTTCCAGTGCTTTTTCGAGTAATGGCTGGCAGAGAGAATCTCTTTCGAGTTCTGTTAGAGTGCCATAGATAGAAAGCAATCTATAGCTGGCACATAGGCCTCTTAGAGCTTCGACATTTTCACTATCTTGCTTGAGTACTTCTAAATAAAGTTGCTTAGCTTGTTCTATATTCTCTGCACTACTTTGTTTCACCAAATGGCTTGCTAACGATAATTGCTCGAAATAGGGATCTTCAACTGTGCTTGCAAGATTGTCAGCGTCTTTTAACCATATAAAGTAAACGACTATTGCGACAAGAAAAGCTGACGCGATGAAGGTTACCGCTTTTCTGGGGTGTTGCTCAGCTTGGTTGCTAACGTTGTGGTTACTAACACTGTGGTTACTTGCAGTCTGGGTATTTATCGCTTGAGTTGTATTTTCTGTGTTGTGTCCAGCGCTGCTTTCCAATTCTTGATAAGAGCAGCTAAGAGAGTCAGTTTTAAATTCAGATACAACAACTGCTGGTGCGATACGGTAGCCTTGCCCCGAAATACGCTCAATATAAACATCATGTGTATTATCTTGTCCTAGAACTTTTCTCAATTGCGCAATCGCTTGATAAACTGAACTATCGGCAACGACACGTCCAGACCAAACTGAATTGATAAGTTGCTCAACACTTAAAGGTGATGTTCGATTGTTTGCCAAGGTTAATAAAAGCTGCATTAACTTAGGGGTAATCGTTACCTTCTTTTCATCTGTGGTTAAGGTAAGCTGGTTCAATTTTGGAAAAACTTGCCAGTTACCTAGTTGAAAATGTTCCATGTTTTACTTTTATTAACTACCTGATAATTATTGTTTTAATCGTAATTTTAGAAAAATTTTAGATTAATATTATAGAGAATTCAGGAAGATAAATCTTTCCTTTATTACTGTGTGAGCTTTTAAAGGAGTGAGCAATGAAATCAAATCTATTTTCCCAACAAATAAGTACAGCCAGGTTACTACTGGCAGTATCATTAACGACATTAGTTTCTTGGCAATCGTTTGCCAAACAGCCGGTTCAAGCTCCGGTGGAATTACTGATAAAAAATACCACAGTATTGTCGGCGTTAGACAAGTATCAAGTGGGCATCAGGGCCAATCATTGGGTAGCAATAAATGAAGGGCGAATTGTCGAAGTTAGTAACAATGCCGATATGCCAAACGCTAAGCAGGTGGTAGATGGTACAGGGAAGTTCCTGATGCCCGGCTTGATGGATAGCCATACTCATTTAACAAAAATGCCAGGAATTAATCGTCGAGATAAAGATGCGGATAAAATGCAAAAAGCCTTTTTAGAAAGGCAAGGCAGAAACTACCTATACTACGGCGTAACGCAAATCGTAGATGCAGCTAATGGTCCTGATTTTATTAATTGGTTTAATGCCGATGAATTTAGTCCTAAAGCTTTCTTTTGTGGCGGTATGAATATTTATCAAGGCTATGGCATGCGTGGTATCCCTTATCACAAATTGCATGAAAGAAGGCCTTACTATATCGCCTTGCCCTCAGATCCAGATGCTTCCGATGCAATTAAGTCAGCCCATCAAATTGATAATGTTGTTAGAAGAATGGCCGACGATGGTGCTACGTGTGCGAAGCTATTTATCGAAGATGGCTTTGATACGCAAAGCCATTGGCCCATATTAAGTACGGAAAACTTTCTCAAAATATCTGAGTTGTCAAAAGGGGCTGGCCTACCGGTAATGGCACACGCTAATGCAACCGACATGTATGAAATCGCGATTGACGCCAAGGTATCAATTTTGGCTCATGGCCTTTGGAATTGGTTAGAGGAACAAAATATTGCTGATGAAAAGCAACTACCACCCAACGTGATAAAAGTATTAGATAAGGTGGTGGCAAATGATATCGCTTATCAGCCGACACTCAATGTTATTCGTTCTCTTAAAGAATTGATGATCAAAGAAACGCTGCACCAAGAAGAATACAAAACAATACTCCCGCAATGGCAAATAGAGTGGTATTTATCAGAAAGGGGGCAATGGTTCGCCAAGGAAATGCAAAAGGATTGGGATAACGCCAGCGTCGAGTTTATTGTTAATCGTTTCGCGCAGAAGGAAGTTAATGGTCAACGTGTGCTGAACTATCTATACAAAAAGGGAGCGACAGTGTTGCTTGCCTCTGACACTCCGCCAGCACTAACATTTGCGTCACAGCCTGGGGTAGCGACGTTTAATGAGTTAAAAACCATGCATAAGGCTGGAGTAGATTTACCTGGATTGTTCGCTGCGGCTACCTTAAACAATGTCAAAGCGTATAAGCTAGACAATGACTATGGCACTGTCTCTAAGGGGAAAATCGCGAACCTATTGCTACTAGAGTCTAATCCTTTAATGACGGTTGAAGCTTACAATCATATTCATTCGGTTATTCTCAATGGACAGGCAATAGAGCGCCCAATGCTACATATCGATAGGCTCGATAACAACTAATCTGTACACACTTTGTTTATTGAGCCAAGAGTATCAATTATGCCAAGTACATCATATTGATCTGCATCCGACAATCGAACGGCGATTGCACCGCTTGGAAAGATACCGACCAAGTTGCCGCCGTTTCCTTTCATAAAGGGGACATAGACATCGCAGTTATCCTTGATAAAAGGAGTGCCCCAGTATGAGCGGTGATATTTTCCACCACCAAACTCACTATCAGCTGAATGTGCTGGCAAGCCAACATCGCTTTGGCGAAATAGCATGTTGTCAGTAAACATGGCGTTAAGGATTTGCTGTCCTTGGTAACGACCATGATTATGTAAAAGTATCGAAATTTTAACGATTTCATCTACCGTTGGGTAAAGGCCAATACCGAAAACAGGAACGCCAGTAGAGCCGTCACTTTCCGTGGTATGCATCATAGGTAAATGTGCGATGCCTATCGGATGAAAAACCTCTTCTAACATAAGTTGCCAAAGGCCTTTATTGTCATTTTGACGAGCGATTTGATCCATCATTGCAGCCGCTAAGAAGGTGTGAGTTGTGTTGTAGCGAAAAACTTCTCCTGGCTGCCATGGATAATTACCATATTGTTGAATAGCGATTCGAGTTTTACTTTTCGCCGATTTAGCTCTGGTCCAGTCGCCCATGGGCGGCGCACTTTCATCGGGTTGATTGTTAGGTGAATCTGGATTGTCATCGTTATTTCCGATACCTGCCGCCATATTCAGCAAGTCAATAAGTGTTACGTCGTTCCAGCCTTCATGGGTAACCTCAGTATCTAGAACATCTAGCAATTGTGATGCAGACACACCTTCGCCATATTTCTCTACAATAAATGCTAAGGCGACAGACGCAGCAGCTGATTTAGTCGCCGAATAAATACCGTGCCTCATAAATTGGCAGTAGGGATAATCACCAAACTTAGTTGCGCACGCTTGCTGGTAAATGACACCGTCTAGATAAATTGCTCCAGCACTGACATCTTGTTGAGCAAGGCCACTGTTAAATTGCGAAAAGTCACCGTCTGGGAAAGATTCTGTTAGTGTTTGCCACGATTTAACTGGAATTAAATTAGCAAGCTCGGTATCAAAAGAGTGTGAAATTTCATCTTTGTTAGTGATAGGCGTGTTGTCATAACTAGCATTTAATAGTGCTGCTCCTTCATGGATAAATCCTGAAGAGGTGTGCTGGACGATTTGAATTCGTATTTTAGATATTTGGTTATCGTCGTAAACAAAGGTCGCAAGGCCGTTGAGCGCATTGTTCCAAGAACGTTCTACTAAGGTGAATGGAAAAGAGCCACGGGAAAAACCATTGTCGCTAGACTCTGACCAAACCTTGCCTGGAGAAAATATTATTCGCCATTGTTTGTCATTGTTACTGTTGACGTCTGTGGAGAGAAGAATGTCTCTTTCAGCAGGCACTAAGTACCCATGATGAGAAATAAAGTCGATAGAAACAGCTGGAAACTTGTTCGCGTTGAAGTTGTCGTCAAATTGGCTCGGAAAACCTGCAATAGTTCCTTCTTCAATGGAAATTGTACCGTTAAGTGTGTGTAAGGCTTGATCCACTTCACCTAAAGGCGAAAAGTAGCCATTGTGATAGGGAGAGCTGTTGGGTGTCGTTGTGCCCTGTAATTCATCTACCGTTAGCCATTTCCGTTCTGCGTTCGCATTTGGAGAGGTCAAGTAGCTGGTATCAATAATAGGATCAGAAGCAGTACTTTTACTGGTACTGCTTCCACCACCTCCTCCACAAGATACCAAAAGCACTAGGCATAATGTGAGCAGTAAAAACAGGCTAAAGCTTTGAAAATATGATTTAGACATGACACCTCCCTGTAAACGTTTTTTAGTTTAATACATTAATAATGTGCTGTTCAAATATTGAACGTTCGTTTGGGTAAACTCAGCAAGAATTATGAAAATAATAAGGAATCTAATCTCGATAGATTCCTGTTGTATTAAAATGACGTTATGATGTGACCTATACCAATCTAATTTATGCTGAGTAAGGAATACGCAGCCCTTTTGGGGACCTTATGACAGACACGCAAAAAGTGCTTATTGTCGAAGACGACAACGACATTGCCGAAAGCCTCGTACTCTTTTTTCGTCACCATCAATTTGATACCAAACTGGTCAGTGATGGGGCTGAAGTAATCGAACGGGTACGCCAATACCAGCCAGATTTAATTATTCTAGATGTGATGATCCCCAATAAAACAGGGGTAGAGTGCTGTCAGGAAATTCGTAGTTTTAGTAATGTGCCTATCATTATGTTAACTGCCAAGGTGGAACAAACCGATAAATATGTTGGTTTAGAGGCTGGGGCAGACGATTATGTGTGTAAGCCCTTCGACGTTAATGAGCTTATTTTACGGGCCAAAGGTTTGTTAAAGCGTACCCAAGGGAGTGTTAGCTTTTCCGAGTTAAACGTTTCTAAGGAACAAGCAAAGCTTGAATACAAAGGCGTTAATATTGATTTGTCAGTGCTTGAATTTAACTTGTTTTATCTACTGTATTCGAGTCCAGACAGAATTTACTCTCGTGAACAAATTCTCCATTTAGCTTACCCAGAATATCGTTATATTACTGATAGGACGATAGATAGCCACGTTAAAAAAATTCGCAACAAATTTAAAGACGCAGGCATTAAAAACAACCCCATAGAATCTGTTTATGGTGCAGGTTATCGCTTTGGCCTTAATTAGTAAGCTGATGCTCAATTTTTCTGCTCTTTTTCTCATCTTCTTTTTAGGAGGAAGTCACGCTGTTTCTGCGTCTCAAAATGCTGAAGCAGAAACAGTTAAGGTACAAACTACAGCAGAACAAAGCACAGAAAAAACAAGTGAAAAGGCGCAAACGGTCGCAGCCCAACTAAAAGCCATTCGAACTGCCTCTAAAGAAGATGAAAATAAGGTAAAAACCATCTTAGCTAGCGCATCAGGTGACGATGTCGTGCGCGCACAAATTAAGTTAATCAGTATTTACCGGCGCAGTGGTCAATCAGATCTAGCTAAATCTCTGTTAGATCAAATCTTGCTTAAGCGAGAACAATATCAAGGGAAGTTGAAGCTAGAGGTAGTGGTCAGTTGGGCGCTATATGAACGAAGCTTAAACAACTACGGGCAAGCCGCCAACATTATGGAGCAATACGGTTTACCGGCTGCTCAAGACAATAAAAAGTCTATAGCGCGAGTCCATAATTTTCTGGGATCTTTTCATCGTTTAGATAAAAAATTAGATGTCGCTGAACATCACTATATGACGGCGCTAGGGATACTGCGTGAGCTTGGCGATGAAGAAGGCGAAGCGAAAATGTACGGTAGTCTCGGCGTTTTATATGAGTCGTTAGACAATTTAGTGCTTGCCGCTGAATATCAAATTAAGGCAATGAAGTATTTTGAAAAGTCTAATGATATCGGCGAGTTAGCGGGAAATTATTTTAATTTAGGCGAGTTGTATTATCGCTCAAAAGATTATGACAAATCGCTCACATTCTATTTTAAAGCGCTTGAATACGATAAAAAGTTAAACTCCATCGAATTTATCGGTTACGACTATCATCGCATCGGCACCCTTTATTTAGCGAAAAATCAATTGGTAAAAGCGTTTGATTACACCCAAAAAGCCATCGATATTTTCAAAAACGGCAACTATTTTCAGGTGTTGGCACGTTCTTATGTGCAGCAGGCTGAAATCGATCAAGCCATGCAGAACGAAGAAGCGCGAATTGAGCACTTGTTACTGGCCGAAGAAGCCGCTGTAACAGCAAACGTTGATCACCAATTACGAGCTGTTTGGCATGCACTAGGGGTTTATTATCGCGATCATGGTGACTTTTTAACGGCAAAACAATATGTTGAAAAATCATTGTTAATATCTAATAGGCTAGGTTTACTCTTGCAAAGACTAAGTGATAACAAGCTGCTAAGTGAGCTGCACCTTGAGTTAGGTGAACATAAGCCGGCACTAGATTATTTGCAGATTGCTTTTGAACTAAATGAGCAACTCAACGATGAGCAACGCATTAAAGAAGTAGAAAAGCACAAAAGAGATATCAACCTGCTAGAAGAGCAAGTGAAAGTGGCTAAGTTAGAGGAGGCCAGTAAAGAAGCTCAGTTAGAGGTTGTCGCGCATAAAGAAGTGACTGAAAGAGTTGTGTTGGCAATTATCGCACTTGCCATTGTTTCATTGTTTGTATTTTACGTGCTTTATCAACGTAGAAAAATTGCGGTCATTTCGGCTAACTTGTACGAAGACGCCTTAAAGCAAAAGAATCAGCTGCTGGCAGACGTGTCGCACGAACTAAGAACGCCACTTACCGCACTTAAATTGCAAGTTGATGCCTTGCGTTACCAGTTGGTAGAAGATGTCGACCTGAGTTATCAAAAGCTCAGTAGTAAGATAACCGATTTAAGTAACTTAATTGGCGATATATACGAGTTGGCAGTGTCTGATGTTTATGGTCTTTCATTTAACGCCAAACAAACTAATCTCATTCCGTTACTGGATACTTGGTGTAAAGAGTTCGAGCTTTATACGGGTAATGAAGGCTTTGACTGGCGACATAAACTTTACATTGAACAAGCCAATGTTGATATCGACACTGACCGAATTAAGCAAGTACTTGCTAACCTTGTATCAAACAGCGTTAAGTACACAGATAAACCGGGTCGAATTGAATTCATTGCTAAGCTAAATCACAATAAGCTCATTATGCGCGTTCAAGATACGTCTCCAAGTGTACCAGAGCAGGAGTTAGATAAAATATTTGAACGCTTGTATCGCGTCGAAAAATCTAGAAATAGAAATACCGGCGGCTCTGGGCTCGGGCTCGCTATTTGTCAAAATATTATCCACGCCCACCAAGGTGAAATATACGCAAAGCCGAGCTCTATCGGTGGTATCGCTATTTATATTGAATTGCCTCTAATACCAACCTAATGCAATTGGTATTTACCTAATGCCACGGCAGAACAAAAATCACTCAATCGATTAGATTAAAAAGAAATTCTCTTATTCTCACTCAAATTTGGTGTTATTTTAGCTTTGCCTTAGCCCCGAGTATCCATTGACATGTTGTATGAGTTTTTTGTCAAAGCAATTTCTTTATCGAGTGACGAGCAAGAAAAATTTCTCCAAGAAGTAAAAGTTAATCATGCCGACATTTACCAAGAGTTGTTGGAAATGTTAACTGATGACCAAACCTCAAACGAGCAAGCAACCCAATATTGGGGAGAGCTGATATCTGAGCACAGTTCGCAAGTGTTAAATCCAGAACGGAGTTTGGTGGGCGAAACTTTTGGGGTATTCACGCTTACTGAGCTTATCGCAAATGGTGGAATGGGTAGCGTTTACAAAGCTAACCGAACTGACGGTCAGTTTGAACAAGTCGTTGCAATTAAGGTGATTTATTCAGCTTTGGAAGAGGTTATCGGCGAGCAAGCGCTAATTCGTGAAGCGGGTTTTATGGCGAAACTCACCCACCCAAATATTGGTAAAGTATTTGATGCTGGTCTTAGCGAACAAGGTATGCGTTTTATTGTCATGGAATTCATTGAAGGCGTGACAATTGATCAGTATTTCCAAGATAAACAGATTAGCTTAAAGAAAAAATTAGCATTATTTACAGATATTTGTGACGCGATAAATCACGCTCATCAATTACAAGTTGTGCACGCCGATTTAAAGCCGTCAAATATCCTTGTCGACAAAGAAAGCCAAGTAAAAATTCTCGATTTTGGTATTGCGAGAATGTTTAATACGAGAGAGAGCGACAACACCTCTATTTATGCAACCTATCTAAATGCGATGACCGCTGATTATGCTAGCCCAGAGTTGCTAGCTGGAGAGCGTCCTTCCATGTATAGCGATATTTTTGCTTTAGGGAAAATATTGGCTGGTTTGGTTGAACAAGCGGGCGCACCTTCACTATATAGGGCTGAGCTTGAAAGTGTTGCTGCCAAGGCTACCGCTGAAGCCAATACAGCTCGTTATCCTTCGGTCTTAGACTTAAAACGAGAAGTGGAAAGGTTTATCCATAAGAAAGTGGTCGAGGCTTACTCTGCAACGCCATGGTATCGTTTGCGAAAATTTGTGTTACTTCGTCACCCCATTGCTTCGATTAGCGCAATGGCTACATCCACTGTAATTGGTGCACTTCTGTTAAGTTTAATGTGGCAAAACGATAACCTGTTAGTGGCAAATGAACAGTCTGATTTAATGACAAAAAAATTAACGCAGGTGCTGGAGCTAATCGATCGTAGAAAAAACAATGGGGCTGAAGTAACGACAGATTTATTGCTATCGGAGAGTTCGAAAATTCTTGATGACAAAGCCTTGAGCCCTGACTCCGTTGCTAAGCTAAAATTAACGATTGCCGCGAACTACAGTAGTAGCGGTTATACGGCAGAAGCGAGAGTCTTATATAAATCGATAATTGACTCTTTTTCGGCTCTTGGAGATAAAGGCAGTGCTTTTCTCGCTGGTACTTACTTAGCAAAAATGCATACCGGTCAATACGATTTAGACCTTATTCACCCCGATACAGAACTGTTATTAAATAACCTTTCTTTTGATAAAAGTAATCCATCTCTGCCAAATACTAAAGAGCAGGCTGTGTTTTATCATAGATATCTAGACGGTGTTAAATACATTAAAAAAGATCGACAATCTAGAGTGGATGTCGCTGAAAAACACGCTGCACTACTCAGAGCCATTATCGAAAACTACTGGCAAGAGTTAACCCTTGCTGAACAAGCCGAAGTTACCGGGTTTCTCGGGAGAGGGTTAATGACTCATAATAGTTTCGTGACTAATTCAATCTATCCTTTTGAGCAAGTCGCCACCGAAGAGTTTATTGAGATTCACCAACCTAGGCTTTTAGAATCGATTGCCCTCGTTAATCAGTCAATTGAGTTACATTATCAAAATGGTGGTTTAGATGATGTTGCCAGAGGTGAGCTTATTTTGGCGAAGGATAAAAATGTCTTAAACCCAGCTGAAGCCTCCTATGTTAATGCTGAAAAAGGATTGGCTTTAAGTACACAGGTATTAGGCACTGGTCATCCTCATTTAATTAACCGTTATGGTGAATTATCAAAGTCATTTTTATATTCAGACCCACTAAAAAGCGTAGAGTTGGGATTGAAAAGTGTTGAATTAAGCAATGGTTTTAAAGGTATAAGCAGCTCACAGTATTTGTTAACACGTGACACATTACTTGATGCATTATTTTTTTCTGGAGATTTCCAACAGTATCAAGAAATTGCTCAAGAATACTTCGAGTATTACTTGTCGCTAGATAGATCAAATCAGCAGCAGGTGGCCAACTTAGTCGTGAACGCGATCAAAGAATACTATAAGAGCTTTGGCATACTTCCGAGCAATTACCAAACGCTTCTACATTCACTAGAAAAGGATGCAAAAGAGCTTCTTAGCGATAATATTGGTAGCAACGTGGAATATGGAACGCTTGCGTCTTCAGGCTTACTTGAAGACTTACAGACCATTGCAGATTCACCATTAATAGGAAGTGCTTCGGCTACTTACCTCAGCGCGTTTAAACAAGATTACCAAGATAAGTCAGCGCTATATGTTACACGTGAAAAAATTGATTCAATTTGGCGCAGGTATTTGTTTGAAAAAAATGTGTCAACTGACGATGTAATCGCTTTAATGAAATCGATTACTTGGCATCAATATGAGTTGGAGCTATCGGCATATAAAGTTGAATCCAATGTAAAGTTAGGTGTGATTTTAGCTGAGAACAACGAACTTGAGTTAGCGAATAACTTACTTATCGAAGCCGAATCGATATTAAAGACTAACAACTTTAGTACAAATAACGCGTGGCAAGTTAAGACTAGATTGCTGGAAGCCTTTATTGCCATTCAAAGTAAAGAGTACAACACCGCGTCACAATTATTGGCGCAGATTAGCGCTCCTCTTAGTCAACATTTTCCACAAAATGCTGTGTTTCAGCAGTTATTTGAATCGTTAAATAAAAAAGTATTAATCTATAATGTGGAAAAAAGTTAGTTTTACGTAAATGGTGTAAAACCCCAGTTTTAATGTACGTTGAATGTCTTTCAATTAAAAATAGAGCTAGATATGTTATTGGAAAAGGTTAAACCTCATATTGTGCTTGAGCCAAATAAAGAAGGAAGGGACTTTTTCGTCGGTGACATTCACGGCAACAAGAAAGAACTCATCGAGCATTTAGTATTAATGGAGTTTGACTTTTTACGAGATAGATTGATCTGTGCTGGCGATATTATCGATCGTGGACAAGAGTCGGAAGCTTGCATAGAAATGCTGATGGAGCCTTGGTTCTATAGCACTTTGGGTAATCATGAAGCGATGTTTTTGCTTGGTTTCAATAATGCTGATTATTGGGGGCTACTGGTTCACAACGGTGGCGCTTGGCTCGAAAAACTGAAACATGACCCTAAAAAACTCTATGCCTTAGGCCAACTCATTCGCATTAAAATGCCCATCGCTTTTTCCGTTAATAGCTCAGGCGGCACAATTGGTGTTATTCATGCCAATGCACCGTCAAACTGGCTCACATTGCACTCTTTTGAGGTTAATGAAACGTCTATTTATCCCTACCTTTGGCAACGGGTGTCGTTAGATAGTAACAAGATGCAAGCAATTGAAAATGTAGATGCCGTGGTGCATGGCCACATAACCTTGAGTGATTATAGGCAGGTTAATAATCAGTTTTGGATAGATACTAAAAGGAAGTCGGGAGCATTTACCGTCATTGAAGATAAAGAATTATTAGACCGAGTAAACAAAGACCGAGTAAACAAAGACCGAGTAAACAAGAAGAATTAAGAGTAATAAACGCGTGAGTGAATTAGAAGTACTAAAGCTAATAAAGGGCTGGCAATCAGGCGAGGCAAAGGCTACCCAATTGTTGATGAATTTTGCGTACCTAAAAATTAAAGAATACGCCCAAAGCAACCAAGAGAAGTTACCTGAGGATGCCAATACCGCGATCATGGCCATGTCGGCAACGGATATTGCGCACGATGCTTATATCAAGCTCTCACAGGCAGAATCTCAAATTTCCATAGAAACGCAACGACAATTCTATAGCTATGTAAATTCAGCGGTGAGAAATGTGTTTATCGATCACTACCGAAAACAAGTAAAGTCTCAGGCTCGAAATCCTGACAAAACACGTTTAACGTCTGCAAGCGCACTAAACAAAGCAGCCGACGACACGTTGCAAAACACCGCTATTATCGCTATGAGCAATGAAATTGAATTGTTAAGTAAAGAGTTTCCTCGCCAAGCGGAAGTACTCGAACTTAGATATTTTGCTCAGCGAAGTAATAAAGAAATTGCTCGACTACTCAATGTGTCCGTTCGCACAATTGAAAACGATCTCAGATTTGCTAAGGCTTGGTTAAGAAATAAATTAAAAGATTGAATAAACAAATTAGAGTGCTGGCCGAGAATAAGCCAGCCCCAAACCTCTTCCTGCCAAAAAGATAAAAATCATTGTGGTTTTTTGCCGTTAATACGTCTCTCAATATCTTAAGTGCTTGAAGATAACCTTGAGACTGAATTTAATCAGTTTCAAGGTTGTAATATGAATCGACGATTGAAAAAGCTTTGTTTAACTCAGTTTGTTTTGCTGTCACTGGTGGCATGTGGTGGTGGCGAAGACGAAGGCAATAATGCTGAAAATTTTATCCCCCCTATTAATATCGTAGTAAATGGAAAAATTCAGCATTCAGCGGATACTGGAAAATATTTTTCTTACGGCGATGACCATTTTGGTGGGTATGGCCACAATGCTTATCACTGTGCTGAAAATTACAATGATTATTATTATGAAACTGATAATTTCATGATTTTTGGTAACCCAGCTCTACCTCTAAGTGATTTTGAAAGTGCAGCTAAGTGGGTTGAAAGTAATCTCTCAAGCGCGTTGACCTCGTTCGGTATGAGTCAATCTGGTTACTTTGACGCGAGAGGGCGAGCTAGAATTAGCGCATTAAATCATATCCGTTTCGGCTTAGAGAGCCAGTATTATTCAAATGTCGAATACCCCGCTGATTTTGACAACATGAGCTACGAAGACCAAGTAATGTGGGCGACGACGAAAACAAAACAATTGAGTGATGAAGAAGTACTCACTTTGGTTCGTGAATATCCCTATGATGAAAGTAAGCTTGAATCAGAAGTTTTTTTAGAAGAGAAAATATACGTTTGCTTGCATGAAAACCAAGGCGCTTATGGATGGGGTGAAGGCACACCTATGGGGATCACCATAGGCGCGGAGTCGGTGAGCACATTGCCATACAATGTTAACAAAGTTGTCCAACATGAATTGATTCACACCTTTCAACATGCTTTATCTTCTAGTTATGAAGGTTCAAAACTACCTCGCTGGTTTGCTGAAGGACAGGCTGTTTACCTCAGTGGTATGAACATAGCCGAAAAACAGAACTATGGGGATTATCACCCGACTTCGGTTATAGATTTTACTGACGAGTACGGCGATGTAAGTGAAGCATATGAACATTATGGCCTAGCGTATCAATACCTTGCTGAAGCCAATAGCAAATCTGTCATTAATGAAATGCTTAAACACGTTGGCGAGCTTAGCCATAGTTGGATGGTGCAAGGCGATGCTGATTACAAAGAAAATCACAATTATGTTGAAGCCTTTGAACAGCACATTAAGCAACAAAATGGTTCGCCCCTTTCCGTTCACCAGTTTCGCGAAGATTATCAGCAAATAATGAGTGCCTATGCCAACTAATGGCAGGCATTAACGCCTAAATAAAGAAAAGGGGTGATAAAGCCACCACCGTGTTTAGGCGTTATCAAAGGAAATACGATAAGAAAACTAAACAAGTGGAAGCCACGATTATTAAGTGAATCATTAAGTGCCGTTATGAGCGAGTAGCGGGCGTTAAATATTTTCTTTTGATACTGTTTTTATTTCCAGAATTTACAACTTTCCCCCATATTCAGGAAAATGCGCAAGTTGCGCACTTTCATCTTTATCAAAAAGTTAACAACATTTATTTTTAATAGTGATAGCAATGAGTTATCAACTTTGTTAAAAATAACACATTCAGAAAAGTGCGCGATTGCAAATCAGAAATATGCGCGATTTGCGCACTATTAAATTGTTATGCAGCAAGGAGAATTCAGCATGGAGAGCAAGCCTCCAGCTTTAATAGAACAAATAGAGTGGCTTAGAGTAAATTTTTCGAAATACATACTGCATATTGCTTTAGCTGGTTCGTTGTATTTTGGCTTTGTAACTAAGAATGAATTATCCAAGTTAGAAATTTCATCTAAAGAAGAAATAGAAACCTTGAAAAGTAGGCTCATAGATTATCAAGGGTGTAGAACGGTATCTCCTTTTGGAGATAAACCCTTAAAAGTTAAGTTTTTAGATGGGCACATTGCTTACGTAAACAGCTACTCGGCTGCAATGCCATCCGAAAACGCAGACTATAGAAGTCCAGAGTACCTATCTACATATTTCTTAAGGCAGCAGCAATACTTAAATTATCTTCAGTCAATCATTTTTTCTGAGTTGGAAACTATGAACAGTGATTACGTCCGCAGGAATAGAGAATTAGTTTCGGAAAAAATAAAACATGAAGTTAATATTAAAATTGCTCCTTTAGAACTTGAAATGATTCAGTTCGAATTGTTGGAAATTTGTTCTATAGAGTAGTTTTGCTGCATAACAAGGCCATCATGGCAATTGGACGCATAACGCTTGGCTTGCGTTCCTTCGTCACTAAATTTAGCCAAGCATTTATGCGCCTCATATGGCGGCGTTATATTTACAAGCGAGGCTTCGAATATCTCATGGACGACATTTTTAATATTGCCGCAGCTGTTATAGCTTCCATAGGTGTAAGTGCAACTATAATTTTTGCTTTATCATCATGGCTTGGAAAGGTATGGGCAAGTAGAATTCTAGAAGATGAAAAGCATAAATTAGGTGTTCAACTTGAAAAAACAAAGAAAGAATTGGAGATTGTCAAAGAAAAAACACTACGCTTTCAAAATGATAAACTCATAATTTATCGTTCTGTAATAGATATTATTTCTAGCCTATTAGCTTCAATGGATGCTCACCAGATGGGGAAGCTTTCACCTGAAGAAGCGGATATAGCATTTCATTCCTTTAACGAAAAACGAATTCAAGTATATGGCTATTTGGCAATGCTTTCACCTCAAAGTGTTATGGACGCCCAAGACGATCTAATAGATTATTTATTATTAATTACTAGTGGTTCATCTACATACGACTGGAATACAGTAAGAGAAAAAGCATTACATTTATTAAACACTGTACGTAAAGATATTGGAATTGATTCTTCTGAAATATCTTACAACGGTCAACTGTAAATATAACAAGCCATTAAACAAGGACTTAAAACTGTTTGCTGTTTTTCGATCCTCAAATATTTTAGCAAACAATTTTAAGCCCATTAATGGGGCGTTAGCAGTAATACGGAGAGTTGGTGAATAAGCAGGATATTAAGATCTATTTCGGTACTGAAATGGCAAACCTATATGATTTGGGCTACATCACAACAGACTTATACCAAATATTCGCTTTTTCTGACTTGTTAGAGCAAAAAGAATCTGAAAAGGTAGAAAAATATTTTGGTGAAAAATCCAGACCATTCAATCGATATTTAACGGTACTTGATAAGTATAAAAAAGATTCATCAATTGTAGATGTAAAGAAAGGCTCTATTGAGCTTTTGGTAGCAAATGCCCCATTAATCGCGGCAATTGTAATGCCACTGGTCGCTATTAAAGTTCAAGGATACTTCGCTGAAAAAGGTAGACAAATTCAATTTGAATTAAGTCCTACTGACCCAGCCCTTAAAAGAATTATGGATTCTTATGAAGCAGGTGATTTCGGTGATGGACGAGATGGTTTAGAAACGCTTTTTAGTATTTTACAGCAGAGAAATTACTCGGTTAGCTTAACAGGTCAAGATGCTTATAGTATTGAGCATGTTGTAGATAAATATGCTAAAAGAATAGTAAAAACAATTGATAAGCATATGCTCAATTAAATTACTGCTAACAAGCTGTTCAAGCGGGACTGCTAAAGTTTGGCTCGGTTTCGCTTCGCTACACATTTTAGCCAAACATTACCAGCCCCTTAACAGGGCGTTATATGCAATAAGAGAAAAGGAAATGAATCCACTAAAAAAATCAAAAAGGAATCTCAAGCGTAAAATTGCCAAAACAACTCGTATACCAACAACGAAATCAGGCAGAAAACGAAAAGCCAATAAAATTCAAAACCAAGCTATGGGTTGGTTAATACTTATTGGTGTAATACTTTATGTCATTGGTGGCGAGTCAAACGCTGCAAGCATTATTGGTTTAAATTAAAGTGAGCATTTATAAATTTCAGCATATAACAAACTGCTCAATGATCGGCCAAGGGAACCTTGGCCTGGACAGCCACTGCTTCGCAGCGTCTGCCCATTAGCAGGGCGTTAGGGTTACCTGAAGTAAGGAGTTTAATTCATGGGACGAAAAATTTATAAATATATTGGTCCAGATATACTAGATATATCTTTCAGCAGAGAAAACTTCTGTAGTCTCAAGTGCTCTTACCCTAAAGATTATAATGACCCTTATGAGCTATTTTTAACGGTGGATTTTGAAGATGATCCTCAACTTTTAGCTTTTTACAATGATGTAATCATCGAAATACCTCAAAATCCAACTACGTGTTTTTCTAACTCGCCTTGCGTTACACCTATGTGGGCTCACTACGCCCACAATTCAAAAGGGTTTGTTTTAGAAATTGACGAAGAACTTTTACTGCGAGAGCTTGAACCTATTGCCATAGATGACGTTGAGTATAGGGACACCCCAAAACCTGAACTATCGGGAATGTTGCAACAAGCATGTTATATCGGTAAACCTAGATATTCTATGTTCCTCAGAAATGGTGTATTAAAATCTGCATATTTTTCCAAAAACACTTGTTGGAGTTACGAGTTAGAAAGGCGTTTAGTTATTTCTGATGATCTAACTGAGACTATTGATGAAAATATGTTGTTATTTATTCCAACTTCTTGCGTCACATCAATTATTTCAGGACCCAGAGTAAAAGAAGAGTTTAAGCTAAAAGCTAAAGAACTTAGCATTAATATCGGTGCCAATTACTTTGATACTGTAATTGGAAAAACCACATCCAATCCATATTTTATTGGGAGTGATTCAAAAACCTATTTATACGAATCAAACCAAATTGAATTAGCTGAAAATTCATGTGTAAGCTGTAAAGAAGTTTTATCCTCAAATAAAGAAAAATGCTCATGGTGCAGCATTACTGAGCAAGACCAAGAAAATGCAGCAATGACCAATCCACTTCGTATATTCCATGAAGCAGGAATACTAGGACAGTATATTGATTCATTTAACAGTATAGGTAAAAAGTAACCCCAACAAACTGTTCAAGTGGGACTGCTAAAGTTTGGCTCGGTTCCGCTTCGCTTCACAAGTTTAGCCAAGCGTTTATCAGCCCCTTATTGGGGCGTTATGTTTAAAGGCATGATTCGATATTTAATTCTAAGTTTAGGTTTATTTGTTTCTGGTTGTTCTCTATTCATCATTGGAGATAATGTAGCGATTGCAACAGGTGAAGTTGATGGTAAATGTACTCTTACGTTTGAACCAGTAAACCTAGTTAAACCTCAAGATTATTATTATCGTGAAGTTAATGGCAATTTTTCAGAAAGTTTTACTATTTCACCTAAAGCAGAAAAATACAATTTATCCGTAACCTGTCAGGGTAAATTAATTCTATCAACTTTGGTTAAATATCCTGAAGAAGCTGGTAAGCTCCAATTAGGTAAGTTAGTAATTTAAACATAACAAGCCAATTAAGTGCGGGACTGCTAAAGCTTGGCTCAGTTCCGCTTCGCTACACAAGTTTAGCCAAGCTTTATCCGCCCCATAACAGGGCGTTATGTTTCAATGTTATGAATTTTAGAATTGTGAGTTTATCAACTATATTAATTTCTTTTTCGTCATTAACATGTGACAAAGAAGCGGCTTTTAATATAGGTTTTGAAAAAATACATAGTAAATATTCTGAGTTTAAGAATAAGCGAAATATATTCACAATTGAGAATCGAGGAGACATTTGGTTAGTGTTACGCAAAGACGAAATGTTTGTTAATAAGCCTGGCGAGTATCCAAGAGTAAGTATTAAAAAAACAACATGTAAGGCTAGTTCTGTATTTTGGTCAAAATAGAAACATAACAAGCCAATTAAGTGCGGGACTGCTAAAGCTTGGCTCGGTTCCGCTTCGCTACACAGTTTAGCCAAGCATTTACCAGCCCCTTATTGGGGCGTTATGTTTACCTCTATGACGGATAGAACTGAGTTAATAAAAGGAATAGCTCAAATTGGAGCTAATTACATCGACTATAAGAACGAAATTCAGCAATATCCTTGGGATTGCGATTCTGAATTGTATTTTCTTACTAAACAAGATTTGATGTCTGTTTTTAGACGCTTCTTATCTGGTGAGTTAGATAGTACCGCCATTGATGATTGGGCAAACTTTCTAGAGTGTAGAGATGATCTTGGTTATCAATTTGAATACGAAGAAGAATTGAAGGAAATGATTTTTCTTTTAGCCAATTCAGAAATCAATTTCAGCATTGATACCGATTTGATTACTCGACTTTTATGGCAGGTTCAAGCATTGTAAACATAACAAGCCAATAAAGTGCGGGACTGCTAAAGCTTGGCTCAGTTCCGCTCCGCTTCACAGTTTAGCCAAGCATTATCAGCCCCTTATTGGGGCGTTATGTTTACAGGAGGTAGCTTTGGCATTTGACATGTATTCAGGTACGAAAAATGAATCAATTGCTCACTATGAAGAATTCATCTTTTCTTATGTAAATCAATCTAATGAATTTCCTGAATTAAAATTGATATGTGAAAGTTATTATCGTGATCCTAAATTAACTCCGGCGCAATCAAATAAAATCGTACACGAGTTAATCCATTTAAAGACGCTATTACAAAATAATCAAGAACAGAAAGTAGTTGATCGTTTATTACTGTTCTTTAGTTATTCATACCTTCATAATGAAAATGTTCGTTGTGAGAGTGACTAGTAAACATAACAAGCTGTTTAAGGCATGGACGTCAAACGCATGGCTGATGTTCGTTCCTCACAATTATAGCCATGCATTTTCGGCCCCTTAACAGGGCGTTAGGCAAAAAGCGTAATGAACCAATGATTATTACTGAACAAGATATTCACGCTGTAGAAAATGTTCTAGAAGAAATTGAAGAACATCGAAAATTAGATGACGATGAAAGTGATGAACACCCTGTGCCACAGGACCCTGTGCTTTTCGCAGAGCGACCTCATTTACTAATGGCTTCTGGTTACGATGAATTTAGGGCGTTTAATATTGATGCAATAGATTTGATGGAGCGCAATAATTTTTCGCAATCAATAGAAAATCAGTACGGCTTTACAAACTTTCATGCAGCATATGATCTTGAAAGTATTTATAGAGACGGACAGAGTGGAGCTTGGTATTGGTATGAGGGAATTATGGAAAAGGGGCTTCATCTTGTGGGGCCCGAAAATGATAAGCACAGATATATTTCAATAGATCAATGGCTTAAGAATCTAAAGAAGTTAAAAGAAAATCCAGATTCAAACGGAAGGTCTCTATGGCTTCCTGAAATATGGACCCCAAGTAACCAGCTTAAACAAAAAGATGCGCTTGATTTAACTACGAGAAGTTTGGTCCATGAGATTCATCGTCAAGAAAAAGACCTTCGGGATATTCATTGGAGGCAACTTGAGGAGCTAGTTGCTGAGTTGCTTAAATCGAAGGGCCTTGAAATCCATGTGACACCAAGGTCTTCAGATGGAGGTAGAGATATTATTGCCCGTGGAGAACTTATTCCTGGTGAACCTACAGTTCTTGCTGTTGAAGTTAAGCAAAAACCTGTTGTTGGGCTATCAGATGTTCAGCGTGCCCTCCGAGCAAATGAGGACTTTCCGCTCATAATGATGGCAACAGCAGGTCGATTTTCTGCAGGCGTAGTCAAAGAGCGCAATCGAAATAGGAATCAAATGCGCCTTTTCTTAAAAGACGGGGTGGCATTAACTCAATGGATTGAATCTTACATGAGGGGAATTGCCTAACAAGCAAAGGCAACGGATGCTGCGCACCGCTGCTTTGGGCGTTAGCTATAGGGAGTAATAATGAGAGTTTTGCTCTACTTTATATTGATTTGTCTGATATCGTGTAGCGAAAATTATCAAATGACTACTGTAAGTTATGAGAACTTAACAAAGCATCAAAATTTTATATTAGCGAGCAAATGTGGAGATCAAGTTGTAGCTATAAAGATAGAAGGCTATGGAAACTCTGCGGGATCATCGGTTGTACATCTGATGCTAAACGATGAAGAGTATAAATCTGAAACCCTAGATGGTGAGTTTGATTTTAAATGGTCTGGCGACTGGTACAGTGAACAGGCTATTATTAAATACACAGGAAATTCTGATAGCGTAACTAATTTAACTTTGAGCTACAGAATGGAGTGTATATAACTAACAAGCCAATTAAGTCCGGGACTGCTAAAGCTTGGCTCAGTTCCACTGCGTTACACAATTCAGCTAACTATTAAAAGCCTGAATGGGGCTTGTCGTTTGTATTTGTGAGTTAACATGGTTTATATGTTTTCTACTAACGTCTTGCTCAAAGCCAAACTAACTAAGATAGATTTAGTTCCGCCAACAGAAATTGATTAAATAACTGCAATCTTTTAGGCAGTAATTGATCAGCTGGCCTAAGTGAGTACAAGTTTAACTCTTTAGTAGAATATTCAGGCAATAAGGGGGTTAGCTCCCCAGCTTCTATATGTTGTCCGACAACAAAGTCTGGAACAACAGCGATACCAACATGCGACAACAAAGTGTCTTTTAATAGCATACTGTTGTTAGATTTAAGGTGCGCATTAACATGGACGTTAGTCGTTTTGCTATTCTTTGAAAATATCCATTGGGTACTACCACCATCTTGAGAAAAAACTAGGCATTTATGGTTAATTAAATCTTCAGGAGTTTTTGGTACTGAATGAGCTTCGAGATAGGTGGGGGACGCACAAACGACAAATCTGTAACTTTTTAATTTCTTGCATAAAAGGGAGCTATCTTCAAGTCGACTTGCTAACCGTAATACCAAATCATATTCACCTTCAAAGACATTCACATACTCATCGGTCATATGAACATTAAGTGTAATATCAGGGTATTGGCTCATAAACTTCGCTGAGATCGCGGAAAAAACACCTAACCCCCAGCTCATAGGTACGCCTATTTTAATATTACCTTGCGCCTTAAACTGAGCATCGGTTACTTCATCTGATAACAATTCCCATTGCTCTAGCATTTTCAGCGCATACTGATAGCATCGTTTTCCGTTATCTGTTACTTGTAAATGCCTTGTGCTTCTTACAAATAGTTTTGTTTTTAATTCTGTCTCTAAACGGTCAATTGATTTCGATACTCTGGCAACAGATAAATTGAGTTGCTTAGCGGCGGCAGTAAAGTTACCAAACTCAACAACCTTCTTTAAAACTCTTAGGCTTTCTAGCTGATTAATTTTGCTCAAAATAGTGGTTACGCTGATTAAGTGATTTACCTTTTATAATTAACAAAAAGTTAATAATCATTCAATTTAAATGGCTATTATCCTCGCCAATGCTTTGTGAAAAAATGCCGTTGTATTCAACTTAATGAGGTTTTTATGATGAAAAACGATACATCAGCGCTATTTACATCGTTAAACATTGGCAACTTAGCGCTAAAAAATAGGTTAGTAGTCGCACCGATGACTCGCGTTAGTGGTAACGAAAATGGAACGGTTGGCTCCCTAATGAAAGATTACTATCAGTCATTTGCCACAGGAGGATTTTCACTAATCATCACTGAAGGGATATACACTGACAAATACTATAGTCAGGCCTATAAATACCAACCTGGCTTAACTGACGAAGCTCAAATGAATAGCTGGAAAGAGTTAACAGCTGCTGTTCATGGCAAAGGTGGCAAGATTGTTGCCCAGTTAATGCACGCTGGTGCATTGTCACAACACAATAAATATACAGGCGAAAGCGCGGGCCCTTCAGCGGTAAAGCCCCTAGGTGAAGAAATGACCTTTTATTACGGAAAAGGTGAATATAAAACACCGAAAGAAATGCGCCAAGAAGATATTGAAAACGTAATTAGTGGCTACGTGCAAGCTGCTTTATATGCGAAACAAGCAGGGTTTGATGGCGTGGAAATTCATGGCGCAAACGGTTATTTACTAGACCAGTTTTTAACTAGCTATACTAATAAAAGAAATGATAGGTTTGGCGGTAATCTTGCCAACAGGTTAAACATTTATAAAGAAATTATCACATCTGTTCGTCATGCGGTAGGTTCAGAATTTGTGGTTGGTGTTCGCTTTTCTCAAGGCAAAGTTAACGACTTTGAATATAAGTGGCCAGAAAAATCAAAAGATGCCCAGTATACCTTTGAATATATTAGTGGCTTGGGCATAGATTATATCCATACTACGGAATTTGTCGCGAGTGCCCCTGCATTCAATGAAGGGTTATCTCTTTCAGAATTCGCAAAAAAATATGGAAATGTACCAGTCATTGCTAATGGGGGTATAAATAATGAAAAAGATGGTGTTGAGTTATTATGTTCAAATAAAGCCGACCTCGTGTCTATTGGCAAGGCAGCTCTTGCTAATCCAAGCTGGCCAGTTTTAGTTGCAAGTAACCAACCACTAAAGGCGTTTAGTTTTGAGATGTTTAATCCAATTGCCGACTTAAAGACAGCAAGTGACTATTTTAAAAGTAGCGCTGTTTAAAGTATTGCTCTATTAACTTCAAATGTCTGCCATGGTACATAACTGTCAGGTTTTAATGAGTTCTAATCATCGATCCTGACAGTTCAAGTTAACGCTGATCCTCTTGCACACATATTTCGATAACTCTACGTGAAATTAGCCTTATTCAATTCGTTTATCCCTTTCTCTGAAAGTCACTAAAATCTCAATTTATCCATAATTCTTCCTTATTCAATTGTTAATTTTGTCCGCATAAAGAAATCTATACGGAAAATTTCAATGTCTTTACTTGTCACCGGAATAATCATCGCTTTGGTTATTGTTGCGTTAGCTTTACCTTTTTGTCGCGGCGTTGGCAGAAAGAGCAAGGCGTCGTCGTTTGGCCGACCTTCATCGGCAAATGCCCACAGTAAAGAGAAGTTGCTTAACGCAACCCTTGAAAACACATTAGAAAATCGAGTGGCAAGAGAAGTGACTCAGGAACTGATTAAAATCAATAAATATCGCGGTGAAAAAAAAGCAAATTACAGCAAGATATTAAATGGTGAAATCACTAAGGTTTCTCAGCTATACAACCAATTGCAAATTTGCCAGGGGATTGGCGATCAGTTTATTCCTGATGCTGTTATCGACAAAATGCTAAATATAGCTGTGGGCGATCACAGTACAAACAGTACTGAAGTGCTCTTTATATTTGAATACTTGCACGAACGTATCTTACCTAAGCATATTCGCTATTTAAAACAGCTGTTTATTCGCCATGGCTCTAATAACAACTTGTTTGATGTTGAGCTTTATAAAATAGTACTGGCTTGCGCTAATTGCCAAGAAAGAGATGACTTCCTCACGCTAATTCAATCGGTGAGTTTTTTCACGCCAGATTTAATCTCGTTAAAGTTAGAGAGTGACGCAAACCAAGCAAACAAAGCGCAGCGACCACCTGCAATGGCAAAAGCTGAGTAGGTATTTCTGATGATGACGAATCTCGCTTTGCTCACATGGATAAAGGTATTAACTAAGTTTTTACCTAATTACGCCTATACATTATTAAAAAGACACTTATTTTCCGCTCCTTCGTGTCAAGAAAATAGATGGCCGAGAACCACGAAACGCATTTCGTATAAAACTAAATACGGTAAAGCACGCGTTTATACGGTTGGTGCAGGAGAGTGCGTTTGGATAGTCTGTGGTAGAGAAAACGCGCATCATTCAAAATCATTGGTAGAAAAATTAGTGAATTACGGCTATTCATGTCAAGTGATTGAGTTTGTACATCAGGAAAGCCCAGAAAATAAAAGTAACAGGCGAGAGTTTTCTTATAAAGACAGATTTATTTCTCTCCCGCAATGGACCAATGTTTTTGATGTGCTCGTAAATCATATAGAAGAGCCAAGCCATGTTATCACGGTAGGCATTGGTAGCTCTGTGATAGGCAACAGCCGCTGGATTGCCAAATACACCAAAGACTTAACCTTAGTGTCTCCTATCTTAGATTTATACGCAGGACTTGAACACTTCTTTAGGCAACACACCTTGCCCATTTATTTATTAAAACGGCTCGCTCACGAAGTCTACTTTACTGATAAAGTTCACTTAAGAAGCTTAAAAGTCACCGAGGTTTTTGAACAGTTTAAAGGGAGCCTAGCCGTTTACTATAGCCGCAAAGACAGTACGTCATCAGTAAAAGCTATTGAGTCACTGACGCAAAACAACAATCGAAAAGTGGTGGAGTTTAAAGGCGCGTCGATAGAAAAAATTATTAGCAGTCGTTCGTTATTTCATGTTGTGCAACGCAACAATGCCACCCTAGATGTTGCGGTGTAAAACATAGAGCCATTACTAAGACCAATTTACTGTCATTGGTGTAACACTCCAACAAGAATATTTGCAATTCACGCATAGGCGTGCTTAACATAGTGGACTAATTGTCTAGGGAAGGGTGTAGAAAAAACGTGGAAGAAAAACCTAAACTTTCCGACATATTTTTAAGCTATAGTAAGCAGATTCGACAAATTATCGGGCGTATTGTTAAGCGTGATGATATTGATGACATTGTTCAAGAAACCTACTTGAAAACATATCAGGCTGATCTTAAACAAGAAATCAAATATGTTCGCAGCTATATGTTAACGACAGCTAAGAACTTAGCATTAAACCACAGCGCCAAGTGGGATAATAAATTTAATGATTCCTTAGAGGATTTTACTCAGCTACCTGTCGAATTAAATAGCCAGTCATTTGAAGATCAGTTTGAGAGCAAAGAACGTTTTTTATTGTTTTGTCAGGCGATTGAGCAATTGCCGAGTTCTGTTAGAAAGTGCTTCGTGTTAAAGAAAGTGTATGGCTTAAGTCAAAAAGAAATAGCACAATACATGCAGTTAAGTGAAAGCACTGTTGAAAAGCATGTTGCGAAAGGCTTGTTGAAAAGCGCGCAATTTATGGAGAAAGTTGAGCGTGCAGGTACTCAAGTTTCAATTAGCGAAGAAAAAGTCGCACCCAAAACCAGAAACAGTCTAAATAAGAAAAGAGTTTAAAGTTTAATGAGTAATGTCAGTCAGTTTTACAGTAAAGAAGACATTCAAGATCAAGCGTGCTTATGGATCAGCCGCATCGATCGCGGCTTAAACTCGCAAGAAAAACAAGACTTGGCTGTTTGGTGCCAATTGAGTAAAGCTCATCATAACACCTTGTTAGAGATGGCATCTTTTTGGGATGAATTGTCTGTAGTAAAAGAGCTTAGTGGTATTTTTCCATTAGAAAGTACAAAAGCGTCTGTTAGGTTTGATAGTGTAGCTGCAGTAGCAAAAGCTGCATGTTTTGCCTTTGTTTCACTGTTGAGTTTGAACACCTTACTGGATGAATCTTTTATTCCTAATGTGCCTTCTTATCATGAGTGGCAGCTCACACAAACTCAACATTTTCACACCGATATTGGTGAGCAAAGGCGTGTAACCTTGCCCGATGGCAGTGAAGTTTCGCTGAATACAAATAGCAAAATTGAGTTGGTTTTTAATCCGAAACAACGGCATATTCGGTTACTCCAAGGTGAAGCGCAGTTTGACGTTGCCAAAGATCCCGAGCGTCCGTTTACAGTGGAGGCGGGCACTAAGTCATTTACGGCATTAGGTACCATCTTTAATATTCAAAAGAATGATTCACAGTCACTTGAGTTAGTGGTTACCGAAGGTAGAGTCCTAATCGCGAAAGCTGACGAAGAATTAGGCGCGATAAAAGCGGCGTTTAATCAAGAATCAAATACGCTTCTGTCTGGCGTAATTGTTACAGCGGGTCAAAAGGCTGATGTTATTTCGCAACATTTAGCTTCTATTCATTCGGTGTCGGAAGAAGAGGTACAACGCGCTCTTGCCTGGCAAAACGGCATGTTAATTTTTGATGGTGAATCATTAAAGTACGTTTTAGGCGATATCAGTCGCTATACCGAAAGTGAATTTGAAATTGTTGACGAACACATTGCCGATGTAAAAGTCGCCGGTTTTTTCAAAGCGGGCGATATCGAAGGGCTTCTTGCTTCTTTAGAAGCGAACTTTAATATTGTTGCCACCCAATCAAAAGAAAACCATTTTTCTTTGTCTTCAAACGGCAATACACCCTAATTTTCTTTCCTAACCATAGTTAATTTTTTAATTATTCGCTCCGTTTTTGCGCATGTTAGAAGCAATGTCTTGATTTAGATGTTGTTTCCTTGTGCAAAAAAAATGAAAAAAAATAGCGGAAAAATGATTTTCGTTTGTTTATTAGTATTGCACGGTTAATTCTGAGCGTTTTGTTAACTTGTTAATTAGGGGTGTTATTAACAAGCAAGTTATTGGCGTTTAGTTAAATTAAATGACTAAGAGATGGAAATCATCAGGTTGTACTTAGCATTGTTTTCGTTAGCTGTGTAAATAAAAAATACATAAAACGAGAGTCTAACAACCATGAAACACAAAACATTAAAAGCGGCATTAGTACCTATGGTGCCTATGCTATTAGGTAGTGCTAGTTATACTGCAATGGCGCAGGAAGTAGCGAAAGAGGAAGAAGTTGAAAAAATTTCAGTTGTAGGTAGTCGTGTATCAGGCCGCTCGGCTGAAGATATGCCAGTACCTGTAGACATTCTATCGGCAGAAGCACTTGCAGCAACAGGGCAAACAGAAGTTGGCCGTATGCTACAGGCTGTAGCACCTTCATTTAACTTCTCAAGTTCCTCCATTAGTGATGGTACAGATGCTTTAAGACCAGCGACGTTACGTGGCTTAGGCCCAGACCAAACCTTGGTTCTAGTCAATGGTAAGCGTCGCCACCAAGCGAGTTTAATTCACATTAATACGTCAGTAGGCCGTGGTACGGCAGGCACCGACATGAACGCGATTCCTGCGGCGTCGATAAAACGAATCGAAGTATTACGTGATGGCGCGGCGGCACAATATGGCTCTGATGCGATTGCAGGTGTTATTAACATTGTGCTCAACGACGCTGGCGACGGCGGTAAAGTTGGTGTTTCTTACGGTGAATACTCTGAAGGTGACGGTGAAACGGTTAACTTCGATTTATCGAAAGGCTTTTTGTTAGGCGATAATGGTTATTTAAATACCACGTTAAATTTTAGGGATCGTGGTGCAACAAATCGCGCAGGTTTACACGGCTCATGTCAATTTCCTGGCTGTACTGAATTAGATAATGGTAACTACTTAGCGGGTGATCCGAGAGAGCTTACTGCACCTAGAACAACTTTTAGAATTGGTGATGCTGACTCTGAGCAAATGGCGTTAACCATTAACACTGGTTATCAATTGGGAGACGGCGAGCTATACGGTTTTATTACCTACTCTAAGCGAGATAACGAATCTGCAGCTTTTTTCCGCCACAATGGTAACTCAGGTGGTAATGCGCCACTACAAGATGGTGATGCGACGATTCCTGCGGGTTTCTTACCAAAAATTAATTCAGATATTAAAGATGTCTCTTATAACTTTGGCTATGAAGTAGAGTTCTCAAATAGCGCTACGTTAGATTTATCATACACTTATGGTGAAAACACCATAGATTACGTGACTAGCGATACTATTAACTCTTCTTACGCTAACTCATTGCAATACACCACGGATATGACGGCTGATGAAATTCGTCAGTCAGTACCACGTGAAGCTGCTGCCTATGGTTTAGAGCTAACCCTGCAAACTATTAATCTAGATTACACTCAAGAGTTTGATTTGTTCTCATTGGCTATGGGTGCAGAGTTGCGAACTGACGAGTATAGAGTAACGCCAGGCGACGTATATTCTTACTCTGATTACGATACGCTTAATGGTGAAAGCTTATTTGCTACAGATAGAAGTGCTGGCACCCAAGGTTTTGGTGGTATTAGCCCTGTTTCTGCGGTAGATGAAAGCCGTGACGTCATGTCGTTTTATGTTGATGTAGAAACTGAGCTAAATGAAGATTTTATCATTAGTGCTGCGGCTCGTTACGATGATTACGATGGTTTTGGTGATAGCACTAACTTCAAGTTAGCTGCTAACTGGTCAATTACCGATGAATTTGCTTTACGTGGTGCGATGAGTACTGGTTTTAGAGCACCGTCAATGCAGCAACTTTATTTTAATAACATCAGTACGCAGTTTATTACAAACCCGGATGATCCAACGGGTGACCAAATTGCTGTTCAAGTAGGTACCTTTAGAAACGATAGTGAGTTGGCACAAGCCATTGGTATTCCGCAATTAAAAGAGGAAGAAGCGACTAACTTCAGTTTAGGTGCGGTATTTACTTTAGCGGAAGATATTAACATTACTATTGATTGGTACTCGATTGATATTGACGACCGTATTGTGATCAGTAACAAGCTTGGTAATGGTTTATCACCAGCGTTAGATGCTGCGTTGAAAGCAGCTGGTGCTGGCGCCGGTCAATTCTTCTTAAATGGTGCTGACACTGAAACTTCTGGTATCGATGTTATCGCAACGTGGAATACGAGTTTTGCAGGTGGCGATTTAGATTTAACCTTTGCTGCGAACTTTACTGAAACAGATGTGGTTGATCTATTTACACCAAAAGACAGTGGTTTAGGAGATATCCCGCCAGAAGAGATTTTCTCTGAGCAAGATATTTCTATTATCGAAGAGTGGCAACCGCAAGATCGCATTAGCTTGAGCGGTTTATATCGTATTGATGATTTTACCATTAACTTGGCATTCAACCGTTACGGCGAGTACACCATTACCGATGGTGGCACACAAACTATGGGTGCTGAGGTGTTAACTGACTTACGTGTTAATTACCAATTGAACGACAACTTATCTTTTAACATCGGTAGCAATAATTTGTTTGATGTTTACCCAGATAAGAATGAAATTGGTAACTCACGTACGGGCACAATTGTTGATGCAAACGGTAATGTAGTGGTTAGCAGCCCAGGTGTATTTACTTATTCTCGCCGCTCAGCGCCATTTGGCTTTAATGGTGCGTATTACTACGCAGGTATGGAATATAAGTTCTAAGGCCACATAAGCGCGTATTGAGCTAAGTGGTTAGTACGCGCCTAAATGAATAATGCTCACAGGCAATTGGCTTTAATTAGTCAGCGGAGATGTTAGTTTTATTGTTGCCGTAAAGTTGTTAAGTATATGGGAGAGCGCTGGAGCGATAGGGGCGAGGCGTTAATATACTTAACAAGCTAACATCTCTTTTTTATTCGTTTTATTCTTTAGATTAATAGTTAACTCAGTTTATCTAACAACGACGGATTCGACAGGTGTTTATAAACATCAAACGGATCACACTTACCGCCATCTTCATTGAAATCGATTGGGCCTATTTTTTTAGCTAAAGCAGCAGCCTGCTTATTTAGTGCCTTATTGCGCTTTCCTATTCCTAATAATGCGCCACCCATTGATAAACGCACATTTTTCGCTTCGTTTGGCATAAAAACACGCTGCTCTATGTAGTCAATCACCGAAAAGAAATATTCGTCGGTAAGTGCTTTGTTACGTTTGTTTTTAGACAGTTCGTAGATTAACCCTAGTGCACAGCGACGACGAACATCATCATCATTTTTTAGCCACTTATTCGCTGTATCAAAGGCGATGGGGGACTTCGCTAGCGTTGCGTCACAGGAGCTAAAAACATGTACTAACATACCACCACTGAGTTGCTCTACTTGCTGCTCCGCTTGTTGTTCTGTAATTTGCTTAGGGTCGTCGATGAGTAGCGCGATAACTTTAGCATCGTAAATAGAGGTGAGCCAAAGTTGCTGTGACAAATCACGATTTCGGCCGATAATTTTTGCTAACTTTCGTAATTGCGTTAAACCAATACCATAAGAGCTAAGCCCACCTTGATTTTTAAGCTTTTGCCAATTGGCAATGCCTCTTTCGTTCTGGTGTTCTTCAAGTAAGTTATTTACATCTTCAACAGTAAAAATGGTTTGTTGTTTGGCCATTGGTATAGCTCACCTTTTTATTGAGTCGCTAACGCTTATTATTCATTATAGAAGTTTCGCCATGTAAACCGACGATTATTTCATTCGTTTTCTTACTTTGCTTGAATGCCACGCAGATGGCACAACGACAAAGATGAAAATGACGGCCAGAATCCACTCAAGATAATGACTGATAAAGGCAAAGTGAACCGCTTCTGCGGCTACTTCATTATTTACGTGCTCGGCAAGTGCGATAGTGCCAACCGCTGCTTCTTTGGCAATAGCAAACCCGCCACTGCCTGCACTTTCCCAACCTAAAGCAGACAAACCACCATACGCTTTGTAAGCAATTGCGGAACTGCCAAAACCAATTATTCCGATAGCGACTGTACCCATTGAAAACAAACCTACACCAACAGCGCCAATAGTAATCACCCCTACCGATAATATGCCGACACTAATTGGCGCAACGGCAACTGCGCCCCACGCAAATAACAAGCCTCGTGCTCGGTTACCGCCAGCTATCCAACCAAAAGCAGCTGCATCATCTTGTTCGTAAGTGCCAAACTGAATATGAACTAGTGGCACGCCTGCTAGGGTCAGTTTACTTTTGTATTCTCGCTGCTTTGCATTTGGCTTATCGACTTCGCGTTGAAAAGCATCTGGATTAAATATCCGCTCTTGAATACGGGTTTCACGCATGACTTTTGCCATACGAAATACCAGAAACAAAAAAATGAAAACAAACGCAAATACGATAACTTGTGAGATAACGGCATAACTAGCAGCACTTTCTGGCGAAGCAATAGCAAGTTGTCGTAAAGCAAAAACCCCCCCAACATATAAAACTGCCACGGTAATAAATCTAGCAGCGACTTGTATCGCAAGCTTTCGCTCTCGCTCAGTTCTTGATTGATCTAAGCTGGCGCGAATACCAAAAAAAGAGCTGATCAAACCAGAAATGGAGGCCAAAAAAGCAAATACCGCGGTACTTCCAACAACGGAGCTTGTTTTAGCAGCACTAGCACCTATAGTTGCTGCTTTGGCGGCAGGAGGCGCGATACTGCTAATCAGGGTCATCACTCCAGCTGTAAAGGCAACGCCTGGCTTAGTGGAGGTTAGCGCCTCTTCGACAAATGAAGACATTGCCTGTTGAAGAAGCTTTCTACCACGTGATAAGCGCTGTTTTACTGTGTCTTTACTTAAGTCTAATTCTTCAGCAACGCGCTCAATGGATTGTTGTTCTCGATAAAAAAGGATGAGAGGTTCTCGATAAGTGTCGTCAATTTGATCGAGCACTTTCCATAATAAGGCTTGGTGTTGTTCGTCGATAGCTTTCGCTTCAGTATTCGTATGCTCTTCAGGTAATAGCTCAGAGCTGTCAATGTCTTGTGCACTTTGAATAGGCTGAGTTTTTTCTTTGCGACGAAAGTGGCTAATTTTGAATTTAAGAATACCGCATAGCCAAGCTTTTAGTTTTTCTGGATCTTGCAGTGTATCTAATTTTTTCCATGCTTCTACAAAAGTATCTTGGGCAATATCTTCACTGTACTTAATATCGCCTACCGACGAATAGGCCAAGGAACATAATAAGTTTTGATATCGAGTGACTATCTGGCAAAAAGCATCTCTGTCACCACCTAATGAATACATCACTAAGTTAGAGTCAGTTGCATTTAATAGTGGTACACGCTTTTTAAATAGGTTCATTTTATCTGCTTATTAAGAGGCTTTGATACTAAGTGCCTCGCTTTTATAAAAGGTGACAAAATTTTAGTAAGAAAAAAAGTTTACACTTTTTTTGTCACCTTTTTTTTCCTCAAGGTACTTATTGGTAAACCTTCAGTCATTGTGGCGTTAAACACGCCGTATGACAACTTATTCAATTATTAGGCTTTAGGAGAGTAATGATGAACTTAAACAATACAAAAACTTCAACAAATAAATTTTTATCAACCCTTATTGGTGTTTCTGCAATCGCATTTTCTGCGCTAGCGATGAGCGCTTCTTTAGACAAAAAGGTGGATGATTTTAGCCATGAAAAAACCAATAGCTTAGGTATCGACAGAATCTTCTTAAGTGATACAACAGCAGGCGGTAAAACTTCAGCAGATCTTAGCGTTAAAGACGGCGTGTTAACGGTAAAAGGAAAGATCGTACCACCACGTGGTCAACCTGGCTGGGCAAGTTCGGTACTTCCGCTAGGGCCAATGAATCAGCCACAAGATGCCAGTAAATATCAAGGGGTTAAGTTATTGGTTAAAGTAAATAGTGGTATGTTATCTGTCTCAGCTAACAGCACCAAAGTGGTTAATTTTGACTATCATGCAGCCCCTATTATGGTGGCAGCCGATGGTAAGTTTCACGAAGTTAAAGTGCCATTTAACTCAATGAAACGCGCATGGTCTGAGCAAACGAAATTGGACCCTGCAACCTTAGCCAGCTTAAGTATTGTCGCTTTTGATTTAAAGCCAAGTGAGTTTAGCTATGAAATTGACGAAGTAAGTTTCTACTAAATTTCAACACTTAGTTTCCAACACTCAGTTTTTACATTCACTTTTCAATAGAGAGTGAAGGGCTATCCCTTCACTCACATCATATTCCTATGCAGGAGCCACATTATGTCCTCATCAGCAGCCAGTAGATTAGATTATTTAGATGCAGTTCGCGCGTTCGCCTTGATACTCGGTATTATTTTTCATGCGAGCTTATCCTTTGTGCCTATTTTTATTGGCTGGGCAGTGATGGATGTCACCACCAGTGAAGCAGTGTTACCGTTTATCACGGTAAGTCACTCTTTTCGAATGGAACTCTTCTTCCTGATCGCAGGCTTTTTTAGTCATATGGTATTTCACCAAAAAGGTGCTCAAGCCTTTGTTAAGTCGCGCTTTATTCGCATTGTTATTCCATTTGTTATCGGTTGGATTATTCTGCGTCCACTCGTCGTTTCCGGTTGGATAATGGGCGCAGAGAGTATGCAGGGCGATGTGAATATATTCGCCGGAATTGTAGCGGGTATTGTCAGTCTAGCTGAACTACCAAAAGATTTATTGGTGGGAACACACTTATGGTTCCTGTATTACTTAGTTATTATTTCCGCTACCGTACTTGTGATTCGCAGTATTATTGGTATCAATGATTCGATGAGTCAGCGCTTATTAAAACTGAGCGATAGCGTTATCTCATGGTGCAGTCGCTCTTCTTTAGCCATATTGCTATTGGCGGTGCCTGCGGCTGTTTGTATGTGGTACATGAGTCGTTGGGGAGTAGATACACCAGATAAGTCATTAGTGCCTATGCTACCTGTTTATCTTTTATATACTGGCTTTTTTACTTTTGGCTGGCTTTTACATAGAAACAGTGAATGGATGGATAATTTTGCCAACCTGAGCAAGGTAAAAGTATGCCTTGGTGTAGTATCTGTCGTAGCAACCATAGTCTTATCGGGTTATGAATCGCAATATAACCATTCAAACTATACGCAGTTTAAAGGTGCTTATGCATTCAGCTACGCTGTGATGATGTGGTCGTTAGTGGTATTAACTCTGGGGTTGTTTAAGCGTTTTGCCAATGGTTCTAACAAGATAACGCGCTACATTGCAGATTCTTCATACTGGTTATATCTGGTTCATTTACCGCTAGTTATATGGCTGCAAATTGCTTTTGCTGAACTAGGCTTACCTTGGCTTGTTAAGCTTACTCTGATCGTGGTTGCTACTTTAGTCATTGCAATCTTGATGTACGATTTATTTGTCCGCTCAACCATTATCGGCCAAGTACTCAATGGTAAAAAACAAACTAGATGTATTTTTACCCGCTTAGGCTCTCTTCATTCCGTAAAAGAATCGTAATTACCTTTCTTCTTTCTTGCCTCCCTGTTGTGTTGGTATCGACACACTTAAAAAAATAAGGTGTGTCGATATCGGCACACCCTAACACGTTCCAAAACTTTAGCTGTTCTTGAAATCTAAAAATAGTAAATAAATTCAATGGATTAGTCTTTATCTTTTTGTTGGCACTAATCTTGGTATATATCCCATAGTGAATTATTTTCGCGAGTCGAATTTATTGAGGTTTCTATGGATATTAAAAGACAAGTTCAACAAAAGGCAGCATGGCGTAAATGGCTATTGGCATTACCGTTAGCGGCAGTGGCTATGGGCGCTTACTCGTTTAAAGAATACTTTGGAGAGGCATCGTATTTTATTGAGCGTGAAAAGTTGGTGATTGCCAAAGTGGAGCGCGGCAGCTTTCAAGTCAATGTTAGAGCGACTGGGTTATTAAAGCCTGCAGAAATTCGCTGGGTTGCTGCGCAAGTAGCTGGCCGTGTTGAGCAAGTGCTTGTCAAGCCTGGAGCTCATGTTGAGCAAGGGCAGTTACTTTTAGAGCTTTCAAACCCTGAATTGTTGCGCGAATTAGAAAAAGCAAAATGGGAACTGGCAGCGAGCAAAGCTGATAACCACGCTGCTTATGTCAGTATGGAATCGCAATTAGTAGATTTAGAAAACTTGGTTTTGGCGGCTGAATATGATTACCAATCTGCGAAGTTGAAACTAGATGCAGAAACCCAGCTAGTTAAACAAGGTAACGCGACCGTCTCGCAATTAGATTATCAAAAAAGCCAATTGGCAGTGAAGCAACAGTTGCAGTTTTGGCGAGGCCAACAGAAAAAGCTTGAACAAATGCAATCGAAACTTGCTGCAACGAAAACTGCGCAACAAGCAAGAATAGGCTTATTAGAAAATAATTATCAACGTATCCAAGAGCAAGTGGATTTGTTAAACGTTAGAGCGTTACAAACGGGCGTTGTCCAGCAAGTGTCACTAGAGTTAGGCGAACAGGCTTCAATTGGGGCGAGTGTTGCGTTAATAGCAGATCAGCGCAAACTTTTCGCAGAATTGCAGGTTCCTGAAGTGCGTATACAAGACATAGTACTAGGTCAAAAGGTGACTTTAGATACGCGCAATAATGAAATAACAGGAGAGATTTCTCGCATTGATCCTGCTGTTGTTGCTGGCATGGTGAAAGTGGATGTAAAACTAGCCAACAATTTACCATCAGATGCTCGTCCGGAATTAACTGTTGATGCGCTTATTGAAATTAGCCATATCGAAGAGACCTTGTATGTTAAGCGTCCTATGTTTGCTCCTAAGCACTCCACTGCAGGCTTATACAAGATAGATGAGCAAGGAAGCCTAGCTAAGCGCACGTCAGTGAAATTAGGGCAAAGCTCAGTAAACCAAATTCAAGTGAAGTCAGGGCTTAATCAAGGTGACGAAATCATTATTTCCGACACCAGCAATTGGCAAGATCACGACACGATTTTAATCAACTAACCAAGTCATTTTATCTAACGAAAACATTAAATTAAGTATGGCTTATCGATGTGGGTTTAAGTCATACTAAAAAAAGGAATCAATCATGAAGTCACTAATTAAATTAAACAATATCGGTAAAAGCTTTTTAACGGAAGAAATTGAAACGCGAGCGCTACAACAAATTAATTTAGATATTTATCAAGGGGAATATTTGTCGCTAACGGGGCAATCAGGTTGTGGTAAGTCAACGTTATTGTCGATTTTAGGTTTGCTTGATTCTCCAAGTGAAGGGCAGTATGTACTTGATGGACATGATGTTTCAACGCTTTCTCGAAATGAACGTGCTGCCATTCGAAGCAAACAAATTGGTTTTGTCTTTCAGTCCTTTAACTTAATTTCAGACCTGACCGTTGCTGAAAATGTGATGCTGCCGCTGACCTACCAATCGGGTTTATCTAAAAAATATATCGAAGATAAGGTGACAGAAGTACTATCTAAAGTAGAAATGGCTCACCGTATGAGTCATTATCCATCTCAGTTATCAGGTGGTCAGCAACAGCGTGTCGCTGTGGCAAGAGCGCTGGTTAATAACCCTGCCATTATCTTAGCTGATGAACCAACAGGTAATTTAGACTCTAAAAATGCAGAAGCGGTGATGACTTTGTTTGACACGCTTCATAGAGACGGCGCCACTATTTGTATGGTAACGCACGATCCAGCATCGGCAAAAAGAGCACAGCGCAGTGTTGAAATGTTTGATGGACAATTAGTTGGAGACAGTAAAGTGTCGAACCAAGAAAATGTTGCTCCAGTAGTTAGTGCAGTGGTGGGAGAATAGTCATGTTAATGTTTATTGATATTAAACAGGCTGTCAGGCAGCTTTTTAAAGCGCCGAAGTTTACTGCGATGACATTAGCAGTGCTTATTGGTGGCTTATCTATTAGTTTGTTCACCTTCTCATTTTTCTATTCAACTGTGTATAAACCATTGCCTTTACCAGAAGGACAAACGGCTAAAATTGTATCGCTTTGGGAAAACGGTGAATATGAGCGCTTGACCGCTTACGACGTTAAAGAAATGGAAAAAGTGCTGGATTCGGTTGACGAGTTTGGCGTGTTTAATGAAGACACTACTCGTTTAAGTATTGAGCAGGCGGGTAAGAGTTTTAACAGTGCCCAAGTACGTGCTGGCTTTTTTGAATTTGGTCGAATCAAACCTATTAAAGGACGAGGTATAAGAGCTGAAGATACCATTGTCGGGGCAACACCTGTCGCTTTAGTGAGTGAAGGTATCTGGCGTAATGAGCTTAATGCTATCGATGATGTTATCGGCAGTACCGTGATGCTTGATGGTGTAAAAACTGAAATTATTGGTGTTATGCCTGAAGGTTACCGTTTCCCAAACATTGCTAGGATTTGGAAACCTTTACCTGACGAAGTATTCAAAGCGCAAGCGGATCAAAGCCCTACTTTTCGAACTTATACGCGATTAAAAGAAGGCGTTTCTATCGGTGAAGCAGAACAAGAAATGACACAAGCCGTTCGTCAGCTACACCAAGAAAAAGTGGCGCTATATCACATAGAGCCCGCTGATTTACAAATTAAGTTATTAACTTTTCAAATGGCTCAAACTGGTGGTGAAGGTGGAGTGATCTTTGCTTTTATTAACGGTGTGACTTGGGTCATATTAATGTTGGCTTGTATCAATGTTGGTAACTTACTGTTGTCTCGAATTTTAGAAAAGCAAAAAGAAACGTCTATTCGCTCAGCACTTGGTGCGCCTACTCGTCGTTTGATCAGTCAGTTAATGTGGGAAGGGGTCATTATCTCCGTTGTGGGTGGCTTGCTTGCATTATTATTAGTTGGTGGTGCGCTTGACTACACCAATAAGCTTTTACAGTCATGGATACCAAGTGGTGGCTCTTTTTGGTGGCGCTATGGTATGGACACCGAAACAGTTGTTATGGCGATTGTTTATACAATCGTAACCATTGTTTTCTCGACTTTTATTCCTGCTTGGCGCAGTGTTAACCAAGATATTAACTCTACGCTTAGAGATGGTACACGTGGTGCACAAGGTAAAAAAGCCGGTCGCTTATCTCGCATATTAGTAACGACTCAGGTGTTTTTAGTAGCGCTACTGATGTTAATTGGTTCAATATCTGCTTTTATCGCTCATAGTTTTATCAATATGGAGCTTGGTGATGATTATTCAAATGTAGTTTCAGCTCGATTCCAAATCCCAGAAGACAAATACCCTGAAGATAATCAGCTACTTAACTTAACTATGAATTTGATGGCAGAAGTAAATCAGCACCCTAACGTTGAAGGTGTGGTAATTAACAACTGGTGGAGACCACAGTCGTTCTACTTAAATGGCGTTGAATATCACAATGAGAACGAAGTGCCGAGTGCCGATGTGATAAGTGCGATTGGTCCACTAAGCACTATTGGTATCAACCTTAAAGCGGGACGAGAATTTACGCAAAGTGATACGCTTAATACCCGTAAAGTGGTGGTTATCAGTGAATCAATGGCTAAGCGCTATTGGCCAAATGAATCGCCGTTAGAAAAGTCTTTTAGCTTGAAAGTTGAAGATAAAAAGCACCAGGTGTTTGTGGTTGGTGTTGTTTCTAATCGCATGAACCCAAGCAGTTTGTTTGGTAGTTTAGACAGTGCGGATGAAATTTATGTATCGGGAACTCAATTTATTCATAGCTATCAACTGTTTTATTATCGTATAAGACCAAACACGGAAAACGCGGATGAAATTTTTTATCGCGCGATGTTTAATACCGACCGCAATATTGAATTAACTTATGCTGTAGAGCCTGCTGAGAAAAACCGTAACAAGATGCGCGAATCTATGGGAGTATTGTCTGATGTTACTTTTGGTACAGGCTTTTTTGCCTTGCTTTTAGCATTGGTGGGTATTTATGGCTTAACAGCCAATGCCGTTACTCAGCGTACGCACGAAGTAGGTATTCGCCGAGCTGTTGGAGCGACAGATCGCAGTATTACTTTCATGTTTATGAAACAAGGCGGCAAACAGCTAGCGATTGGCTTAGGATTATCGCTAGTATTATTTGCGATATTGGCTGTTGGTTTTCACCGCTTTACCGAAGAACTATTTCCAGTAATGTCTTACTATGTATTAGCCATAGCTGTTACTTTAGGTTTGAGTGTCGTAGTGCTGTTCGCTATTTATATTCCAACTAAACGCGCCATTGCCATGGAGCCAAGTACTGCACTACGTTATGAATAGTGAGTAAACAGATAAGAGAAGGGAAACCTTCTCTTATCACGTTGAATATTTGATTTTAAAAGTTGGTATAAATAGCGTGATTTATCGCTAAATCAGCCGTTTGATTAGAGAATTAGATGACCAATAAAAAACGAATACTGGTAGCCGATGATGACGTTAGTATTGTCGCTAGCTTGCAGTTTATTTTAGAAGATGAAGGCTTTGACGTTGTTTGCGTTACCACACCTGATGCTGCCCGAGCACAGGTTTCAGAAAACGCCTTAGATTGCGTGTTGCTCGACATGAATTTTACGCAAGATACCACTTCAGGTGCAGAAGGCGTGGCTTTAGTTGAGCAAATAAAACACTTAGACGCAAGCCTGCCCATTATTGTCATGACAGGCTGGGCAACAATAGATATCGCCGTTGAAGCCATGCAAGCAGGCGCTAAAGACTTCATCCAAAAGCCGTGGGCAAATGAGCGCTTACTGAGTGCCATTAAGTTGCAATTAGCGCTAGCAACAACCAGTAAACAAGCGAAAAGTTTAAGTGAGCAAAACAAGCTGTTGTTAAAAGCTGAGCATCCATCATCTCGCCAGGGCATTATTGCCCAATCCCCTGCCATGGTAGAGTTATTGTCTACGTTGGAAGATTTGGCCAAAAGCGACATGAGCATATTGCTTACTGGTGATAACGGCACTGGAAAAAGCATGCTTGCCGCTTATGTGCATCAAGTGTCGGCACGTGCTAAACAATCTTTTGTACCGGTGAATATGGGCGCGATTCCTGAGTCCCTGTTTGAAAGCGAAATGTTCGGCCACATCAAGGGGGCGTTTACAGACGCTAAAGAAACGCGAATTGGACGTTTTGAAATGGCAGAAGGCGGCACTTTGTTCATGGACGAACTGGCTAATATTCCTATCGCTCAACAAGCTAAGTTATTAAGAGTACTTGAAGAGCGTAAATTCGAAGCTGTGGGAAGCAGCAAGTCGCAACATGCTGATATACGTGTTATTTCTGCCACAAACAGTGATTTAGAAAAAGATATCGCTGAAGGGCGTTTTCGCCAAGATTTGTTTTATCGACTAAATACTATTGAATTACGCATCCCATCGTTAAAAGAGCGAGTTGAAGATATTCCATTGCTTGCCGAGTTTTTTCTCAATAAATTTGGACAAAAATATCAGCGCCAAGTGCCAAGTCTTTCGCAAGAGGCGGTTGATAGCCTAGTGAGTTACGATTGGCCGGGAAATATTCGAGAACTTAGTCATTTAATGGAACGCTTGATATTTACCTGCAAAAATGAACAAATTACTGCACAGGACTTATCGCTTAGAATATCAGAGCCGATAGATTCTACACTCGAAAATCCCAATTTGACCTTGGAAGAAATTGAGCAACTGGTTATGACTAAACGTCTCAAATACCATAAAGGTAATGCGAGCGATACCGCAAAGTCTTTAGGGCTTAGCCGCAGTGGGTATTATCGACGAGTCACGAAATATGAGACGGATAGTTAGCTTGGCGTCGTTTGCTTGGAAACAATAATTTGAATATTAAAACACTTCTGAAAAAGGCTTTGTCGTATTTAGATAAGCAACAAAAGTTGATTTTGGCTTTTGGTATCCCTTGTGTTTTCTTGATCTATTTTAGCTTACAACTTACTGAAATATCCGGATACTTCGTTGCGTTTATAACATTGGTTATGAGCTTATGGTTGGTGTTTGTTGTGTGCGCTTGTCGTGCTGAAACGCAATATCAAATTAATACGCTGTCAAATCTACTTAGTGCCATGATTGAAGGCGACTACAGTATGCGAAGTCGCTTGCAGGACAACCAAGTGCTAAACGATGTTTCTAGGTTGCTTAATGAATTGGCGGAAACTTTGTCAAAGCACAAAATGGTGGCAAAGGAATCTCGACTTTTACTTGAGCGAATGATTGAACAAATGGATGCCATGATTGTCGCTACCGATGAACAAGGGCAAATTGTTTTAGCAAATAAATCGGCGCAACAATTCATGGGCTTATCAGAAGACAGTGTTATTGCTGTGCACTTTCCCTCTCTTGCCATAGGACAAGCTATAATAGAATGTGATGGCGAAATATTATCGTTAGAACATGACGGAGTCATTGGGCAGTTTTTGTTGTTAAAAGAAACATTTTTTAGTCGTGGAAAGGCCCATCAACTGTATGTGATTCGCGATGCTAATCGGTTATTGATGCAGAAAGAACGAAAGGCATGGCAAGGATTGGTTCGCGTATTAAGTCACGAAATGAACAATTCGTTAACGCCGATAATTGCCATTTCGCAACAAGTTCAAAAGAAGTTAGATGGCCCTGAACCAGAAAACTCCATCGCAAGTTTACATAAAGGGATTGGTATCATCTCTGAACGAGCAAGTTCATTGAGTAGTTTTATTTCCGCATACGGCGAACTTACGCACTTACCCGAACCGCAAAAGTCACTTTGCTCAATTAAACAACTTATTCTGGATACTTTGCAGCTGTATTCCGCCTTTGACTATTCATTAGATATAGATGAAAACTTGCAGCTTCATGTGGATAAAAAGCAAATAGAACAGGTGTTTGTCAATGTGATTAAAAATGCTCAAGAGGCGATGGAACACAGCGACATTAAAAAGCTCACCATATTGGCAGTAAAAGAGCGTAACGGAATTAAAATACGTTTTATCGATACGGGCGCAGGTATCGGTAATAGTGACAACCTTTTTGTTCCTTTCTACAGCACTAAGCCACAAGGCAGTGGTATAGGCTTAGCCTTGTGTCGTCAAATATTATTTAACCACGATGGCACGATAAATCTGCAAAGCAATGACTCTGGTAATGGAGCCTGTGTTGAAATCGTGTTTAATGGACAACTAGGGTAGGGCGATAGAGTTTTGTTGCACCTTTATGCAACCACTTGTCGCAACTGACTGTTTATCCACCGATAAAGCTCGATATTAATTTGATAAATGTTACATTATAACAGTCAATAAAAATAACATGAGGAAGCCCATGAGAGCCTTAACGTCTTGTCTGGTGGTACTGAGTCTAGTGTTTGCTAGTGTAAGTGCTACAGCGGCTGAGAAAAAAGCCAACCCTCGCGCCGATTACATTCGCGCAAATTACACTAAATACGAATATCAAATTCCAATGCGTGATGGCATTAAGCTATTCACGTCTGTATATGTGCCAAATGATACATCGAAGGCTTACCCTATGATGTTTCAACGCACACCATATCGAGTCGCCCCTTATGGCGCGAGCAAGTATAAAACCCGCTTAGGGCCAAGTGCGTCATTTGAAAAAGACGGTTTTATTTTTGTTTTCCAAGATGTGCGCGGTAAGTTTATGTCAGAAGGCGAATTCGTCAACATGCGCCCGCAAGACGCCTATAAAAGAGGAAAAAATGCCACTGACGATGCAACCGATACTTATGACACTATCGATTGGTTAGTAAAAAACATTCCTAACAATAATGGCAAAGTAGGTATGTGGGGTACGTCTTACCCTGGTTATTACACTTCGGTTGCTGCGATTAATAGTCATCCAGCGTTAAAAGCTATTTCACCACAAGCGCCTATTGCTGACTGGTTCTTTGATGACTTTCATCGTAACGGGGCTTTCGTGACACCTATGGCGTTTATCTTCTTTGATACATTCGATAAGCAGCGCAAAGATGTACACGCTCACTGGCCAAAAGGCATGGATTCTGTCACCCCAGATGGTTATCAATTTTTCAAAGAGCTAGGTCCTTTATCTAATGTGAACAAAAACTACTTTCACGGTGAACGACCTTTCTGGAATGAGTTAACAGAACACCCAAATTACGATGACTACTGGAAAGCACGCGATGTTCTTCAACATCTAGGTGATACTAAGCCTGCAACTCTAGTTGTTGGCGGCTGGTACGATACAGAAGATTTATATGGTCCGTTATACACCTACAAAACGATGTCAGACAGCAATAAAAAAGAGCACATCAAAATGGTGATGGGGCCTTGGTCGCATGGTCAATGGAATAGCTCAGCTGGCGGTAAGAAATTAGGTGAAGCACAATTTGGTTTTGATACTAGTAAGTGGTTTCAAAATGAAATTCAATTGCCTTTCTTTAAGCAGCACCTAAAAGATGGTAGCGACGCAAAATTAGCGACGGCGACTATGTTCGAAACAGGTGCTAATCGTTGGAGAACTTTTGATACGTGGCCACCGAAAAAAGGCACAGAACAGACGTGGTACTTAACCAGTAAAGAAGCGTTTAGTGAGAAGAAGGTTAACACTGGCGCTAGTGAATATATCAGCGACCCTAATAAACCAGTGCCACATTCAGCTAAAGTAAGCCGTGGTTGGGATAAGCCTTATATGGTGGAAGATCAACGCTTTGCCGCGCGCCGCCCTGATGTGTTGATTTTTGAAACAGACCCTCTCGAGCATGACCTAACGGTTGCTGGCGCGATTGATTTAGATCTTTGGTTCTCAACTAGCCAAACTGCAGCAGACATTGTTGTTAAACTAGTGGATGTTTTCCCTGGAAAAGATGTAAACAACGACAAAGTTGACCGTGCTACAGGTAACCGCCATGAATTAGTGCGTTGGAGTGTTATCCGTGGTCGTTTCCGTGACAGCATGAGTGAGCCTAAGCCGTTTGTTGCTAATAAGCCAACTCAGGTTAAGTTTGATTTATATGACGTGCTACATACGTTTAAGAAAGGTCATAAACTTCAAATTCAAATTCAAAGTTCAATGTTCCCGTTTATCGACATTAACCCGCAAAAATATGTTGATAATATATTTGAAGCAAAAGAAGAAGACTTTGTGCGTGCATTCCATAAAATTCACCACAGTAGTAAACACCCAAGTAGCATTCGTTTTAAAACGATTAACTAGATTTTTTCTGGGTTAAAAAAACAAAAGCCAGCAATTACGCTGGCTTTTTATTGTCAGCTTTAAACCTCCTCCTATGGAGGTGGTGATCGTTCAGCCGGGGCTATGCCCGTAAAGGGCCTAACTCCAAAAGAAATCCTTAAAGTTCTGGGAAGAGCCAGTTTATTTCTTCTCAATTGGTATGACGAATACCTGTTCCCGTTGAAGCGATAACAGCAAATATTTTTTAAGACCGTCATGCCTGTCAGCCATGGATGGCTGACACTGACGCGCGGTTGGACGAGCATTCGTCAGGTAGGCATGACGGTTAAAATATTTGCTGTTTGATTTCGCTGAGTCGGGCGATGAGGGCGCCTACATGGACGTAGGTGGTAGAGCAACGCAGGAGCAGTTGCCGAAAAGTTAGAGGGAAACAATCAATTTTTCCCTCTAACGTGCTGTCGGCACACCGACAATATAGTGTGAAGTTAAAAAGAAGCTTCAAAGAATTTTACTTTGAGACGAATCAATGCTCGAAGGAAAGTAGCTCCCTTCTAGGAGCCTTGTCAAAGCCACCTGCTTTGCAAGTGGATTCTTTACATCCTTAAAATAGAAGATTTATTTGCTAAGCTCCTTTCCTCGGGAGTAAACAGCTAAAATATCCAGTGTGGCTTTGTCTAATAGCACCAGATCTGCATCGAGATTTTGCCCTATTCTGCCTTTGGTTGTTAGCCCTAAGATATTAGCTGGTGATTTGGTGATACTGGTTAATGCCTCAACAAGCGGCACTGAAAACTCTTGAACAGCTTCTTTCATGGCGGCATGTAAGCTTTTGACTTCGCCAACTTGTAAATCAATCAATTTTCCAGCTTCATCAAATACAGGTAAGCTGGCATTACCGTCAGAACTCATGGTTAATTGACTAATGTTAATCCCTTGGTCGAGTGCATTTGCTAAGGCTTGAGCGGCCTTTACTTCGCCAGAGGATAAAATTTGTTCATTGGTACTGGTGGTAAAGTCTATGTATCCGCCACACTTTGCAAACTCGATTCCTTGTTCAAAGAGCTGTGTTGACCTATTGATATGGGTTGGATAAAACTGCGTAATGGGAATATCGGTTTGCTCGGCAACATCATGCAAAATTTTCAAACCGCTTGGCGAGTCTCCAACGTGAATACTGACAATACCTGATTTGCCCGATAACATACCGCCAACACGCGATTCAGAGGCTAACCTTGCCAGTTCTTGTACAGTAATTTGTGATCCTCGATGATCGGCGATTGCTACTTCGCCGACACCAATGAATTTTTCAATTAACATAATGTCTTTAGTGACATTTCCGGTAACGGTTACAGCAGGCAGATGATAAGAGCCTGTATAGCAAAATACATTCAGTCCTTGCTCAACAAGTTCACAGCTTTTTGCTAGTAAATTCTCTAGGCTACGGGTGATCGCATCTGTACCTAATACGCCCATTACTGTGGTAACGCCACCAGATACTGCATTTTCGAACGTCATCTCAGGAGTTCGCGTGGCGAAACCGCCTTCACCACCGCCTCCGGTAATGTGCACGAGTGAGTCGACAAAGCCAGGAACTAATAACTTCCCTGAAGCATCTATTTGCTTTACGCCATCGATTGAAAACCGCGATAAGTCTGGTGCTATTGCAATGACCATATCGCCTGCAATGAGGACATCATTAACGCCCAAATACTCAGGCGAGTATACTTCTGCCTGTTTAAATAATTTCATAAAATTTCCTATATGAGGGGGTTAACTGAAGTTAATAAGTACGGCAATCATAATGAAGAATGCAGCAACAAACATCATTAATAGCATGAATTTACTTATAAATTTCGCCCAAACTAGCCAATCGATCCGAGCAACACCCAAGCAACCGATTAACGATGCAGAAGTTGGGATGATGATGTTAGTTAAGCCATCTCCCAACTGAAATGCCAACACTGCAATTTGTCTACTTACCCCTACTAAATCTGCTAATGGTGCCATTAACGGCATAGTCAATGCCGCTTGCCCTGACCCCGAGGCTATAAAAAAGTTAAACACTGATTGAAAGACAAACATAAGCTGAGCTGACAACACAGTGGGAAGATCACCAATAACATTGCTAGCGCCAAACAAAATCGTATTTAGCACTGATGGTTGTTCAGCTTGATCGCCACCTAAAATGATCACGATACCTTTTGCCATGCCGACAATCATGGCTGCAGGAAGTAGCTCTTTAGCGCCATGCTTAAAAGCGTCAGCTGCTTGATTGACCGTCAAGCGTTTGAAAAAAACAGCGATTACGCCAATGAAAACGCCCATAGTGAAAAACTGACTAGCGATTTCGGGAATATAATACCCTCTGGCAATTACCCCCCAGATAACCCAAACAATCGCCGCGAAAAAGCTAAGTAAAATAGCGATATCTGCCTTGTCGAAGGTGTTATTGATTGCGGTGGTTAAGCTATTTCTATCAACCTTTTCAACATGATAGTTTGGCGATTTTTGCGGTTGCTCTTTGATCATGGAGGCATAACGCATAGTGAAAATCACACCAATTAAGGTGAAAATACACCACATACCAATACGAAACTCCATACCTGACATCAGGGGGACATCTGCAATGCCTTGAGCAATAGCAACACTAAAAGGATTCATCCAAGAAGCGGCGAAACCAATTTGCGTGGCGACATATGTGACTAATACAGTCGTTATACCGTCATAACCTATTGCGAGCATTAATGGTAAGAGAACGATACAAAAAGCAATTGCCTCTTCACCCATGCCAAATATCGCACCACCGAGAGAGAATAGTGTGAATAAAATAGGGATGAAGAGGGCTTCGAGTTTTTGTGTTTTTGCGATAAGCGCTAAAACACCGTTGTCCACAGCGCCAGTTTTCATGACAATGCCAAAAGCACCACCGGTTAGGATGATGAACATCATAACCCCGATGGCTGAGCCCCACTTATCGCCTGATACCATGCCTTCAAAAGCAAAGTTTAAGAAGCCTATATTGCCGCCTTCTGCGAAAATGGGCACGCCTTGGTAGTTTTCGACTTGTTGATAACTATCAGAGACTAATACTGTCTTTCCTGTTTGGTCATCCACTTTCGTTTCAAATTTACCGGCCGGGATAATATGTGTTGCAATGGCAGCAACTAAAACAACGAAAAAGAGAATAATAAAAGCATCGGGCATAGATTTTGCCGAGCTATTTTGATTCAAATTCGACATGTTACTTACTCTATTAATGAGAATTTGTTGAAATGCTAATCTTGAGTGTAAGCATTTCAACAAAAAGTGGCTAAGGCAAATGCAAAATAGCGTCAGCCTTAGTTTTTAGTTCTTACTTAAAGAAGTAAGTAAACGACACTTTGTAATTAGCACCAAGTGCATTGTGGTTAATTGAGTCAAACCCGCGCGATGAGCCGTAAGCCACAGGTGGTTCTTCGTCTAACAAGTTATTAATGGTGAGATTAATATTCATGTTGTCAAAATCGTAACCTAAATTGGCTCTAATCGTTGTCCAAGAATCAACGTCTCTTAACTCGTTTTCATCTAATACGCCAAGATCATTCATTTCATTAACAAAGTGATCGTCGAGTCCTTCAACATCATCTTGATAGCTATCGGTATAGTTTGCCGTTAAGCTTGCGTAAAAATTATCTTGAGACCAGGCAACACGCAGACTAGCAATGTTTTCTGGGTAACGCCAAGTACCAGCGAGCTCTTCAATTTCATCAGAGCCAGGCTTATTACGATTAAATTCTTGATAGTGAGTGGCATCAAGAGCGATATCTAAATTACCTGCTGAAAATTCAAAGCGATGGTCAAAGGCTAAATCAAATCCTTTGATAGTTTGCTCACCAGTATTTTGCAATTGAATAATATGGTCACGATAAAGCGGTAGTTCTTGGTATCTAGGATTATCAAAAGCAATCCAAGCATCAAGTATCTCGGTTAAGTTTGCGCCAGACTCTTCAACAGTTAAACCGTTATTGTCAGTAACTAAACACAAATCTTCTAGATAAGAGATACCTGTAGAGCCTTCAGGCACTAAACCACAATGGCGAAGCGTGTTATCGGTAATCGCGGCATCAAGTACAGCTGTCATATCGGTATCGACAAGGTCTTGATGGTCAAATTGCCAATAGTCTAGTGTTAATGTGGTATTTCTAGTTGGACTAAAAGCAAAACCAACACTTACAGATTCAGATTCTTCAGCTAACAAGTCCTTGTTGCCTAGCTCAAGTACTTTAGGGTTGCGCTCAATACCTTGACCTTCACAGTATAAATCTGCAACTGCTTGATTTGCTCCGCAGTCATATCTAGCGGTTGTTGTTCTTAACTTGACACCAGCTTGTGTCAAAGAAGGTGCTCGAAAAGAGGTTGACCAAGAACCTCGAACAATCAGGCTATCCATTGGGCGATAACTAAAACCTATTTTTGGATTAAATGTATCGCCAAAGTCGTCGTAGTTGTCGTAACGACCTGCCACTTGAAATTCAAGTTGCTCGGAAACTGGAATATAAAGCTCGGCGAAGGCACCAAACTGGGTTCTATCGGCTTCAGATAAACTTGAGCCAAAGCCAAAAACATCCACTAAATAGTCATTTTCAGCTCTAGCTCGAGAATTCAGTGACGGTGTATCTGTAATCTCTTCTTTTCGAACCTCTATACCAAAAGCTGCGCTAATCGTGTTGTCAGCAAACTCCATTAGTTCACCCGAAATTCTTGCATCCCAACCGTACACGGTACTAACACCGTCGCGGGTTGGCATTTCTTTACTCTTGGCTAACAAAGCTTCGTTGTTATGGTCGTTTTGTAAAAAAGGGTTGTAGGTGCCAACTAAATTGCCTTGTGCACAGCTAAGTTCACTACCATCAAAGTTTGCAACTGAACCATCACTACAAAGTTCACCAGTGAGTAATGCGTGGTATTTGTAGCGATTATAAATTCCAGCAATTGCAGTTTGTTCTGATTCTGAACGAGAGAGGGTGATAGCTGTTTCCCAATCCCAGTCATTAAATTCACCACTAAGCCCAGACACTAATCTAAAAGCATTGGTTTCAACTTCAACAGTACGCGGATCATTAAAGCGTGCATCGAATCTAAATCCTTCATCAATAATACGACCACTTTGTGTTTCAAAGTCTTCAATCCACATATCATAAAGAAGTGCATCGCGGGTATCGTCATCGAATACATTGAGAGCTTCAACGGGGACAAACGGGCCCTCATCATCGTTGACTTGATCGATAGGTGATGGTGAAGAAACAGCTACCGACGTGGTGCGGCTATAGAAAAAATCAGTATTCCAGTTAACATCGCCAATATCACGATTGAACATAAAGCCTGCTGATGTGCTGTCTAAGCGGCTAATAAGTTCATCATCTTCATTAGGGTAGTAAGCACAAATTTCCTCACCATACTTTGTGGTAACTAGATCAGTTTTACAGTTCGGTGCGCCGATTTCATCGTAGCCAGAGTATGAAGATTTGTAATAAATATTTGGGGTGCCCTTTGGCAGATAAGAGTAACCGCTAACTAGAATAGGCTCTTTGGTAAAATCCCTGTCTTGGGCAGTAAAACGATTTCTATCGTAATGGTCGGCAAATAAGGTAAGTTGCCCCCCCAGCGCTTCGGTTCCCCAAACAAGGTTTATGTTGTATTTACCTTCGTCAGACTCTTCAAAACTGTTTCCATAAGAAAGGTTGAGCTCTGCACCTTGATAATCAGTTTTTAAAATATAGTTGATAACACCTGCTACGGCATCAGCACCGTAAATAGCGGATGCGCCGGATGCTAAAACTTCGATGCGCTCAATGGCAGCAAGCGGAATACTGTTAATATCAACAAAGTTTTGGGTACCCGCTGCAAATGAGCTAGCGGCGATTCGTCTGCCGTTGATTAGAGTCAATGTTGAACTTGGACCTAAGCCTCTAAGTGATGCTGCTGCCTGACCGGCAGGTGTTGATGTTGAAGTGGCACCACTTTCTGATGTGGTAAAGGAACCTGTTCCACCTCGTGTTTGATTTACCTGACTCATTAACTCTGAAATGGTTGACGCTCCAGAGTTTTTAATATCTTCTGCTGACAGTACAACCATAGGTTGCATTCCTTCCAGATCTACCCCTTTGATCTGACTACCTGTTACTGTGATTTTTTCAATTGCGCGCTCAGTTGTTTGCTCTTGTTGAGCCGCTACAGATGTTGTTAAACACAAGCCAGCAAGCGCAAGTGTGATCGAGTTTTTCTTGAATAGTGCCATGTTATCTACCCTTCTAGATATTATTTCAGGCGCACGAATTATAATTATGGTGTGCGCTCAGAATTCAAAATGTATTTTTAAGGATGGAAAGCGTTGACGTGCAAAGCCTCCGAAACGAAATCGTTTCAGGGTTTATTCGTCAAACCACTCCGAAAGGTAGTAGTTTTGATAAGAATATGTTGATAGAGCGAAAGCTTTCTTGTACATATAAAAAGTATCTTATCTCAAACTAAGGGTTGTCGAAGACATTGCCCTTGGGGTTGATAGAGTGCTTGTTGGCGCAAGCAGTTTTTTTGTTCTCTTTTTAAAGAAATACTCTGGTTGAAATTGGTTGTCAACACCCAATTGTTGGTAATTTCACCATAACCTTGTTTTCAAAAGGAAAAAAAATGCTGTTAAAATTCTCAATTGCGCTGCTAACTTTATCGATATCACTAACAAGTGCAGCAAAAGAAAAAAATGATCAAAGTAAGTTATTTTTAGTTGGGGGAGGACTAAAAACTTGCTCATCTATGTCTCAAAAAAACTGTAAAACGAGTCAACGGTTTAGCGAAAACGATAAATCAAAAGCACTTTATCAGTTATCTCAAAAAAATATCGAACTGCTTTTTCAACATTGGCCTCAAAGTCATCTTTCAAAACAGCGAAAGGCACTAGAGAAGTTGCTACATCGAATGCATAAAAGTGAAAATGCGCCTCAGACCAAGTCTCAACTTAGAGCGTTGTGGAAGAAATCTGGCGGAACTTCTTTGGTAAACCAACTAGCAGATAAAGAGTTTTATTTGATGCTTGATGCCTTAGAAGTTGCACAAATGTCATCCCAAGGGAAAAGAGTCACTGAACGAGTTTCTCTAGAACAAACAAAAAATCCATTTTCAAAAGAAATCTTTAACAAATTTAGTGAGTTGGCGGGTAGCAAGGCAATAGTAAAGGGCAAAAATAAAGCAAGTATTTTGGTGGTGACGGCGTCTGCAAGAGATCCCTATGAAGCTCTAGATTTTTATCTCAATGTATTTGCCGAAACGGGCGCTGACGTAACTTGGTTGCCTGTTGATGCTGCACTTAGTGCTTTGTGGCAGCTAGAAGGTCATTCTCAGCAAGCCTGTGAGAAGCTTGGAGCTTATCAATCAACTGTTTTATCTACCATTAAGCGCTCTGCAGTTTACCCAGATTATTTTCATGCTCAGCAAACACTTTGTCAGCAACCTGAGCAGTTTGTCCGACTTATTGAACAAGCAGATGGCTTGTTTATTAACGGTGGCGATCAATCGCTAACACGACAAGCATTTAAACAATTTGATGGTAGTGATAACACGCTATTAACTGCTATACGAAAGCAAGTTGAACGCAATGACTTAATAGTAGGTGGCACCAGCGCTGGTACTGCGGTTATGTCAGGCGGTAGCTTTCAAGACAAGTCGATTGCGATGATCACAAATGGTCGCAGTGAAGCAGCGCTAGTGCGAGGTGCGAAAAAAGATGTATTACCTAATGCTGGTTGCCATAAAACAAACCAGTGCGGACAAGATGTACTTAACGATGATTTAACTTACCAAAGTGCTGGTGGTTTAGGGCTGTTTTCTTGGGGGATTATGGATACCCATTTTTCAGAACGCGGCAGACAAGGGCGCTTAGTAAAGCTAACCCTAGATACTAAAATTAACTATGCATTTGGTGTCGACGAGGCGACTGCGCTGCAAGTTAGTTGGCAAGGTAATAGCTTACCTGAGATGAGAGTTGTTGGTCAGTCAGGGGTGTTTGTTGTAGATAATCACAATCACGTGCGTCAAAAGGAAGATAAGCAAGCTGTTACGCATTTTTTGACACGAGGCGATCATATGAAACTCACCGAAAATGGCCTTTCTATCAGTTTTGCTGCTTGGAAGCATAAGATTGAAGCTGGGACGTCTAAAGTAAAGCCAATGTCAGACATCTTTGTCGGTAGTAACTATGTTGAAGCGGTAAAAGCACTCTGCCTATCAAAGCAAACGAATGCTAAGTTTATGTACCAATGGCAAGGGGATGAACGTGAAATTACTGTTGTTAAAAAAGATAATTGGAGCGCAACTTATGGCGCAGTAAGTAATGGTGAGACAGCTAAAGATTATTGTAGTTATACAAACTTACTCTTCAGCTTTTAGTCAGTTCTCACGGGTTTGAGTATTCATTATCATTTTGACAAATAGGGCCTGTGAGTCAGGTTGTTAAACCGGACTTATTGGTTGAAAAGTGGGAGTGCTAATGTCAGTCATGGTGATATTATTCTTAGCAATAGCGATTACTTTAACTAGGTTATTATTTTGAAAATACGTTCTTTTTTATTAGCAACTTTGCTTGCAATATCGAGTGCATTTGTCCATGCAGAAGTGTCCTCCACTAAGTTCACTATAGGTAAGCAGGCGTTTGTCATTGAAAGTGAAGCGAGCAGCTTTCAAGCTTCGATATCTGGCATTAAAAATGTCGATGGTGTTATTTCAGTTACGGTGCATCAAAAGGCTAAAGGTGGTGCACCTAATACGCCGCCTAAGTTTTCAGTGAAATGGCAGACACCATCACACGATATTGCTGGTGTTTGGAATCCTATTTTCAATAATGACCATGTTATTCCTGCAGATTGGAGCAGTAAAAAGTTAGATTCGATGCTTACCCGAAATGCGCCAGTTTATACGCTTTTCGGCCATGATGATGTTAATCGTTATACGGTTGCCGTGAGCGATGCGGTAAATTTGGTGAATTTGTCAGCACGGGTGCGAGAAGAAGATTCGATGATTTATCATCAACTGGAGTTTCTTTCTGAAAAGCACAAGGCGGTCAAAGAGTATTCGGTGCAAATTCGAATTGATACACGCCAAGTGCCTTTTTATACCTCTTTGTCGGATGTCGCCGCTTGGTGGGCAGAAATGGCAGAGTATGCACCAACGCATGTGCCTGAAGTTGCTACTGAACCCATGTATTCAACTTGGTATAGCTACCATCAGAGTATCAAGCATGAAGAGCTTGTTGCTGAAGCAAAAATCGCTGCTTCTTTGGGTTATAAAGCCATTATCGTCGATGATGGCTGGCAAACGAATGACAGTAATCGTGGTTATGCCTATACAGGCGACTGGAAGCCGGAGCGTTTAACCAATATTGAGCAATTCGTTAAAGATATTCATGCTCTAGGTATGAAGGCACTACTCTGGTATTCGATTCCATTTGTTGGAGAAAAAGCAGAGGTTGCTGAGCGCTTTCAAGGCAAGTATTTAAGTCATAGTAAAGGGCTTGAAACTTACGTATTAGATCCGCGTTACCCAGAGGTACGCCAATACCTTATAGAGCATTATGTCCAGGCGATTGATGTATGGAAGTGGGATGGTTTAAAACTTGATTTTATCGATCAGTTTAGAACCAATAAAGATACCGTCTTATCAGTTTCTAACGGCAGAGATTATGCATCTGTGTATGAAGCGGTTGATCGCTTGATGACTGATTTGATTGTAACGTTAAAGCAGATTAACCCTGAGGTAATGATCGAATTTCGTCAGCGCTATATTGGCCCTGCTATGCGTAAATACGGCAATATGTTCCGTGCTACCGATATTCCAAATGGCGCTAAAACCAATAGACGTCGCATTGTAGATTTACGACTACTAAGTGGTGACACTGCCATCCACTCAGATATGTTGATGTGGCATTATGATGAGCCTGTTGAGATCGCAGCCCTTCAATTACTTAATGTCTTTCACTCAGTACCACAAATGTCTGTGCGTTTAGCTGACTTGCCTAAGTCTCACCTAAACATGGTGACTTACTACACGCAATACTGGAAAGACAATAAAGATGTTCTACTAAACGGTACTTTTGAGCCGAGCGGTATTTTCGAAAATTATCCGCTCATTGATAGCAGGAAAGGTAATAAGCAAATAGTCGCTGTATATGATGATTTATATGTCGAAATTGGCGCAGGAGAGTTAACCAAAGCTGACATTATTAACGCGAAGAAATCTGAATCTGTGATTGTAAAGTTTGCGCCGTCTTGGAAAAAAATTAACGTGACGATAACTGATAGTCAGGGCAGACAAATAAGCTCGAAAACAGTTTCTTTATCTAGCGCTCTTTTTGAAATTAATGTGCCTGTCTCAGGTGTCATTTCACTGACTAAAATCTAATAATATTAATCAAGCCTATTACATAAAAGCGCCAAACTATGCGAGCAGTGAGGTGCTTTTTAATACACATTTATACCAATCTACTGTAATTGGTATTTATTTATTCAAAAATTTTTCAATATTCGTTTGTTATATAAAAGTAAATAAATTGTTAATGATAAGTTGGTTGTGTAGTTTGGTTTTTGTAGGTCATGCCTACAAAGGTGCGGCAGGTTGTTGCACCCAATCAATAATATTTCAAAGGAAAAAGGATAATAAAAATGAAATTGAAAAAGGCACTTTTAGCATTATCAGTAGCTGCTTTACCATTAACTTTCGCTAGTGCAAATGGCGGGAGTAACGGTTCACCAGGTTATGTGCCATGTAACGGAAATCCACAGGGTTGTTATAATGAAGAAGAGTATCAACAATGGGTAGCTTGGGCACGAGAAAATGAACGACTAAATGAAGTATGTCGTCGCTCGTATAATTCTGCGTACAACCCTAATACAGGTCTTTGCTATAACGGTGCGCGTCCTTAACTGGACTTATTAGAGATATTTAAAAGCTGCTTACTAAGTGAGTAGCTTTTTACTTAATTTATACCGCTTATTTCACTATAAAATTGCTTATCAGCTAACCTTAACGTATCCTTGCCGCCTTTTTGAAGCAGCCAGATGCGAGAAACGATGAGCTTTGCCGACTTAAATTTATGCCCTCAAATATTATCTGCCCTTGAAAATAAGGGGTATAGCAAGCCGTCGCCTATTCAAGAAAAAGCAATTCCTGCGGTATTAACGGGTAAAGATGTTATGGCTGCCGCACAAACAGGAACAGGGAAAACCGCCGGTTTTGTGCTACCTATCTTGCAGCAGCTCGCAACAAACAAAAAGCGTATTGGCGCAAACAAGTGCTTTACGCTAATCCTTACGCCAACACGAGAGCTTGCCGCGCAAATAGAAACGAACATTCAAGCCTATAGCCAAGAGTTAAACTTAAATCATGCTGTTGTCTTTGGTGGGGTAAAAATTAACCCTCAAATGATGAAGCTACGTGGTGGTGTTGATATCCTTGTGGCAACGCCAGGTCGTTTGTTGGACTTATATCAACAAAATGCGATTAAATTTAATGCGCTAGAAACCTTAGTACTTGATGAAGCGGATCGCATGTTAGACATGGGCTTTATTCGCGATATCAAAAAGATCATTGCGTTACTTCCTCAGAAACGTCAAAACTTATTGTTTTCAGCAACGTTCTCGCCTGATATTCGAGAGCTTGCTAAAACCATTACCAATAATCCTATTGAGATTTCGGTCACGCCAGAAAACACGACAGCAGCGACTGTTAAACATTGGTTAGTGGCAACGGACAAAAAGAAGAAAGCAGCGCTATTAAACCACCTTATAAACGAAGAAAACTGGCAGCAAGTGTTAGTATTTTGTCGTACAAAACATGGTGCTAATAGACTAACCCGTTACTTAGAGGCGGAAGGACATACTGCGGCTGCTATTCATGGCAATAAGAGTCAAGGGGCTAGAACAAAAGCGCTCGCTCAGTTTAAAGATAAAACCATTAAAGTCTTAGTGGCGACAGATATTGCTGCTCGTGGCATAGACATTAGCCAACTTCCGCAAGTGGTGAACTTCGACTTGCCCAATGTGCAAGAAGATTATGTTCACCGTATCGGCAGAACAGGGCGTGCAGGCGCTGACGGACAAGCTATTTCACTTGTTTGTGCAGACGAACATAAGCAACTTGAAGATATCGAGTACATCATTCAACAGCATATTCCTCGCAAGGAAATTCAAGGGTTTGCCGCTAACAACCCATTGCCTGACTCTAGGTCAATTAAGCCGTTAAAGGCCAAGAAACCGAAAAAGCCTAAGAAGCCAAAGAAAATAGATTTAAACGCGAACCCGAAAAAAGCTGAACATAAAGACGGGCAGAGATCGGGAAGTAAAAATCATGTGGCGTCAAAAAGGCCGCAAAAAAAGCGACCTAGTAATAATCAATCTAAAGCAAATGGAAATAGGCGCCCGTCATCGTCTAACTCTAAACCTAATTCAAAGCCTAGTGCAAAACGTAATCCTAGGCCTAAATCGAGATAGCTAAAGCCACTATTCGGCGCTAGAGTGCTGATTTAACTTGCTACGCTGGGCTTGTTGCTGTTGCCATGCCCAAATGGGTGGTTTAATGAGTAAATTAAATCGATAACCCCAGCTTGGTGCATGGTAGAGTTCTTTACATAACTTGATATAGCCACTAAAAAACACTTTTAGTGGGTTCACGCTATTAATTCTTGGGTAAACGCCGTAGGTGACTTTCTCTTCTTCCTTGGCAAACGTGCCAAACATGCGGTCCCAAATAATAAATATACCCGCGTAGTTTTTATCTAGGTACTGCTTGTTGGTCGCATGGTGCACCCTATGGTGCGAAGGTGTATTGAATATCGCTTCTATTGGACGCGGCAACTTTTTTACGGTTTCCGTATGAAGTAACGTTTGATAGACCTGTACGATAACTTCACTTAAGAAAATGACGAAGGGGTTAAAACCTATTAACGCTAACGGTAAGTGAAAAAATAGCGGAAACAACCAATCTAATGGGCCGTGTCGGTAGGCAACAGAAATATTAAAGTGTGGCGAACTGTGATGCACAGTATGTGTCGCCCATGCAAAGCCATTTTTGTGTAAAAACCTGTGCTCCCAATAGTAAGCCAAGTCAGCTAATACGATACAGCAAAGAATTGTCCAAGGTGTTAGGGCAAAATCAAATAGTCGGAAATTTTCATAGACGTAAAAGAAAATACCCGCGTAAGCAACAGCAACTAAGGCAACGATGGTAATAAAAGCACCCAAGGTGAGAAAGTTGGTCACACTATCGCCTAATAAGTTTTTGGTGAATTGTTTTTTTAGTGCGTAGCAGATCATCTCAACGACAAACAGGGCCAGCGCAAGTAGCATAAACCAATCATCGATAAAAACTTCTATCCACCAAATATCGTCTGTGGTCATCGGCATAGAAAGTAAATCCATAGTAAACCTCTTAATACTGCTATAGGTGGAGATTATTGCTGGTAGGCAATAAACACTTGTGAAGACATGACATCGCCGCTTTTGGATAATTGATGAACTTCAACTAGGGCATGAATGTTGCGACGAAAATCGATGTTCTCCCACATCGCATAAAGCTCTTTGTCGCTATACTTTCTTGGCTTTAATAAGGTTTGATATTCACCTTTCGGTAACGCCACTTTACCAGCAGGAATGTCGAACATATCGGCTGGATAGCCAACTGTTATATTTGCGGTGCCGTAGTCTGACGAAAAATCTCGATAATAAACATAGACTCTTTCTGGGTAATTTTTCAGTTGTTTATGCAGTGATTCTTTTTTCTCAAAAGCCAGCCATAAATCATCTAACTTATTCAATGAAACTCGTTTGCTAATGCCAATAATAGCCTTGTCTTTAAAAGGCAAGGCGCTAGGCTTATTCGCTATTGCCCCGTTTTTGCTTTCAAGAGTAGCAACAGGTGAAGCGCCTGACTCAACATTCAGCTTACCAGAGTATGAATCAATGTTTGCATAACTTGGTTGAAACAAAGCTATTGCAGAAAACAACGCAACAACAAAACAGCTAGTGATAACAGCATTAGTCAAACTCATATTTATACCTATTTATCAATTGTCGTCTAAATTATAGTCGATAAAGATACGCAAGAAATAGTAAATTGTCAATGTGAAAATTTATGTGGTGCAGTAATGATATTAAATCGTTGTTGTAGCGGGTTGAATGAATTTAGGAAAGCGTACTGATTAACAACTTAGTACTGAGTTTTAACTGATGTATTTGATCAACAAGTTTTAAAGGTAGTAAAGACTCTGCCATTAGGTAGTTTGCGTAAACACCTACAGAAACTAGTTCGATTTTTTCACTTGGCTGATCGGGAAATTGCGCAGATAATGCTTCACTGATGTGGTGAATAAACTCCGCCATTATTTGCTCTTGATCTTCTTTGATTGGTGCTAAACGTTTGGCTTCTGAAAAGATAGCTTCGCCAATAATAGTCGCTTCTATTCTGTCTTGTGAGCTTACAGTAAACAGAGAGTCTATAAGGGTTTCCGCTTTGTCTTTACTGGGAAGCCAAGCTAATATTTGTTGCCATTGTTCACTATATTTGATGCGCCAGCGAGCACTGAGGGCACAGATAATATCATCTCTATTGCCTATATAGTGTCTTAATATAGTGCGTTTAACGCCGGCGGATTCTGCAATATTTTCTAATGACGTGGTTTGAATTCCTTGGGAGAGAATACATGCTTCTAAGGCATCTAATATTTCTTCTCTACGTTGATTGGCCATACTGGGTCGAGCCATGAACACACTCCATTATTTAGTTTTTCACAATATAACAAAGTGTTTTTAAATTGTCATGTTGACAATTTATCTAGAATTGATCTAACTTATAAATTGTCAGCATGAAAATCTATTTCGTTTTTAGCAAAAAATTGCGTTAGCCACATGTTTGGAAGATAGAAAACGAGATCGATTGCTAAATACATTTGTAGGGGGATGTATGAAAAAAATAAAACAGGTAGCTATGTTAGCGATTGTTGCTGCGGTTACTTTGGGCTGCGGAGGTTCGAATAATAATACTGAACAAACGATACCACCTTCAGGAGGTGATGGCGGCACTGGTGGTGGAGGAAATGGTAATGGCCAGATAACACCACCAGAGGCAAAAGCTGATTATATTGGTTTTGAATCGGCACCGGTTCGCCCGATTGCTATGTCTGATAGTGGCGAGCATGTCTATGTCACCAACACGTCTAATAATAGTTTGGAAATTTTTAGAGTTGCTGAGTCGGGAGAATTAACGTGGCAAGAAAGAGTGAGTGTTGGTTTAGAGCCTGTGTCAGTTGGTGTTTATCAAGAAAAAGCTTGGGTAGTAAACCATCTGTCAGACTCTATTTCTATTGTCGACTTGGCTCAATCTCCCGCGAGAGTTGTGCGAACCTTGTTAGTAGGTGATGAACCTCGAGATATAGTCTTTGCAAATAAAAAAGCTTTTATCTCCACTGCACATCGTGGTCAACAAAGACTAAATCCAAGCTTATCTGGTGTTAAAGGGGCAGGGGATGCACAGTTGCATACACCTGGCATCGGTCGCGGTGATATTTGGATTTTCGATACAGAAAACTTAGGTACAAACCTTGGCGGTAAACCTGTAGAGATAGCTTCCATGTTTGGTGATACTTTGCGAGGTCTTGCTGTTTCTCCTGATGGAAGTACCGTCTATGGCGCTGTTTTAAATTCAGGTAACCAAACTGCAGCGGTACATGAAGCGGTTATTTGTTACGGTTTTGAAGACGATGAATATGGCGCTTATCCATGTAAGGTACTTGATGAAATAACCTCGCCAAATGGGTTAGCTGATGGCTATTTACCTGGAGGTAGAACCGCTCCAGGTGTTAATGCTGAGGGTGAATATCAGCCGTGGACGAGTATGATAGTAAAGTATGATCGTGAGTCAGGTCAGTGGCTTGATACCAAGGGTCGTAACTTTTCTAATGGCATTCGCTTTAACTTACCTGATCACGACGTATTTGCTATCGATGCTAATACTCATAAAGTTAAAGCTAACTACGATCACGTAGGTACAACCTTATTTAATGTTGCTGTTAGTCCGGTAACAGGTGAACTTTTCGTTACCAATACTGATGCAAATAATGCAACGCGCTTTGAAGGAAGTGGCGAGTTTACTGGGTCAACGGTACAGGGAAACATTGCAAAGAGTCAGATAACGGTCATTAACCCGCAAACTAATCAAGTAAGCCCAAGACACTTAAACAGACATATCAATTATCAGAACTTAAAAGGAAATGGTGGCGTTAAGCAACATACCTTGTCTACGCCATTGCAGGCGGAAATTTCCAACGATGGTAAATGGTTGTACACGGTAGCAATCGGTTCAAATAAAATCGGTGTGTTAGCAACAGATCAACTCTCTGACAACAAGTTTTGGGACAGTGAAGGAGATGAATTCAATCCTCTGTCAGCGAGCCAACAATACATCAATGTTGAAGGTGGACCTTCTGGTTTGTTGTTAAACGAAAGTAAGCAATTACTTTATGCTTTTACCCGTTTTGATAACAGTATCGTAAGTATTAATTTAACCAACCACGCCGAGTTACAACGCGTTTCGATGCCAACACCAGAGCCAGACGATTTTATCGCGGGTCGCTTTATGCTTTACGATGCCAATCGCTCCTCTTCAAACGGTGAGTCTTCATGTGCTAGCTGTCATGTGTTTGGTGATACCGACCATTTAAGTTGGAATTTAGGAAACCCTGATGCAAGTAATGGCGCTAACCCACAACCTTTCCCAACTCAAAATTTATCTGAATTAGGGTGTTTGTTAGTCGGCCCTAATGAATCGAGTTGCCAGTTACTAGAAATCATTAATGGTAATGGCGATGAAAGAGCCTTTGCTTCAATGAAAGGTCCGATGGCAACCCAGACAATGCGAGGTATGCAAAACCATGGGCATATGCATTGGCGTGGAGATCGTTCTATCGGTTATTTCGGCGATGATATAGAGCAAACTTTAAATGAGCGAACCTCTTTTAAGAACTTTATTGTCGCTTTTGAAGGCTTGCTTGGCTTAGATATTGAACTTCCACAAACCAGCGATTCATCTGCTAAAAGCGATGAAGTTGTCGCTTTAGAGCGAGACATTGATAAGTTTGCTGACTTTATGTTGAAAGTGGCTTTACCGCCAAATCCAATTAGAGGCTTAGATAACTCACTATCTGCTTCAGCACAAATTGGCGAAGACTTTTTTCATGGCGACAGGCGTTCAGATGGTGCGGCACAAGATACTAGCCTAAATGGCGATAGTGCCGACGGAGTTAATTGTCAGGGTTGCCACGGTGTTGATCACGCGCAAGGCTTTTACGGAACCCGCGGCGAAATCGCACATGGCGGTGAAATTCAAATCCTAAAAGTGCCACAACTAAGAAACTTATATACACGTGTTGGCATGTTTGGCTTACCAGATCGCGAAGGTTTCTTGCCATCACATACTCGTGAACATCAAGGCGACCAAATTCGGGGGTTTGGTTTTTTACACGATGGTGCAAGCGACCAGTTACTAAACTTCTTAAAAGGTGGCGTTTTCGATAATGGTGAAGCTGGTTGCCCAGAAGGAGCGGATGAAAGATACGGTTGCCATTTTAATGCGGGTGAAATTGGCATACCTAACGATGAGACTCGTCAAGGTCTAGTGGATTATATGATGGAATTTGATAACGACTTAGCACCTATTGTAGGGCAACAAATAACGGTAAATGTTGACACTAAAGCAGTGGCTATTGAGCGCGTGAACTTAATGGTATCGCGCAGTAATACGCCATTTGTATCTAAACTTTTAGGTGGGGAGGTCACTGAATGTGAATTAATCGCTCTAGGAGTGGTGGACAACAAAACGCGTGGCTACTTATTACTACCGGAAGAAAACAAGTTCCGCCCTGATAGTGCTAGTGAAGAATTACTAAGCTTAGATAGCTTACTCGCTAAGGCTTATCAGCCAGGGAATAGTTTAACCTTTACTTGTACTGTGCCTGGTAAGGGCTGGCAGTCAGCACTAGATAGTGACCTAAACGGTACGTTAAATGCCGATGAGATTTAACCAGAGGAGATACGAATATGTGGATGAATTTACCTTGGAGCTATTGGCTAGGCTTCGCCCTAATTTTATGGTTGTTATTCGATTTGATTCGAGGAACCGCTTATATCTGGCACCCCTACAGTCGAAAAACAGAGCCCGGCATGTATTGGTTAACTATGCTGATTTGGGCATTAGTAGCAGCGTCTTGTTTTATTTATCCATATTGGACTTTTTAAGGTCTTCCACATTGAAATATGGGGTATTCCGCTATGATAAAGAATGTATTTAACGCTTCAGACTATACCTGTAGCTCAATATTTGCCGATGAAATGAGAAACATATTCTCAGATTGTTGGTATTTTGCGGGGCTGGTTGAAGATCTGAAAGATAGAAGCCGATTTCTAACGGTACAAGCTGGCAATAACAATTTGGTTGTTACTCGAAATGAAAAAGGGGAGTTAAATGCTTTTCACAACATATGCCGTCATCGCGGGATGCAAATATTTGAAGGAAATGGCGAATTGCAACGCACGGTAACTTGCCCTTATCACGATTGGACTTACAACCAGCGTGGCGAACTTAAATCATTGCCCAAGGCAAAACAAGAATTTAGCGGTTTAGATAAATCGTGTTTGTCGCTAAAAAAGGCGAGCGTTGGTATTTGGCGCGGAATGATTTGGGTTCACCCAGATTGTAATGCAACACCTGTGGCCTCTTATTTTGCCAAAATGGATGCTCATATCGCACCTTATGAGGTCGAGAGTTTAGTGGAGGCGAAAGACTATATTTACGAGGCGACGGTTCAGGCAAATTGGAAACTTGTCGTTGAAAACTATGTTGACCACTATCACTTAGCGCAATTGCACTCAGGCACATTGGCAATGTATCAGCACGATAAAGCTGAATTTGGTTTCGTTGATGAACATTTTCATTTCTGGGAACCACTTACTGATGCGTATGCTGCTGATCTTGCCAATAATGCGCCTTATCCTTTAATCATTGAAAATCAAGATATCAATACTCAAACATCAAACGAAGGTAAAATGCTTGGTGCTTGGGTTCCTTTGCTGTTTCCAAATACCGGTCTAGTGGAAACAGAATCAAGTTGGTCGGTGTTTCATATTATTCCGCTAGCTGTTGATAAAACTAAAGTTGTGGTTCGCTCTAAAACGAAAAACTGTGGTGCAATGCAATATCTTGCTCAGGCGTCTCGTTCTTATAGTTTTTGGCAGCAGCAAACTAAGAGTAAAAATAAAAAAGCTGAAAAAACGCACCCTTTGGGTAGCGCAGACTTTATGGCAGAAGATATATACGTGTGTGAACAACTTCAAAAGTCACTGACAAGTCCATACTTTGAATTTGGCCCTTCTGCCATTAATGGCGAGTCCGGCATTCGAGGAATTCAGCAAAGAATAAAAGCGCGAATGAGTAGCGGCTAACGGATCTAGTTATTTTTATTGGAGTTGTCATTTACGTTTTATCTTGGTTGGCTAATCTTAAAGTGATTTTTGCGTACGGTTAATCTTTTTGAACTATTACTAGCGTATAGCAGGGATATATAAATTAAAAATCTAAACGGGACACGCTAATGAAATACTCTTTACTTGCACTATTTATGCTTTCAACTTATTCGCTTGCAAATGAGCAAGCCGAGCCTATTAGTGAAACAACAAATCGAGCAAATCAACAACGCGGTGAAGCCAGAGAAGTAGTGGAGCCCTACGGGTTTCTCTATGGCTTTGGTTTAGGGCTCAGCCGAGAAATTTATCAAGGCTTTGATCGCCGTGTGATCCCTTTACCCATTCTTGGCTATCGCAGCGAAAAGCTAGAAGTCTATGGTCCTTTCGTGAGCTATGATGTATTTGAAGCAAAAGCGGTAGAGTTTTCGGTAAAGCTTGCTCCACGTTTTCAAGGAACTGATGAAGATGACAGTGATGTATTCATTGGTATGGATGAACGCAAGTTTTCAATGGATCTTGGGGTTGGCGTCAGTTATCAAAAGCAAAATTGGAAAACGACCGCATCCGCTATGTTTGATGTTTTAGGGCGTTCTGATGGCTATGAGTTGGAGTTTCAAGTGGGGAGAGTCTTTGGCTATGGTCCAGTATTCGTAGAGCCTTCAATTTCTGTCAGCTACCTCGATGACAAGCACGTAGATTATTACTATGGAGTTCGTGAATATGAAGTCACTGAAAGTCGTGGCTTTTATCAGGGGAAATCTGCGGTTAATACAGCGGTAGGTATCTCTGTGTCTACTCCCATCTTTTTTGGTGGCTTTACTCAACTAGCGATTGACTATACTTGGTATGATTCATCGATCACCGACAGCCCCATTGTTGAAGACGATACTAATTTGAGCCTTCGTTTCTTGTTTAGCAAAATGTTTTAATGAGTTGGATTTGTTGAAAAAAAAGTACAAAGCTTGGTCTTCACTTTGTACTTTTTGGCCTGGTTTTTAACGTATTTGGTGCAACGCGAGCATTTACATTGGTTGACTGCTAATTGCTAGCGGCTAAAAACTAGCAGTAGAAACAGTGTGTTGTTTTTCTGTAGGCAGAATAACGTTATCAATAACATGAATGACGCCGTTTGACGCTTTAATATCTGTTTTGATCACGTAGGCATTATCAACTTTCACTTTTCCGTTACTTGCTGAAATATCGATAGTGCCGCCTTGTACAGATTTCGCTGAATCAATATTAACGACCTGGCTAGCATAGACCTTTCCTGGAACGACATGGTAAGTCAAAATAGCGATTAGCTTGTCTTTGTTTTCTGGTTTTAGCAGGCTTTCAACGGTACCAGCTGGCAACTTGGCAAAGGCTTCGTTTGTAGGTGCAAATACAGTGAATGGACCTTTACCTTTCAAAGTATCTACTAACCCTGCTGCTTGAACCGCAGCTACTAGTGTTGAGAATTGGTTGTTTGATGCTGCAACATCAACAATATCTTTCTTTTTGTATCCACCAGCACTAACAGATATTGAAACAATCACCAACAGTGGCGTTACTACACGCATGAGCATTTTTTGAAAAACTTTCATTATTAAATCCTAATTTTACAATTCATCTATTTAATTAAATGCTCATTCAAACGACTGATGAGCAGTAAACTCGGCTTAATGTCTTTCCTAGACGAGAAACCGAATAACCGCGGTGATCAAGTTTACGAAGCCAATTTTAAAATGGATTAAAATATATTCAGTTTTTATCGGGTTTATTAGTAGGTTATTGAAAATATTGGTTATTAATTTGTATTTCTTATTTTTGATAGCTGCGATGTGATCAATACATGGTCAATATCCGTATTTATTTTTACTAATTTTTATCTGATACTCGAAACAAAAATACATGGCAACCCTCACCATATTCGTTGATTCTCACTGTCCGTTGTGCGTTAAAGAAATGCGCCACCTGATGGAAGCCGATTGGCAAGGCCAGCTTGCACTGGAAGATATTCATCAACAAGATTTTATCTATCGTTTTCCCGATATAGACCCAGAGAAAGCCAATCAAGTTTTACATGGCAAGTTAGACACAGGTGAAGTCTTGACAGGATTGGATGTGACTTACTTAGCCTGGACACTTGTTGGCAAAGGACGATGGGTTAAACCGCTAAAGTGGCGTTGGCTCAGAGCCGTGCTAGATAAAGCCTATGTACTATTTGCTAAAAATCGTTATGCCATTTCGTATTTTTTAACTGGACAAAGACGCTGTAAAGGCCAATGCGAAATTATTTTTTCTGAGAGCAAAGAGCAAGCTAATAGCCAAAAAAGTAATGTCATCGCCTTTACAAGAAAAGATCAAAACAAAAATAAGAGCGCTTAATCATGGCGAGTGAAAATTCCAATATGTTTAGTGAAGATTCAGTGAGCCTTTCCTCGAACGTAAGTGACGTGTTAATCGTTGGTGGAAACAGTGGCATTGCCAAAGCGCTGATCACTCAATTAACTCAAAGCCAAGACGTGCAGCGTATATTCGTTGTGTCTCGCACGGCTCCGACGTTTCATGAAAATCCGGTGGTAGATGGGTCAAGTGAAAAAATCATTTACGTCGCGAGTGATAGCTCTGAGCAGGCAATCGTTAAGGCGTCGCAAAAAATCCTTAACTACCGAGCCAATATCAGCAAGGTTTATATATTTACGGGAATGTTGCACAAAGAAAATATTCAGCCTGAAAAGAAAATGTCTGACTTTTCAGTAGATAGCTTTTTACAAATTGTACAGGTAAATACAATATTACCTTTGCTATGGTTAGGGCAGCTGGAACACTTGGTTCAAGGCAAGCAGCTAACGGTAACTGTCCTTAGTGCGAGAGTGGCAAGCATCGGCGATAACCATTTGGGCGGTTGGTATAGTTATAGAGGCTCGAAGGCTGCGTTAAACATGATGGTTAAAACGGCTGCAATCGAATTGAAGCGAAAGCATAAACAGTGGCAGTTTCTGCTTTTTCACCCTGGAACAACAGACACGGCTTTGTCCAAACCTTTTCAACGCAATGTTCCAGAGCACAAGCTGTTTACGCCTGAATTTACCGCTCAGTGCTTATTAACGGTGGAAAAATCATTGTCGCCAAGTGAAACAATCCACTACCTTGATTGGCAAGGTGAGCAAATACCTTGGTGAGTGTCAAAGGGTAAACTAGTTTGAAGTCTTGGCAATGTAGTCTAACTTTTTGGTAAAGCGCTCTAAAGCCGCGTTATCAGGTCCGTCTATCTGATATTTATTGTGAAAGAATATCGATAACTGTGTGGTTTTATCAGTGAGCATGACGGTGTAACCATCGAAGTCAGTTTGTGCGTAAATTCCCTCGTAAAAGTAGCCTGAGTCTGTTTTCTCACCGAGTTTGGTAATCGTATTAAAAGTGTTTAGTGCTTTGGTAACGTCTAACTGATTTTTCATGACTATAACCTTTCGATGTTAAGTAAGTAATATTCTGCTTGAGTGACAACGGCTTGTCTGGCTTCTTCATCTTGCTTATCCCAGTTTTTAAACACTAAACTTGTTCGTGGGTTTTTAGCAAGCGTTTCTCTGTGCTTAACCATGAATAACCAATACAAACTGTTAAAGGGACAAGCTCTCTCACCAACTTTTTCTTTGACGCTATAATGGCATTTACTGCAGTAATCACTCATTTTGTTAATGTAATTACCACTTGCCGCATAAGGCTTGCTTGCCAAAAGGCCACCATCTGCAAATTGACTCATTCCCCGTGTATTTGGCATTTCAACCCATTCTATAGCGTCGATGTAAATGCCTAAGTACCAGTCGTCTACTTCATCTGGGTTGATACCCGTTAGCAAGCAGAAGTTGCCTGTTACCATTAGACGCTGAATATGATGGGCATAGGCGTAATCAAGAGATTGATTGATACATTCACTCATACATTTCATTTTGGTCTGGCCTGTCCAGAAATAACCTGGTAAATCTTGCTGAGCGTTTAAACTATTAAGCTGGCTGTAATTCGGCATATTTGCCCAATAAATGCCCCTTACAAATTCTCGCCATCCTAATATTTGTCTGACAAACCCTTCTATTTGCGCCAATGATATGTGATCTTTTCCTTGCTGAAAGTATTCGAGAGCTGTAGAGACTACAAGGTGCGGAGACAGCATTTTTGTGTTCAACGCGAACGACAACCTTGAATGATACAAGCTCCACTTTGATGCCGAATTCGCCGTCATAGCGTCTTGATATTTTCCAAAGTTTGGCAACAAATAACGGCAAAAATAATGCAGTAACTCTTTAGCTTGAATTCTTGATACTGGCCAAAGTAGGGTGTCTTCCGTGTTACCTATTGTTATGACCTGATGTCGCTTCAAACGTTCGATAATATCGCCAACATCGGTTTGAAACATTAACGGCTCAGGAATGCTTCTAAGTTCAGACGGCTTTATTTTATTGCGGTTATCCTTGTCAAAATTCCATTTATCGCCGAGTGGTTTATCTTTGTTCATCAAAATCGAAAAGCGTTTACGCATCTTGCGATAAAACATTTCCATACGGCTGCCTGTGCCCGAAGAAAAGTAGGTTGCTAGCTCATGATGCTCGAGATAAAAGTGCTCTGTTGAAGCACAATGTGTGTTAATTGATAAATCGTGGCAAAAGTCTTGAAGCTGTGAGGCAAGTCGATACTCATCTGGTTGCTGATAGTGAAATGAGGTGATGCCTAATCGCGTAATAACATCATGTAAAAGATCCGTTAGGCTCCTAAATTGACAAGTATCATCAAGTGTCAAATAGACGACTTGATGACCGGCAGATTTTAGCGCTAGGGCAAAATTGCCCATCGAGGCAAAGAAAGCGGCAACTTTTTGAATGTGATGTTTGGCGTAGTCGGTTTCTTGTTTGAGTTCAGCGATGAGAAAAATAGTTTGCAGATCATTTTCTTGAAACCATGAATGTTGCGCGTTTAATTGATCACCCAAAATTAATTTTAGTGTGTTAAAACGCCTACTGGGCCATTGTGATAGGTAATCCACTGCTACTGGTTCTCGCTGATTGTCTTGAGTAAATAATCTTTTCTTCTTAACTGTTTTACGAAATATTTAGCTAAATTGATCAAGGCAGCATTGAATAAGCCAAGGCGAGATGAGTTTGACCCATTTATATATGACTTCTACAATGACTCGCTGTTAAGAGAAGAAAAACACAAAACAAAAAAGGTAGTAGTAGCAGACATGGCGTCAAAAATTCGTTGGACAATTTCTAAGAAAGTGGGTGGAACTGTATTCATCCTATTGAGTTTTATCTTAGCTTTGTTGTTGCATTCTGTGGTGTCGTTGCAGCAAATAGGCAAAGAATTGCGTGAAATTGCCGAAGTAGATGTACCTCTTTCGGAACATGCTAGCGAAATTGAAATTGCCCAGCTAGAACAACGTATTTTGTTTGACGAATTGTTAAGAAAGCAATTACTTGGCAATACTGATTTCAGCGAAGAAAAGAAAAATATGCACCAGTGGAATAAGCGTATTTATCAAGAATTTTCACTGGCACTAGAAACGCTTGATAAAGGTATTAATACCGAAGATGCAGCAACCTTTATGGAATTAAAGCAGTCACTTATTCAATTGAAATCCCACCATAAAGAAATGGAAAAACACTTTGTACTCTTGTTAGAGCAAGGATTTGAAAAAGACAAAGTAGCGCAGTTAATTGAATTAGATGAACAATTTGATCACGGTGCTATTGCTCTTCTGCATGCGATAGAAAAGGTTACTCAGCAAAAAGCCAATCTGGCGCTAGAGCATGAGCGACAATTTGAGCTCATTAATTATTCGCTAAGCATGATTGCCCTTATCATTGGTGTCGCATTGGCAGCCGTTATCGTTATCAGCATAAAATCTAGTATCGGTAAAATGTCTCGTAACATAGAGAGAGTTACCACCGCTATTCAATCTAAAGAAGGCATTCCTCTTGAAGACGTTGAACATGTCAAATCAAGTGATGAGTTAAGTGCTTTATCGGCAAATTTGTCTGACATGATTTCAACAGTTTCGTCAGATATTGAGGAACGAGAGAGCACGTCGAAAAAGTTAACAGAACAAGTGACTAAAGATCACCTAACCGGCTGTTTTAATCGTTTAAAGTGGGATATAGAAAGAGAAGCTGCAATTCAGAAAAGCTTAGCTGATGATACGCCTCTTTCGTTGATATTCTTCGATATCGATCACTTTAAGCGTGTTAATGACAACTTTGGTCACGATGTTGGTGATAGTACGCTAATCGATGTAGTTAAAATCTGTCAGCACGCCTTACGAAGAAATGACACGCTTTATCGTACTGGCGGCGAAGAGTTTTCTATTTTGCTGCCTGACACAGAATTACCGCATGCACAATTGTTAGCAGAGCGTTTAAGAGAAAAAGTTGAAGAGTTTACCTTTGATAAAGTGGAGCGAGTGACCATTAGCTTAGGGGTCACTCACTTTTTAGGTGAACATGACACCAGTGGTGACTTCTCTAAACGTGCAGATGAAGCGTTATATGCCTCGAAAAACAACGGAAGAAACCAGGTGAACATACAGTTGGCCTAGCAATTAACTAACTTTTAAGTAGCATAGAAAACCACAAATGCCGCAGGGATCACAAAGCCTGCGGCAACTAACAGCCCTCTTGGGCCTATAACCCCTTTCTTGCCTTTAATCATAAACAGTGCCGAAAGCGCTAAATAAATGAGTAAAGCAGCATAAAAATCAGAAAAATACGTCCAAGCTTTTCTGGCTTCATTTAGATGAAGAAAATTCAAACTTCTCAATAAAGGACGAGCTTTTACCTGTTCAATAATGACTTGGTTAGTTTTCTTGTTAATGAGAATAGTATGCTCATCTGTTGAAAAGAGTTTAAGTTTGATTGGTGACTGCTTAAAGCGCGCTTTAATTTTGGTATCGAGGGCGAGTTCTTTTAACAGCCATGGTTCAAAGTCATCTTTATCCAATCGAGCGCTTAATTCGGCAATATGGACAGTCTCTTGCGAGACTTGATAATTGGGGTTCCAATCTTCCACATGGTTAAGTGCGATGCCCGATATCGCAAATATTAGTGTCATTCCAATACAAAAATAACCAATATCACGATGAAGACTTCTATTTAGCTTAAACCAATTAATGTCTAACTTCATTACTGCTTAATCTTCAATAGTAACGCCTGAAGGAGATACTTGATAGATAGTAATTGGCTCTGTCACCGTTGCAGGGTCAAATTCCTCATCTATTTCCTTGGCTTGGTAAGCTAGGTATCTTTTTGAAGCTTCTAAATCTAACGGAATAGCTTTTAATTTACCTGTTGCGTAGGCTGTTTTTCCCATTGCTGTCATAGGAAAAACCATATCGCCATCCCTGACTTTAATGCGCAATGTTTTGTACTGCTTGTCTGATGCTAACTCCATCCAACAACCTCGTTTTTTGCACACTTTGACGATAGCACCCTCGACGGTAACTTGCTGATCAACATATTGCTCTGGGCTAGCCAGTATAGTAGATATCTTTGTTAATAGGCTTTTATCAGTGCCTGTACCAAAAGATTGGTCTGCGAATGCGACAGTAGATGTTATTGCCAAAAAAGCTGCAGTAAATAATGTGAACAATGTTTTGTGGGTATTCATATTCTTTCTCAATGTGTCCGTATTATTGAAAAACAAATCACAACTTTCTGTTTAAAAGTCGTTTCGACTGATATTATCTAAAGCTGTTAATTTGCATCTTTATCCCCCGCGAGTTTTATAACATCTTTGCTTCGGCATTTCGATATACTCGACGCTATTAAACGTCAGACTCTGCGAATTTTACGATGAAAAACAATAATCTTTGATATTGAATAAGCTGATGGTAGATAAAACAAAAAACCGCATTGTTAGAATAAAGAATTCCTCTGTTGAACATGCGTTTAATAAAGAAACTCAGTTAATTAAACAAATGCAGTCTGGCGAGTTAGAGCAGTGTTTAATGCTCTGGCAAAGCCAACAGCCAACGTTGGTGTTACCTGCGAGTAATAAGTGGCAAACATCAACTGACTTTGAAAAACAATTAAATGCCAATGGATGGCAGCTTTTGTCTAGGCGAACGGGTGGTGCGCCGGTGCCACAAACAGCAGGGGTTATTAATTTATCTCATTTGTACGTGTGGCCTAAAGCAGTGCCTTATTCTATCACCCAAGCTTACAAAAATTTATGTGAAGTTCTTACGCAATTTTTTGCTAATCAAGGGGTTAAAACCCATGTACATGCGACCCCTTATTCTTATTGTGATGGTGATTACAATGTGAATATAAATGATAAGAAAATTGTCGGTACTGCTCAGCGAGTTATTTTAAAATCTGGTGGCGATAAAATTGTATTGGCGCAAGCATGTATTTTAATTGATGCAGATATGACCCAGTTAGTGTCACCAGTGAACCAATGCTATCAAGACTGTGGTCATGAAGAGCGTGTGAAAGCTGATGTGCATACTTGCTTGTTTGAACACTTAACTGAAAAACCCAGCATCGACGAGCTTTATCAAGCACTCACGCAAGCATTTATCGACAGTAAGCTTTACCGCTAGTTTTTACCGTGGCGTACTATTGTTTTAATCTGTGCAGCCACACTTGCCTGTTTTTGTTTGGCTTTTTGTATTATTTGCTTTAACTTCAAAATTTGGGGGGTATTTTGTTGTATAAGTTTTTGAAGCTGAGGGTCTTGCTCAATGAGCCAAAATTGAGTAAATCCGCCGATAATTGCGCTTTGCAGAGCAATTATCGCTTGTGGATATTCACTATTGTAAGTCGCAATCAAGGCTTGGCCATAATTCAAGCCCGACCATAAATCACCTTGCTCTATTCTATGCTGAATTTCATTGCTAACTTTACGCAGTAGAACCTTGTCTTGCCTTAAGATCGCTAGTCTGAGATCTGCCATGATTTTACTACTAAATTCTGTTTCCTCTGTAGCTGTTGTAAACGATTGTTTCGCAAGGATAGGTTTATTCTGAATCAGGTGGAGTAGCCCTTGTAAATACAAGGCATCTTTATTATTTGGGTAGCTCGAAAATATTGAGTCCAACATGGATTGTGCTGACGAATAATTATTTACGCTTATCCAGAAATTAACCATATGTAGTTGAGCAAATAAGTAATCAGGCTTTAAAGATAAGCAGTATTGGTAGGCTTCTTGTGCTTTTTCATTTAGCGACAGTGCTTGATAAATCACCCCTAGTTGAGCGTACGGGATAGGGTCTTTAACATCGAGGGCTATGGCTTGTTGGATCAACTGATAGGCCGCAACTTGATTGCCCAACTCTGATTGCAGCTCTGCACTGTTGTTAATTGGTGCAGCCCACTTAGGATCAATAATAGATGCTTGTTGATTTGCTTCTAGCGCTAAAGGGTATTTGCCCTGTGCAAGATACGCTAAGCCAAGGGCTTTAAATGCACCCGCATTGTTACTATCAATTTCAGTTGCTTTCTTCGCATACTCTACAGCGAGTTGTGATTTTGAGTAGCTTCCACCAAATTGCAAATATGATTGAGAGTAAACATTAGCAAGACCCGCAAGAGCGTCAGCATTATTTGGTTCGAGTAGTAACGCTTTATCAAAAAAGCGCTGTGCGATAACGTTATCCTTTGCTAAGTATCTGCGGTAATAAACAATCGCAGTATTAATGTGATCTTGTGCGGTTATCTCTTGATTGTTAGGCGCAGGGCTTTCTTGGTTGCTGAGCATTAAAACGCCCAATGCACATATAGCTAAGACAAGTACTAGAGGAATTGTACGGGTATATAAATGTTGCGCGGTTATCGATTTCCGGTTGTTTTTGGGTGCAGACACTTCATTAGTGCTGGCAACAAGTCGGTAACCTTCACCTCTAATACTGGCGATATACTGTGGAGCATTATGGTCATCTTGGAGTAGTGTACGTAGGCGAGAAATTCGCTGTTTCAACGTTTCTTCTGACACCACTCGACCACGCCATACTTTTTCGATTAAAGCATCTTTACTCACTGTTTCAGGCGCACTTTCAACAAGAGCCATGAGTAATCTAAAACTCAAATCGGTTAGATTAAGTGATTCTGTACCTTTATAAACTTGTCGTGATTCACTATCGATTAATAGGTCTTCACCAAGCTGAATTTTCACCTTAATTGTATCCGCGCCATTGAGTAAAAGAGTCTCTGAAAGAGTAACATTTAAAACCTACGTAAACAATGAAAGTGTCTGAATTACAAGGGGTAAGAGCATATTGTCACCCTGTGTCACCAAAATTAACTATACGTCACTGTTAGAAAAAACTCCTTGATAATAAGCTTGCTGGCAACAGTTATTATTCAATAGAAGTTGTCGTAGATCTTATGGTTAAAAATATCGTGTTATTGCTTTTACTCACGCCCGTTTTTTGTGCGGATGCTAAATCGGTCGCCAGTATGCTGGCTGTAAAAAAACTCGTTGAAACTGCGCAAAAGGAATCAGGTTTTAATGGTTCTGTTCTTGTGGGCACAGTGCAACAAGTCGTCTTTTATCAGCAGTTCGGTTACGCAGACAAGGAAAGGAATATTCCTTTAACAGAAAATCATGCCTTTAATGCTGGTTCAATCGCCAAAGAGCTAACCACTATTGCAATTCTGCAGTTGGTTGAACGAGGTAAGCTTAAGTTAACAGGTTCTGTATATAAGCACTTGCCTTTTTTGGGAGCGTGGGCGAAAGATGTCACTGTTGAACATTTAATGACACATACTTCTGGGTTAGAGCGCATTGACTGGATAGATAACGTTGAAACCTCTCATATTATTACGCAATTAAATGCAATTACCCAACTGAAGTTTCCACCTGGAAGCGACTTTTATTATGGCAATTTAAATATTGTTCTACGTGCGCTCATAGTAGAGAAAGTGGCAAAAACCGATTTTGACGCTTACTTACAGCAATATATATTTATTCCTGCAGGCATGCGAGACTCGGTTAATCCAAGTGCAATGCCTTTACACCAACCAAACTTTGTCGCCAAACAAGATCCAAACGCTATTCTTGGTATGACTATGTTTACCACGCCTTATGACCTCTACTTGTTGGAGAAAGCCCTCTCTAGTGGGCAGCTATTAAGCAAAGAAAGTGTTCAGTTAGGGTTAAATGGAGATGAGCTATCAGGGCAAAAACAAAGAGCACGATTCGACTTTGGCCGCTATCAAAAAGGTGACAATAATCAACTGTTGTGGTGGGAACACGATGGCAGCTCACATCCAGATCATCATGCGATTAAATATCATGATTTTGCCAATAATATCATTATTGTTTTGATGTCGAGTGATGGCGATAAGTCGACGTTGTTTACTCTCAAGCGAAAGATTGCGGAGCTGTTAAATAACAGCCAAGCGTTATAGAGGGGAAGAGTCTATGAAAGCTTTGGTCATTACCGTTTTATTGTTAGTGACTTCCCTGTCTAGTCACTCAGTAGTTATTAGACATGATGTCGAAAAAGAGCGCTATCTTGTCCAAAAGTCGCCTGAATATTTAATTGATATGCCAGGGGAAGGTCACGGTGTATTGATTAAGCCGAAATGGATAGTGACAGTCGCTCACCTTATATTTGCCGACTATCGTGGCAAAACGATAGTCGTTAAGGGGCAACCTTATGAAGTAGAGCAAGTGATTATTCACCACAATGCACGAAAGCCTGACAATTCACTATTTAAAGGTGACGCACAGCCTTTGATGACTTTTATGAAATCAACCAGTGATATCGCGCTTATTAAATTAAAAGATCCTGTTAAACAAGTGACACCGTTAAAGCTGTATAGGAAAAGCGACGAGTTAGGCATTGAAATTACCGCTTACGGTAAAGGAGCTACCGGTAACGGTAAAAAGGGCTCTATTTTAGAATCTAAGCGAGAAAAAATACTTCGAAAAATGACCAACAAAATTGAGCTCGCAGAAGGTGATTGGTTATCTATTACGTTAGATCAAGGAATAAATAGCACGCCATTAGAAGGTATTGACGGCTCCGGCGATAGTGGTGGTCCGTTGATATTCCGAAACGGTAACCAAGATTATCTCGTCGGTCTTTTTAGTTGGGATTTTGTTTCAGGCGACCTCAAAGACTTTAAGCATGGCCTTTATGGAGGAAGGTCTTATCAAGTGCGAATATCGGCCTACGTCGATTGGATTGAAAGTCATACGGCTCGGTAGCCTGAGACAAAAAGTGCCTGAGCAAAAACTATTTATGCAATGCACTGAAATGTTGAAGGTGGCATGCTCAGCTGTTTCACTGAACATGCCGCTTAAACCTTGTTGTATTAACTTTCTTTGATAAATGTAATTGGGTAGCTTTGCAGATAAATGCGAAAGCTCTCGATATCACCTTGATTATTTGCATCGAAGGAAAGCTGATACCTTGGGTCAAAAAAGCGAGGGAAATTTTCCACCGCCATCATCTCGAAGATATTGTCTTTTTGATGTTTAAGGCCAAATGTGTGTACTGGGAATTTAATGGTGAGGTTATTTCCTGTATTTTCTATTTTCACCGTGCCGTAGCCTTTAGCAGAGTAACTTCCCGCATAGCTTGTTAGATTACCATGAGGAAGCTTGCTTTCCTGAATGTCTGGTAATTTATCTTCGAGTTCATACACATCAGTGATAACAACTGGGTAGTGCTCAACTGGAGTTTTAGGTAGTTCCAACATGTGGTTTGTTAGAATGTCCACAGCAAGGTATGGCAGCACTGATAGCGTTTGGTTGGTCAACGCAATAATACCTAGCTTGCTGTTAGGGAACATGACTAATTGCGCACTAAAGCCAGAAGTGTTGCCCCCGTGATGCACTTTATAATGACCTTTGTGTGAGTTGACCTTCCAGCCATAACCTACGCCAAATAGGTAAACTTCTGCATCGGCACCACCTTGCGGTGTAATATTTTGAATTTGTGTGGCTGCCTCGACGTAGTTGCCAGGAATGACTTGTACGTCGTTAAATTTACCCTTATTAAGCCATGCCATCATCCAGTGACTCATGTCTTTGACATTACTGCTAATAGCACCGCCAGGCTCGTTCGCATGAAACTGTTCAAAGGGGACTTCAATCATACCATTACTTGTTTTTCCGTAGCCTAGAGAAAGGTTTTCTACATCGGATAAGGCTGCTACGCTGCTATAAGTGCTATCCATCTTAAGTGGTGATAACAATGAAGATTGCAATAATGCTTGCCAAGAAAGACCAGAAGCGGCTTCCATAACCGCACCCGTTAATGCGTAACTTACATTACTATATATCCAGCTATCGTTTACTGCGCCTTCTGGCTGCAAGTACTTAAGCCGTTTTGCGATGAGACTTTTGTCAGTTTCTGGGAAAAGTACAATGCTGCCGTCTAAATTGCCTAAACCGCTGCCGTGACGAAGTAGGTCTTTAATTTTGACCTGTTGATTCATTAACTCTGTATTGAAGGACAAGTATGGCAAATGTTTTATAGGGCTATCTTGAAGAGATAATTTGTTTTGTTCCGCTAAAACGCCGGTCATTGCTCCCGTAAAAGATTTAGCAATCGAGCCAATAGAAAATACAGTTTCATCATTTACCGGTAATTTTTTAGCTAAATCGCGGTAACCAAAGCCTTGCGTGTAAACTATTTTATTATCCTTTACCACTGCAATCGCCATACCCGGCGCATCGTATTTCTTTCTCAGCTGTTCAAGTTCTTGTTCAACATCGGTAAAAGACTTGTCATTGCTAGAAGCGTTGACTGACAGAGGTAATATTAACAAGGCTATTAGCAAGCTTGATATTCGACGTTTAATCATAGAGGTTGTTGTTTTTATTGTTGATAAAGCCGTTAAATTACTGAGTTGTAACGAAAGTGTAAATAGGGAAACGAAAGTTTCACATTTCGTCCACATTGTGAGCGTTCAGATAAGTTTACTTGCCTTTAAGGTTACAGCTGCCAATCGAGTTTACATAACTTATCGATGAACCACTCAAAGGCTTTACCTTGCTGATTCTTGTGCCAAGCTAGGTAAAGGTTTTGATTTGGCCTAGGAATTGCGCACGCTTTTTGCACTAACTCACCTGAATCTAGATAGGGTTGCGCTAAATGGAGTGGCAAAAAGCCAACGCCAACACCTGCTAGTTGAGCGTTAACTTTAGTACTCATATTGTTAACGCGAATGACTTGTTTACTGGTAAATAGCCCACTATCACGGCTTGGCAGAAATTGAGAACTATCGGCGACGACAACAGCAGGAAAGTCGCGTAAATGTTCAGCTTCAATTTGTTGTTTGCATTTAGCTAAGGGGTGCTTAGGCGGTACAACGAAAACAAACCTAATTTCTCCCATGATATGTGTATGAAACATGCCTTTAGGTAGTTCTCCAGAAGCACCGATAACGATATCAGCTCGCTGGCTGTGAAGTGCATCCCAACCACCACCTAGCGCTTCGACGCTCAGTGAAATATCAACGTTATGCTCTAAGGACGAAAATTCTTTAATTAGTGGCAGCAGTTTGTTGCTTGGAATAACTGTATCGCGGGCGATACGTATTTCGCGTTCCCATCCAGATTCTAACTGCTCAACAGCATCGCGCATTTTTTGCGTCGCAATCAAAATTTCTCTGCCTTGCTCTAATACCAACTTACCAGCAGGGGTTAGCACGGCTCGTTGTTTGGAACGATCAAATAGCTCAGTGTTTAAGTCTTGTTCTAATTTTTTGATGGTATAGGTTAGCGCCGAAGGAACTTTATATAGACTTTGAGCTGCGGCCGCAAAGCTTCCTGTTTTATCAATGGCATCTAGTGCGCGCAGGGCGTCGATATTAAGAGTCTGTGTCATAAAAAGTAAAACTACCTATTATTATTCTTTTATTCAAAATATTTGAATTGATAGGTTAAAATGTTTCGATTTTTTACTGATTTTAGACTGTTTATACTCAATTTCAATAAGTGATACAGCTTGTTTAACAAATTTAATCTAAATTGAAAATTATTGAGGATATGACAATGAAAGCAATGTTACGAAAGTTTCTAGAAAGTGATGCAGGAATTTCAACCTTAGCGGTACGTGTACCTGTAGGTATTATTTTTATGGCACATGGTGCACAAAAACTCTTTGGTTGGTTTGGCGGGTACGGATTAGAAGGCACGGGTGGCTGGATGGAATCAATTGGTTTAGCGCCTGGTTTTTTAATGGCGTTGTTAGCTGGCAGCGCAGAGTTTTTTGGTGGCTTGTTTATTCTACTAGGCCTGTTAACTCGTCCAGCAGCAATAGCACTTTCATTTACTATGGTGGTGGCGATTTTCTCAGTGCACTTTAGTAATGGTCTATTTATGTCGAATAATGGTTATGAATTTGGCTTGGCGTTACTTGCCGTGAGTGTGTCTTTAGCTTTATCTGGTGGCGGTAAGTTTGCTGTTGATAACGCGTTAGCGAAGAAGTTAGCGTAATTGCTAATTTCTTCACTTACACAAAATCTTCCATATAGATGATTACTCTGAGGAGAAAAGCATGATTTCTATTAGGAAAGCCCAAGAACGAGGAAAGGCTAACTTTGGTTGGTTGGAGAGTAAGCATAGCTTTTCCTTTGGGCGTTATTACGATCCAAAGCACATGGGGTTTTCTGTTCTTCGTGTTATCAATGACGATATCGTCGCACCGAGTGCAGGCTTTGAAACTCATGGTCACCGAGATATGGAGATTATTAGCTATGTTTTGGACGGGGTTATTAAACACAAAGATAGTCAAGGGCATGAGCAGGTATTGCCAGCAGGTGAGTTTCAGTTAATGTCGGCAGGAAAAGGAATTTTTCACAGTGAATTTAATGGTTCAAACCATCAAGACTTAAGGTTTTTACAAATTTGGATTGAGCCTAACGTTTTTGGAGAGCAGCCGAGTTATCAGCAAAAAGACTTTGGTAATCAGCAAGGCTTAACAACTATTGTGACACCTACTGGTGAAGGCGGCACATTGAAAATTAGGCAAAATGCCAAATTACATCAGCTGATCCTTAACTCAGAAGAGCAAATAAATTTTAACCCTTCAATTGGTAGTAACGTTTATATTCACGTCGTTAGTGGAACTCTCATGATAAATGAAACGTTAGCGCAAGCTGGCGATGGCGTAAAAATTAATCACGAAGCCGAAGTAACCTTGTTAAATCAAGAGGAAGATCAAGTCACGGCATTGATATTTGATTTACCTTAATGGCAATTCAAAAGCTGGTTAACAGTATATCGATAACAATTAGCGTAAGAGGCAGGACATGGGATTATTAGTAGACGGTGTTTGGCATGACACTTGGTATGACACCAAAAAAAGCCAAGGTAAATTTAAACGTGAGCAAGCTCAACTTAGACATTGGGTTACTGCTAACGGAGAAGCTGGGCCTTCTGGAGATTCAGGTTTTAAAGCTGAAAGTGGGCGCTATCATTTATATGTTTCATTGGCGTGCCCGTGGGCCCACCGCACGTTGATTTTTCGAAAGCTAAAGGGTTTGGAAGAGCATATTAGTGTCTCTATAGTTAGCCCTGACATGTTAGAACATGGTTGGACATTTGATACAGAAACCGGCAGCTCTGGTGATGATTTGTTTTCATTCCGCTACATGCATGAAATATATACCCGTAATGATGCAAGGTATTCTGGTCGAGTAACAGTGCCCGTACTGTGGGATAAAAAACTACAACGCATTGTTAGTAATGAATCTGCTGAAATTATTCGCATGTTTAATACCGCGTTTAACGATATTACAGGCAACACCTTGAACCTCTATCCAAATGCCTTGCAAAACGAAATAGATGAAATCAACGAATTTATCTATCACAACATCAATAATGGCGTTTATAAAGCGGGCTTTGCAACGACACAGCAAGCTTATGAAGAGGCGGTCGAACAGCTTTTTAATGGATTAGATAAGGTTGAAAGTATTTTAGCAAGTAAGCGCTACCTAACTGGAGGCGACATTACTGAAGCTGACTGGCGTTTGTTTACCACGCTTATTCGCTTTGACTCTGTCTATGTTGGCCATTTTAAATGTAATATAAAAACCATCGAACAATATCAAAACTTATCGAATTACTTGAGGGAGTTGTACCAAGTAGAAGGCATTGCTGATACTGTCGATTTTTACCATATCAAACGTCATTACTATTATAGCCATGGCGGAATAAACCCAACACGTGTTGTGCCGTTAGGGCCTGACATCGATTATTTTTCTTCCCATCGCCGAGAGTTGTTGTAAAAATGCTTGCTAATAATATGAAATACAGGCATTTATTTGATAGTCATAGGGAATAACTAGAGCAATTAGTTGACCATGTTTTTGAAATAAATGTCAATTAAAACAATGTGAAAGGAGTGTTGTCGGGTAACTGTCGCTACTTTGCCGTAGTGCTTGCTATAAGAAAAGCACTACATTCAGCTCTGCTAACCCACTTAGGGTATTTACAACATAAGCTGAGGAAATGAGCATGGCAGAGCTAGACAAAAAGAATACATTGAAATCAAATCGTTTATTGGCAGCGAGTGTCGCTTTAACGGTTGGAGTAGGGGTTGCGATTGGTGGTAGTATTGGTAGCTACTTAATTGGTATTCTAATATGCATTCCTTTGGGAGTCGCGCTACTAAAAAGCAGCGCAAAAGCGAAATAATGAACGAAAAGTAAAGGAATATTGAAATGAAAATAGATGCTGCACTTGTTGTTGAGCTAAGAAAAGAGCGTTCTTGGTCTCAAGAGGAGTTATCAGTTGCTTCAGGGTTAAATTTGAGAACAGTGCAACGGATAGAGCGAGAAGGTAGCATCTCACTTCAGTCCAAAAAAGCGATAGCGTCGGCCTTTGATATAGAAGCAACAGCGCTAGATTATATTGAGCCAAATGTTGTAACTCATTATGAATACAAAACGGTTGTATTAAAAAGTGATGCAACATGGATTTCAGGCTGGGGCAAGAAAAAACTCAATGACGGGCCTTTCGAAATAGATAATGCGATTAACGAATACGCTTCAAAAGGATGGCGAGTGCATACCATTAGCTATGGCAACAGTGTTCACGGCGGAGCAGGGCAAGCGATAGTGGTATTTGAAAGAGAGTATATGGCAGAGCCAAAAATATAATGAATGTATCTTTACGGCAGCTAACACTTAGTGATGCACCTTATTTAGTTCGCAACTTAAACCTAGCCTCCGTTACTCAATATTTATCCGCTAATATTCCTCAACCTTACACCGAACAGGATGCAAATTGGTGGCTGTCTATTGGTTCTAAGGCTGATGCTATAAATTACGCGATAGAACTAAATAAAGAGTTTGTCGGCGTAGTAGGTATTTACTTACAACCTCAAGGTGCTTCCCAAAGTGCCGAAATTGGCTATTGGCTCGCACCTGAAAATTGGTCGCAGGGTGTTATGACGCAAGCGGTTAGTTTGTTTTGTGAAAAAATATTTAATAACACTGAAATCATTAAACTATTTAACCCTGTATCTGAGCCTAATATTGCTTCATCTCGAGTAATGGAAAAATCTGGATTTCACTGCGAAAAAATACTCCTAAACTCTGTTAAACATCAAGGTGAAGAAGTTAATGAGCGGCTTTTTGTTTTACTAAAGTCATAGTGACAACGTTAAGTCTTATTTTATATCAAGGTCCATTACAATAATTCTTGATTGATTGCCTATTCCTACCTACCTTTAAATGAATAAAAAAAGCTTTTATGATGTGTAAAAAATAAAATAATGTCATAAAGTTATCATATGTTTAAAAGTCTACTTAACCTATTAAAGGGGACATGTTAGGAAATGCGTGTGCGTTCAAAATTTAACTTTATATTCCTCTTAGTTACGTGTTTTGTTTTATTAAGTTCTTTAAGCATCAGCGCGCAATCTAATATCGAAGATAAGCACAAGATCAGTGTTGCTGAAGTGCAATCAATTGCGTCAGAGCTTAAATATATCGACGAAGTATTAACCTCATCGGTGCTGAGTTATGCCTTTTCTGGCGATGAAAAGTGGTTAATTCGTTATGAAGAATTCGAGCCTAAATTAAGTAGTCTTATCCATATACTTTTGGCAAACCAGTCGGCTGACGACGCTAAGATCATTGGCGAATTGGAAATTATCAATAACCGACTCGTGGCTATTGAGAATAAAGCAATTGCCGCAGTAAAAGGTGGTGATCGGCAAGGAGCCATGTCGCTTATTAATAGCGACGAATATCTTGAAATTAAAGGTCAGTATTTAGTTACTGTAATGACTTTTATTGCCAGCATAGAGACGCGTGTAAGAGAAACTGAAGCAAAGCCTAATGTCGCCCAAGGATTAAAACTAACACCTGAAGAAAGGAAGTGGATAGCAAATAACAAAGTAAAAGTAGGGGTAGAGCATTGGCCACCTATCCTCTACATGAAAGGACAAAACAATGTATCTGGATTAACTGGCGCGATTATCAATCAAATTGTTGAAAAAACGGGATTACAATTAGAGTATGTGCCAGGAAGTTGGTCAGAGTTGTTAGCGCAATTTGAACGCGGTGAATTAGATTTGCTGCCAGATAGCTACTTGATTGAAGAGCGCAAGGCTTATGGTTATTTCTCTACGCCGTTTTTTTTAGTTCGAGAGCTGTTTTTTGTTCAGAGCTCCAATGTGAGTTATAAGTCGGTAAAAGATTTGGCTCATGCGAAGGTCGCAGTTTCTGATGGCTATACCACAATTGACAAAGTTACCGCCTTGTATCCGAATATTACCGTCATTCGCACGTCAGGATTACGGGAGTCCATTGATATGGTGCTTAATGGTGAAGTCGACGCTGTGCTTGATGCCGAAGTTGCAATTGATGATTGGCTGTTACGTAATCAAATAAATGACATTCGAAAAATTGATGAAGATGTAATTTTGCCGACTTCCCTTCATTTATTTACTCATATTGACCACCCTGTTTTACATGAAATTCTACAAAAGTCTCTTAATTCTCTTCGTTTAAGTGACATCATGTTGACCAATAATGATTGGTTAAAATCCACTCCTGAAGTATTAGAGCAGCAGCAGGAAGAGCGCTTTAATTATTTTGTGTGGTTAACGTTAGGGGCGATTGTTTTATTAGTGCTTTTAGGATCGGGTATCAGCTCTTTGGTGCTAAGGTCCAGTGATGAGCAGCTGGCCACGAAATTTGGTTCAAAGAGTTTTCGCTATAGTTTAATGACCGGGCTAATTGTTTTATCTTCGATGTTGATGATTGCCGCTTACGTAGTAACTAAATATGCTGAAAACGAACAATTTGAGGCGATGAAGTATAACCTCGAAGCTATATTGAACTCGACGGAAAATCGTTTAACTTCTTGGGTAGATTACGAGACTAAAAATTTAGAAAACCTCGCGAAAAATAAAGAGCTGCTTGAGTTAGTAGAAGGTATTTTGGCCGTACCAGAAAATAAACAAGCCCTTGTTCAAGCACCAGTTCAATCTCAAATTAGGCAATTCTTTAAGCAGCGTGAATCAAGCATAGGAAAATACGGCTTTTTTATTATATCGCCAACGCGGGTCAGTATTGCTTCTAGTCGAGATATCAACATTGGCTCTAAAAATATAATCGAAAAAAACGTTCCGCATATTTTGGAAAGAGTGTTCAATGGCAAAGCGGCTTTTATTCCACCTATTAGAGCTGAAATAAACTTAACGCAATCTAATAATGGTGAAAGCGAGCTAGCGATCCCTACCATGTTTATTGCAGCACCTATTAGAAATGCTGAAAACCAAGTTATTGCCGTGCTGACCAAGCGATTAAATTTTCAAAAAGAATTCACAACTATTCTTTCTGCTGGCGTGATCGGCAAGTCAGGCGAAATTTATGCCGTTAGCCCCTCAGGGCTGATGTTATCAAGTTCAAGGTTTGATCAGGAACTTTATAACATGGGCTTGTTGGAAGAAGGGGAAGATTCGTCATTAAACCTTCGTGTTGCCGATCCTGGCGTTAATCTTAGAAAGCAAAGTATTGAAACTGAACCTAGTAAGGATTGGCCGTTAACGACAATGGCGGCGAGTATTGCCAATCGCACCTCTGGCTCTAACTATAACGGATACAGAGACTACCGCGGTATTGAAGTAATTGGTAGTTGGATCTGGGATGACAGTTTTGGTTTTGGATTGGCGGCAGAAGTTGATGCAGATGAATCTCTTGCTGTCGTTAGAGTGTTTGAGTACACCATAGTCTCTGTATTACTTATTTCATTGTTCTTACTTTTTGGTGGCACCTTGTTTACCTTGCGCGTGGGAACCAGAGCGACGCGTGCCCTTGAGCACTCTCAAGTTCAACTAGAGGAGCTAGTTAAGGAGCGTACAGAAAAATTAGAAGTTACCATGCAGCGTACTCGAAGTATTATCGACAATGCGTCTGATGGCATCATAGTGATTAATGAGCGAGGTAAAATACTCGAATATAGCCCAGCTGCTGCTGCGATTTTTGGCTATCAGTCAAGTGATATTGTTGGCGACGATATTAGCAGACTGATGAATAAGGCCTTTCATATCGAGTTTCGCAACGCTAAATCTAATGGTAATGCAGATAATAGCGTGTATGAACTCATCGGATATACCCAAGAGCAAGACTTAGTCAATATAGAAGTGGCAGTAAGTGAGGCTTTTGTTGATAAAGAGCATTTATATACAGGGATTGTCCGCGATACAACATTGCGAAAAAGAGCGGAAGAAGAGCTAAAAAGTGCCATGCAAAAGGCAGAGGAAGCGACACAAGCGAAGAGTGATTTCTTGGCTAATATGAGCCATGAAATTCGAACACCAATGAACGCCATTATTGGCATGAGTTATTTGGCGCTGCAAACGGAATTAACCAGAAAGCAAAAAGATTATGTCAATAAAATTCATCGCTCTGCTGAGTCTCTGCTAGGCATTATTAATGACATATTAGACTTTTCAAAAATTGAAGCGGGCAAGATGGAGCTTGAGCATGAAAGGTTTAATATCAACGACGCTATTGATCACGTTATTCAAATAATATCTCATCGAAGCCAGCAGAAGAAGTTAGAGCTACTTATCGATATCGATCCAAGTATTCCTGAATACATTGTTGGTGACTCATTGCGCTTAGGGCAAATTTTAATAAACCTAGCGAATAACTCCATTAAGTTTACTGAAAGTGGCGAGATTATTTTAAGCGCTCGTTTGTTGTCAGCCACTTCGGAGCGCGTCGAAATCCAGTTTTCTGTAAAAGATACTGGTATAGGCATGACCGAAGAGCAGCAAAGTCGATTATTCCAGTCCTTTTCTCAAGCTGATGCGTCGACGACGCGAAAATATGGCGGCACGGGTTTAGGCTTAACTATTAGCAAAACCCTCACTGAAATGATGAAGGGTAACATTTGGGTTGAAAGCCAGTACGGCGAAGGCAGCACTTTCTACTTTACTGCAAGTTTCGATACCACAGACCAACAAGTTACTTCGGTTAATGCGTCAGTGAACAGTTTACGTGATTTATCCGTATTAGTTGTCGATGATAGTTTAGCCGCTTGTGAAATTCTCCACAGCATGTGTGAGTCGATGGGCTTTAAGGCCAAAGTAGCGCAATCTGGTGTTAAAGCGCTTGAAATTCTGGCAGGAGCGGAAGCCGAGGGTAAGCCATTTAAGCTTGTCCTGGCCGATTGGAAAATGCCAAATATGGACGGTGTACAACTTGGCGCTGAAATTCAAAAAGAAGGCTTCCTTTCGGAGAAGCCTATTTTTGTCATTGTGACTGCATACGACAGAGATGAAATGTTAGCACAAGCAAACAAAATTAATCTTGCAGCATCGTTAACTAAGCCCGTTAACGCTTCGACACTATTAGACACTATTTGTACTGTCTTAGGGCAAGAAGTTGAGTCGGGAGTGCGAGATAGTAAATCAGGTGAACTCGATACCAGCGCTACGCTAGAAATAGTAGGAGCGAATATATTACTAGTTGAAGATAACGAAATTAATCAACAGATAGCGATTGAGCTATTAACTATGGCGGGCTTAAATGTCGAGGCTGCATGGAATGGGCAAGAAGCGATAGAAAAAATAGACGCTGGAGACTATGACGCCATCTTAATGGACCTACAAATGCCAGTAATGGATGGCTTTACGGCAACTAAAAATATTCGTTCGAATGAACAGTTTAGCGATTTACCCATCATTGCAATGACTGCGAACGCTATGAGTGGCGATAGAGAGAAATGTTTAGAGGTTGGCATGAATGACCACATCCCTAAACCAATTGATCCGAATCTTTTATTTAAAACGCTTGCTCAATGGATAGAGCCAACAGGAAAGTCCATAGATGAGTTTAAGCAAAAGTCGACGTCTAACGAGGAAGCGTTTGAGTTACCTGACTTTGATATTGCGCTTGCTGTCGAACGTATGGGCGGTAGTTATAAAGCCTTGAGAAAAACGTTAGGTAATGTCGTTAAGACAGAAGCTGATGCAATTGAGAGAATTCAGTCGGCAATTGGCCAACAAAATATGCAGGCAGCCGTTATTGCTATTCACTCGCTCAAAGGCGTTGCTGGAAACATAGGTGCAAATTTCTTAGTACCAACAGCTCAGTCACTAGAAAATGCACTGACAGAGCAGATAGAAAAGAACGGTGGCTTCGCTACACAGGAAATTGAGCAGCTTATAGAGCAATGTGCTCCGTTATTGGAAAAAATGATTTCGACAATCAAATCATTGCAAACACCGGAAAGCGCGGGGGCTAGCTCTTCAGCAGTAGATGTAACAGCACTACTTTCTTGCATCGATGAGTTAGCTGAGCAACTTGAAGGCTATGATGGTAGTGCGCCAGATACTGTAGATAAAATGGTGGAACTTGTCGGTGATATTTCACGTTTGCCTGCATTGCTTGCGATTGAGAGTGAACTCGCGGGCTACGATTTTGAGGAAGCAGCTAAGCATATCGTATCGCTAAGAGAAGAGCTTGAAGGTTTTCAATCTGAAGCTGGGCCAACGGAAGTGCCGGCGGAAAAAATGCTAGAGATGATTGTAAGAATAGAGCAGGAAATTGAAATGTATGAAGCAACTGCCGTTGATAGTGTTGACGAATTACTTGACTTAAACATTAATCAAAACTTTGTCGACGAGATGGAAAGTTTACGTGATAGTGTTAGCGGTTATGATTTTGATAGCGCCAGTGAAAAAATAAAATCAATTAAGACTAGAATTGAAGCACAGCAGTTGTAGTAAGGATTCGCTGTGAACTAAAAATACAGAGGAGAAGTAAAATGTCTGAAGACGGTAAATCTACGATATTAGCAGTAGATGATACCTTAGCTAATATTGAAGTGGTGAAAGGGGTATTGTCGCCACATTATGTCGTGCAAGTAGCTCTAAAAGGAGAAATTGCGTTAAAAATTGTTGAAAAGCGCAAGCCTGATTTAATTCTTCTCGATATCATGATGCCAGAAATGGACGGTTACGAAGTTTGCCGACGTTTGAAAGCTGACGAAGACACTAAGAATATCCCGATTATTTTTCTTACTGCTAAAGTTCAAGAAGAGGATGAAACCAAAGGTTTATCCCTTGGCGCGGTGGACTATATAACCAAGCCAATAAGTCCTGCTATTTTAAAAGAGCGTGTTAAAAATCACTTGATGTTAAAAGAGTCTCGTGAATTATTAGAGCGTCAAAATGAAATACTTGAAGAGCGCGTAATAGAGAGAACGGTGCAGTTAGCTGAGCTGCAAGATGTTGCTATGGTAGCAATGGGCGCTTTGGCTGAATCGCGAGATCCAGAAACAGGGAACCATATTCGCCGAACTCAGCATTATGTAAAGTTGCTAGCCACAGAACTTGCTAAATTAGACAAATATAAAGATTATCTGCAACCTAATGTGATCACATCACTCTTTAAGTCTGCGCCTCTTCACGATATTGGTAAGGTTGGGGTAGAAGACAGTATTCTGTTAAAGCCAGGTAAATTAACCGACGAAGAATTTGCCATTATGAAAAGGCACCCAGAGTTTGGGCGAGATGCAATTGCTGCGGCTGAAACTCACATGGATAGTGCTGATAATTTCCTTGTCTTTGCGAAAGAAATTGCGTATTCACATCATGAAAAATGGGATGGCTCTGGCTACCCAGAAGGGCTTGCTGGAGAGGATATTCCGCTATCAGCTAGGTTAATGGCTATTGCCGATGTTTATGATGCCCTGATAAGTAAACGCGTCTACAAGCCAGCTTTTTCTCATGAGAAAGCTGTAGGCATTATTTTGGAAGGCAAAGGAAGTCACTTTGATCCTGAGATGATCGATTGCTTTGAGGCTATTACAGACCAATTTGACCATGTTGCTAATAAATTTAAAGATAGTGATGACGAGATTCAATAAGCCGTCGCTTTTCATTTAATCTAAAACCTACAATACACAAGCCAAGTTAGTGAATAAAAACTGATTTGGCTTTTTTTATTTCTTGACATGCAAATGATAACGATTATCATTAAGGTTATGTTTTGGCGATATTCATGTTAAGAAAGGACTAGCCATGAAAGTACGAATGATCGCAACTTTCCTATTTAGTACATTTTGTTTAATTAGCTGTACCGTGGCTCTTGCAAAAAACCATCAAGTAAAGCTTTTAACCACCAGTGAAAATGGTCAAACCATGGTGATGTCGCCAGGATTTTTGAAAATTTCACAAGGTGACTCAGTCACATTTATCCCTTCTGATGTTACTCACAATGTTGAATCGCTTGCTATACCCGAGGGCGCAGAATCATTTAATAGCGCCCAGGGTAAAGAAGTCACAATCACTTTTACCAAACAAGGTGTTTATCTCTATAAATGCACACCGCATTTTGCTTTGGGGATGCTGGGCGTTATTCAGGTAGGTGAGCCCGTTAATTTAGCAAAAGTAGAAAAAGAATGGTCGACGATTGGTGCAGGCGTTGTGTTAAACAAAGAACGTGTTACCAAGTATTTATCAGAGGTGAAATAGATGGAACATAATCAATGGCAATCTCTACTTAACATGGGCAATCAAAGCTTTCATGCCGAGCACTGGTCGCAAGCAGAGTTTTTTTACAGTGAGGCTTATGATTTGCTTGCTTACGCATATCGTGACAACCCGCTGTGTGCTGAAACCTTAATGGCATGGATTTGCACTTGCCACAACTTGTCTTCACTTTATGAAGCAACTGACAATCTGAGTTTGGCATTAAGGTTTTTAATGGTGCCGCATGACTACCTTAAAGAAATCACAGAAGCAGATGGGCATAACGAAGATATCAAACTAATGGCGTTAAAAGGTCTTTCATTAACACTTTCACCAATTTTGACCTTTGCACAAAAGCACCCGATTTGTGACACCTGTAAAACGGAGTTAATTGCCATGCAGGAAAAAATCGAGCGCGAGTCGCCTGTAACTCACTAGGACGAAATGGAGAAAAAAATGCGAAATTATGTTGTTTTAATTTTATTAACAGTCTTAAGTTCATTTTCTATGGCTCATGAAGGCCATGATCATAGCTCACCTGAAGCGGGCATCATTCATCTTTTGTGGATCTTACCTTTTATTATTGCCGCTGGTATTAGTTATAGCCTGTTTAAAACTAAACAAGATAACGAGGAGTAGTGAAGTGATATATGAACTGCTTAGCGTTTTAGATAAAAAGTTTTGCTTTGACGAAGCGTCGGCTCATTGCGATATTCCATGCAAGATTTATGACCCTATTACCGCCCAACTTGCAGTGCTGACCATGGTCCGTATGGTGGATTTATTATTAGAACTTGAGCAGCAAGGGGATTTATCTTTTGGTCAGCAAGCGACCTTTAATCGACTGGTCGCAGAAAAAGAAGCGCATGGCAATAAAGTGAAGGAAGAAATCCGCGTTATTTGGGGCGATTATTTTAAACAGCCGCAAATCGATTCTCATCCAAAAGTACACCAACTTGTTCACGAAATTATGTTAGCAACCTCATTTGCTAAGCAGCACATTGACCGCAAAGCGACATTAACGCTATTGGAAAAAGTGAACCAGTTCGCTGATATATTCTGGCAAACTAAAAATGTTGCTACCTTTCAGGCCACTTGCCCATATCCGCCTGAAGAATCCCTAATTTATCCTGAATTGAAACCGTGACCATGTTGGGCTTTCACATTCGAAAAGTGTCAGGACACAGTATGGCGCCCATTATCCCCCAAGGGTGCTTTATACTGATCACAAGCCTGCTCAGGTTTTTTTCGGTAAAACCTGGGCAGCGCTTGCTGATAAAACACCCTGAATACGGTGTGATTGTTAAGACGGTGGCTTATGTTGATCACAATGGCTTAATTTGGAGCCGAGGTGAAAATGCAGGCAGCGTTTCAGTTGAGCAAATCGGCCCAATTTCTAAAGATCAAATTTTGGGTCGAGTGATCCGAATTTTCAAACCTCGTGAATCAGTATCTCAGTCTTTCTAATGTCTAGTTTTTTATATCAGCAAGTTAAAAATATATCGCTTTCAAGCTTTATCCCCCGTTATCGGCGAATGTTTGTCCCATTACTGGTTGCTATTTGTCTTTTAAATATAACAACTCGAGAAATTGCATTATCTGTGCTTGCCGATGCATTCTGGCAGGTTTCTGTTTTTGTTGCAGCGACTTTGGCTGTTTACCACTTATTTGCTAGTAGGTTGTTGTCGTTTTCTAAACTTGCAGGGGTGAACAAAGGTTCTTTTGGGGAAGTGACTTTTGCTTGTTTACTTGGCTGTATACCCGGTTGTGGTGGCGCCATTATTGTTATCACCAGGTTTATAAATGGTTCGGTAAGCTTTGGCGCTGTTGTTGCAGTACTTACATCGACAATGGGAGATGCGGCTTTTTTATTATTGGTGAGAGAACCGACAACAGCGTTAGGCGTTATTGCTCTGTGTTTAGTGGTCGGTGTGTTAACCGGTACTTTTGTTAATAAAATTCACCCTGCTGAATTTCTAAAATCAAATCATCCGAGCAATTGTGTAAGAGCACATAAGTGCTGCCCAACGGCGGAAAAAACCGAAATCCCTAAACGTGTTGAGTGGCAAGGTCGGTTATGGAGTTTTTTTATTTTACCTGGCGTTGTTGTCGCTTTTGCGATAGCAGCACAAGTTGATATTCCTAAATTAACGGGTATTTCTGAACAATGGCTAACCAATCTTGGAGCATTAATTGGTTTTAGCTTTATTTGTCTCTGGGCGATGACTAGAGAGGTCACAAATTTTGAGTCTGTTGTTGCTGAAGATAACAAAGCAAAGCTTAACAAAGCCTTTCAAAAAGTCGCGTTAGATACCAATTTTGTTACCAGCTGGGTGGTAGTGGCTTTTTTACTTTTTGAATTAGTTATGCTTTACAGCCAGCTAGATGTAGCTATGGTTTTTAATCGTTTTCACGGCTTTACGCCTTTTATTGCTGTGCTCATTGGTATGATACCTGGTTGCGGTCCGCAAATTATCACTACCACGTTGTATTTATCAGGTGCCATTCCCTTATCTGCCCAAATAGGCAACGCCATAAGTAATGACGGCGATGCGCTATTTCCTGCTATTGCACTTTCACCAAAAGTCGCACTTGTCGCTACGCTTTACTCAACTATTCCTGCACTAATTTGTGCCTACGGATATTTTTGGATTTTTGAACAAAACTGATTGATAATCTAGTTGAGAATCATTATCATTATCGCGAATTTTGGGCTCAAATAATATTCAGAGCCCACCGATGGAATTTCAAATCTTAGAATTTCGCTGTTCTGGTTTTGAATTATCTAGCAAAGGATGCGTTAGCGTTAATTAATAATAAAAAGTGAAACTCAATGAAATTTAACAAAGTTACTAAATGCCTCGCTTGGGCTTTTGGTTTAATTGCCTACGGTGTGCATTCCTTTGAAGTGACCACTGATGAAATCGAAAAAATTGTCGTCACGGGTCAAAAAATCGATAGAACTATTCAAGAAACTCCTATTAGTGTTGCGGTTTTAACAAGTAAAGATATCGAGCAACATAACGTGCAAAACGTAGCGGATCTATACAACTACGCGCCAAATATTTCAGGAAATTTTGGTCAAGGATTTAGTATTCGCGGTATAAACGCGTTTAATGTTTCAGGCGGTGGAAATAGTTACCTGACTAGTATGTACCTAGATGGTGCGCCTTTGCCTTATCGGGTGATTCGAAGTGGTGCTGTATCTGTTTGGGATTTATCGCAAGTCGAGATTTTTCGCGGTCCTCAGTCTACATTGCAAGGTCGCAATGCCTTAGCTGGCGCTATCATGTTGCGCACGCAAGATCCAAGTTATGAGTGGAGTGGTAAAGGCCGTGTTGTTATTGGTGAATATGGTCAACAAGAATTAGCGGTTGCGGCGGGCGGTGCAATTATTGATAACCACCTTGCATTTCGTCTATCAGCAGAAGATAAAAACTACGATGGCGATATTTACAACACCACGCGCAATGAAGAATCAAATTACGAAGACAGTAAAACATATCGAGCCAAGTTATTATTTGAGCCAAATGATGATATTCGCGCATTACTTACCGTTTCAACGGCAGAATCAGAAGTCGGCCCACAGTGGTCGTTATTTAAAAATGACAGCTCGCCATATGATCGTGAAACTAATTATAACTCGCATATTTGGACACGTACCGATACCGATATTTATAACTTAGAAGTGTCTTGGGCGCTTTCTGATGATTTGTCATTGGACTTAGTGAGTACCTATAGCGACTCTGATTATGGCTATAACTGGGATGGTGATATGCAACCAGAGCAGATTACCGCTGATAACGAGTATCGTCGAAATGATAAGACAACTAGTCATGAAATTCGCTTAACTTATGATACCGATGAGTTGCAGCTTGTTGGTGGTGTCTACTGGTCTGCGTTAGAAGTTGAGGATCTATCCTCTGGCGAAAGACTATTGCCCTTTAGTGATATGGGATTGCCGCCACTACCTGCTTTATTAATGGCTCCTCAAGAAGTGGGGGGATTTGGCTTATCTCAAGAAGTCGCTGCCATGATTATTCCGCTATACCCTGATATTGATCCGGTTAAATTAGGTATGTCAGCGGCACTTGAACAAGAAGTAGATACCTCTGCGATATACCTTGATGCAACTTGGGCTATTTCCGATAAATGGGATTTACTAGCTGGTCTGCGATACGACAAAGAAGAGCAAACTAACGCTTCTGTAAGTAACTACACCATTAATAATGAAATGCCAGATCCGGCGTTGATTCCTGCACCGCTTAACCAAGTTGTCGCGATTATCAATGGCACACTAAACGGTCTTGCTGCAAACGCCTCTGGCGAAGAGCCAGCCTCGAAAGCAGACTTTGATGCATGGCTACCTAAGCTAGGTTTGAGTTATCACATCAATGAAGATATGAGCACTAGTGTTATCTATCAAAAGGGATATCGCTCAGGTGGAGTAGGTGCCAATATTGGGCAATCTCGTATCTATACATATGACCCCGAATATACTGATAACTATGAGATTTCCTTTCGCTCAGTTTGGCAACAAGGCCAGTTAGTATTTAATGCTAATGCTTTTTATACCGATTGGACAGATCAACAAATTTCAATGCAATTATCTACAGCCAACTTTGATATTGAAACCGTTAACGCGGGTGAATCAAATATTAAAGGCTTTGAGCTGGAACTGTTTTATTACCCGAGCGAGCAACTGTCGATTGTCGCTGGTTTAGGCCTAGCTAAATCTGAATTTACCAAATTTGAATATGTGATTCAGTCGAACGGTGAACTAAAAGATTTATCGGGACGTCCTTTTGCTGACTCTCCAGAATGGACGGCAAATATGGCTGCAAATTATGACTTTGGCAATGGCTTAACTGCCGGCGCAAGTGTTAATTACATGGGGTCAAGTGTCGCATATCTAGATCCTGTAATCACGTTGGAAGCGGCAAAGTATGCTATCGATTCAGATCCTAAGAATGATGCAAGAACGCTGGTTAATGCACACTTAGCATATAACTGGGAACAGTTTACTGTGCGATTAGATGCCCGCAACCTGTTCGACGAAGAGTACATCTCAACCTACTTCTTTGAATCTGATGATTTAAATCGAGTTGATAGCTATGGGCAACAGCAAATTGGTCGCCCGAGACAAGTGAGCCTGTCGCTACTCGCAGAATTTTAATAACAAACAATAACTTTTAACGCACTATCCAAAGAGTGAAGAAAAGCGCTTTGCTTTCCTTCACTTTAAACAAGGGAATAACAATGAAGAAACTAACACTGTCTGCAATTGCGGTAGCAGTTGCTTTGTCAAACCAAGCTTTCGCTAATGACGACATCGAAGACAAAAAAGACGATATTGAAACTATTGAAGTTCGCGGTAGTTACTTACAGGGATACAATGCTCACAATGCAAGCGGCGCATCTCGCTTAGAATTAGCCATTATTGATATACCACAGTCAATTTCTGTAATTACTGATAGCCAATTGAAAGACTTTCAATTAACGGATATTGATTCCGCGCTAGACACGGCAACGGGCGTAAATGTAGAACGGATCGAAACTGACCGAACTTATTACACGGCCCGTGGTTTTGATATTACTAATTTTCAGATTGATGGTGTTGGTTTGCCACTAACATCAGGTAACAACCATGCGGATGAAGATACTGCCATTTATGATCGTATTGAAGTTATCCGTGGCGCAAACGGTTTGATGACTGGGGTGGGTAACCCTTCTGCCACGATTAACTTTATTCGCAAACGTCCTACTGCACAAAATGAGCTCAGTATTGCGGGTAGTCTTGGCAGTTGGAATAACGGCCGTATTGAACTAGATGGCACCTATAACTTTACTGAAGATACAGCAATGCGAGCTGTGTTTGTTCGCCAAGAATCTGATTCGTATCTTGATCGTTACTCTACCGAGAAAAATGTTTACTACGTGTTTTTGAAACACCAATTAACAGACAATACGACGCTTTCGTTAAGCCATGCAGTCAATGACAGTAAAGCCAAAGGCAACAACTGGGGGGCGAATCCGTTATTTTATATTGACGGTTCGCCTACAGACTACGATGTTTCAACCAATACTTCAGCAGACTGGTCTAACTGGGATGTTAAAAAAGAAAATACTGTATTAGAGCTTACTCATGCGTTTGATAATGGCTTAGAACTCCGTGGTACTTATTCCCGTAAGACAACGGATGAAGACACCGAATTATTCTATGTATACGGCTTGCCAGACAAAGCAACTGAGTTAGGTTTACAAGGGTATGCAAGTGAATATGACAACGATGATGAGCACGATTTATTAGACCTATATTTGACAGGTGATTTTGATTTATTTGGTCGTACCCATGAATTTGTTGTTGGCGCTAATCGCTCTACTGTCGAGGGTGTAGAAACATCCCTTTATGATTACACTACGGGTGCAGGCTTTCCTGCTCTTCCGCCATTTAATGAGTGGGATGGAAAAACACCGAAGCCTGTATTTGCAGATGGTGCTACTGGTTCTGATACCGAAAGGAAGCAAAGTGCCTACTACTTTACCGCACGTTTAAGCTTAACCGATGAGTTTCACTTAACGTTAGGTGGCCGATACAACGACTGGGAAGTAAAAGGTGTTTCTTACGACAAGGTACAAGATGCTAGTGATAAAGAGTTCATTCCTTACATTGGCGGCGTTTATCAATTTACCGATAATACAGTGGCATATGCCAGCTATACCGAAACCTTTGTTTCTCAAACAGAGTTAGACATCAACAACAATGTGTTAGCCCCTATTACCGGTAAGAGCCAAGAAGCAGGTATTAAAACAAGTTTGTTTGACGATAAGTTTGTTGCAACTTTTGCTTACTTTGAAACTAAGCAAGTAAATGTCGCGACGCCTGACCCTGCAACTGCTGGCTTACCACCTGAAGAAGCAAGATATATCGGCTCTAATGGTATTGAATCATCAGGTTATGAGTTTGATTTAGCTGGTGAGATATTACCGGGCCTTCAAACCAGTATTGGCTATACCAACTTTGATATTAAAGGTGACCAAGCGGTTAAAGACTACACGCCTGAGTCTATGTTTAAATTAGCAGCAAGCTACACCATTCCTAGTATTGAAAAGCTGTCGGTTGGCGTTAATTTACGTTGGCAAGATGATATCTCTCGTACAGATGTTATCGCTGCGCCGTATCCAACGGCAGGTATGTCAGTTGTTACTAAGCAAGATGCATATTCTGTTGTTGGGCTAATGGCTAATTACGAAGTTAACGATAATGTGAATATTCGCATCAACGCTAATAACGTTACAGATGAGAAATACTTCAATAGTTTATATTGGGCGCAGGCATTCTATGCGGCACCGGCTAACTATTCGATGACCTTAACTTGGTCCATGTAAACGTGGTCAATCTGAGAATAAAAGTTATCTAATAATTAACAAAACACTGCAAAAGCGGTGTTTTGTTGTTTTATAACTTATTGATTTTTATTCAAGGAAGTGGAGTTTTAACGATGAGAAAAAAACTATTTAAATGGCACTCCATTAGCGCTTTGGTTGCCTTGATCCCGTTAATACTGATTTCGGTAACTGGCAGTATTTTAGTGTTTAAAACTGAAATCGATCGACTATTAATGCCAGAACACGTCTCTATTGTTGCTCAGCCTGACCAGCAAAGGCTGAGCTTAAATACCTTGGTGGAAAAAATAGCAACGGCTAATCCAAATCACATTTTGGGGAGCTGGGAGATCTTTGACGATAAAGCGAGAGCAGAAACCGCTTATATTGTTAGTAAGGAAACAGGTTATTGGTATAAGCAGTATCTCAATCAGTATACAGGTGAAATACTTTCGTCTCCTGTTCTTTTAACACAAGATATTACCGATTGGTTAGTATCGCTGCATTATACATTTTTACTCGACTTTACGGGAACGGTATTAGGCTCTATCTTCGCCATAATCCTATTATTTTTGGCTGTTAGTGGTGTTGTTTTGCATCGCCAATTTTGGAAAAAGCTGTTCACGTTGAGGTTCTCTGCAGCTAAGCGTATCTTTTATAGCGATGTGCACAAAATGATAGGCATATTCTCAGCACCTGTCTTGTTAATACTCGCTTTTACTGGTGGCTATTACAACATTGCTGCGGTTGTGCATGAGGTTGAAGAGCATATAGAACCTCACCCAATTTTGAAGGAGCCTTTGTATGCTGAAACCATTGATTTTCAATCGTTACTAGAGCAAACAAGTAAAGACATTAACGGTTATCGAGCGACTTACTTTACCTTTCCTTTCGAGCCTGAATTACACATTAGTTTTTACGGTGAGGTGCCTAGCAAGAACCCGTTGGCAAGCGAATATGCCAGTATCATTACTTATGATAGGCAAACAGGCAAACTAATGTCTGCTTACGATATTCGCAGTGCGAATAGTGTCAACAAAACAATAGATAGCTTTAGAAAACTTCACTTTGGCTATTTTGGCGGCTTAACCAGCAAGATTCTTTGGTGCGTTCTAGGCTTGGCACCTTTATGGTTGGCCCTTACAGGCTTGTATTTCTATTGGTTTAGAAAAAGTAAAAGAAAAACAGGGCAGCGAGAGCTAGCTGTTGCTTAAAATGCGTAGGGTAGAAAAGCAAAAAGGCGAGCTAAGCTCGCCTTTTATGACAAATCCTGATTAGGTTTAGATGCCTGCGGCTTTTTTCACTTGAGCAAAGTGTTCGATCACTTCTTCCAATTCATGACCAATTTGCTTGCGCGTTTCTTTACTATCCATTTGAGTTTTAGCAAGTACAACCATAGTCGCAGGGTGCACTAGCAAGTCTTTTGCATGGTAGCAAGAAGCCGATTTAACTGGTGGTAATTTACCGTCTGAGTGGTAATCGCTTTCGATAGCGTCTAATGAAAGGGATGTCATGCTATCAGCAGCAGCAAGCGCAGCGGTTAAATACTCAGAGCAAATAGGGTGCTTTTTAATAAAAGCAGGTAACAATTTAGTAGAAAGCTTGGTTAGCGCTAAGCTATCTGCCGACAACTCACTCATTGGCGCTTTATCAATGCTGCTTGCGATTTTTGTCGCAAGTGTTTGATACTCATTCCACTTTCTTACGTCTCCTGCTGATGCTGACGTAGCGATAAGGCTGGCTACTGTAAGAGTAGCTAAAGCGAATTGCTTCATATGAATTCCTTGATATATCAATAGACAAAATTAATGGATAAGACTATACCTGTTTTTATTGTTAATGAAAACAATTATTATTTGTAATAAGTTTGCGATAAAGTTAATATTCGGTAATTGAAGGGTTAGTAAATAAACCAACATAGATATCAAAGAATTAAGCAAATGGAACAGAGCAAACAAACGGTTAAAACGAGTGTTTTTACGTCGTTGAAAAGCCGAAATATCGCTGGCGTATTGATGGCATTTATCACCTGCACCATCATGATTCCCGGCATGACAACCTACTTACCTTTAGCTGCGGCTGATCAAATAGCAATACCAATACTACTGTTTCCGTTTATATGGACGGGATTGTGTCTCTATTGCTACATGGCCGAAAAAGCTTGGCACCCGTGGGCTTTAATGCTGACGTTAATAGCCTCTCATGCAGGGCTATCGTATATGGCCTTAGTTGGATAAGACGGAGTAGGGTAAAAATGAAAAGTAAAACGATTAAAAAGCTCTACACGCTGCATAGCTGGGTAGGCATAATTACTGGTGTTCTGTTATTTGTTATCGCCTTTACAGGTGCTATTTCAGTATTTGGCCGTCCTGAAATAAAAGTTTGGGCTAACCCTGAAATTAGGGCGTTAAAGCCAGTTGATAGTCAGAAGGTTGAGCAGTTAGTTTCTCAATACGCAAAAGAAGTTCCTGAACATTACAAAGAAGAGGTAATGATATTTCTTCCTGGTAATCGCGGTTTTCAATATTTAACTATAGTCTTTGAAGCACACAGTGGTGAGCCTGCTGAAGGGGAGCATACGGAAGGGGAAGAGGAGCATCACGGTCCAGCAATGGGCATTCTCTATGACTTTCACCCTCAAACACTTGCACTAGTGAAAAGGCAGCAAGGGACTATAGAAGAAATTTTTGCATCTCGTGAATATGACATGTCGGAGTTTATTGTCGGATTTCACGCAGACTTGCACCTAGGTCGGCCGATTGGTTTGTTAACGACAGGTGTGTTGGGGTTAACCATGATGCTATCGATTATTACTGGGATATTCATTCATCGGAAAATACTTGCGCAGTTTTTTACCTTTAGGCCGCGAAAAAGTAGGACATTGCTGTTAAATGATGGCCATAAGGCAATTGGTGTATGGGGGCTATTATTTAACTCTGTGATTGCATTTACAGGCGCGTTCTTAGGGCTCGCGGTCGTTGTATTATTACCAGCGGCAGCGTTTGTTAGTTTTGGTGGCGATCAAGATAAACTCATCGAAACCTTTATTGCTGTGCCAGAGCCAGTGATTCAACATATTCATGAGCCTACTCAAATTGGCAATATCATTGATGCCAGTTTAACCCTCGACGATGATTTGAGCATCAGTGGTATTACGGTCATGGGCTACAACGATGCTAGTGCCGTTGTTTACGTTAATGTGTTTGGTGGCAAGGCAATGTCTTCTCAGACCGCTGTTTTTAAAGGGGATGGTGAGTTTGTAGAAGTCAATGGTATCTACGGAAAGCTCGATGGCTTTACTGGCGAGGTGCTAGATGTGTTATTCCCACTTCATTTCGGTAACTTTGGTGGCATTTTCGTTAAATTTATTTGGGCGGTATTGGGCTTAGGAACGGCATTGTTACCCTTAACAGGCTTGATGTTATGGATGGAGCGTGGCGTTAATGCGGCAAACCCTAAATACTCAATGAAAACCTACCAACGATTTAACCGATTTATCGTTGGCGGATGTGGCGGTATCGTCGTATGTACCTTGGCATTATTCCCCGCCCAACTTTATATTAATCATGTCATGAATATTACTAATGCAGGTCCGCTGCTAAAATACCCATTTTATGGAATTTGGCTAGCTGTTTTAGCTTACGCCGCAGTGGTGAAATGTGAGAAAAAAGCCGCCAAACAAATCGCTTATTTAAGTGCAGGTTTATTAATTGCCATTATGCCACTTAATATTATTACTTCTGGTAGTCATCTATTTAACGTGTTTAGTAATGAGCACTTTGTAAGCGTTGGTATTGATTTGACCGCGTTAATCTCCGGTATCTATCTAATTCGCGCAACACAAAAGTACAGTCAAAATAAACACACTCAAGAGCATGAGGAAAACCTTGCAGTGAGTGATATGCAACAGGAGGTGTTAAAGTGATTTTCGTAGCAACGCTTTTGTTACTGTTAGCGAGTATTTTGTTAAACGACAAAGGACGGTTTACTTCTCATATCCCGAGTATTTTCGCTAGCTTACTCGCGCTAATTATTAGTGGTGTATTCTTGAGTCTAGAATTCGGTCTATTGCGGGGTATCTTTACATTAATTGGCTTGTTTAGCTTAATAGGAACTATTTATACCCTGTTAGAATATAAGCTAAAATTTAAACAAAACTAACGTTATTAATACGTTGAGGTATCTCGGTTAAAGTGACCCACTACTACTTCACTGGGATACCTAAAACCTGTTTCCAAATCGATTGTTTATTTTTTTGTTTGTATAGCCCAAACCTTGTCACTTTCTCGCCTTTACTTGCGATCCAGCTGTTAAACAATCTATCCCACAACGCGAGTGTTGCACCAAAATTTTTATCTAAATGGCGCCTAGCTGAGCTATGATGAATTTGATGTTGCGCGGGGCTGATAAACCAGCTTTCAAATCTACCAAACCCCAACCATACATGAGAATGCCTCAAATTAGCCCCTGCTAAATTAAAAAGTAAGCTAAACAAACTTACGCCCAGCACCTCATAAATACCAATCTTACCGACAAATAAATACATGAAAATACCACTGACTGTTCCTGTTACCGACAATGAACGAAGTGTATTTATAGCGTATTCGACGAAATGAATTCGATATAAGGTAAAGGGCGTCATCACCTTTGCACTGTGATGAATTGCGTGGAAGCGCCATAGCCAAGGAACCTTGTGGTAGCAGAAGTGAACAAAAAAACGTGAGAAATCTTCGGTGATAAAGATGGCAAGAGAGAATAAAACCATCACAGTTGAGGATGACCATTGAAAGAAATCACCTGCGCCAAACAAACCCGTTAACCAACGATAGACACTAATTGCCCACGTAAGTTGGCCGCCTAATAAAGGGATAAGAAAAAGAACAGCAAGCACTTGATTTGTAAATATCCATTGATAATCAACTTTTGTACTCGCATTTAACCAATACTTTCTACTCGTAATGTTATTGAAAAATCGGCGTAATTTATTGCGCTTTAGCACGAGAACACTAAGTAAAACTGACGCTAGGAGGTAAAGCCAATAGATACGCTTATTGGTGGAAAAGAGATAGTAAATAGGCTCAATGAAGGAAATCAGTAAAGAATATATTTCTGAGCTTTGTATGGTCATCGGATGTTCAAATTAATTGTTGTTAATGTTAATGATAACAGTTACCATTTGTAACTGTATTCTCATATTAATTTAACACAAGGACCTGCAATGGTTAACAAAAAAATGGCGCTTGCCACGTTATGTGGCACGGCTATTCTTATCTCTGCTTGTAATAGCGATAGTAGCTCTTCAAATGAACCTGTAGTTACAACACCACCAGTAACAGTTGAAGAAGTAACAACTGAAACGGTTAAGGCAAATTATGTTGCTATGGCTTATGCTGCTTACACAGATTCATTGACGACGGCTATCGCCTTAAAAACTGCTGTAGACGCGTTCATTGCTTTGCCTTCAGAAGCGACATTAGATGTTGCTAAGGCAGCATACAAGGAAGCTCGTAAACCTTATCAAGAATCTGAAATTATGCGTTGGGATACATCAATTACAATTGATAAAGGCCTAGATGCTGAAGGCGGTCTTGCGAGTGTTGATGAGTGGGAAGGTCAAGTGAATGCGTGGCCTTTAGACGAGAATCATATTGATAGTATTATCAATGGCGAGGAAACTATTAATACAGAATTATTACTTGCGCAAAATGGTGCAAACGATAATGAAGCGAACGTGACTACTGGTGTTCATGCTATCGAATACATGCTTTGGGGGCCTGACACTCATGGTACAGAAGCTGGTGCAGGTGAACGCCCAGCTAGTGACTTTGATGTGGCGAATTGCTTTGATATGTATTGCGAGCGTCGAGTGCAATACCTCCAAACAGCGACAGATCTACTTGTAGATGATTTAACTGCAATGCAAGCGGAGTGGTCTGAAAGTGCAGCGACTACAGAAGGCACATTAGCTCATAACTTCTTAAATAGTGAATTAGCTCTGGATTACATTATTGGTTCAATCCACGCCATGGCAACTGATGAATTAGCTGGCGCGCGCATGAATTCAGGCCTATTAACAGGTGATGTGGAAGAAGAACACGATTGTTTTAGTGATCTAAGCCATATCGCTATCTATCATAATTTTCAGGGTGTTAAAAACGCATTTTATGGTAACTATGGTGAAATTGAAGGCGATGGTATTGGCGACTTAATCAAAGATCTTGATGAAACAACATACAACGATATTGATGAAGCGTTAACAAGCATTGAAACGCATATGGCGGCAATCATGGAATTTGGCGAACGTGACGAAAATCCTGTTAAGTTCGACCAAATAATTGGCCAGCTTTCTACAGATACGGAACGTAACGTAGCTGAGCAAGCAGTGAACGAGCTATTTTTACTTGATGAAAAAATTAGAACTGCGGTTGAAGTGTTATCACTAAACCCAATTGACACTAGCGGTGGCGGTGACAGCGACTAGTTATACTTCTAGAAAATTCAGATCAAAATATTTTTAGGCGTACTATGTTAGTGCGCCTTTCCCGGTTAAGAGCAAATGAAACTAAAATTAATATCTATCACCCTAGTCAGTTGTTTATCAGCGTGTGGTGGTGGCTCAGGTAATTCTGAATCAAACGCAGTTACGCCTCCTGTCGAAACAAAGCCTCCTTATCAAATCGAAGGAGAGCATTTATCTGGTGGTGAAACGTCTACTACGGATAATACGGCTGATGCTTTTTCTGATCGGTCAATTAATATGACTGATGTTTCTCGTATTGGACTTTTTGAATTAGGAGACGACTTTTTCCAAAACCCTTGGGTCGCGGGTAGTGCCAGTACGTCATCTCGCGATGGTTTAGGTGGCCTTTTTAACAATAATGCCTGTCAAGATTGCCATATACGAGACGGCAGAGGGCATGCGCCAGACGAAGGAAGTAAGGACTTTAACAGTATTTTGTTTCGAGCAACGAGAAGCGACATTTCGATAGCTCAGCAATCACAAATGTTAGAAGGAATGTTAGGAAACGTTGCAGATACTTTTGTTGGTGGTCAAATACAGCATCAAGCAATTGCTAACGTTATAGCAGAAGCAGAGTTAACGGTTACTTATCAAACGCATATTGAAACCTTTAGTGACGGTCATCAAGTGGAGCTAAGAACACCAGTATGGGGATTTACTAAAGTAAATCATGATGAAATTGAATTTGATGAGGATACTTTTTTGTCTGCCCGAGTTGCACCTCCGATGATAGGCTTAGGTTTATTGTCTTTAATAGATGAACAACTCATTATTTCAAGGGAAGATATAAACGATACTAATAACGATGGTATATCAGGAAAAGTAAACCGAGTTTGGAGTTTAGATCAAGAGCACACAAATATAGGACGCTTTGGCTGGAAAGCTGGTCAACCAAGTTTACTTGAACAGTCGGCAGGTGCGTTTGTTAATGATATGGGATTAACTAACAAGCTTCACCAAACTGAGAACTGTTTATTACATCAAGAGGATTGTTTGGCGGCACCAAATGGCAACGGCGACAGCACTAATGACTACCCTTATGAAGTTTCAGACAAAATTTTAGAAGCGATCGATTTTTACTCTCATCACCTTTCGGTTCCTCAACGAAAAAATGCCTACGATGATGATGTCCAGCGCGGAAAAACTGTTTTTATGGAGTTAGGTTGCCAAGGTTGTCATGTAGAGCGTTATACAACCCAATATTCTGCTGAACACCCTGAGTTGTCTGAGCAGAAAATCTTTCCTTATACTGACTTACTTCTTCATGATATGGGAGAGGCACTTGCTGATTTTACTCAATCGGGAGAGCCTGTTGTAGAAGAAGTGTTAGCTGAATTCCAGGCTACGGCTAGAGAATGGAGAACACCGCCATTATGGGGTTTAGGCAGAGCAAAAACTGTAGACCCTGAAGCGACTTTTTTGCATGACGGTCGAGCAAGAACAATCATGGAAGCGGTTTTATGGCATGGAGGAGAAGCTGAACAAATAAAACAGAAAGTACTAGAGCTAACGGCACAAGAGAGAGACGACTTATTGGCGTTTTTAAACGATTTGTAGCGCTCATATAGATATAAAACTCAATGGGGTAGAGTGATATGCCCCATAAAATTACAAAATAATGGCGAAGGTGTGCTAATGTATTGTCTTTAAAAGAGTAAATTTCAAATCTTAGCCTAGCGTTGAGTACTACAATGATTAAATTTTTATACGTTTTTTTTATAGTTTTCCTGTTACCTTTGAGTGCTCACTCCTCACCGAAAAGCTCTCTATCTCAAGAAATAAAGCCCCAACTAACAAAGGAAATCTCCTTTTCTTTTGATGATTCGCCACGCTTTGCTGTGGGGTATTACGATGGCCCTACGCGAGCAAAGTTATTAATCGAAGAATTAAAGCGTCATCACATTGAGCAAGTGGCGTTTTTTGCTGTTGCCGGCAATATGGATGAAGAAGGAAAGAGAAGACTGCAGCAATATAATGATGCAGGTCATTTGATCGCAAACCACACCTTAACTCACCCTAATTTCAACAAAACCAGTCTTGAAGACTATAGAACTAATGTTCAGCAAAACCATGAATTATTGAAAGGTTATAGTAATTTTGTTCCATGGTTTCGCTTTCCTTATTTGCGCGAGGGCGATACGGTAGAAAAACGCGATGGTATGCGTAAGTACCTTAAGGACAGTGGTTATTTTAATGCTTATATAACTCTAGATAATTATGACTGGTATATAGAGAGTCTTTTTCAACGTGCAGTACGTGACAAAAAAGACATTGATTTTGACAAGTTAAAAGACTTTTATGTCAATACCATCGTAGCGGCAATCGAACATTATGATAATGTCGCTGTAGACGTGTTAGGACGTTCACCCAAACATGTATTGCTACTGCATGAAATGGATATAACAGCGATGTTTGTGGGTGATCTTGCTGACGCCCTCAGAGAAAAAGGATGGAAAATCATTTCACCCGAAGAGTCTTATAATGACGACATCGCTACTTTTAAACTCGATACTGCACTACCATACAATCCTGGAAGAGTCGGGGAAATAGCCATTAGCAAAGGAAAGCGCAAAGGACTGAGACACCCTAGTTTGGATGAGAAATACTTGGAAAAAGCGTTCGAAGAACAAGTGTTAAATTAAGTCATAGCCCAGTGTGTTAATAGTAATGGTGTTAAAAATAAGAGTGTGCTTCTGAAAAATGTCACTTTTTATGTCACCTTTTTAAACAGCAAGGCACTTTGTTCTAAAGTTGTCATGATAGAAGAGCATTAAATGTTAAAGAAGCGTGCAGGAATGAAATTAGTGTTAGCTACCGTATTAACTACGGTGAGTATTTATTTGTTTGCGCCTTGGGAGTTTGCATTATTTTATTTGCGACCTTTGCCTGGCACGCTATCGGAACAACTAGAACAAGCAGTCGCTACAGATATTGAAGGCATGGTGTTATATGTTGATAGAAAGGGACATGAGCCTATTTCGCTAGCGCAAGGGTGGCATGATAGAGATAAGCAGATCCCTGCAAAAAAAGACGCATTGTTCAAGATTGGCAGTATTTCAAAACTTTATACCAATGTGTTGCTGACTAAATTGCATGTTGACGGGGTGATTTCCTTAGACAAAACATTAGCCGATTATTTGCCTGCTATCGGACAACGGTTTGAGTTTGCAGATCAAATAACGCTCAAGATGATGATCAAGCACCGCAGTGGTTTGCCTAATTATACTGATAATCCTAATTTTGATTGGAGTCGAGCGTATAGTGAAGAAGAGGTGATTCAGTTAGCCTCGGAAATGTCTCATAGCTTTGACCCTAATAGTGATTATCAATATTCCAACACCAATTACTTCTTGTTAAGAAAAATAATGTCAGACCAGCTAGGGCATGATTATATCCAGTTGATAGGTCCAAAAATTTTAGCGCCACTAAATTTGAATAATACTTTCTATTCGGTAAAAGATGTTGATATCAATGATGTTATGGGCGCTTATCATATTGGCTATGAACAGGACTTTAAGGCACTTGATCAAGGTATAGTCGCCACCGCACATGACGTAGCAAAGTTTATTCGCGCGCTAAATGAAGGTGCCATTTTTACACCTGAGGAAGATGCGCTATATAGCGAGCTTTATGGTAGAGAGCATACGGGTTGGGTATTAGGGCACAGCAGCATTGCTCGATATGATGAAGTTCGAGATACCGTGATTGTTCAATTTACCAATACCACAGGTAACGATACTGTATTATTAACACAAATCGTTTACGCTAGGGTTGCAAGGTTACTTAATCAATAAGCTTATTAACGCTCTTCGTCGTCAAGGCTAAACACACCAAACCAAAAAGATATTTCGAACATTGCGCCAAGCACCACTAACGTAAAAATACCGTCTGAAAAGCCATGGAGATAAGAGGCGAATGCCCCTATTAGTAACGCAAGTAATATGCTCCATTTTGTTATGCTGCTCATAAGCGCCCCTATTTACTTAGTTGTTTTAATAAAAAAGTGTGAGTCTTTTCTTCTAGTCTTTTTTACATTGCAAAATTGAGTTGCTGTCGTTTTGAGGTATGCTCTGAGCATTTGCTAGTTTAAACTTGCTCCAGCCTTTTGGGCAACTTTGTGCATCTAGGCTTATTATCATTCCTTTAGGTAGCTTTAATTGCTTTTTAACTTTTTTAAGCTTTTTCTCAAGCTTTTCTACTTTATCCTGAAGACACTTTACTGACTTTTTACTGTCGTTATAAAGAGAGCAATCGTTTGCATTGGCACCCGGACTTGATAAAGAAAGTACAGTAGTGATTAAAAGTGTGCTTAGTGTTGCTTGTTTCATGTTGTCTTCCTTAATATTCAGTATTCCTTCTTCACTATAGGCGTAAATAGATAGGTTTAGAAAGCGTATAAATGTAACCTGATATTGCGATGAAAAAGGCTAACTTATTGTTATTTGGTTGAAATGGACTAATTATGTTCGAACTCTTTGCTATTTTTCTATCGGTCCTGAACAAGTCGGTATTGAAAGCTAGTTACCTTAGCCGATATCACTAGAGGAACCACTAAACCATCTTAATTTTCGGTTTATTTAGCTAAGTCTGCGCGCCCAGTTACCGTCGTGTTGCTTTGTGCATTCTTCTTCCGTGTCATAGTTAATGTGCTTGTTTAGGTTTTTAAGCCTAATTGTTAAACGGTTAAACTCTTTGGAAATTAAGTTGTGTAAATAGTCTTTATTTTCAGATCGTAAATATTGATTTAAGTTTTCATTGTTATCAAAGATACAGACGACATTTAGGCTATTAGGGAAGTTATTGTAATCAACTATGTGTGTTAACCACTGAAAGCCATCAATAGTTTTTAACGCTGTCTCACAAACGTCGGTAAGTACGGTTCTTATTTGGTTATCTATTTTTTTATCTGTCTTGCGCATAGTTACTCAGGGAAAACCTGTTTTGCTATTGTAATCTTGTTTGAGTACTAGTCAGCTGTCTATTGTAAAAATTACAACATAGTTAAAAAACAATGAGCGGTTTTAGTGTTATAGCAATGATTAGACAATATTCCCGCCTGTGTCCATTACGGTGTCCTTCGGACATTGTTGGACATTCATCGTGTCCGATCGGACATTGATAAATTTCACTATTATGAAATGTTGTTTTATTTCAATGGTTTATGCATTTGATAAAGTTGGCATCTCTTTCGCTTTCTTAGTAATAGGTTTACAAAGTTGTTACCGAAGCAGCGATAAAAGGTCGCAGGGTAACAAATTCATAATGCAAAGCGCTGATAGAAGGAAAGATGCCGATGATTGAAGGTACCCAAGGTCAAGATCAAGTGATTGAAAAGCCAAAAGCTAAATTACCAATCAAATTGATTGTTTCGTTATTAGCGATCGTTACCTTGGCGGTATTTGCCATGCCGACTCTTAAACTCTGGTACGACTCTACGCCCAAAATTGATATTGAAAAGCTACGTACTGCACAAGTTAAAAGAGGTGACTTAATCCGTGATGTTGCTGTAAGTGGTAAAATTGTTGCAGCAAATGCACCGCAATTATATAGCACTGAACCTGGGCAGGTAACTATGTTAGTTAAGCCAGGCTCTGCTGTTGAGCTTGGTCAGCCGGTAGCAACTATAGAAAGCCCAGAGCTAAAGGCGGAAATCAAACAACAAGAATCAACTCTCGAACAGTTGAAAATTGAGGCGATGCGCGGTGAATGGTCTAACAAAGAAGCCTTATTAGATTTAGAAACCCAACTCAATAGCGCTCAAATTCGTCTAAATGTCGCTAAGCGAGAGAAGCGACGTGCGGACGATTCTTTTGAGCGTCAAGTGATGCGTGAAAAAGATTGGGCCGAGAGCCAAGATGCCTTATTAGATGCCGAAATGATGCTAAAGCATGCTAAAAAGCGTGTTGAACTGGCGAAGGAGCGCTTGGAATTTGAAACCAAGAATCGCCAATACAATGTGCAAAAGCAACAGTTGGTTTTAGATGAGCTAGTAAGGCGTCAGCAAGCACTAACTATTGCTGCACCTGTATCAGGGATAGTGGGTAATTGGTTAGTGGCACAAAAAGATAAAGTGTCCGCTAGTACGCCAATTATGACAGTGGTTGACTTGTCAGAATACGAGGCGGAGCTGAACGTACCTGAATTTTATGCTGATGATTTGGGTATAGGGCTAACAGTATCTATGACAATTGCTGGTCAAGAGGTTACTGGTGAAATTATCGCTATTTCACCTGAAATCAAAGGTAACCAAGTACAAGTTCGCACTAACGTCCATACACCGAAAAACACAGCCTCATTAAAGCTTAGACAAAACCAACGTTTAAATGCTCGCATAGAATTTGAACGCAAAGGCGATGTCCTGATGGTGAAGCGAGGCCAGTTCTTAGGGTCAATGAGCGACAGTAAAGCCTACCGTGTCATTTCAGAAGATATCGCTGAAGCTGTAGCAATTGGCACCGGCATCGCCAGTGTTGATTACATTGAGCTTACTTCTGGCGTTAAAGAAGGCGACACCCTAATTATTTCAGACTATGAAGATTTTCGCGCAGCAGAGCGTATCAGTATTACTCAATAAATTCAGAACCATAAGGAAATATAACTATGTTAACTATGAACAACATTTCACGCATTTATCGCAGTGATACCATTCAAACACATGCCTTACGAGACTTCTCATTGAATGTTGCAGCAGGTGAGTTCGTCGCTGTAACTGGTCCATCTGGTTCTGGTAAATCAACATTTTTGAATGTCGCAGGACTGCTAGATAGCTTTGATCAAGGTGAGTATCAGCTTGATGGTATTAATGTACAAGGCCTTAACGATAACGAACTATCACGCCTTCGTAATGAAAAAATTGGCTTTATTTTTCAAAACTATAACCTAATTCCCGATTACAGTATTTTTGATAATGTTGACATGCCATTACGCTATCGTGGCTTTAGCAGTGCTGAACGCAAACGACGTGTAGAAAGCGCGCTAGAAAAAGTAGGTTTAGCAGCACGCCACAGTTACTTACCAAGCCAGCTTTCAGGTGGTCAGCAGCAACGTGTTGCTATTGCTCGCGCACTTGCAGGAGAGCCAAAAATTTTACTTGCCGATGAGCCAACCGGTAACTTGGACTCATTAATGGCTCGACAAGTGATGGAATTACTACACACTCTGAACCAAGACGGTGCAACCATTATTATGGTGACACACGATCCTGACCAAGCAAGAGAAGTTAAACGTAACGTGCAGATCATCGATGGGCAAATTACTGACTCTCGCATTTATGCACCAAGTTTAACGCCTGTATCAGCAACAGAAACAGACTTAATAGAGGAAGGTGCCAATGCTTAGTTACTATTTTCGTTTAGCATTACTCAATGTGAAACGCTCGCCTAGCTTATATGGCTTGGTTATCGTTACTTTATCGCTTGGTGTAGGCTTGTTGTGTGCTAATTTAGCGTTGGTAAATTCTATGGCAAGTGACCCGTTTCCTGAAAAAAGTGCTAATTTGTATCACATCAGCATGAATACTTGGGCGACAGAAGATCCTAATGAAGAGCCCTTCTATATCATTCGCTACCGTGACGGAAAGGCGATTTTAGAGTCAGATACGCCCAAAAATGCGGCCGTTTTCTATTATACCGGTGCCTATGTAAGAGATGCTGAATCGAGTAGTTTGTCTCGACAAAAGGCCTATATTCGCGCAACTAGTCCAGGCTTTTTCGGTTTAACTAATGCACCTTTTGCATACGGACAGGGGTTTGATAGCACCGAAGGAAAAGGTATCGTCATTGGCGATCGCATGAATAAAAAGCTGTTTGGCGGTGGTGATTCAGTTGGTAAATCGGTAGAACTCGAAGGTGAGATTTACTCTATTATTGGCGTGTTAAAGCCTTGGCATTTACGCCCGCTTTATTATCACGTAACCGACGGTAATGCCTTCAACTTAACGGAAGATTTTTTCATTCCTCTAGATACAGCTCTGGACAATGATTTGCCGATTTATGCCCGCTCTTCAAGCTCAGAGGGCTACAACAAATCAAGTGAAACCAAAGAAAAGAACGTCTTTTTTATCCAAGCTTGGGTTGAACTTGAAAACCAAGGCGCAGTAAGCGCCATGCAAACTTATTTAGATAATTACAGTCAGTCGCTCAAGGATGCGGGTGAACACCCGAACGATATTATCAATGAGTTAAATGACCTAAACACGTGGATAGAAAAAAACAATGTTGTAGACCAACGAATTGTTGCCTTTACATACGCCACAGTTCTGTTTCTAGCTGTATGTGTTTTTAATGCAAGTAGCTTGTTACTAGCGCGTTTTCACGGAGCAAAATTTGAAATTGGCTTGCGACGAGCAATTGGCGCAAGTAACCGTCAAATGTTAATACAAGGCTTAGTGGAAAGCACCGTTGTTGGCTTAATCTCAGCAGTAATAGCTCTTGGTTTTAGTTGGGTATTTTTGAATATTTCGGTGGAGTTCTTACCTAGGTTAACCAATATTGCCGTACTTGATACCCGCGTACTGATTGCCGGCGTAGCCATTGCCATTGTTACAGCAAACTTGAGTGCACTTTACCCACTTATCCGCGCTAATCGTTATACGATTTCGGCTGAATTAAAATAAGGGATTATGATGAATATTAAAGCACTATTAAAATCTTTGTTATTACGTAAATTTGCGGTAGGGCTGCTTATTTTGCAATTGGCGTTAACCTTAGCCCTTATCGTTAACAGCACTATCTTGGCTTTAGATACCGCTGAGAAGATAAACAAGCCAATGGGAATAGATCTAAAAAACACCTTGGTTATTCAAGTGGTCCCAACATCTGGAGTGTTCAAAAATGATGATTATGCCAAATCGATAATCAAAGAAGATATGCACAAAATAATCCAGTTACCAGGTGTTATTAGCGTAGCGCCAACATTGCAGTTACCAATTCAGAACGGCGGTACAAATGGCAGCTTTTACGATCTTGATGATCCTGACAAAGTTCAACAAGATAAATATTTGCGTTATGTGCCATTTTTTATGTCTTCGCCTGAATTTCAACAAGTGCTTGATTTAGAGATTGTTGAAGGGCGTTTTATTACTGATGCTGATATGTATCAAGAGGGTGATGAATCTATTAATATCATCATCACTGAATCCCTTAAAAATAGCTTATATGGAAACGACTCTGCTCTAGGGCAAGAGACCAACAATGGCATTATCGTTGGCGTGGTTAAAGATATAAATATTAGCCCTAATAAACCTGCGAATAAGCAATATGGGATTTTAAGGCCCTATATTTGGCATGGCTCTAGCTACTATATGATTAAGGTGGAACCAGGTCAGGAAGCAAATGTTCGCGCGGCGTTAACAGATACCATTTTAGGCGTTCAAGCTGAAAGAGATGTTCTTGATATATTTACCATGGAAGAGCATTTGTTAGATTTCTATGGACATGACAGCGGCTTAGCCAGCTTATTTACCATGCTATGTATTTTAATGTTGGTAGTTACGGTAATTAGTAGTTACGCTAATGCCCAATTCCATGTTTCTAAACAGAAAAAACTCATTGGTATACGTAGAGCTCTAGGGGCAACGCGTAAAGATGTGTTAGTGTATGTGTTAAGTGAAAATTGGCTGATTTACTTAATGGGCAGCTTATTGGGGATCGCCGCCATTTTGGCAACAAATGTGTTTTTGAGCGAACATTTGGACATTAGTAAACCTGATATCTTAATGTTCCTTGGCGCTATTGCCGTAGTATTTGTATCAGGTACATTAGCCACTTGGCTACCAGCGTATAAAACAAGCCGAATTCCACCTGTTATTGCTACTCGTACTGTGTAACGAGTCGTAAAGTAGATTAAAGAGATAAACGTTAAAACCAATATGACAAGGATACTCTTAGTTGATGATAATCAAGATATTCTAGCAGCGTTAGAAATGCTGCTAGAGCTCCATGATTATCAAGTAATTACTGCCAGTAATGCTCAACAGGCAATGGCAGCGGTACTGCATCAAAACATTGATGCAGTTATCCAAGATATGAATTTTAGCCAAGGCGCGACTCAAGGTGATGAAGGAAAGAACCTTTTTTATCAAATTAAAGACGCTGCACCCGACTTACCCGTTATTATCATTACTGCTTGGACGCAGTTGGAGATGGCTGTTGAACTCGTAAAACAAGGGGCAGCCGATTACCTGCCAAAACCTTGGGATGATGATAAACTGCTGGCGACATTAGCAAAGTATCGAAAAGTAGATTCTTCGGGACATGATCTGCTAAGCAATGATTATATCGTTCAAAGTAGCGAGATGAGAGCTTTAAGTAGGCAGGCGGAAAAGGTCGCGCAGTCAGATATCAATGTGTTAATTACCGGCCCCAATGGTGTCGGCAAAGAAAAGCTGGCTGATTTTATTCATCAGCAATCCAACCGTATCAACAAGCCTTTTATTAAAGTGAATATGGGCGCTATCCCTGCTGAATTAATGGAAGCTGAGTTGTTTGGCGCGGAAAAGGGGGCTTTTACTGGCGCGAACCAGCAGCGTGTCGGGCGATTTGAAGCTGCTGATGGCGGTACACTGATGCTTGATGAGATTGGTAATTTGTCCTTGCAAGGGCAAATGAAATTACTGCGTGTTTTACAAACGGGTGAATTTGAGCGCCTAGGCTCTAACGACACGATTAAAGTTGATGTGCGTGTGATTAGCGCGACGAATGAGCCGTTAGCTCAAAATGTACAACAAGGCTCTTTTCGAGAAGATTTGTACTACCGCCTTAACGTTGTTCAGCTAGATATTCCGCCGCTTGCCAATCGAAAAGACGATATCATCCCCTTAGCTCAGCAATTTTTGGGTGCGTCTATTCAACTTGATCAAACAGCAATCGCAGCTTTGCTTAAACATTCGTGGCCCGGAAATGTAAGAGAGCTGGAAAATTGCTGTCGCCGAGCTGTGGTTTTTGCTGAAAATAGCCTTATTACCGCTGCCGACTTGTCGCTGACAGCAGCTGATATCGTAAAAGATGAAAAATTAGAAATTCAAGCTGCGTTGCAAAAGCATAAAGGCGTCATTAAACACGCGGCTCAAGAGCTAGGATTAAGCAGACAAGCCCTGTATCGACGCATTGAAAAATATAAACTTGCCGAGTAATCGCCGATCATGAATAGTCATTTAGTGATTAAGTTGCTGATAATTAATGTTCTTTTCGTCGCTGGTAGCTTTGTTATATTACCCGAAAAACCGATGCTTTATGGTATCTATAGTCTATTTTTGGTTGTTTGGTTACTCATTACCATTCGTCAAAGTCAGCAAAGGGAACAGCGTATAACTCGCCTTATGTCCGATGGCTTATTAAGCCTTTATGATGGTGATTTTGCCGTGAGTCTGCCCGATAAAGTCACCAAAGAGCAAAGCCACCTTGTCGAACTTTTCAACCAAGTCGCTGAAAAATTGAGAAAAGAGCGCCAGTCACTATATCAACGTGAGCTAATGCTCGACAAAGTTGTCAATGCATCTAATGTTATCACTCTGCTTGTTGACCACCGCAACCAACTGGTATTCGTTAATTTAGCGGCAAAACACTTTTTTGATGATGCTAATGTTTTGGGGCAACCGATAGACTCGATGTTAGAAAAAAATTGTCCTTCATTACTTAATCACTTAGCGACAGAGCAGGGCATTATTCAATTAAAAATGGCTGGCGCTAAAGAAGTCACCAGCGGAGAAAGTAATGAAGGCACCGAACAAGGTATTGAGCAAAGTTTTCATTTATCGCAGCATGCGCTAAAACTGCATGGAATGACTCATAGGCTCATCTTGCTTAAACCCATTACTCAGGCGCTATATCGCCAAGAGTTGGTTACATGGAAGAAAGTTATTCGAGTGATTAATCATGAACTTAATAACTCTATTGCACCTATTAGCAGTATGTGTCACAGCGGCAAATTATTAGCGGAAAAACTCGACAACGCTAAACTACAAAAAGTGTTTGATACCATTACCAATCGCGTTAACAAGTTAAGTCAGTTTGTCCAAAGTTATAGTCAGTTAGCACGGGTTTCATCACCGGTTAGGGCGACATTTTCATTAGCTTCTATTGTTGAGCAGTTAAGTGAAATATACCCGTTTGAATGGCTAACGCCAGACAGTGAGTTATTGCTTAATGCAGATCAAGGTCAAATAGAGCAGTTATTAATAAACCTGTTAAAAAATGCCAAAGAAGCAAGCGAACAAGGCAGCTCCGCTGTAATTCCACAACTTACCTCGCAAGTGGTTAATGACAGATTGGAAATGTCTGTTAGAGACTTCGGATCAGGAATGGATGAAGAGCTGCTTACTCAAGCATTTCTTCCATACTTCTCAACAAAGGAAAATGGCAGTGGCATTGGCTTAACTGTGTGTAGAGATATTGTTGAGGTTCACGGTGGTCATATTCACTTAGCCAATCATTCAGCGGGAGGCTTAGTGGTGTCGTTTGATATTCCTATGAAGTAATACTCTTATTATTATTTATTCGAATTCGGTTGGCTTTCTAATCTAAAGCGACTGTAAATTAAGGTTGGCAATCACCCCCTTTCTCTATAAAGTAAACAAGTGTTTAAAACAGGTTTACCAGTCGTAAAATAGCCAAGAAAGGAGTCACTGTGCGAATTGCTGCCATTTCCGATATTCATAGTAATGTGTTCGCACTAGAAGCCGTATTAGCTGATATCCAACGAAAAAGTGTCGATGTTATCGTCAATCTTGGCGATATTCTTTATGGACCCATTGCGCCAAAAGCGACCTACGAGTTATTGATGCAGCACGATATAGTGACGATTCGGGGTAATCAAGATCGTCAGATATATGAAGCTACACCAAAAGAAATAAATGATAATCCAACTCTGCAATTTATTTTAGACGACTTAGGCGAGCAGCCACTGGCGTGGATGAAAGGATTGCCTTTTAGCTTACAACTAACACCTGAGGTGTTTCTTTGTCATGGAACGCCTGATGATGATCTCATTTACTTGTTGGAAGATGTAGGTAGCGGCCATGCAAGGTTACGTAACGACCGTGATATTTTAACCTTGTTAGGTGGCCAATCTTCTCCGGTTGTTTTATGTGGTCACACTCATACACCAAGAACGGTTGCCATTAGTAGTGGTCAACTTGTGGTAAATCCAGGCAGTGTTGGTTTACCTGCCTACACTGATGATGAGCCTATCGTGCACTCCATGGAAACCTATAGTCCTCACGCGAGTTATGCTTTGCTTGATGGTAGTAATAATCCATGGCATGTTGAGCACATCAAAGTTGCCTATGCCTATGAACACGCAGTTAAACAAGCAAGCATGCTAGGTAGAAAAGACTGGGTTCACTTTTTATCTACAGGACGCGGGCTGTAGCAATGATAACAGTCGTGACATTTAGGAGTGCGTAATGAATATTGAAAGTTGGCTAATTTTTTGTTCGATAGCGCTATTAGCGACAGCAACTCCAGGCCCCGCGGCGTTGTTAGTGTCGATAAACAGCCTTACTTATGGATTTAAGCGCTCATTATTGACTATTTTCGGTAATGTTACTGGCTTGTTTATTATGTCTGGTTTATCAGTTTTAGGGCTGAGTGCGGTGGTATTAAACTCGGCTGTAGCCTTTACTGTCGTTAAATTGATGGGAGCATTGTACTTGATTTATATTGGTGTGAAGCTTTGGCGTAATGGTGTTGGTAAAGTAGAAGCCTGTGCGAAAACAAATAAACAAAGCAAAGGATTAAGTTTATTTATTCAGGGAGTAATGGTGGCGCTCACTAACCCTAAAGCCATTATTTTTACTACCGCGTTATTTCCTCAGTTTGTTGTGCTATCAGAGCCGCTAATACCGCAGTTTGCGCTGTTAGTGTTTAGTTTTATGTTGCTTTCTATTGCCTGCCTTTCTAGTTACGCTTTGCTCGCTCAAAAAACTAAGTTAAAGGCCAAAGGAATGTTATCCAGAAAGTGGTTAGGAAGAATATTTGGCGCCACATTTATTGGTGCGGGTTGTTTTCTAGGGACAGCTACTAGAACAAGTACTAGCGTATAAAAGACATTATCAGTAATATAGAAAATGCATTAATCTTCATTGGACGACGTTGTGTACCAAGATATTCAAACAAGCCACCTGCCAGTTATTGACTCCATCGAACAAGCCTACGCATTTAACTTCTCACCAGACATTGTTTGGATTTTTGATTTAGATCGCCATGGATTTTGGTGGGGGAATGACAAAGCGCTAGCGTTTTGGGGATTAACTGATGTTCAGCAGCTTATTGAAAAAGACTTGTCAGCTGATACTGAAGGCGCGAGGAAAAGAACGGAGCAAACCTTTGTTAAAGCGGTACTCGAGGGGCAAACACAAGACCCTTGGACTACCTATCCGAATGGACAGCCTAAAGTGATGCTAATGCGTCATGTTGCTGTGTTACTGGGCCCAGAAAAACATCGTGGCATTATTGCTTTTATTAGTGAGCAGATTGATTGCGATGGACAGCCGGAAAATCTATTGTTTGCAGAAGCGGTTCGTTATACGTCCGTTGCGGTAAGCTGTTATAGCCTTGAGGGTAAGAGGTTATTTGAAAATCCCGCCTTTACACGTACTTATGGTAATAAAACCGGAAGCGAAATGACTTCCGATTTTGAAATAGGTTTTGAGAGCGCAAGCGAAGCGGCCTCTAGACTTGCCCATGTGCGGAAAAAGCAAGAAGGCAGTCAAGAACATTTAATGAACACCTTGGCCGGTATTAGGCGTCACAATGTGGATATTCGCAATAGTCGTCATCCCATTACTGGTGATTACATTTTTTTAGTGACTGAATATGATGTCACGGAATTACATGACACTATTGAAGAGCTGGAGTCGACAAAAGATGAGCTTAAAAAGCTAGCGCATTATGATTCATTAACTAAGTTACCCACAGCATTCTTAATAAAGGAAAGGTTGCAGTCAGCCATGCTTCACGCAGATCGCGAGAAGTCGTTAGTAGGCGTTATGTTTATGGACTTAGACGGCTTCAAAGATGTTAATGACTGTTATGGCCATGGAGCTGGTGATGAACTTCTTACCTTAGTAGCAAAGCGTTTGAAGCAAAGTTTTCGCGCCTCTGACACGGTTGGTCGATTAGGTGGTGATGAGTTTTTAGTGTGTTTGCCTGACTTAACTTCAACTAAAGATGCGTTGCAGCTAGCGAGCAAAGCCGTTCAAGAAGTTGCTCGAGAATACACAATCGAAGACGATCTAGGTCAATTACAGCGTGTAAATATTAGCGTCAGTATTGGTATCGCTTTTTATCCTAATTCAGGGATGACAGCCGAAGATTTAATACGAGAAGCTGATCAAAAAATGTATCAAGCTAAACGAGAGGGTAAAAACCAATACGCTTGCTAACGAGCATAGTTAACTATAGGAGAGAGAAAGATGAGACATGAAAAGTGGTCGTGTGCCAAATGCGGTAATCGCGAATTTGAAACAGGAGAAATCAGAGTGTCTGGTGGCTTTTGGTCTAGAATTTTCGACGTTCAAAACAAAAAATATTTTGCTGTGACATGTGAAAACTGCAAGTACACAGAATTTTATAAAGGCTCTTCTTCAACAGCAGGTAATGTGTTTGACTTTTTCACTGGCTAATGAAGTTTTATGGAGGGTGTCTGCTTTTATGAAGCTGAATACTCAGCCAACATCTTTTTGAATGTAAATAAACGGAAAAGTCCATATTTACCGTATTTTAATAAGTCAAAGGAGGCTAACTTGGCAAACGTTGATGGTTTTTTTGTATCTTCATGTACCGATGACATGGATATAAATTTTATTCACGAGAATATTTCCAATACGTATTGGGCCAAAGATATTCCCTATAACACAATGAGAAAAGCCATAGAAAATTCATTATGCTTTGGTGTTTTCACCCAAGATAAAAAGCAAGTTGGCTTTGCTCGAATGATCACTGATCGGGCAACGTTTGCCTACCTCGCTGATGTTTATGTTCTTGAAAGTCAGCGAGGCAAAGGTTTGAGTAAAATGCTAATGTGTAACATTATGCAGCATCCTGACTTACAAGGAATAAGGCGCATGGTGTTAGCGACGGGAGATGCCCACGGTTTATATAAACAATATGGTTTTACTGAGCTTAATACGCCAGATATTTTTATGGAACTACATAAGCCAGATGTTTACAGGGTTAATTGAATGCCTCGCTTATTCTTTTAAATGCGCTTTATCATAGCGTTCTCGAGAGCGATTGATGTCGCTATGATGCTCACCAGCCCAACTAACTAACTGGTATAAAGGGCTAACTAAACCTCGACCCATTTGCGTAAGCTCATACTCGACACGAGCAGGCACTTCAGGAAACACAGTGCGTTTAACAAAGCCATCGCGTTCTAAATCTCGAAGTGTTTGAGTGAGCATTCGCTGTGAAATACCGACGATTCTTTTTCTTAACGAGTTAAATCTGTCTTCGCCATCGACTAAGGCAAATAAAATTAACATCGACCATTTGTCACCAATTTGGGCGACAACGTTTCGGATTGGGCATTCGCTATTGTTATGAAATACGCGTCGTTCAGCACTTTTTTGATCAACCATAAAACCCCTCATTACTTATTGTTAAGCCCCATAGGTTACCTTTTTGTTCCTAGGGCATGTTTACGTGCCTAATTGTAATGTAAGTTATTTATAATTACTATGGTTACAAATAGTAACTATGTCGTTTGACAATCAAGTTGAGAAATTAGTCATGAATAAACTTATGGTAAAAACAATTAAGAAAAGCCTTCTGGCACTGATGATCACTATTACAAGTTTGATAGCAATAGCGAAGGCTGCTGAAGTACCCACAATTAATACTGAGTCTTTGTATAAGGAAAGTTGGTCTGAGCAGGAGTTGGCACATGCGAAATTGATCACTGATTTCGTACAAAATCTAATGAATAACCATAATTTCGACTATGTTCTAAAGCATTACAACGATAGTGCTTATACACAACACAATCGAAATATACCGGATAAAATTGAAGGCCTTGTCGGCTTTTTACAGAAATTTGTTGAAGATTACCCAGAGTATTCCTACGACGTAAAACACATATACGTTGATGGTAACTACGTGATTTTTCATTCGCATGCGACGTTAGAAAAAGACCATAGAGGTGACGATACCAGAGGTATGAATATTATTGATACTTGGCGTATAGAAGATGGCAGAATCGTTGAGCACTGGGATTCAATACAAGCTTTAGACGGGTTTATGCGTTTTTATTCTCTAATTAGCGGTGGAAAAATTCGTAATGAGAACGGGGTTTTCTAGCGTAATTTAATCCACTTAGCCAATTCATCACTGTTAAAAAAAGGCAATCTCACGATTGCCTTTTTATCTTTAAAAAGTGTTAGCAGTTATTCTGCTTTTGCTTTCTCTGTTTTCTCTTTCTTTTCTTTCTCGTCTTTGTCAGTTTTAAGCTCAGTTTTGATGTCGTGCATAATGTCACGGCTCACTTTGCTAGAACGTCGCTTCGACTTATATGCTTCCACACGTGAAGGAATAATACGACGTGGATAGTGGTTGTTCTCCACATCTACATCAGCTGTTTCCCAACGAGGGTCAACGGTAACACTTACTAACTGTTTACCTTTTTCAGTAACTACAAGTTTGCGAACATTCTTCGGCGTTCTGCGCCAAATTTCTGCAGGAACGTATTGGTTTTCTTTAGTTCCGTCAGCGTAAGTCAGCTCTAAAATAATCGGCATAACTAAACCACCAAGATTAGAAAACTCTAATACGTAGTAGTTTTTGTCTTCTTCGATCGCGCGCTCAAATACTTTACGTTCCCAAGGCTTAAGACCTTTAAGGAATTTCTGGTAGCTGTTACGCTCTTTGTTAGTCACCGTAAAGCGATCATTTTCGTCGTAGAAGTCAGTAATATCAGGGAAGCGTTCAACCCAAAGTTTTTTACCTTCAGCTTTGTTACGTTCATCTGTTAGTGACAGAGGCTTATCATTTTCAATATCGCGTAAACGGCCAAAATCGATATCTGGGTTTTTCGTATCTAAACGCATTTGATAAACACGGTCGATAGAAATATCTACGTGATCAGTTGAGTAGAACCAACCTCTCCAGAACCAATCTAAGTCAACACCTGAAGCTTCTTCCATTGTGCGGAAAAAGTCTGATGGTGTAGGGCGTTTAAACATCCAACGCTCTGAGTATTCTTTGAAGGCAAAATCAAATAACTCACGACCTAATATTGTTTCACGTAAGATATTTAATGCCGCTGCTGGCTTAGCGTAAGCGTTAGGTCCAATGCGCAGAATACTGTCAGACTGTGTCATAATTGGCACTTGCGTTTCAGACTTCATGTAGCCAACGATATCACGTGGTTCAACACCCCAAGGAATATTTGGATCCCATTCACGACCTGCAACACCGTCAAGGAAGCTGTTTAGACCTTCGTCCATCCAAGTCCATTGACGTTCATCTGAGTTAACAATCATTGGGAAGTAGATATGACCAATTTCGTGAATAACAACACCGATTAGATAAGCTTTTTCCGCTTGAGAATAAGTGCGCGAGCCGTCATCTCGAAGCTCTGTACGTGGACCGTTGAAGGTGATCATTGGGTATTCCATACCACCAACTGGGCCATTTACTGACTGGGCTGTTGGGTATGGGTAGTCGAAAGAAAATCGAGAGTATACTTCCATGGTGTGGATGATTGACTCTGTAGAATATTTCTTCCATAAGTCACCACCTTCTTTCGGATAGAAAGACATTGCCATAACGTGAGGCATTGTTTCGCCACCTTGCTGGTAGCCGCGTGCATCCCACATAAACTTACGAGAAGAACCCCAAGCAAAGTCACGAACGTTATCGGCTTTAAACTTCCAAGTTTTACGCTTGTTAGTGCCTTCTTTTTCGTTCTCTAGTGCTTCTTCTTCCGTCACAATAAAGACAGTGCGCTTAGCAGTTTTTGCTTTCTCTAAACGCTTACGCTGCTCTTTGGTTAATACGTCTTTAGGGTTTTCTAAAACACCGGTAGAGCTTACGATGTGATCCGCTGGAACATCGATTTCTACTTCATAATCACCAAATTCAAGTGTGAACTCGCCTCGGCCTATAAATTCTTTATTGGTCCAAGCTTCATAGTCTGTATACGCATGTAAACGCGGGAACCACTGAGCAAGTAAGAAGATATCGTTACCGCCTTCGCGAGCATCATCAGGAAAGTGCTCATAACCAGAGCGAGATGAAACTGCATTTTCTTCTACCATGTTAAAGGCAAAGTCGATAGTAAATTCAACACTATCACCAGACTTTAATGGCTTAGGTAAGTCAATACGCATTTGCGTGCCGACAACGGTAAAGTCGAGTGCTTTACCGCGGCTGTTTTTAACAGCGTTTATGTCGTAACCCAATTTATTGTCAGCCATAAATTGCTGTTGGCGAAGTTCGCCAAGGCTTAATTTAGCTGGTGTGTTTTTGTCACCCGCTTTTGTGTATGGCCCACGGCGGCCTATGCCGCCAAAGTTATTACCAGCAATGGCAATCGAATCTTCTTTGTATACGTTTTGATCGAGTTGAACCCATAGGTACTTTAATTTGTACGGAGAGTTGTTGTGATACGTAATATCTTCTGTAGCAGTGATGCGACGCTTTTCTTCGTCTAAGTGAACCTTAATTTTGTAGTCCACTTTTTGTTGCCAGTAGTTTTCACCTGGCTCACCAGCAGCATTACGGTAAGCATTTGGTGTTGGTAAGATTTCCTCTAGCTGGCGAAATTTGTCTTCAAAATCGCCCTTCGTTTGTTTTACAGCTGTCGCATATACTGAGGTTACCACGGTTAGTGGTAACAATAACGCTAAAGCTAAGGGTTTTGTTATTTTCATGGGTTACCTTTACTCACGTACGTATTATGAATAATAAAAGAATCTAGCCTCTACTATAACGCCTTTCTAAATAGAAATTCGACAAAGCAGAGGGTAATGCAGCAACAAAAGCTAACAGACAAAGTGTAGCCAGTAGCACAAGGTTGTCTGTTGTTGCAACGTTCGGACTGATAGTTAATCCAAACGTCGTCGTTAGATAATCCTGCATTATATTCAAGCCAAAAGATAATAGCACAATCGCTATTATTGCACTGACTAATGCGATGATTAACGCTTCTAGCTCGATAAAACAAAATAAAAACAATGGAGATGCGCCGATCATTCTTAATAAGCGTACTTCTTGTTGTCGCTCTCGAATAGAACTCAAGAGCATGGCGCTAAGTCCAAAAAGGGCTGAGATAAAGACTAAACTTGAGATCAATCTTAACGTATTTTCGACACTTGAAAGGGTTTGCCACAGCTCAGATAGCGCCACGCCCGGAAATAGTGCCATCAGTGGCTCTTTAGGGTTAGTATTTATTTCACGCTGCAAGCCAAACACTCCTAATTTTGATGTAAGGCCTAACATCACTGCGGTGACACTTTTGGGTTTTAATTCAGAGAGTTGTTTATCGTTTAATCTTGAAAGAATGGCTTGGCTTAAATGTACCGCTTCAATACCTTGCAAACTAACGTGCAGCGATTTATCTACTGGTGTTCCTGTGGTTGCTAGTATGCCGCTAACCGTAAATTTTTGCTTGTCGTGTTGTTGAAAGCTAGTGCTGGCTAACCCGTGAGAAAGTATTAGTTCATCGCCTAATTTGTACCCTAAAGTACGAGCAACGTCAGCGCCGAGTACAACTTCGTATACATGATTAAACACCTTACCTTGGGTAAAAGTAAGTGCTTGCTGTTGGCCGTATTTGAAGTGAGTAAAGTAATCGGTAGTGGTGCCGATGACTCTATACCCCTTGTGAGAATCTCCTAGCGAGATAGGGATTGCCCAGCTGACTTGAGCATTATTTGCAAGGCTATCAAAGCTTTGCCAGCTAATATTTTGCGTAGGCGAACCGACTCGAAAAACAGAGTAGAGCAATAAGTTTATTTTGCTCGTACGTGCGCCAACAAGCAGGTCGACTCCGAAAATACTGTTAGCAAAGTTGGCTTTTGCTTGATGTCTTATGTGCTCAACGCCCAGCAGCACCATCATGCTAATGATCATTGCCATCATGGTTAAAACAACCGATCCCTTTCTATGATGTAAGCTTTTCAGCGCTAACTTAATAAACACTAACGATTCCTATAGGCAGCGTTTATATCTGCAATTGATTGATTAACAGTAAAATGATTTTTTAGCGCTAAGTCATGGCTGACAAAAAGTAATGATGTATTCGCTTGTTGAGAAAGCTCTAACAACAAAGATAAAAAGGCGTCTTTAGCATCTGTATCTAAAGCTGATGTCGGCTCGTCGGCAATGAGTAACCTTGGCTGATTGATAAGTGCTCTTGCGATAGCTATTCGCTGCTGCTGACCAACACTTAATTGATGAATAGGACGTTGCCAATCGGCAGAGTTCACTTTTAATTGTTCAAGTAGAGAATGAGCAGCTTGCGGTTTGTTTTGTTTTGAAAATGTATTTGCCAGCTTGATGTTATCAATAGCGTTAAGGTAAGGGATCAAATTAAATTGCTGAAAGATATAACCGATATTGTTTGCACGAAACTTATCGCGTTTTCGTGCGCTCATTTTATCTAGTCTTTCTCCTAACACTTCTACCTCACCTTGCGAGGGTAACAACAAGCCACTAATGATATTGAGCAAGGTTGACTTACCACTGCCTGATGGGCCAAAAAGAAATGTTCTACTGTCGGGTAATTGCCAGCGCTCTATGCACAAGGTGGGCTGCGTACTATTTTTGTGATAGCTGAAGGCTAAATTGTTGAGTGCGATGGACATAGCGAGACAATTAATTCTTTTTTAACTGTTATAGTGTTACATTTTGTTTGTGATACTATAACAGTTGCTTGTTGTGGGCAATGCTAACTTTGAATAAAGCGTTAAAGCTTAAAAGGGTAGAGAGTAAAGGGTAATTTTTGATGTGTTTTAGGTTAAATGAAAGTCGTTGGTTTATTCCTGCTTTAGCTGCTTTTTTCGTGATAACGGGTTGCGAGCAAGCTGTGGTTAGTGACGAGACTGAATCGATAAATCAAATAGAGGTAGTGAAAGCTGAAGAAACGAACGTTACCACGCAGGAATACAGAACGATAGAGTGGTTAGAGTTATTACCTGAAGATGATTTAGAAGCCTTGTTAAACCCGCCCGATTATTTAAACGATATTGCTGATGGTTCCGCCGAAGATCAAATTGCTAGCCAAATTCAGTCAGCTATGTCAGCAGATGATTCTCCACAAAGTGCTTATGAACAAGCCCTAGTATCGACACGGTTTGTTGAGGAAATGAATGGTCAGGATATTCGAGTGCCTGGTTATGTTGTACCGTTAGAGTCTGAATATGTTAATGAAGGGCAAGGGTATCAATTGGTGAAACGCTTTTTTCTTGTACCTTTTTTTGGTGCTTGTTTGCATATGCCGCCACCACCGCCAAATCAAATCATTTATGTAACTTCTGAAGAGGGCTTTAAATTGCCTTCAATCTACGACCCTGTATGGGTTTCAGGTACACTGAAAACAGCTTTATATGAAGATCAGCTTGCGACGTCAGCTTATGTGATGAATATGGAAATACTAGAGCCTTATTAAACTGATATTGTGCTTATAAGGCCCGATTCCAAAGTGTCGTCTATATACTTATCGATAACTTCTAAGCGACTCTCTTTGGCTGAATTTAGTGAGGTTATGCACGTGCTGTCTGTTGATTTGTTGTAGGAAAAGCACCCTTTGGTGGTGATAAAAACACCTTTGGCTCTGATAGGATTTTGGCTGTTTAAAAAGTTGATCAGTTTTTGGTAGTCAAACACTTGGTCTGCGCTAAATCGCCATCCTTTGCTAACAAATCCTTCCCCTTGGTTTTCTGCTTTGATTGTGCCTGAAATTGGCTCATCATTGACTACCGATTTATTTGGATCTACTGGCGGTAGGTTTTTCGTGGCAAGTTTATGGACAGTTTTACCTTGCAACCAGTTCATATCTAACTGACCAAACTGCATATAATCGATTCGCTCTACATTGTGGTTCAAAGCGGTAACATACCGCTCGAGTTTTTGTTTTTCGTCAGCAACATAGAGATCTTCCTTACTGCCAATAACAGTATCTGCAATGGCGATTTGTTCATTAAAGGTTTGGTGATCGGTGTAACGGTGATCTGATAACTGCCTAGCATCGACTAAGGTTATGGTTTTTTGCAGGTCGATAACATCACGATAATGCTCACTTTGCAAAATTTGCAATACTTCTTTTGGGTGACCTAAGCCAGTAGGTTCAATAAGTAACCGATGCGGCCTTGCCTGTTTAAGCAGCGTATTTAAAGCAATCTGCATCGGCACAACAGAGGCACAACACATACACCCGCCAGCAACTTCTTGAATAAAAATATTGCCAGAAGCCGAAACATCGTTGTTGTACAGGCTGCCGTCTACGCCAATCTCGCCAAATTCATTAACTAAAATCGCCCACCTTTCGTCAGCGGGCTTTTCTGTTAGTAACTGTTTGATAGCGGTCGTTTTACCCGCACCTAAAAAGCCGGTAACTATGTTCGTCGGTACGGCGAGAATTTTGTGATTGGTCTTGTTCATTTTACCTTAACTTAGTACTTATCGCGTTGCTGTTTACTATCGTCTTTCGACATATTCATTGAGCACTGCTTTTACTATTGGGGCAAGGACAACTTTCTTGCTCTTGGCATAAACGAAAGTTTTTAAAATGAGCATAGGCAATGATAATGGCACCTAAAACAGTTAAGCCTTTTTCACCCCATTCACCTAAGAAACTTTCGCCAAATGCGAGTGCTGAAATTAAACAAACTAAACCGACAATACCTGTGCGTAACACTGATCTTTGTTTGTGTTTTTTACAACCTAAAGTGAGTGCGTAAACGCTAGTTGGCAATACCGCTATAACCATCCAAAGATGGAATGATTCAGCTTCAAGAGGCAGTGCAGCTAAGCTTGGCAATAATGCAACTAGGAATGGCGTTGCTAAGCAGTGAATGGCACAAACCGTGGAGAAACTTACAGCAAGTTTGTCGGCAGTAAGTGTAGAAAACTTCATGATAAAACCTTACATAGTTGAGCAAACCGAGTTTGCTATTTGAGTTGAATTGAATGAGTCGCTGATGTCACGTTAACAGCGCCTTGTTTATTGTCTTTTAGCCAAACAACCTTGACTGATTCTAGAGAATGAAACTGAGTAAACGCATTAACGGATATTGACGTTAGCTTAGATAAGTCCTGGCAGACCAATTGATAGCTGGCGGATATTTCAAAGTGCTGATGCTCGTCATGGCTATCTTTTCTCTGATGATTTTCGTGCGCATGGTGCGAAGAGTCATCCTGGTGTGTATGCTCGTATTGCTCATCATGCTCATGATGATCTTTTTCATGATCTTCATCATGGCCGTGATGGTGAGCTGCGCCATGGTTGTTGGTTTTAGCGGGTAATAAATCACCAAGCTCGATGGCTACATCGCGAGTTTCACACTGGTTTTGAGTAAGCCCGACAATGTTATTGTATGAGCGCATGACTTTTTCTGCATAATCGACGCGTTTTAGCTCTTCTTTAGAAAGAGCTTTATGCTCAAAACCAACGATACTATCTGCAGGTGCAATGAAGGTCACGTGCACTAAATTGTTCTCTATAACCACTTGCAAGTCTGCCTTTCCATGTTGATGTACAGAGCCAGCAATTGCTGAGTTTGCAGATGTAAACGCCATTATTAGGCTAGCGTTGAACACTAGACGTAAAGGATTATTAACATTGAATGTTTTCATGAGACAGACTGATGTTGAATTAAAGCAAGTTAACAAACTTGAAATTAACTATTAGATGTTAATAATGTTATAACATAACACTTTGCTATTAGTCACTTGATATTTAATATCTCGGTAACATTTTTTAATAACTTATATGCGTAGTCTAAGCAGTAACGTTAGTGAAAGTGGTTTAAGTACCTAACGAGTGATAGCTATACTAAAAATAAAATCAGCAATGCAACTTTGTATTCATTAGCTGAATAAAGAATTAAGGGTTGAACATGGTTACAAGAAGACGTTTTATTGCCGGTGCGGGCAGTTTAGCATTCGCCGGACTGGCGACGAGCGCGTTAGGGCAAATTGGCACACAAGCCAAAATTAATGTAGTTAAGGGTTATGGCCCACTAGTACCTGATAAAAATAAATTTCTTGATTTGCCTAATGGGTTTACATATCGAGTCATTTCAAAGCTAAACGACACAATGACCGATGGCTTTCATGTTCCTGATAGGGCTGACGGTATGGGGTGCATTCTCCTGGACGACAACCGAGTTGCGTTGATTAGGAATCACGAATTAAAACCAAGTCATTTGAACAAGCAACCGGTATCGATTCAACAACATAAAACAGTGCTTAGTTATGATCAAAATGCCGCTGGTGTTGCTCTGCCTGGCGGTACCACTACGTTAGTATACAACCTAGCGACTAAGAAAGTAGAAAAAGAGTTCTTAAGCTTAGTAGGTACAATTCGTAACTGTTCTGGTGGAATTACTCCATGGGGCACTTGGTTAACGTGCGAAGAGTCTGTGGATAGACCTGATGGAAATATCAGTAAAGATCACGGCTATGTTTTTGAAGTACCAGCAAAAGCGACCTCGCTAGTTGAAGCAAAGCCCTTAAAAGGATTGGGCAGATTTAACCACGAAGCGGTTTGTGTAGACCCACGCACTGGCATTGTTTACCTCACAGAAGATAGAGGTGATAGTTTACTTTATCGCTTTATCCCCAAAATAACAGGTGAGTTGTCTAAAGGTGGCCAATTACAAGCGCTTGTTATTAAAGGGTTACCAAAGTTTGATACCCGAAATTGGGACCAAGTGAACATGGAGCTTGGTCAGTGGTTAGATGTAGAGTGGGTAGATATCGAGGATCCAGAAAGCCCAAATGATGACTTAAGAATTCAAGGATTTAACAAAGGCGCGGCTTTATTTGCGCGCGGTGAAGGCATTCACTGGGCTGACAACGAGTTATACTTTTGCTGCACAAATGGTGGCAAAAAGCAGCTAGGGCAAGTAATGCGTCTTCAACCATCAGCGCAAGGTGAATCATCACAACAGCTAAAGCAAGATAGGTTGCAGCTATTTGTAGAGAGTGATGATAAGAGCTTATACAACTATGGAGACAACTTAACCGTAGCGCCTAATGGCCATCTGATTGTTTGTGAAGATCAGTACACAGAAGTTGTTGATAACCACTTACGGGGTATTACGCCGCAAGGTGAAGTGTATAACATTGCTAAACTGCATGCTCAAACGGAGTTAGCAGGCGCATGCTTTTCACCAGACGGCTCTGTGCTTTTTGTTAATGCTTATGGGCCAACTAAAACCCTAGCGATAGAGGGCCCTTGGCATCTGTTGAGTTAAACTTATTTACTGTTCAATAGTTAGTGAGTAATTTTAGGATAGAAATTACTCACTTATCTGATAGTTGTGCTACATTTAAAAGGTAAATAAAACGTTAATATTGAAAAGGATGTCACTATGAGTAGAAGAATAAGTAGAAGATGGTTTTCGTTAAAAATACCAAACGCATTAGCTATTTTTTTCATGCTTGTTAGTACAGGATTTGTGCAGGCTAAGTCTTCAAAGAATATTTCGGTTAATACCTCCTATGTAGCCATACCTGTTAGCGGTCAGTCGGGCGACTATACCATTGCCGCTAAACTGAATATTCCGGTAGCGTTTCAATCACGTGCCGCTGTGGTTATCGCGCACGGCAGTAATGGTGTTGATTCTCGGGGGCGGTTTCATACGGCAACATTAAATGATGCTGGCTTTGCAACCTTGGAAATCGATTTATGGGCTGCAAGAGGAATTTTAGATGGCACTTTCGAACGACCAGCGGCTGTTCATGAAACCTTACCAGATGCTTATGCAGCGTTAGCGTTTTTAGCAGAATTGCCTTCAATAGATAGTGATAAAGTCGGTATCCTTGGATTTTCTTGGGGAGGAGTTATTAGCATGCTTAGCCGTGAAACAAATTTAGCGGCAACGTTCTCACCAAACTATCAATTTGCGGCTCATGTTGCCTACTATCCAGTTTGCTGGGTTTATTCAGTGATACCTCCTTATGCAATTACGGCAAGTACAGGCGCACCTATTTCAATTCAAACAGGTGAAAATGACGATTACGATAATCCTGATAGCTGTCAGGTGTGGAAGGATAGTTTGTCGCCAGATGAACAGGCCTTAGTTTCGATTGACGTATATAAAAATGCTTATCATGCGTTTAATACATTTGCCAAACCTATCATAGTTACAGACCCATACAGTCACCTTGGGGAAGGCGGCGATGTACTGATGAAATCGAACCCTAAAGCAAGACGTAAATCTAATAAAGTGGTTATTGAATTTTTCGAGCAGCACTTAGCTTCGACACAATAATGTTGGAAGAAACAAAGACCGAAGGGTAAAACTAGTAATGAAAGAGAGTCACTTGTAACTCTCTTTCTTGTATAAGTTAGGGAGCTATTAGCAGGCTACTGGTTCCGTTTAAATTTCCACGATAAAAATAGTTGTTTTCTATCTTTAATATTTCACCTGACTTTCTTTTTTAACACTCATCTCTATTTTTGAAAAATTTACCGGGCAAAGTGCAACAATTGGGATACAATCTACTTGTTGTCTTTTTATACGTATCGAGTTAATGTTTTAAAGTCATTTGCGCTGGCTTAAGGGATATAAAAGGTGGGCAAAATATCCGACTAACAAATGAATAGATAAGTTAATAGAGACTTTATGAAGTTTAGTTTTTTAAGTTTTTCCCTTATATCAGTATTGTTTTCTAGTCAGCTAATCGCTGAACAAGCTAGCAAGCAACTTCCGATTCCTACCATCGTCACTGAACATTTCCCTCCTTTTCAAATTAAAGGCGACAGGCTTGAAGGTGCGTCAATTGATATCATTAATCGTATTAATGAAAAGCTAGGCATGTCTGTTGAAATAAATGAATTGCCTTGGTCAAGAGCATTATATATGGCGCAATCTAAGCCAAATATTCTGATTTTCACCATGGGAAAGTCTCCAAAAAGATCACCTTTTTTTCATTGGGTTGGTGAACTGCCAGTAAGCGATGCAATGACGGTATGGACGCACAAATCTTACCAAGTGGGTGGTAGCTGTAGCTGGAAAGACTTACGAGAGCTTAATACTGCAATCCCTAGGAACGACTCTTTTGTCAACTTATTGTTTGATCGTGGCTTTGCTATTGATGATAACTTGGTCATAACTAATACTTTCGCTCAAATGGTTGAGATGCTTGTTAAAGGGCGTATAGACTTCGCCGTTGCTGGCAGAATATCTTTTCGTTATCAAGCAGAATACCTAGGCTACAATATTGACGACTTTATTCCGTGCTTACCGAAAGGAGTGATCCCTTATCCACTTTCTTATGCATTTAGCAAAAGCAGCGACCCTGAACTCGTAGAAGCTTATCGTAACGCATTTACTGAAATGTATAACGATGATGAAATAGAACCAATACTTAAAAAGTGGCTTAAATAGTTTCCTAAGTAAGTTATCGGTCGCAAATAAGCATCTCAAATAGGTTTATTAAAGTACGGTAACTTAGTTTGATAGTTACACCAAGTGATAGGTGTCAACGCATAATGTTTTCTTTGTAAGCGTCTTTAAAGAGGGGGAAGCCCTATTGATAGTGGGTTAACTCAGTCGGAAAGTTAAGCCGGTAAATCAAGTTGGCAAGATAAGAAATATTTTTTTGTAACTGTAAGTCCTTCTCATGAAAGGAAGTTAATGTGCCAAGATTAAAGTACTCTAGATGAATTAATCTTAACGAGAAATAAAAAACGCCGCAATTTAGCGGCGTTTTTCGTTAACAAAAGAACAGGATTACTTTTGTAATTTACGTCTAAATAGCATTGGCACTAGAAGAAGAGTTAACCAAGCCATTGAACCACCATCGCTCTTACGTTCGACCGTTACAGAGTGAGTAGCAGAACTCATTGCTCCTGACGTGTCAGTAACAGTTAATCTGAACATCATTGGCTGGTCGTTTGAAACTACATCAGCAACAAAACTGATATTTTCTGCGCTTGAGTCAAAAGCAACAGCTGCGCCAGTAATTTGTTCCCAGTGGTAAGTTAACATGTCATTGTTTGCATCTGAAGCAACGCCAGTTAAGCTCACGGTTTGACCGTCTTTCACCGTTCTGTAACCTTCAATTGATGCAACTGGAGCTACGTTTTCAACGTCAAACTCGTAAGCCATCTCAACCGTATCACCCATAAAGGTGTTAGATAAGGTTACCGTAAAGTCGTCACCAGCAGCTCTTGGTGTTAGATCAAAACTTACTACAGTGATTTCTGAAGATGAGTTCGCAGGAACAGTTACTTCCCATTCGATCATATCGCCATTGGCTGTACCGTTATGAGAAACATTTGATACTTCATGACCTGCATCCATCGTTGCAGTTAACATGTAAACTCTGTCTTCTTGTGTGAAGTTTGGCTCGATTTCGAAAGAAATTGTAGTAGCTTCACCAGCTGTCATCTCTTCACTCACAGGAGCTTCAATAGTTACATCAGAGCTTGTTCTGGTTAGTTCCAATGGAACGTAGTGGTTCAATACCGAGTTGTCGTCTGTCATCAATACAACACCGCTAACTGATTCCATCGTATCCCATTCAAAGTCAACCGAGAAGCTTTCACCATCGCCGTTTGCCATACCTTTTATCAGAGTCTCAGACGAGTCTTCAACTTGATAAATAAAGTTTGAATGAAGTTTTACAGTATCTTCTCCATCAGAAGACGCTTGCCAGTTGTAGGCAACCATCGTGTATGTGCCTGCTGGAAGGCCGTAAAGACCTATGTACTCGTTGTTACCAGCATACGCGCTATACCATACTTCTTCATTTGGACCGTATAAGTATAAATCGAAGTCAAGGCTAGTAGAGTCAGAGAAGTAAAGCTCAAGTTTTGCAAGAGGTTGCTCGAAAGTGACAGCGATACCCGACGCATCCTGATTCGGAGCAGACAACTCGAACCCGTCAACAGCAACTTGAACCTTATCGTATACGGTAGCAGTAACGTCGCCTGCACCTTTGGCAATTAAACCGTCAACAGACAATGAGCCTTTGTTACGTGGTGCATTAATAGTGAAGCCAGCGCTTGGTAAATTGTTACCTTCCGCTTTAACTGCATAAGGAATGTTTACCACAGGTAAGTCGCCACTGGTAAGTGTAACGTTACCCATGTTCCAACCCATGTCTGCTGATGTTACATCTGCAGTGATAGTTAGCTCTTGTGACTCACCAGCTTCTAAAGAGAAGCTTGTCGGTGATACTGTTACCATAACACCGTCTACCGCTGTAGCCATTGCTGACCAGTCTGCAGCTTGAGTCGCCGTTACCGTTCTTTTCCACATACACGTGTCAACACAAGCAGAATTTGCCATTGAAGCAATGTTCATTTCTTCTGGCTTACCGCCTGTAGAAGGGTTTGCTTGCATATAGCCAAAGTAACTTTCACCCATTACTAGGCCAGTTTTAGCTGCTGCTTCTACGTTTGCGAAACCGTTACCCATATCAAAGAAGTCAGAAGGTGTAACGCCATCTTCTTTATAGGTCATTTGGTCAGCAGTTAACATTAGTGCAGATTCAATTTGTGCTGGTGTCCACGTTGGGTGAATATCAGCTAAAAGCGTTAGCGCACCTGCAACATGTGGGCTAGCCATAGAGGTACCAGATAGGAAGCCCCAGTCAGATGGATCTGGGAATTGTTTAAATCCAGCCGATTGATCGTCAGCATAAGCGGCGAATATATTTACACCAGGTGCTGCGATTGAAGGCTTGATTACGTTAGGTACTGAACGGTTAGGACCACGAGATGTAAATCCAGCTGCAACTTTAGCAACAGATGCATCTTGCTCTGGAGTGCTACCAAGAATAGTCGCTTTATGACCTTCGCCACTTGCTAACCATGCTTTTAACACATCACCATCATCAGCACTAATATGTGCTGCTGGTAGTACGTGTGAATCAGCTACAACACTTGTAGCACCGCCTTGTAAGTTAGCTAAAACTAAACCACTTGCACCACCGGCTAAAACGTTACGACCTTTGTCTACACGAGCAATTGCACCGCGGTCACAAACAACGATTGTGTCTGCTGGGAAAGTTTCTGCTGGGAAAGGTTGTAAACATTGTGCTGGGTCGCCTTCAGGGTCGTTGGCATTGGTGTAATCACCTGCATAAACGATATCACCGGTAAAACCAACCGTACGACCTGCACCAACAATATCTGCTGGAGCGTCTGTATCGCCGCCTTCCATTGCAGATAAACCATTATCGCTAAATACACGATCATGAGTGTAAGCTGCAACCGTAGTAATCCATGGTGCGTCACCAGGAGAGCCTACAGTTTCTGGACCAGGGCCAGAGTTACCAGCAGAAGTTGCTACATGAATACCTGCTTTACGCGCTGCTAAGAAAGCAAGAGAGTCTGCATCATTCCATGGATCAGAAGAACCACCACCAATTGAATAGTTTAGTGCGTCGATACCGTTTTCAATCGCGTGCTCTACAGCAAGTATCGTTAACGAAGGCCAACAACCACTAAAACCAATTGCATCGTTTTCACCAGGGAAACAAACTTGGTAAGAAACGATGTTAGCATGCGGTGCGACACCGCTAACATGGTTAAACTTAACGCCAGACTCTTCTCCGTTTACATCTAGTAAATTTACGTCATTTAATACGTTACCAGCAGTTGTGCCCGCAGTATGAGAGCCGTGACCGTTGTGATCTTCACCATTTGCAGGAACTGTATCGTCGAAATATTGGTAGTAATCAGTAAGAGCAGTGTAACTGTGAACACCAATTAACTTGTCGTTACATAAGTGCTTCCACTCTTCAGTTGCACAGTCACCAGAATAGTTACCTGAACCCCAAGGGTTAGTGTGATCATAGCCGTCACCACCTACGTCAGCGAATGACGGATGATCAGTATTGATACCTGTATCAATGATACCAACAATTTTACCCGCACCTTTACTTGCTGTACCTGAAGCTGAACCGTCCCACACGCTAGGTGCTTTGATGATTGCTGGTCCTGAATCAGTGGTAAGATAACGTTTGGTTTCACGCTTGATATGTGCAATGCCGCTTACTGTAGCTAAACGCTCAGCTTGAGCTTGTGTCATTTCAATAACAAAGCCGTTATACGCTAAGTGAGTACGTTGTTTCACTGCGTCAACATCAAAAATGTTAGCTGCGCGACTTAATACTTGATCTTGCTTGTTTGATAAATAGTTACGGTAATTGATAACGTCTTTAGAGTTAACGTCTAGCTTACCGTTAACAAGCTTGTTTGCTGTTGGTGCTAGTTTGCCGGCACCACCCTCATAAAGTGCAACAGGGCTGTCTACGAGTCGAACAAAATAGCGGTATTTACCATTGTCTAAATCTGCCTCTGGTGTAAATACTGGTTGTGCTTCAACATTTGGATTTGAAGTTTTGTTTGCTTTAACTGGAATGGACTGTGTTATTTCTTCAAGCTTTGTAATGGTAACTTGCTGATCAGCTGCGAAAGCTAACGGAGCAGTTAACAAAGCAGAAGAGACAGCAATAGCAATCTTGCTTCTCATGTTTTCTCCCTATAAGAAATCTCTGACTTGTGATTTTTGATTAAAATTCTATTGTAATGAAATGAATCCCATATTTTATCTGACGTAAAATTACCGAGAGATTCACCTTTCGACATACTATATGTAACGTTAACGTAAATAAAGCGTAATTATTGTCTAAATGGTAAAAATTTCAAAAAATTTGTCGATTTTTTAAGAAAAAGTTATGTCTGAGGGTTTAGGAATGTAATTATTTATGTAATACGAAACTTGTCGTTAGTTTGAAAAGTTTACATGTTTAACAGGCGTTTAACATTGCTGTTCATAATTAAACCAGTGGCTGTAGCTTCTAGCCTTGAAATGCTTGTTTACATTCTCCGCAGCTTTTTAAACAACTTTTTTGGCTTTAACTGCCACTATATATATGTGCAACACGCGGTGTGTTGACAGTATTAGAGTTTATATTGTGGAGAGTCATTATGTCTATTAAGAAAGTATTAGTATCAGCTATGGTGTTAGGTTTAGTAACAAGCGCAAATGCAACAGATTTAAAAGCGGTAGATAAGTCTGTACAAACTAACTTGTGTATGACAGCAGCGTCTGGCAACAAAGCAGCGATGCATAACGAAATAAAAGCGTCTGGTTATTCTAAAAAGTTTGTTGCAGAAAAAGTGCAATGTAATGGGAAAAACATTCTAGCGTTTGTCGAAAAGTATGGTAAAAATTCTGACAACATGATTAATCTTATTGATCAGAAAACTCGTCAGGTGTCTATTACTGATATCGCGAAAAATACAATTACTGAGAAAAACTAGTTTTCAACGTAATACTGCCAACGCGTGTTGAGTGACGAGATAGCTGGGGCGCTATCTCGTCATCACTAATAAAAAGGGATAGCCTTTTATTAAGCCGCAGCGTTTGTGCTTTCAAAAATTTTGTCTGCAGAAGCTGCTACGAAACCTGAATATAAACGTCCATCTGCTAATGGATAGCGTTTAGCGAACTCGTAAAAACAAGAAGGGATTTCTGCTTCTTGATCGCTAAATACTACTGGAGCTTTGTCAGCCATAGTTGAAGACTGTTCAAGCTTCACTTCTTCGTTACCTTTGATTTCACCACCCGTGCTGTTAAGCACAAAGCCTGCACCTTTTAAGTGGCTATTAACTGCTTCGATTGCGTCAAAGTTTTCTAAGTGATTAATACTTACTGTGAAGTGATTTGCACGGTATCCCCATGCTGCTAACCAAGCGGCATACTCGCTTTCAGCAAGCAAAGTTTGGTACTCTTCAAAAGTTAATGACCAGTTTTTACCTGAGTATAAGAAATTAGGTTGATTAACTAAGTCTGCATCTAAAGAATCAACTAAACGCGTTATGATTGCCTGTGCTTCTGGGGAAAACTCTTCCACTAACAATTCGCTAATAAATACTTTTGGCTGTGTTTCATCGGCGTGCTCAAAGTGCTTTGCGTACAGCTTTTTCTTTTCGAAATGGTACTCGCCACATTCTTTATAGCCTAGTGCAACTAAATGTTGAGCAAGCTTATCTATGCCTACTTTTTCTAGGTTGAAGGTACGGTAGGCAACATGATCGTTGATCACATCGTTACCAGAGCCTAAAAGCTGGTGAATACTGTTCGCTGATGGAGTTACTTCTAAATAGTTTTGCCAAATGTTATCAAACAATTGAGATACTTGTTCGCTCATCGTAAATTTCCTACTACAAATTAATACTAAAGAAAATAAATAGTTATATAACTAAAAGTTAAAATGGTGTTATTGAGATGATAGGCGATTATTGCCATTATCTCTGGGTAGCAATGGCCTGCTACGTTCTTTTAGATAAGCGAAAGGACGCTAACCATTGCTATGCAATGGTTAGATTTGATCAATACTCTTATAAAAGCTGGGTTTGATCCCAGCTAATCTTTCAGGTAATTGAAAAAGCATGCTATTTGATAGACAAGCCCGGAGATAAAGTTGCAGGAAGTGCTACTTTGTCTGCTTCAACTGAAGCTACAGGGTATGCACAGTAGTCAGCTGCGTAGTATGCACTTGCTCTGTGGTTTCCACTATCACCAATTCCACCGAATGGTGCAGCACTGCTTGCGCCAGTAATTGGCTTGTTCCAGTTAACAATACCTGCACGCGCACGTGAGAAGAAGTGATCGTAGTCAGCAGGGTCATCAGCTAATAAGCCAGCAGATAAACCAAATGACGTGTTGTTACCTTCTTCGATTGCTGCGTCAAAATCTGTGTAACGGAAGATCTTTAACAACGGACCAAAATGCTCTTCGTCAGGTAAGCTATCGATATCTGTTACATCAATAATACCTGGGCTGACAAAGCCAGTACCTGCTTTTTGATGTTCAAGTGTTAATAATGACTTACCGCCTAAAGCTAATAGCTCTTCTTGCGCTTTCACTAAACCTAGCGCTGCTTTTTCAGAAATCATTGAACCGATAAACGGTTGCTCTTCATCGTCAAAATAACCAATCTTGATTGCTTTAGTTGAAGCAACTAACTTTTCTACTAATGCGTCGCCTTCTGCACCCTGTTCGATGAATAAACGACGTGCACAAGTACAACGTTGACCTGCACTGATAAAGGCAGATTGCAAAATGTCGTGAACGGCTGCATCAGTATCAGCAACACCTTTCACGATCATTGGGTTATTACCACCCATTTCTAGTGCAAGGATTTTACCTGGCATACCACCAAATTGTTCGTGAAGTAATTTACCTGTTGTCGAGCTACCTGTGAAGAATAAACCATCGATTTGAGGGTGGTTAGCTAAGGCTTTACCTGTAACAATTTCACCTTGAACAAGGTTAATAACGCCTTCTGGTAAACCTGCTTCTTGCCATAGTTTCAGGGTAACTTGTGCAGTTAGTGGCGTTAGCTCGCTTGGCTTAAATACAATAGTGTTACCTGCAATTAATGCTGGAACGATATGGCCATTTGGTAAATGCCCTGGGAAATTGTATGGACCAAATACAGCTACTACACCGTGAGGCTTGTGGCGAATAAACGCTTTTGCGCCTGGCATCGGGTTTTCTACTGTGCCAGTTCTTTCTTTATAAGCCTTGATTGAAATAGCAATTTTACCAACCATTGCACCCGCTTCAGTGCGAGTTTCCCAAAGTGGCTTACCTGTTTCCATTGCAATAGTGTTAGCTAGTGCTTCTTTGTTCTCACTTAGAATTTCAGCGAAACGCTCAACTAAAGCAATACGTGTGTCTAGTTCTGTTTGCGACCAAGATACAAAAGCGTTGCGTGCAGCTGCAATCGCGTCACTTACTTGTTGTTCTGTTGCTGAGTTACCTTGCCAGATTACTTCATTCTTAGCAGGGTTTAATGATGTAAACTCATCGCCTTGGCCTTCAAGCCATTGACCGTTAATAAATTGAATAGGGTGCGTCATATTTTCTACCTTTTTACTGCCAACATCAGTTGTTCTAGTAAGGGTTAATTAGCAATAATTCTAACCCAGTCACCTTCAGCCACATTTAGTGCATCAGCAGCTTGTTGAGTTAATACAACTTGCTGTGCTGTTTCTCGGTGTAATAGATTAGTTTGAATTGCTCTAAATGCTGCAACTTCAGTGTTGCAAACTATATATTTATCATCACTCGCTACGTCGTCGATTATGACTTGACAGCGCTTGCTTTGGGCAACAGAGCGAATATCGTTTGTTTTCGATTCTACGGTAGGGCCACCATCAAAGATGTCTACATAACCGCGACGTCCAAAGCCTTCTGCTTCTAGTAAACGCAAAGCAGGTTTCGTTTTATCGTGAACCTTGTTAATAACTTCTTGCGCTTCAGGCGAGAGTAGATTTACATAAATTGGGTACTTAGGCATTAATTCCGCAATGAACGCTTTTTTACCGATACCACTTAGATAGTCTACCGTAGGGAAGTCCATTGAAAAGAAGTGCTCTTCTAACCAATCCCAAAACGGAGAACGACCATTTTCATCGGAAACACCACGCATTTCAGCAATAGTTGTTTCAGCAAAGCGTTCTTGATGCTCAGCCATAAACAAAAAGCGAACGCGTGACAAAAAGCGACCGTTGGCATTTTTGCGATGACTCTCACTTAAAAACAAGGTACAAATTTCACTAGCACCTGTGTAGTCATTACATAACGCTAATGTTTCAACCGTGTTGTAAACGTCTAACTCTCTAGAGCTGTGAACGACTTTACCTAAATGGTAATGATAGAAAGCGTCTTCTAATCCAACCGCGGCTTCAATACCGCTAGTACCAACCACTTTACCTGTCTCGGTATCTTCCATCACAAATAGGTAACCTTCATTGCCTGGAGATTTTGCGTCGGTTGCAAAAGATACTTCTGAATGAGCAATACGCTTCTTCAATAGTTCTTCATTGACTGGCAATGAAGTAAAGCCATGACCAGATTCTACCGCGATTTGATGCAGCGCGTTGTAGTCACTTTCTTGAATAGGGCGAATAATAATCATAAATACGTCTAAAAGGAAAAGCTCAGCTGTTTAGCTGAGCTTAGAACCTTTATGCCTTAGCAATTTTCTCTACAGCACGCTCAAAACGCACCAGACCTTCTTGGATATCTTCATTAGGAATAACCAAAGAAGGAGCAAAACGAACAACGTTAGCACCGGCTACAAGTGTCATTACACCTTCGTCCATAGCGGCAACTAAGAAGTCTTTTGCACGGCCAGCGTATTCTTCTGTTAACACAGCACCGATCAATAGACCTTCACCACGCACTTCTTTAAATACGTTGTACTTTTCGTTAATTGCTGCAAGACCTTGCTTATAGATACCAGCTTTTTCTTTAACACCGTTTAACACTTCTGGTGTGTTTACTGTGTCAAAAGCTGCTTCTGCAACAGCACATGCTAACGGGTTACCACCGTATGTACTGCCGTGAGTACCAATTTTCAAATGCTTGGCAATTTCAGTTGTGGTGATCATTGCACCAATTGGGAAACCGCCACCTAATGCTTTTGCAGTTGTTAAAATATCAGGTGTTACATCTAAGCCCATGTAAGCGTATAGCTCACCTAAACGGCCAACGCCAGTTTGCACTTCATCAAAAATAAGTAGCGCGTTGTTTTCATCACATAACTGACGAACACCTTTAACAAACTCTTCTGTCGGAGAGATGATACCGCCTTCACCTTGAAGTGGTTCCATAACAACGGCACAAGTTTTATCAGAAATAAGTGCTTTTACGCTTTCTAAGTTGTTGTATTCAGCATGAACAACGTCACCTGGCTTAGGACCGAAGCCATCAGAGTATGCAGCTTGACCACCAACAGTTACTGTGAAGAAAGTACGACCGTGGAAGCCTTGTTTGAATGCAATGATTTGTGATTTTTCTTCACCATGAACGTCTAGCGCCCAACGACGAGCAAGCTTCAGTGCTGCTTCATTTGATTCTGCACCTGAGTTTGCGAAATATACTTTTTCAGCAAACGTGCTATCTACTAATTTTTTAGCTAAACGAAGCGCAGGCTCGTTAGTCATTACGTTTGATAAGTGCCAAATTTTTTCACCTTGATCTTTTAATGCAGAAACTAGTGCAGGGTGACAATGGCCTAAACAGTTAACAGCGATACCGCCAGCGAAGTCGATGAATTCGCGTCCAGTTTGGTCCCAAACTCGTGAGCCTTCTCCTTTTACAGGGATAACAGCTGATGGAGAATAGTTAGGTACCATTACTTCATCAAACAATTCGCGGCTTACAGGTTGTTGATTGCTCATTTATAACTCCTTAAGTATGGGAAGCTTTGTTGTACTTTAATACGATTGGCCAATTTTTATGCCGTGACGCACAAGGCCAACGTTTATTTAATCGTTGATATTATGAACGGCATTATGCCAGATAAAAATGGACTTGTCTCGTATCAAATCCTTTGAAACCCTTGTTAAATAAGGGTTTGCGTATTTTATTCAAGATAACTGAATAACTATAGTTGATGTATTCATGTTAGTCGCGGTGTCAGGCAACGGGTGGCAACAGTTAACCTAAGATGGTTAAAAAACTAGGTAGTTTTTAATAAATAATCAAAAAAAAATAGTGATATTTTGCGTAAATCACCGATTTTAGCGTTCTTCTCTTAATTAAATTGCAGTTTAATATGGTCGATATCGCTTTTTTTCAATAAAGCGACTTCGGCTGGAGTGAGATGAGCGGAACTTAACAAGGCTTTGGCTTCGCTATTATTTATCAACTCGTTTTTAGCTAAGCTTCTGAAACTGACATAAGCTTTTGCTTTCACTATGATGCGAGCTAACGCTGACATATCGCTGTATTTATCAGTATAAGCAAGATCAAACAATGGCTCCGTTATGGCCAATCGGTCAAAGCGCATCAATTCGGCGATATCTGCGGTAACAATAGCGCTGCGCTCAACAATTTGTTGATGGAGTAACTCGGGTGCCATATCAAATTCAACTAACACATCATGCAGTCTTTTATCCCTATCGTTGTAGGCACTTTGAACTTCTTGTTTGTACGCGTCGTTATAGGTTTGAATAAAACATTTTGCCACGGCCAATAAACCAATGTTGCTCAGCATGCCAGCAGCAAACGCACTAAATTTATCTAACCCTTGCTCTTCTGCAAGCACTTGCGCTGCAAGTGCAATTGATAAAGAATCGTTCCACAGCTTACGTTTCATTAGCGGGTAAGGAGAGGTACTTACTGGTAGCCAATGCTTCAACATAAAAGTAGGCATCACTAACTTTAAGTTATCAAGGCCGACATAAGTTAATGCGAGGTTTGAATCGGTCACCTGTACATCAGCGCGTTTCCTGTACTGAGGCTTGTTAACTAAATTAATCAGTTCATTTGCAAGCCAAGGTAACGAGGCTACTAGCGGGGCAATTCTTTTAATAGACGCAGCCCTTACCGCCAAGATTTCCATAATGGCTGGCGCTGCATCTTCAATATTTAGTACGTTATTGTATAAGTTTTCTTTACTGTCGAACGCTTTATCCACTTGGCTGTTTACCTGCGCATAAAGCTTATCCATCACTTGCTTACGAAAGTGTGCTTTGCCGTGTTCTTCAATCAAGCGGTTCTGATTGGCTTGCTCTTCTACTTCGAGTAGCTCCCTTCGGCGATTTTCTTGCTCGCTATTTTGCTTATTTACCTGTGAAAAAGAGCCATGGGCTTGCTCAGCAAATTCTTTGCTGATAGTTAAGCTAATTGCTTTGTGGTAAATGTCTTTTACTTGGTCGTTATTTTCAAAAAGCAGCATGAATGGAATAATTTAAATAGTAATGCTTTGAATATCGGCAACATTGCCTTTTCTTTTAATTTTTTGTCTTATTAGTGATTATAGTGCGAAAATTGATAAATAAAATTATTCAGCAACTCTAATCCTTGTTCTGTTAAGACGGATTCGGGGTGAAACTGTACGCTGACAATAGGTAAATGTCGATGAGCAAGCGCCATAATGTGATCAAATTCACCATTTTCCTTTTCTGTCCAAGCAATAACTTCCAGCTCCTCCGGGACACTCTCAGGTTCAACGACAAGTGAGTGATAACGAGTTACGTTAAGCGGCATATTCAATTCGTTAAATACACTTTGTTGTTGATGTACTACTAGGCTATTTTTACCGTGCATCACTTGTTCGGCTTTTTGTACCTTAGCGCCAAATACTTGCGCGAAACACTGATGACCTAAGCAAACACCCAAAATAGGAATTTTGCCAGCAAAAGTTCGTATTGCCGATAAGGAAATCCCCGCTTCATCTGGTGAACAAGGGCCAGGCGATATCACTAAATAATCTGGTGATAGTGCTTCAATTTCAGCTAATGTAATTTCGTCATTTCTGAACACGCGCACTTCTTGCCCGAGAGACTGAAAATAATGCACTAGATTGAAGGTAAATGAATCGTAGTTATCGATCATTAACAGCACAGAACCACCTTGCTATTACCGTATAAAACAAAACCGGCGCGTATTTTAGCTAGCTTGTGACGACAATTCACTAATAATTTGAAATTAGCGATTTAAACAGGTGGTGCTACTGTTCATCAAATTTTACTAGTAAGGTAAATCCTAGGCAGGAAAATAAACAAATTGAGACAATACCTAAGTGCCTCATGGTTTCAGAAAGTGGACTTGATTGAATGTTTGCTGCAAGTGTTTCAAAGCTGGTAAGTAAATGAATCGATTCAAGTATCACTGAGGTAATGGGTAAAGTAACAATAGCTAACAGCGCAAGGCTTAGCACAACAGAAAGCAATACTTTCTTTCGAAAAGCTTCGAATCTAGCGATTTTTTCCATGACAGCTTGGTTAAAGCCATCGTCTTCTACTTTAGCTAAAGGTTTGGATAATAAACTGTCTAAATCATTCATCGTTAGTCCTTAAGCAACATTAGCTTTGTCGTTGTCACTTGTTGGCGTTAGTAGCTCGCTTAGGTTTTTCTTGCCACGAGTACAATGGGATTTTACTGTGCCTAATGGCATGTCCAGCATGTCGCTTATTTCAATCTGAGTATACCCAAAAGAATACATTAAGGTAAGACAGGTTCTTTCTGGAGCTGATATTAACGCCATGGCAGCTTCAAGATCTCGTTGCAGTAACGATTTATCTGAACACGAGTCGCCTTGGAGTTCATCATCTAAAGATTCTGTTGGCTTTTCGCTACGTTTAATTTGTAGAAATTGATAATAAGCGATTCGAAATAACCAGCCTTGAAACTTTCCTTTGCCTTCGTATTGCGCCATTTTCTTAAAGGCCTGAAAGAAAGTATCTTGAGCGACATCATCAGCCAAACTATGATCAGGCGCACACAACCTGCGACAATACTGCCGAACAGGTTGCTGGTATTTTGCCACTAACTGAGAAAAAGATTGCTGGCATTGATTCACAATGACAGCAGCGACTAACTCAGTTTCGTTAAACTCTTGGCTCAAAGCACTTCTCTAATAAGCTATTGCTGTGGTTTAAACTTATGGATAATTAAGAAGGCGATACCTAGTGCAAATGGGAAGATGCCCAACCATAAGAACTCTAAATCTTTACCTAAGCCATAAAAGCCGTAAATAAACACCGCAACCGCTAAACTTATCGCAATTAAACCTCGTGAAAGATCTTTATTTACGCCTGAGGAAGATTTTGGTTTGGCGATACTGGTGATCAATTCAGGAGAAAGTGGCTGGCCACTGTCGATGAGTTTTTGTAAGGTTTTTTGCTGCTCTTGCTTAACATCGGTTAAATGTTTTAAGTAAAAATAAATAACAGATGCTAATCCTATAAACATAAATATTGGGATAAACACTTCATGTGCATGCATAATTTACACTCTCTTTTACGCTTGTTTATCCCTTATGATGCAGCTAAAGATTGTTTGGATGCAAGAAAGTGAAAATTTTTTTATTTTTTGCAAAATAACCTTGTTCAACAGTTGTTATTTATTCAAATAAACTGTCGAACGCTATTTTTTGGGCTTGTGCTTGTGCAAGGTTACCCTCAATGAATACAACTTTTTCTCCTGGGCGTTTTTGTGCCAATCGATAGAGGTCAACTTGATATACATGTCCAATTACCGGATAGCCTCCCATGGTTTGGTGCTCTCTCATTAACACGATAGGTAAGCCTGAAGGGAGGAGTTGTATTGCGCCATAGACGACGGGCTTAGATAGTTGTTGAGGCGGGGAGCAATCGATAGCTTCGCCGCTAAAGCGGTAGCCCATGCGGTTACTCATGTTATCTATAGTAAAGGCTTGTTGGAAAAAATGTTGTTGCTGAACCTCAGTTAACTGATGCCAAAGCTCGGTTGCGATAAATCGTAAGCTAAGTTGATCATCTTGATGAAAATACTGAGGGGTATCAGCGATGCAATAAGCCTCTACGTTACTTTCAATATGGTTGACAGTAAAAGATTGGCCTGCCGATAACGAAGCTTCTGTCATGTTTAATTGAATATCACTATTGGCTTGGCTGGCACTTGATAACCAGTGTTTACACTTTATACCACCAACAAAAGCTATATAACTATGAACCTGTACTTTGGGGTGTTGCAACTCAAGTGTATCGCCTGTTTTAGCAGTAATTAACTTTTCGGTTGCTATGATGCTACCGTTAAGTGTTGCATTACAATCTGCGCCAGTGATAACAAATTGACATGTTTGATTAAAAGATAAGGACACTTGACCAAATGTGGTTTCTATTGTTGGTAAATGTAATGGGTTACCACATATATAGTTTGCCAGGCGAAAACTAAACTGATCGGCAGCACCGCTTGTGGTTACGCCGATACTTGCACCACCTTGACGACCAAGATCCTGAATCGATGTACCTGGACTGACTTTATCTAAAGTAAACATAGTTTATCGACTATCCACCTTATATTCGCTACCACCTAAAGCCAAAAACTCTTTTCGAGAGATAGGGGCAAACTGCACCGTTTGACCAACATTAATTAAAGGTGTTGCTCCACCATTACTTTCTTTAAACATAGATACAGGCGTTATCCCTAAAATATGCCAGCCACCGGGGGAAGTACTTGGGTAAACCGCAGTCTGCTGCTCGGCAATGGCAACGGCACCTTTGGGCACTGACTTTAAAGGGGTGGTTTTCCTTGGCAGCATGAGTGCTTTATCTAGTTGTGCGAGATAACAAAAGCCAGGAGTAAAGCCGAGTGCGTAAGCACGATATTTAATGTTGCTGTGACGTGTTATCACCTCGTCTGTTGTCATACTTAATGCGGATGCAACGGTTTGTAAATCATGACCATGATAGTAAACGGGGATAGAAATAACGTTTTCTGTAAGCTCCTGTTGATCGTTTTGTTTCAAAGCTTTGCTTGTTGCGATAAGCAAGGCGAGTACTTTATTTGTTAATTGCTCATGCGTTATTGTTTGGAAATTAAATAGTAGTAATAAACTGTTGTAACTGACAACAGTGTCGACAACTTTACCGTGCAGTTCGGATATTAACTGCTGGCTTAATTCTAGGATAAATTGATGAAGTACAGGCGATACGACTTCTTGCCAACAAATCAAAAGGGCATTTTCACCACTCGCTTCAATATTAACAGGCTCAAGAAGGTTCATTTAAATATTGTCTAATTTGTTTTACCCAAGCCAATGCGTGTTGGCTATCACCGTGAACACATAAGGTATCGGCAGTAAGGTGTATCGCTTGGCGTTCAATAGTCACTATGGCGTTTTGTTCGCACAGAGTTTTTACTTGTTCAAGTATAGAAGCTTTGTCTTCAATTACCGCGCCTTTTTCTTTTCTAGGTACTAATAACCCCGATGAGAGATAGCGCCTGTCGGCAAAGGCCTCTAGCATTAGCTTAATGTCAAATTGGTCAGCAATATCCCGAAAAGCCGCTATATTGGGTAAGGCTTGAATCATTAAAGAAATCGCCGGAAACTCCTCTGACATAATGTGACAGATTCTGGTGAATAGCTCGGTATCTTTCATCATGTCGTTGTATAAAGCGCCATGAGGTTTAACGTAATGACAAACTGTTTGGTGTTTCTGGCAACAAGAAATAAGAGCCTTTACTTGCGAGCTAAATGTTTGTTTTAGTTGCTCAGACGTGAGCGTCATCGACACTCGGCCAAAATTTTCTCTGTCAGGATAACTAGGGTGAGCGCCTATCGCGACATTGTGGTTTAATGCTAGTTGAACTGTTTTTTCTATGCTGGTTTCATCCCCCGCATGTCCACCACAGGCGATATTTGCTTGATCGATAAAGGGCATGATTTGTTGATCATGCGCTAACGAAATTTCACCTAAATCACAATTGAGTCTCACTTCTTTGTACCTTAGCCTTTACTAACAACTACATCTGATTTAGGTATGCTGCTACAAGCTAAAACAAATCCTTGAAGTTTTTCTTCATCGGTTAACGCGTCACTAGGTAACTCTCTGACTTCTCCTTTATCTAGCTTTATTTTGCACCGGCCACACATACCTCCACGACATGAGTAAGGCAGAATCAGGCCAGCAGCTTCTCCTTGTTCCAATATCGTTTCCTTGCTGTTTCCTTGGTGTGTGGTGTTCCAACTATCAAACAAAATGTTTACTTTCTTAGGCGCTTTAGGTGGAGCATTCACTTGCTGTTCATTTACTTCAGCAATAGCTGGCTTTTTACTAGGAGGTCTAAAATCAATGCCAGACGATGTTTTGATAACTTGAACCTTATCGCCTAGGTTAATTTTACCTTTGTTTAGTGCAATTAGGTTTTGACCAAACATCACGTCGCCTTTTGGAGTTTGGCGATATTGTTTTAAGGTGGTTAAAGGTTCTTGCTTGTGATGTTTGTCACCTGAATCTGGGTTTACTGTTGTCATGATACAGCGAGAGCAGGGCTTGGTTAATTCAAACTCTACTTCACCTATTCTAATATGCTGCCACTTATCTTCCTGATACGGTTCGCCGCCTGAAATAACAATGTTTGGTCTAAATTGTTTCATTTCGATGGTGGAATAGCGAACGCGTTTATTAAGATCGTCTAACGATGCTTGAGAGATAAGGAGCAAAGGGTAACCATCGGCAAACGCAACTTGGTTATTTCTGTTTTTTACGTAGCGCGTTGAGTTATTGGCAAAGAAGTGTAATTGGCAATCTAACCCTAAGTATTGGCTGAACCATTTATCGTAAATTTGATGACAATATTGCGCGTTAATTTGATCTTCCCATACCGTTACTTGGTGGGTTTGCACGCTGAACTGACTGTATTTTATTTCTAACAGTGGCATGTCTGGCGCAGTTAATACCAGTCCATCAGGTGTGATACTTACCGTAATCAAACAAAGCGTTGGCTGGGTACGTGCCGTGATAAATTGGCCGTTTAAATCAGTTAAAACAAATCTTCTGTCGTAGCTTAATCCATAGTCATCAACCCACGAATGAGAAAGTTGAATACCGGATGCTGACTTTATTGGGTAAATAGTTAAAGACGAAACGTTTAAATCTGACACCGTTAATCCTTATATGGTCTTTTATCGTAGTCGAAGATTATTGTGGCAAAGGGCATGAAGACACGCAATGCACAGTTAGTGTTTTTCTCAAAAAATAATTGTATAGCCATAATGGGTGAGTTTATCTGGGCTATCAGGTATATTGCTGTAAAAAAAGCGCATTAGAAAATAAATACGGGAAATACATGCATCTTCATATTTTAGGTATTTGTGGCACGTTTATGGGTGGTATTGCCGCGATTGCAAAACAATTAGGCCATAGAGTAAGTGGTTGCGATGCAAATGTTTATCCACCAATGAGTCATCAACTTGAAGCATTAGGTATAGAATTAAAACAAGGGTATTTAACTGAGCACTTAGCTGATGAGCCAGATCTGGTTATCGTCGGCAATGCTATGTCTCGTGGCAACCCTATGGTTGAATACGTACTTGATCGTAATATTCCTTACACATCGGGCCCTGAATGGCTATTAAACAATGTGTTAAAAGACCGTTGGGTATTAGCTGTTTCAGGTACCCATGGTAAAACGACGACTAGCTCGATGCTGACGTGGATTTTAGAATACGCTCACCTTAAGCCTGGGTACTTAATTGGCGGCGTTCCTCAGAACTTCGATACATCTGCTCGCTTAGGTGAATCGCCATTCTTTGTTATCGAAGCAGACGAATACGATACTGCGTTTTTTGATAAGCGCTCTAAGTTTGTGCACTACCGGCCACGTACCTTAGTGATTAATAACATGGAGTTTGATCACGCTGATATCTTTAACGATATTTCAGATATTCAGCGCCAGTTTCATCATTTAGTGCGTATGGTGCCGAGTAATGGCCTTATTTTGTCACCTTTGTCTGAGCAATATGTTCAACAAACATTAGAGCAAGGCTGTTGGACACCAACGGAAGTAAGTGTTGATGAAAGTAAAAGCAGTGAAGGCTGGTTTGCTAAAAAGAGTAAAGCCGACGGTAGTGAGTTTGAAGTGTACTTCAAAGAGGCGTTGCAAGGTAAGGTCAACTGGTCGTTAATTGGCGATTTTAATGTTGATAATGGCTTGATGGCGATAGCCGCGGCAAGACATGCTGGTGTGCCATCAAAAGTAGCAATAGAAGCACTTGCAGAGTTTGTAAATACAAAACGACGTTTAGAGCTTCGCGGTGAAGTAAATAATGTTCGGGTATTCGATGATTTTGCTCATCACCCAACGGCTATTGCAAAAACTTTGGCTGGCGTGAGATCTCATGTAGGCGATGGTCGCGTATTAGCTATACTTGAACCAAGGTCGAATACCATGAAATCTGGTATTCACAAAGACACTTTGCCTGAGTCTTTAAAACAAGCAGATCATGTTTTTGTTTATCAAGATGAGTTAGTGAAGTGGTCGGTTAGCGATTTAATTGAGGCTTGTCATCAACCTTGTATCGTTGAGCAAAGCGTCGATACTCTGGTAGAGCAAGTGGTGAAGCGTGCGCAGCCGGGCGATACCTTATTAGTGATGAGTAATGGTGGCTTTGGTGGTATACACGACAAGCTACTGAATAAATTAGCTGAATAGAGTTATCAATTCCTCCTGTTTTAAAAGTAAAGTTACGGAAAAATAGTGACCACAGAATTTAAAGAAAAAATTACGTTAGCAATTACCGGAGCGTCAGGTGCTCCTTATGCTATGCGCCTTATTGACTGTTTGGTGTCTGCCAATTATCAAGTGTATTTACTAATGTCTAGTGCGGCACGTGTGGTGTTCGATACTGAAATGGGCTTGAAAGTGCCCGCTTCGCCGGAAAGTGCCAGTAATTGGTTTACCGAGAAGTTTAATGCTGCACAAGAGCAGATCACCGTTTTTGGCAAAGAGCAGTGGTTTTCACCCGTGGCATCTGGTTCAGCGGCACCTAAGAAAATGGTTGTTTGTCCGTGCTCAACCGGAACTTTAGCCGCTATTAGTCAAGGTATGAGCGACAACTTAATCGAACGTGCTGCCGATGTGGTAATTAAAGAGCGAGGCCAGCTCATACTTGTGCCTAGAGAAACACCATTTTCAACTATTCATTTGCAAAATATGCTGACGCTTTCTCAAGCTGGCGTAACGATAATGCCTGCTGCTCCTGGCTTTTATCATAATCCTGAAAAAATCCAAGACTTAGTGGATTTTATGGTGGGGCGTATTCTCGATCATTTAGGCATAGAGCAAGATGTTATGCCTAGATGGGGTTATCAAATCTAACGTATTCATTTCATTGTGGGTTTATGTTTACAAATTAAACTCACAAATCTCACTATTTATCTTTTTTGCCTTTAATTAACATGGTTTACTATGCTGTAGTAAACCATTATTGAAGCTAGCTTTTTATTTTTAGCTTCAACATCCCCAAAGAAAGCGAAAAAACAATAAGGATGAAGCACTCATGCCTCACAAAAATCTAACAAAAAAGATTCTCGCTGCATCTATCGGCTTGGCACTTACTAGCCAAGTAGTTTTAGCGAAAGAAGAAAAGAAGTCATGGTCAGTTAATGAACCTCAAGGCGTATTTAAAAACGCAGAAATTAATGTAACAACTGGCACTTGGATGAGTGTTGATGTTAGCCCTGACGGCAAAACGATTGTCTTCGATTTACTTGGTGACATCTACACCATGCCAATAACAGGTGGCAAAGCAAAAGCATTAATGACAGATATCGCTTGGCAAATGCAACCAAGATTTAGCCCTGACGGCAAACACATAGTTTTTACGTCAGATCAAGGTGGTGGTGACAACCTTTGGGTGATGGACACTGATGGTAGTAATGCTAAAGCGGTAACAAACGAAACTTTCCGATTGCTTAATAGTCCTGCTTGGTCGCCAGATGGTAACTATATTGTTGGCCGTAAGCATTACACCGGAACTCGTTCACTTGGTGCCGGCGAAGTGTGGATGTATCACAAAACTGGTGGTAAGGGCGCTATGTTAACTAAGCGTCCAAATGAACAAAAAGATTTAGGTGAGCCAGCATTTTCTCCAGATGGACGTTATGTTTACTTTTCTCAAGACTCAACACCAGGAAAATACTTTGAGTACAGTAAAGATTCTGAAAAAGGCATCTACCGAATTAAGCGATACGATTTAGAAACGGGTGATATTGAGACTATTATCTCAGGAAAAGGCGGCGCTATTCGCCCAGTGCCTTCGCCAGATGGTAAATTGCTAGCTTTTATTAGCCGAGATGACTTCGAGACAAACCTTTATACCTATGACTTAAAAAGCGGCGAAGAAAAGCTCATCTTTTCCGGCTTAGATCGCGACATGCAAGAAACTTGGGCGATCCATGGTGTATACCCGAATATGGCTTGGCTTCCCGATAATTCAGGCATGGTGTTTTGGACCGGTGGTAAAATTCATAAACTGGATATTAAATCGGGCAAAGCGCAGGTGATTCCGTTTGAAGTTAATACCACTAAGAAAATTCAAACAGCTCTTCGATTTGAACAAAACCTAGATGTTGATACTTTCGATACCAAAATGTTGCGTGATGTTGAAATATCACCGGATGGCAAAAAAGTTATTTTTGAGTCTATGGGGCGTTTATACGTTCAATCGTTGAAAAATGGCAAAGCATCAGGCAAAGCTAAATTGCTAACCAAAAATAAAGGCTTAGTAGAGTTCAATCCACAGTTTTCTCGCGATGGTAAAAGCATTGTTTATGCGACATGGGACGACAAAAAGTTTGGTAGCCTAAAAGTAGTATCTTCACGCGGCGGTAAAGGCAAAACTATCACCAATGAACCAGGTAAGTATGTCGAGCCTACCTTTTCTCCTGATGGCAAAACCATTGTTTATCGCAAGGTGCAAACTGGTTCTATCTTAAACCCTAAATGGGGTTTAAATACCGGTGTTTACCAAGTATCAGCAAAAGGTGGTGAGCCCAAGTTGATTACGAAATCTGGCTATCAACCGCATTTCGGTGATCGCAACGACCGCATTTTCTTAACGAAATACGGCAAAAAAACTAAGCTAGTGAAAATTGATTTAGATGGGCAAAATGAAGCACCTCTTTATCAAGGCGAGTTTGCAACGGAGTATCACGTAGCGCCTGATGGCAAACACTTAGCCTTTGCCGAGCGCTTTAAAGTGTTTGTAACACCTTTTGTTGAACGAGGCGCAGTTATTGATACTGGCCCTAAAGCAAGTAACTTCCCGGTTAAGCAATTATCGGTTCGAGCTGGTGAAGGCTTAAATTGGAATGGCGAGTCAGATCAACTGTACTGGAACTTAGGTCCTGAGCTTTATCAAGCATCAGTTGCAAAGTTATTTGATTTTGATAACGATCAAGACAAAGAAGTTACACCTATTGAAACCTCGTTAAGCTTTAAACAAGATATCGACAAGCCAGAAGGCGTTGTTGCTTTTGTTGGTGGCACAGTCGTTACCATGGAAGGCGATCAGGTGATCGAAAATGGTGTTGTTGTCGTTGAAGACAATAAGATCATCGCTATCGGCGAAAAAGGGAAGGTCGATATCCCAAGAAAAGCAAAAACCTATGACATTACTGGTAAATCTATAATTCCAGGGCTAATTGATGCTCATGCTCACGGCCCACAAGGTACAAGCGGTATTGTTCCTGAGCAAAACTGGGAAAACTACGCAGGCTTGTCTCTAGGTGTTACTACAATTCACGATCCGTCAAATGACACGGCAACATTCTTTGCTGCCAGTGAAATGCAAAAGGCCGGTAAAATTGTTGCGCCACGTTTGTTCTCAACTGGGCGAATTTTATACGGTGCTAAAAGCACTTTTGCTACCTCACATGTAGATAAGCTAGATGACGCGAAATTCCATGTTGAGCGTTTAGCCAAAGTTGGTGCATTTTCGGTTAAGAGTTATAACCAACCACGTCGTAACCAGCGTCAACAGTTTGTGCAAGCTGCCCGTGAAGCTGGCGTGATGGTGGTACCTGAAGGAGGTTCATTATTCCAACACAATATGACTATGATAGTGGACGGACATACAACGTTAGAGCATTCAATTCCAACAGAGAAAATCTATGATGATGTAAAACAGTTATGGTCAAACTCGGCTATGGCATACACGCCAACGATGGGCGTTTCTTACGGAGGTATATCAGGTGAGCATTACTGGTATGACGTTACAGACGTATGGAAACACCCAATTTTAAGTAAATATGTGCCTAGTGAAATTTTAGACCCACGTTCGATGCGTCGTACGAAAGCACCACTACATCACTATAATCACTTTAATGTCGCTAAAGGAGCTAAAGAGATCCAAGATTTAGGTATTTTGGTTAACTCAGGCGGCCATGGGCAACGTGAAGGCTTAGCGATGCACTGGGAGATTTGGATGATGGCTCAAGGTGGCATGTCCCCACTGGAAGCACTTAAAACAGCAACGATAGACCCTGCTAAGTCATTTGGCATGGATAAAAACATTGGCTCACTTAAAACAGGTAAGCTTGCTGATTTAGTGGTTGTTGACGGTGATATCACTAAGGATATTCGCGTTTCGGATAAAGTGGTTTATACCATGGTTAATGGCCGTTTGTACGATGCAAACACCATGAATGAAATTGGTAACTATGATAATAAACGCGCGAAATTCTATTTCGAAAAATAAATTTTTCAATTGCGTTTAACATTAAAAAAGCACCCTATTTAAGGTGCTTTTTTATTAATATTAAACTGACACTAGATGCTGTTACTCAATCGCATAAGGCACTTCTATAGTTTCCATAAATATATCACGTCTATTATTAAGGTTCTTTGAATAGAATAAGTGATAAAACTGCTCATTATCGTGTACAAAGATAGGAGTGAAAGCATCGTTTGCTCTAATTTTGCTTGGAGTCGAAAATTGCAACGAACCTTCAAGCCATGTAGCGCTGTAACTGGAATCACTCGTGCTGTCGGAGAAAAGCAATTGGATACCATTATTGTTTATTAACTTAATTTCTTCGTAAATATAGCGATTTGATTTTAAGATTTGAATCTGGCTCCAAGTGATACCGTCTGGAGAGTGCATTGCAACGATAGCATTCTGGCCGATAGGATCCGAATCAGGGTGGTAATCATATGACCCATATACTAATAAGTAGCCGCCTTGATCTGTTTCAATTAAGTTGTGATGACTTTTAGTACCAAACTCAGACGTAATCTGGATGGGAGTGCTCCAAGTGAGCAGATCGTTTGACGTTACTAAGAAAATATCATCATCGTCGATAATACCTGACTTGTTATCACGCGCTTTTGAAAAAGAAATCATATACTGTCCAGAGTTGTTTTGGATAAAACCTCTTACATTTACCTCAGGGTATCCGCAATTATCGCAGGATAGCGTTGTTGCTGGCATAGAGATCTTTGACAATTGCAGCCAACTATTTTGCTCATCTTCCTTAAGAACACACAAAGCATTACCGTCACATTGTATGACGAAATATAGATCATTGTTTGCGTCCTCGAAAAATGTGCTTTCACCGAAATAATTGGATGCTAATGTAGAGTGTTGTTGCCACGTTTGTCCGTTATCAGTCGAAAGCTGAATGATTCGTGAAGCCCCACTATTACTAAAATTCCTAAACGAAACATAAAGGTTATTATTAGATGCTTTAAATACATCGTATAAATCAGCACTCTCTTCACGTTCAACTTCAGTGACATTGATCCCTGGCTCAGGATCTTCAATGTAAGGGCACCCTTCAGGATTATCGCAAATTACCCTAAAATCTCGTTGCTGTAGCCATGAATCATATAGTGAGATTTGATTGTCGCATTGGTTACTTAGCGTTGCACAATATACAGATGCACGTATAAAGAATTCTCCGGCATAAGTTGGTGCTTCTAGTGCTATCTGCCACATGCCGCTTTTCTCGTCAAAGCTACCGTTATAAATTCCATTATGGTCTAAATAACGATCTGGGTAGGCTTTGTCATAAATGTAAAATTGAGCATGCCAACCATCGATATTTTTAAGTATTGCCTGGTCTTTTCCATTGCCTCGAACACGAATGTTTATCGTTTCTTCGGGTGAGTAGTTTGGTTGAGTTTTACCTAATGAAATATTATCTTCTGTGTCTAAAACACCATCATTATCATCGTCTGCATCTTTATTGTCTCCTTGGCCGTCTTCGTCAAGGTCACTGTATTCAGTTGGGTCCAGAGGAAATGCGTCTTCGGTATCAAGAAAGCTATCGTTATCATCATCTGGATCCGCGTTATCGCCGACCAAATCTCCGTCACTATCTTGCCATTCAAAACCGTCAAATGGAAACACATCTGACTCATCCTCAACACCGTCATTATCGTCGTCAGTGTCAGCGTTATTACCAATGCCATCGTTATCATTATCGTAAGCTTCGGTTGGGTCTAATGGAAATGCATCGGCAGTATCGGCGACACCATCATTATCATCATCTGGATCCGCGTTGTTACCTACACCATCTTCATCTGAATCTAGCCATTCATTAGAATCTAGAGGAAAGGTATCCTCTTCATCAGTTACGCCATCATTGTCATCGTCGGTATCTGCGTTGTTTCCGATACCATCTTGGTCTGTATCAACCCATTCTGATGCATCTAACGGAAAAGCATCTTCTTCATCAATGAAACCGTCGTTGTCATCATCTGTGTCGGCATTATTTCCTGTTCCATCTTGGTCACTGTCGAGCCATTCTGAAGCATCCAAGGGGAACACATCCTGTGCATCAAGATAGCCATCATTGTCGTCATCGGTATCGGCATTGTTACCTATACCATCTTGGTCAGTGTCAAACCACTCCAAAGCATCTAATGGAAAAGCATCTTGTGCATCAGGATAACCGTCATTATCGTCATCGGTATCGGCATTGTTACCTGTTCCGTCTTGATCGGTATCAACCCATTCTGATGCATCTAACGGAAAAGCATCTTGTGCATCAATATAACCGTCATTATCGTCATCGGTATCTGCGTTGTTTCCGATACCATCTTGATCTGTATCAACCCATTCTGATGCATCTAACGGAAAAGCATCTTGCTCATCATTGTAGCCATCATTATCATCATCGGTATCGGCATTGTTACCTATTCCGTCTTGGTCAGTATCTAACCATTCAGCTGGGTCGAGTGGAAATGCGTCTTCATTATCGATGTAGCCATCATTGTCATCATCGGTATCGGCATTGTTACCAATACCATCTTGGTCGGTATCAAGCCATTCAGTCGCATCTAATGGAAAGGCATCTTCTTCATCAATGACACCGTCGTTGTCATCATCTGTGTCGGCATTATTTCCTGTTCCATCTTGGTCGGTATCAATCCATTCACTGCTATCAAGAGGGAAGGCATCTTCAGCGTTATTGACTGAGTCACCGTCGATATCATCGTCTAAGTGATTCGCAATACCATCGTTGTTGACATCATTAGTTAAGACAAAATTGGAAACAGGAATAACGTAGCTATAACTTATGAAGTCACTGACATCAAGGTCTGGGTTACCCGTTTTAGTAACTTCACTTGATAGCATGTTTTTAACTGATTCTGCCGAAAGTAATAACTCATTTCTGTTGGCTAATGGCGTATCAGTTAAGTTAATTGCTAATTCACTAAGTGACGCCGGAGCATATGAACTAATAGGCTCATCATTTTTGTCAAAAGCATCTATATTGCCATCTAGCATATCTACTGCGAGATCTTGTAGCACTATATCAATAGTTGTGATTGACTGATCTGCCTGATTTACTAAAGAGTATAGTTTTGATGCTAATAATTCATTTATTGCACGAACGAAAAATACGTGGTTATAGTCGGCCTCGCTGACAATGCTATTATTAAGTAATGCGGAAGTTTCAAATATATTGAGATCTTGAGGCAGACTCCAACCAAAATGACTTAATATTGCCTGATTTGCATCTAACATTGCCTCATCAAGAGGCTGGTCTTCTTTGGTTTTCTCAATAGCTATTGTGGTTGCTAATGTGGTTAAAACGGATGCAAACTTAATGTTTCCTTGCTGTATTTCTGCTTTACTAATTATAGTGCGTAATCTATTCAAGATTGGCGCTTTCTCTGTCGTAATGTCGATAGAGTCTTCGGAAGTTACAATTTCAAGCAGGTAATAGTCTTTTAGATCTCCAACCACTTGTAGATCGGTAATTTGCGTATTTTCATTTACTGTGCCTGAGCCTACTAAAGTGCCTTGCCCAAGTTCTTGTTGCTTATCAATTTGATAAAGGTTAACACTCGCTTGACTAATCGGTCCTTTAACAGCACCACCTTCTATTTGATAGACAGGGGGCGGAGGAGGAGAGGATTTTGTGCTACTGCTGGAATCACCACCGCCTCCACATGCAAGGATAAATTGAGATATTGCTACTGCAAGCAAGGTTTTTTTAGATATAGAAGCAAGGGACATCGCGGTTTCCTAAATCCATATAAGAGTTAATAAGTGATGCAAGAACAAGTGGTACTAGCCGTAATGGAAGGCGAATTTACCATATTTATAATCGTATACAAAAATAAATGATTGAATACAAATAAAAAAGCCTTACCGAAGTAAGGCCTGAAATGCTCGCTGTATGGTCTAGTTATACTAGCTTCTTATTAGTTATGTTTTGGTTATTATTATTATTGTTTTCCGTTAGCGCGGGACAATTTATAGCAAAGGCATTTTTGGGGTGCAACAACTTTATTAGAGCATTTATACCACGACTTTTTTCGTAATAAATAGCACATTTAGCCAAGTCCTTTAATTTAATAGCTTTACCGTGATTGTTAACTTTTTGGTCAAGTGTAAAAAAAAATGATCTTTCTTAGACAATTTGACGCAGAGCATAGATCAATCAAATTCTTGCTGGTAAAATGCGCGCACTTATTTACGGGGAATTGTTTTAATGACTGAACTTAAAAATGACACTTATTTACGCGCTTTGTTAAAAGAGCCTGTTGATTACACGCCAGTATGGATGATGCGCCAAGCAGGTCGTTATTTACCAGAATATAAAGAAACGCGTAAAGACGCTGGCGACTTTATGGCGTTGTGTCGTAATACTGAGTTAGCAACAGAAGTAACGCTTCAGCCATTAAGACGCTTTCCTTTAGACGCAGCAATCTTGTTTAGTGACATTTTAACTATTCCTGACGCGATGGGATTAGGTCTGTATTTTGAAACTGGTGAAGGCCCTAAGTTTGAACGCCCTATTACTTGTAAAGCTGATGTAGATAAAATTGGTCACCCTGATCCAGAGGGCGAGCTTCAATATGTAATGAATGCAGTGCGTTCAATTCGCAAAGCCTTAGACGGAAACGTGCCACTTATTGGCTTTTCTGGTAGTCCTTGGACTCTTGCTACTTATATGGTTGAAGGTGGCAGTTCGAAAGCGTTCACTAAAATTAAGAAGATGATGTATGCCGAGCCGCAAACATTGCATTTACTGTTAGATAAATTGGCTGATTCAGTCATTAGCTATTTAAATGCACAAATTGCAGCAGGTGCGCAATCTGTGATGGTATTTGATACTTGGGGTGGGGTGTTATCTCCGCGCGACTACAAAGACTTTTCTTTACAGTATATGGCGAAGATCGTTGACGGGCTAACGCGTGAAAATGACGGTAGAAAAGTGCCTGTTACTTTGTTCACTAAAAATGGTGGCATGTGGTTAGAGTCTATCGCTGCAACTGGCTGTGATGCTGTTGGTCTAGACTGGACTATTAATATTCAAGATGCAAAAGCACGTGTTGGCGATAAAGTTGCCTTGCAAGGTAATATGGATCCATCAATGCTTTATGCGCCGAAAGAGCGCATTGAAGATGAAGTAGCCACTATCTTAAAAGGTTTTGGTGAATCTAATACTGGGCATGTATTTAACTTGGGCCACGGTATTCACCCTGACGTAAACCCAGAGCATGCTGGACACTTCATTGAAGCGGTACATCGCTTAAGTAAGCCTTACCACAAGTAAGCTGTCTAATCTGAGATAAAAGTTATTGAGTTTAAAAGGAGCGCAAGCTCCTTTTTTTGTGAGAGGTTTTTATAGTGCCACTCATTGCACTGCTTTCACTCTCAAATTAGACTAAGTAAATAAGGTCTCGTTATTAATTTAACGAAATGAAAGAAACAAAATTTTTGAATAGGACTTCGAGTACCATGGTACGAAAATTATTATCACTTACTGCTATTGTTGCATTAACTGCCTGCCAGCAAACAGATACAAAAGGACAAGAGACGACGCCTAAAGAGAGTGAACAAACGGTAACACAAGAGCAAATGAAAGAAGAAACAAAGGTGAAGATCGAAAAAATCACAAAGCCAATTGAGCTTGAAGTGTCAATGCGCAGAGCAAGAGTTGAACGGTTCGATTTTGAAGGTGGTTTTTATGGAATTATCACTGATAAAGGCGATAAATGGTTGCCTTTAAACCTTGAGACTAAGTATCAACAACATGGCGCTATTGTTGAGGTATCTGGCAAACCTATTAAGGACATGATAACAACGAAGCAGTGGGGAACTCCGTTTAAAATCACTAAGATAGAATTAGTGAAATCAGGTGAAACAAAAGAGCACGCTGATAAATAAAATAACTTAGCTTAAGCAAAGTCGCTTTCTGGTGAGACTTTGCTTAAGCGTAATTATGTGGTTAAAACAACCTATTTAAACCATTCAACGCCGCCACCCTGAAGGCTTCTGCCATTGTAGGGTAATTGAAAGTTGTATTGACAAAATACTCAATGGTATTACCTTCACCTTTCTGCTGCATTATTGCTTGGCCGATATGAATAATTTCTGCTGCGTTTTCACCAAAGCAATGAATACCTAAGATTTCTTTCGTTTCTCTGTGGAAAAGAATCTTTAACGACCCCACTAAGCTATTTGAAATTTGAGCTCGAGCTAAGTGTTTAAACTGCGAGCGACCAACCTCGTAAGGAATTTTAGCAGCGGTAAGCTCTTGCTCAGTTCTTCCTACCGAGCTAATCTCTGGGATCGTGTAGATGCCTGTAGGAATATCACGAATAAGCTTTGCTGTACTTCTGTGGTCTAACATCGCTGTTGCTGCAAGTCTACCTTGGTCATAGGCAGCACTTGCTAGGCTTGGATAACCTATAACATCGCCAACAGCGTAAATATTGTCTATCGCTGTTTGGTATTGATCGTTTACTTGTAATTGGCCTCTGCCATCAGCTTTTAATTCTGCGTTCTCTAAATTTAAATCTGCTGTATTACCTGTTCTACCGTTAGCCCACAATAGGCAGTCAGCTTTCATTTTTTTACCAGACTCTAAATGCACTATTACCGAATCGTCTGTTGCTTCAACACGTTCGATTTGTTCACCATGGCGAATAACTACGCCACTATTCCATAAGTGATAACTTAATGAATCAGAAATTTCGTCGTCAAGGAATGAAAGTAAGCGATCTCGCGTGTTAATTAAGTCAACTTTTACACCTAAGCCTCTAAAAATAGAAGCGTACTCACTTCCTATTACACCTGCACCGTAAATGATGATAGAACGAGGGTCGTGAGCAAGTGACAAAATAGTGTCTGAGTCATAAACTCTAGGGTGACTGAAATCTATTTCTGCTGGACGGTATGGGTGAGAGCCTGTTGCAATAACAATTTGCTCAGCAGTAATTTTTTCAATAGAACCATCAGGCTTAACAATTTGCAGTGTATTTTTGTCAATAAATGATGCTTCGCCAACGATATGCTGGACGCGGTTTCTGTCGTAAAAGCCACTACGCAATTGTACTTGCTTGCGAATTACCGCCTCTGCGTGCTTTAAAATATCAGAAAAGGTTAAGTGTTTCGCTTTTTCATGCTTTCTAAAAAGTGGGTTTGAGTTGTACTCAATTAAACGGCTAACGCTTTGTCTTAAGGCTTTTGAAGGAATAGTTCCCCAATGTGTACAGCCACCACCAACATCTTTATACCTTTCAACAATCGCAACGCGTTTGTTTTTCTTTGATAACTCCATCGATGTACCTTCGCCGCCAGGGCCTGTACCTATGATGATTGCGTCGAAATCGTATTGTTTAGCAGGTGCTTTTTTGGAAGAGTTTGATTTGCTCAAGCGAGTTGCCCTTATTCTTAATTACCGCATTTTATGAATAAAAATTCTATCAGTAATTAAGAATAGGGTAAATTACTATAACTTGCTATAAATGTATCTTTTTCTGTAATTTATGCTTTTTTAGCAGCAGGAACAGCGACGTTCTCAATAAAATATTGCCATGCTCTTTTTTGCTGGTTCAAATTAAACTTTAACTCATTGTACTTTTGCAATAGCTCAGAGCTTTCAACATCAGCTTTTAGTTGCTCCCTCTTAGCGACAAGCAATTGCTTTTTAATTGCATAGTAATCGTTAATACGGACCACGAGAGCATCATATTCGCCTTGTAACCTTACTAACAAATCTTCCGCGTTTGGGTGTTTAGCTAGCTTTTCTTGTTTTTCTTTTAATACCATAGCTAATCGCGCTTTTTCGATTTTATCTTCAGGGCTTTTTCTTAGCTTGCTCGCTAAGCCAATGAGTGAAAACGTTTTGATCATCCATTTTGTCGGATCAAAGTGATACCACTTTATGCCATTACGATAATCGTTTTCAAAGATGTGGTGGAAGTTATGATAGCCCTCACCAAAGGTAAGGAAAGCTAAAAACCCATTGTCTCTCGCGGTGTTTTTCTCTGTGTAAGTTTGCTTACCCCAAATGTGCGCAAGTGAGTTAATGAAAAAGGTGGTATGGTGGCTTAATACTAATCTTAAAAAGCCAACTAACAACAAACTACTGATTATATCGCCATTTAAAATACCAAATAGTAAAGGCACACCAAAATTCATCGCTAAGGTTAATAGTAAGTAGTGCTTATGTTGCCACATAACAATTGGGTCTTTTTGTAAGTCCCTTACGTTTTCATAGTTGTTGTATCTGTGGGCTTGGTATTCTCTAAGCATCCAGCCAATGTGTGAATACCAAAAACCTCGTTTAGCTGAATATGGATCTACATCATTATTATCAACATGCTTATGGTGAATACGATGATCTGATGACCAGTGCAAAATACTATTTTGAAGAGCAAACGCACCGCCTAACGCGTAAATGAATCGAATAACGCCATGGGCTTGATATGTTTTATGCGACCATAAACGGTGGTAACCGGCAGTAATTGACATACCGCAATAACAAAAACAGGCAATCGCCATTAAAATTTCGCTTAATTCAAATCCATGTGTAAAGGCACGATAAGGTACAGCGACAGCAGCAACTAAGAATGTGATGACGAAAACTGCAACATTTAGCCAGATTATTTTGGGTTTGTTCATTAATTTTCTCAGGTAATTGAATTTGAGTGAACACGTGTACGCTATTTTAGTTGTCCTACCAGTCTAGTCAAGAAGAGTTTTATTAATTCATTATTAAATTCTTGATATAGATTAAGAGTACATGTGTAACTATTTGAAAATTTGTGGTTTACCCTGCTAGAGGAGTTTGAGTATTATAAAGTTAATAAATGCGTGATTGGTTAAAAGCAAATGAGTGGTATTCGAGCCCAACAAAAAGAAAAGACGCGTCGTCAACTTATTGATGCTGCTTTAGGGCAATTGAGCGCTGAACGCAGTTTTTCTAGTTTAAGTTTGCGAGAAGTCGCAAAAGAAGCGGGTCTTGCTCCCACATCCTTTTATCGCCATTTTGGTGATATGGATGAGCTAGGCCTGACCTTGGTTGATGAAGCTGGACTAACGTTAAGACAGTTGATGCGACAAGCACGACAACGCATTGAAAAAGGCGGCTCCGTAATCAAGATTTCGGTGCTGACCTTTATGGAGTTTATTGAGAATAATGGCAATATCTTTAGGCTATTACTTCGAGAGCGTTCAGGTACATCGGCAGCTTTTCGTGCTGCAGTAAATCGTGAAATTAGCTACTTCACCTTGGAATTGTGTGATTACTTGCAACAAGCGAACAAATTAGAAGCTGAAGTTGCTTACTTACAAGCAAATGCTGCGGTGACTATCGTATTTAGTGCGGGCTCTGATGCATTAGATGCCGATAGAAAAGAACGTGAGCAGTTGGCTATTCGAACTATTCATCAATTGCGGTTTATTGCACGCGGTGCTTTGGAGTTAGCAAACCGCGTGGAGAATAGCCAAGATTAGCTACCTTGGCACTATTTATTAGCGATGTTTACTTCCTTGTAAGAATAACACCTGTTTCAACGTGGTGGGTGTAAGGGAATTGGTCAAAAAGCGCGGCTTTTTCGACATTGTGCGTTTTAACTAAAGTTTTTAAGTTATCGGCTAAAGTCTCTGGGTTACATGAAATATAAATAATAGTGTTGAATCGAGAAACAAGTTCAACACTGTCATCGTCTAACCCCGCACGAGGTGGATCTACTAGTACAGTTTCGTAATCATAGGTGGTTAAATCTAAATCGCCTAAGCGCCTAAAAGACTTTTGTCCCATCATCGCCAGGCTAAATTCTTCACTCGACATACGCACAATTTTTACATTGTCTAAATTATTACTCGCTATGTTACGTTGAGCTGAGTTTACTGACGTTTTTGAAATTTCTGTACCTAAAACTCGACTAAAATTTTCAGCTAAAGCAATACTAAAGTTACCGTTCCCGCAATAGAGTTCTACTAAGTCGGTTTTTGTTTCATTAGCAAGCGGGCTTGTTGCTTGTTTAGCCCAAAGCAACATTTTTTCATTCACCTTACCATTAGGTTGGGTAAAGCTATTTTCTATTTGTTCGTAAGTAAATTGTTTACCATCTACTGTCAGTACTTCATTTACGTAGTCTTGATCGACAACTATTTTTTGTTTGCGAGCGCGGCCGATAAAGTTGATCGGACAGATAGATGACATGGTTTGTTTTAATTCTTCACATGCTTGTTGCCATTCATCTGTCAGAGGCTTGTGATACAGCATACTAATCACTGCTTCGCCGCTTAACGTTGTTAAAAAGTCAACTTGGAACAGCTTTCTACGCAATAGCTCGTGGTTGCGGATGTTATCGAGTAACGCCGTCATAAGCTCATTGATAAGTGTGCTTGCTACCGGAAAATAATCCACACGAAACTTTTGTTTCGTCGCTTGATCGAACATGATGTAATACAAATCATCGCCATCATGCCACACGCGAAATTCAGCTCGTTGTCGGTAATTGATTGGCTCTGATTCGTAGATTTCAAAAGCAGGCAAATCGAACTCTGCGAACAGTTCAGTCATATCTTGATGCTTTTCATCAAGTTGAGCTTGGTAGTTTTTCGGATCAATATGACTAAACATTGAAGGGCCCTTTAATTTTCAAATGGTAGATTACACAGAGTAACTATTAAAACGCGCAGATTTTAGCTTTATCCTGCATTTTGTCTAGTATTTTAGCATTAACGTTTCGATTTTTATGTCAATTTGTACTACCGAAATTGCTCAAGAAAGCGAGCTATTTGCCGATAACTTGTGCAGTTAAACCGTCAGTAAGGCTTGGGTATGGATAAAATCACTAATAGCAACTTAGCGAATATGCTAAATAAAGCGATGAAATTTCATCAACCTGAAGTAAAAGACCGAAACAGAGCTTCTGGTATTGAGCAGCGCGCCAACGATATTGTTTCATTTTCTAATAGCGGCAAGATTGCCCAAGATGTTGTCGTTAAATCGGTGCAAAATGCTTCTTCTTTTCTGCAAAGTAGTAGCGCGGAAATAGCTCCCAATAATAATGAACAAGGGTTTGATGTTGAAGCCGTTGTTTCAACCATCTTTGATTTTGTCAGTAACGGTATAAATGCAGCTAAAGAGCGTGGCGAAAGTGATGACTATATTAAAGAAATGTTTTCGCAAGCAAAGCAAGGGATTAATCAAGGTATAGATGAAGCGTTGGATGAATTAGAAAGTTTATCACTGCTAAATGATGAGCTATCGGGCAATATCGCTGCGAGTAGAGAGCAAGTTATCACTAAAGTCGACGACTTGTATGATGACATGTTTAATCCGCAAAAAGACAATGAGTCGCTGCAAGTTTCTCAGTTTGGAATAGGCGCTTATAAATCTTATAGTGAATCTAGTTCAATCGAGCTAGTAACTAATGATGGCGATAAGGTAAGTATTTATTTTGGTCAATCGCAAGAGTATGGCGCAGGCTTTTCATATAGTAATGGGCCGAGTCAAGGCCAAGCAAATGCTGGTTTTGCGTTTAGCGGTGCGCAAAGCCGAGAATTTTCCATTAGTGTGCAAGGTGAACTATCAGATGAAGAACGTAATGCAATCGGTGATCTCTTAGAACAAGTCGCTGAAGTGCAAGACTCTTTCTTTTCTAATGATATCGAGCAGGCGTTTAGCAAGGTACAAGGGTTGAATATTGATTTTAACCAAATCAGCTCTATGTCACTTGAGCTAACACAAACTCAGACTATTGCGACGCAAAGTTATCAGAAAGTGGCTGATTTAGGCGATTCGCCATTAGCAATGGCTAAAGAAGAAATTAAGCGACTCGAAGATTTCATGAATAACTTAAAGAGCCTTAAAGAACAGGTCGATCAGGAATTTAATTTAAGCTCTGGTCAGTTTGTTAGTTTAATGGATGCTATGTTTAATGAAATTTTTGAACCGCAGGCATCTAGTGCAGATGTCTTTCATCAGTTAGCTGAGCTGATTTCAACTGATGGTGGAGAAGCTATTTTAGACAAGGCAACCGAACTTTCGACGCCCACTGATGAAGTTGAAAGTAGTAATAGCGAAAATAAAGAATAATAAAAATTCGTTGGACGGGTTAATATCTTTGAGGTAGGTGGCTTTACTATTATATCTATATATAGCTGGCCACTTTATAAGGCCAGCAATATAAAAACATTACTGGCCTTTTATTATTTAATCAATTTTTGCCAATTGTTCTTTCTTAACGCCCCCTGCTACTGCAGCTCGTATGGCATCTTCTTCTTTCATTCCTGAGGCAATGGCAGATGCGACAATTTGATCAGCATGGCTTTTATCTAGACTTTCAATCGCTTTAGTAACTACTTCTTCTTTTTCATCGGGAAAGAAATCTAAAGCACTATCTATAAAGGCGGTAATTTGATCCGGCATAGCTTCTACAGCACCTTTTAATATAGCGATGATTTCGTCTGGGAAACTAGAAAGGGTATTACTCACTATTTTATCTTTATCTAAAGGATCTGTGACTATGGCAACTCGCACTATATCTTGCAGTTCACTTGGATTGTACTCTGCGGCAACTTTTATAAGCTCTTGCGCATAAGCTGGCTCAGTCTTTATTGCTATTTCTAGTAGCTCATCAACATTAGCAGCATTGGCGTCTAACATACTTGTTAATACTTCACATGCTAATACTGGTTCTGCATGCATAGCACCAATCATGATGTCTTTATATTTGTTAGGGTAAGCTTTTATAGCAGCACTAACAATGATGTCGACTTTTTCTGGGTATCTTGTTAAAAGTGAACTAACACTTTTGTCTAATGCTATTTGTTGTTTAACTTGTTGGTTTAGTAGATTGGTGACTAACCTTTCTTGTTTATCTCTTGCGAAATCCTTCGCCATAACACCGGTGCACATACCGCAAAGTAGCAACGAAACAATTAATCTATTCATTATTTGTTCTCTTACTAAATCTAAATAGCACCTTATATAGCTATCTAGTCATTATTATTTTTATAGGTAACAACTTAATATAGAGTAATCAGATTAAATAATCTCCTGATCATTTATACATGAAAATAACTGATTACCGCTATTTATCTAGTAGTTTAGTGTCTATTTTGAGCGTTAAGTTCAAAATGTAGTCAAACAAACATTTTTTTGAAAAAAAGGGTTGCGTCTTTTCAGAAGTTCTCTACAATGCGCATCCACTTCTCAGGGACAACCTAGAAGTCAGTGAGATGAAGTGTTTTTACTAGGTTTGTAGCAAAAACATCCAACACAAAAAATTATTTAAAATTAAATAAAAAAAAGTGTTGACATCAAAACTGAGATGCGTAAAATGCGCATCCGCTCTCAACGGTAGAGCACACGGGCAACACGAATGTGAT